>NZ_BAAACA010000013.1:0-47631 GCF_039521265.1 Streptomyces crystallinus | reverse complement strand
TTAGGGGCGCGGGGAACTGCGCGACCAGCCCACCACCGGCCCGCACCCGAAGAACCGAGCCGTCCGGCAAAGGACTTTCGGGAAGGGGCGGGGCGGGGGACGTTCCGGCTGCGGGCCGGCGGGCCTAACGGCCCACCTCCTTCGTCACCAAGGCCACCGCCTCCTCCACGCTGTCCGTGACGTGGAACAGCAGCAGGTCGCTCTCCGAGGCCTTGCCGCCCGCCACCACCGTGTCGCGGAGCCAGTCCACCAGGCCCGCCCAGTACGCCGAGCCGAACAGGACGATCGGGAAGCGGGTCACCTTGCCGGTCTGGACGAGGGTGAGGGCCTCGAAGAGTTCGTCCAGCGTGCCCAGCCCGCCGGGCAGGACGACGAAGCCCTGCGCGTACTTCACGAACATCGTCTTGCGGACGAAGAAGTAGCGGAAGTTGACGCCGATGTCGACGTGCGGGTTGAGCCCCTGCTCGAAGGGGAGCTCGATGCCGAGGCCGACCGACACGCCCCGCGCCTCCCGCGCACCCCGGTTGGCCGCCTCCATCGCCCCCGGCCCGCCGCCGGTGATCACCGCGAAGCCCGCCTCGACCAGCGCCTGGCCGATGCGCACCCCCGCCTCGTACTCCGTCGAGCCCACCGGCGTACGGGCGGAGCCGAAGACGCTGATGGCGCTGGGCAGTTCCGCGAGCGCGCCGAAGCCCTCCACGAACTCGGACTGGATGCGCATCACCCGCCAGGGGTCGGTGTGCACCCACTCCGAGTCGCCCTCGGTGTCCAGGAGCCGCTGGTCGGTGGTGCCGGGCTTGACCTGGTCGCGGCGGCGCAGCACCGGCCCGAGCCGCTGCTCCAGCCGCTGTTCGCCCGGAAACTCTCCCTCGGGATAGGCCATTGCGTGCTCCCTTCCGCTGACTGGGTCATATGACGCGTCCGGTAAGGGTAGGACGACTTACGTTACGAATGACGAAATTCAGGCAGTCAGCCAGGCGTGAAGTCGCCGCTCGCAGTGGGTGATCCGGTCGACCGCCACGTGCTCGTCCCGCTTGTGCGCGTACAGGGCGTCGCCCGGGCCGTAGTTGACGGCGGGCACGCCGAGGGCGCCGAAACGAGAGACGTCGGTCCAGCCGAACTTGGGCTGCGGGGTGCCGCCGACCGCCGCCATGAAGGCCGCGGCGGCCGGGTGCGAGAGCCCGGGCAGGGCGGCGCCCGAGTGGTCGTCGACGGTGAACTCGGTGATGCCGCAGTCCGCGAACACCTCCCGGACGTGGGCCAGCGCCTCCTCGGCGGTGCGGTCCGGGGCGTAGCGGTAGTTGACGGTGACCGCGCACGCGTCGGGGATGACGTTGTTGGCGACACCGCCCTCGATCCGTACCGCGTTCAGGCCCTCGTGGTACTCAAGCCCGTCGATCACCGGCCGGCGCGGCTCGTACGCGGCGAGCCTGGCCAGGATCGGGGCGGCGGCGTGGATGGCGTTGGACCCCATCCAGCTGCGCGCGGAGTGGGCCCGCTCGCCGGCGGTGTGCAGGATGACCCGCAGGGTGCCCTGGCAGCCGCCCTCGACCTGGGCGTCGGAGGGCTCCAGGAGGACCGCGAAGTCGCCCTCGATCCAGTCGGGGTGTGCGTCGGCCACCTGGCCGAGACCGTTGAGGTGGGCGGCGACCTCCTCGTTGTCGTAGAAGACGAAGGTGAGGTCGCGGTTGGGCTCGGGGACGGTCGCCGCGATGCGCAGCTGGACGGCCACGCCGGCCTTCATGTCCGAGGTGCCGCAGCCCCACAGCACGCCGTTCTCGTCGAGGCGGGAGGGCACGTTGCCGGCGATCGGGACGGTGTCGATGTGCCCGGCGAGGACGACGCGCTCGGCACGGCCGAGGTGGGTGCGGGCGACGACGTTGTTGCCGTGGCGGTCCACGGTGAGGTGCGGCAGCGTCCGCAGCGCCGCCTCGATCGCGTCCGCGAGCGGCTTCTCCGTTCCGCTCTCGGACGGGAAGTCGACGAGCCAGGCGGTGAGCGCGGGGCCGTCCAGGGTCAGGTCGAGTGCGGTGTCTGCCATGGCCCCGACCCTAGCGCGCAGGCCCCCAGCAGGGCCGGGGTGTCCACCGGGGCACAGCCGGGGGCAGCTGCCCTGCCCTCCAGTACGGTGGTCCCCGTGTCCCAGCCCGTCACCCCCAACCGACCCGTCAGGCGCGGCCGCCTCTTCCGTTTCGTGGCCGCGGCCGTCGTGCTGCTCGCCGTCGCCGGATACCTGGTGGTGCAGTACGTGAGCGGGGGGCCCGGGGCGCCGAGATGCACGGTGGGGTCCGGGGACGACACCTACCGGCTCAGCCCGGAGCAGGCCGAGAACGCGGCGACGATCTCCGCGGTCGGCACCTCGCGCGGGATGCCGGAGCGGGCGGTGACGATCGCGCTGGCCACCGCGCTCCAGGAGTCGGGCCTGCGCAACATCACGCACGGCGACCGCGACTCGGTCGGCCTCTTCCAGCAGCGGCCCTCACAGGGCTGGGGCACCATCCAGCAGATCATGGACCCGGTCTACTCGGCCGGGAAGTTCTACCAGCGCCTGGCCGAGGTGCCGGGCTACTCGCGGCTGCCGCTGACCGTGGCCGCGCAGCGGGTCCAGCGCAGCGGTTTCCCGCAGGCCTACGCCAAGCACGAGCCGGACGCGGCGCTGCTCACCGCCGCCCTCACCGGCCGCTCTCCCGCCTCGCTGACCTGCACGATCGCCAAGGACGCCCGCCCGGGCGACCCGGCCCGGGTGCGCGCCGAGCTGGCCCGCGCGTTCGGCGCGGGCACCGCCCCGGACAAGAGCGAGGGCCAGGAGGTCACCGTGCCCGTGCGCACCCCCGCGCGGGCCGGCGCCGAGGCCCGGGCCGGCGCCGAGCAGCGCGGCTGGGAGCTGGCCCACTGGGCGGTCGCGCACGCCGCCGCGTTCCGGGTGGAGCAGGTCTCGTACGCCGGGCGCACCTGGCGGGTGGACGGCTCCCGCAAGGGCTGGCACACGGACGACACGGAGGCGGCCGCGAGCGGCGCCACCAGCGCGGACGCGGCCCGCGACACCGACGGGAGCGGGGCCGGCGCACAGGGTTCCGGCGCGCTCGGACAGGTCCGGATCCGGCTCGCCGGATAGCGCGCGACAACCGTTCGGAAGGCCACTCGTGCGGGGCACAGATGGCTTTCGCGTACACCGTTTCGTACACCCACCCCCGCGTCTGCCGGAAGAATCGTCAATTCCCTTGGGAACAAAGGGATCCAGCGGCGTTCAGCGTATTGTCGCCACGGCTCTTTTGCCCGTTTTTATCCGAACCCGATAATGCGACGCATTGCGAACTCTTTACCTGGGCCCTCCGCAACCTCCGCCGCACCCCGAGGAGTTGTCACAGCGTCCGAACGCCGTTCCTCCCGTCTCAAGGAGCATCATGTCCCTCCCCCTGACCCGTCGGATCGCCCGTGCCGCACTGCTCATCGCGGCGGGTGCAGTTCCTGTGGTCGGCGCGGCCGGCGCGGCGAGCGCCGCGGCCCTTCCGGAGACCCCGAACCTGGGCGGCGTCACCGCCCTCGACGGCGCGAACCTCGGCAACACTGTCGACGGCGCCGCGCAGAAGGCCACCGGCCTGGCGGGCGACGCCGGCAGCAAGGCCGTCAAGCAGGCGGTCCCGGCCGCGGGCAAGACCGTCGGCAAGGCGGGGAAGACGGCGACCCCGGCGGCCCAGAAGACGGCGGGCGACGCCGCGGGCAACGCGGGCGACCTCCTCGGCTCCACCGCCAAGTCGGCCAGCCTGGACGGCCTCCCGGTCGGCGGCCAGCTGCCCACCGGCCAGCTGCCCGCCACCGACCAGCTGCCGCTCAAGGGCCTGCCCGTCGGCTGAGCCGCGCGGCCGCCCGGCGCGGCACACGGCCGAAGGGGCCCCGGGATCCTGTCCCCGGGGCCCCTTCTCGCGCCTGCGCTCCCGTGTCCGTGCGCCGCTGGGGGCCGCTGCGGGCCCCGCGGACGTACGGCAGGTGGTTACTGGCCCAGCCGCTTGACGGCCGCCTCGACGCGCTCGTCCGTCGCCGTGAAGGCCACCCGCACGAACCGCTCGCCCGCCGTGCCGTAGAAGTCGCCGGGCGCCACCAGGATGCCCAGCTCGGCGAGGTGGGCCACGGTCTCCCAGCAGCCCTCGTCGCGGGTCGCCCACAGATAGAGGCTGGCCTCGCTGTGCTCGATCCGGAAGCCGTGCTTGACCAGCGCCTCGCGCAGGGCGGCCCGGCGGGCCGCGTAGCGCGCCCGCTGCTCCTGGACGTGGACGTCGTCGCCGAGCGCCGCCACCGTGGCCGCCTGGACGGGCGCGGCCGTCATCATCCCGCCGTGCTTGCGGATCTGGAGCAGCTCGCCCAGGACCGCCTCGTCGCCCGCGAGGAACGCGGCGCGGTAGCCCGCCAGGTTGGACCGCTTGGAGAGCGAGTGGACGGCCACGACGCCCTCGAGAGCACCGCCGCAGACGTCCGGGTGCAGCACCGAGACCGGCTCGGCCTCCCAGCCCAGCTCCAGGTAGCACTCGTCGGAGAAGACGAGGACGCCGTGCTCGCGCGCCCAGGCGACGATCCGGACCAGCTCGTCCTTGGCGAGGACCCGGCCGGTCGGGTTGGAGGGCGAGTTCAGCCAGAGCAGCTTGAGACCGGTGGGGTCGAGCTCCGTGGGGTCGTCGTAGACGACGGGGGTCGCGCCGCAGAGCCGGGCGCCCACCTCGTACGTCGGGTAGGCGAGCCGCGGGTAGGCGACCTTGTCGCCCGGGCCGAGGCCCAGCTGGGTCGGCAGCCAGGCCACCAGCTCCTTGGACCCGACGACCGGCAGGACGTTGCGGTGGCCGACGCCGACCGCGCCGAGCCGGCGCCCGACCCAGCCGGTGAGCGCGTCGCGCAGCTCCGTGGTGCCCCACACCGTCGGATAGCCGGGCGAGTCCGCGGCCGCGATCAGCGCTTTGCGGATCAGCTCCGGGACCGGGTCGACCGGGGTGCCCACGGACAGGTCCACGATCCCGTCCGGGTGGGCCGCGGCCGTCGCCTTGTACGGCTCCAGCTTGTCCCAGGGGAAGACGGGCAGGCGTGCGGAGACTGCGCCCACGGAGGTGCTCACTTTCTCGTACCGGTTTCCGTAACGATGAAACGCCTCGGTCCCGTAGGGCGGTGGGCGCCGTACGGGACCGGAGGGACACACGGGGTCGGTGTCAGTGCTCGCTGTCGGCGTTGATGTCGGCGGGCAGCGCGGCGATGAAGGGGTGGTCGCGCTCGATCAGACCGAGCTTGGAGGCGCCACCGGGCGAACCGAGCTCGTCGAAGAACTCGACGTTCGCCTTGTAGTAGTCCTTCCACTCCTCCGGGGTGTCGTCCTCGTAGAAGATGGCCTCGACCGGGCAGACCGGCTCACAGGCACCGCAGTCGACACATTCGTCCGGGTGGATGTAGAGGGACCGCTTGCCCTCATAGATGCAGTCGACCGGGCACTCTTCGATGCATGCCTTGTCCTTAAGGTCGACACAAGGCTCCGCAATGACGTAGGTCACGCTGTCGTTCCTCCTCGATAGGGCGCGGCGGGCCGGTCTGCGGCTCCGTCCACGTGGCGCGCGGGAGCGCGGCGTCGTCGATGCCCACACCTAGTATCTCCGTTCCGGGGCGCGATCCGAACAGGAGGGGCGAAGAGAGCTGTGGAGTTCACCACCGGCGGACGGCTGGTCGTCAGAATCACGCCTGAAGATCAGGGCAAACGCGTATCAGTCAGACACCTGGCAGTGTCCGGGGAGCGGGGCGAGAAGTTCACCGACACGGTCGGCGTTCTCACATCATGGGATGCCGGAGTGCTGTCGATCGTACGGCGGAGCGGGGAGACGGTCCGGGTCCCGGAACGCGAGATGGTCGCGGGCAAGGTGATCCCTGCCGAGCCCGCACGGCGGCGCGGCCCGGCCGCCACCTTCCGGCAGTTGGCGCTGGTCAGCGCACGTGCCTGGCAGCCGGTGGAGAGCGAGGAGCTGGGCGGCTGGACGCTGCGGGCGGCCGGTGGATTCACCCGCCGGGCCAATTCGGTGCTGCCGCTGGGCGACCCCGGGATGCCGCTGGAGGAGGCACTGGCGTACGCGAAGGCCTGGTACACGGCCCGCGGTCTTCCCACGTACGTACAGACGTCCACCGGCGCCGAGGGCACCCAGGAGAGCCTGTGTGTCGATCTTGAAAAGTTTGGGTGGGTTCGCGAGGTAAGCGCCCAACTGCGGATCGCCGCACTTGCCCCGATCGGGGACCTGGACGCGGACGTCTCACGGGTTGAGCTGTCGCGTTCCGTCGGCTCCGGCTGGCTCGGCCGCTACCAGCGCACGGGCACGCCCGGACCCCATGTGCGCACGGTACTGGAGAGCGGCCCCTCCACCTGGTTCGCGACGGTGGCCGGCGAGGAGGGCGCGCCGCCCGCGGCGATCGGCCGGTGCGTGGTCGACGGCCGCTGGGCCGGGTTCATGGCGGTCGAGGTGGACCCGGGCCGGCGCCGCCGGGGGCTCGCCACCGCCGTCATGACCGCGCTGGCCCGCCAGGCCCTCGCGGAGGGGGCGTCGGCGGCATGGCTCCAGGTGGAGGCGGACAATGAAGGGGCCCGGGCCCTCTACGACGCCCAGGGCTTCGCCACCCACCACACCTACCACCACTTCCGGCAGCCCTAGGGCCCGGAACTTCCGATCTCCACGAACGGGTACGAGGCGGTTATGGACCCCGAAAGCCCCGGCGCCGAGGACTGGCGGCGGCAGTTCGCCGAGGAGGCCCGGTCCGAGCGGCCGGATCTGACGACGCTGTGCCTGCTGATCGGCGCGGTCGCCGATCCAGAGCTCGGGCAGGCCGGCCTTGACGCGGCGCAGATGGAGCTCGACCGGCTGGCCGGGCTGCTCCCCTACGGGGTCGCCGGGGGCCGCCCCTGGGCGCTGGCGCTGGCCGAACTGCTCGGGCGCGGCTGTGACTTCCGGGGCAGCCCGGCCGAGTACCAGCGGCTGGAGTCCTCACTGCTGCCGGAGGTGCTGCGGCGCCGCCGCGGCCTGCCGATCCTGCTGTCGGTGGTCTGGATGGAGGTGGCCCGCAGGGCCGGTGCCCCGGTGTACGGGGTGGCGCTGCCCGGCCACTTCGTGGTGGGCCTCGGCCGCCCCGAGGAGCGGGTGCTCGCGGATCCGTTCGACGGGGGGCGGCCGCTGACCGGAGCGGACGCGGAGCTCCTGGTGGCCGGGGCGACCGGCGGCCCGCTCGACCCGTCGATGCTCACCCCGGCCGACCCGCTGGCGATCGTGCTGCGCATCCTCAACAACATCCGCGCCTGGGCGGCGGCCCGCCCGGAGCACAGCGACGTGGCCCTGTGGGCGCTCGACCTCTCCCTGCTGCTGCCCACCCACCCGGCCCGGCTGCGCTACGACCGCGCCCAACTCCTGGTCCAGCGCGGCGACTTCCTGGCCGGCGCGGCGGAACTCGACCTGTACGCGGACGTGCTGGAGCCGGTGGAGCCCCGTACCGCCGAGACGGTCCGGGGGCGGGCCCGGGCGGCGCGGGCGATGCTGAACTGACGCGGCGCAGGCGTCAGAGCCAGCCCTTCTCGCGGGCGATGCCCACGGCCTCCGCCCTGTTGCGGGCCGCCAGCTTCTGGATCGCCATGGAGAGGTAGTTGCGGACCGTGCCCTGGGAGAGGCAGAGGGTGCGGGCGAGTTCGGCGTTGGTGGCGCCGCTCGCCGCCGCGCGCAGCACATCGCGCTCCCGGTCGGTCAGCGGGTTGGCGCCCTCCGCGAGCGCGGCGGCGGCCAGCGTCGGGTCGATCACCCGCTCCCCCGCGAGCACCTTGCGCACCGCGGCCGCGAGCTGGGCCGCCGGGGCGTCCTTCACCAGGAAGGCGTCGGCGCCCGACTCCATCGCGCTGCGCAGATAGCCGGGGCGCCCGAAGGTCGTGAGGATCACGATCTTCAGGTGCGGCAGCTCGCGGTGGAGGGCGGCGGCGGCCTCGATGCCGGTGCAGCCGGGCATCTCGATGTCGAGCAGCGCCACGTCGGGGGCGTGGGCGCGGGCCGCGCCCAGCACCTCGTCGCCCCTGGCCACCTGGGCGACCACTTCGAAGTCCGGCTCCAGGCCGAGCAGGGCGGCGAGCGCTTCGCGGACCATGGACTGGTCTTCGGCCAGGAGGAGGCGGGGCATGGGTCAGATTCTAAGCGGCGGGGGTGAGGGCCCGGTCTTCGTCTGCGGCCCGGTGGTGGGCTGGTCGCGCAGTTCCCCGCGCCCCTGGATGCGCCCCTGCGGGGCGCCCAGGGGATTGCCGCGGAGCGGCATTTTCAGGGGCGCGGGACCTGCGCGACCAGTTGGGGACGGCCCGCGGACGAACCCCGGGCTACAGAAACGGCACCCTCGCCGTCAGCGTGAAGCCCTTGCCCTTGTGGGCCGCGGGCTCCAGCTTGCCGTCCACCTCCGCCAGACGTTCCGCCAGGCCCGTCAGACCGTTGCCCGCCGTCACGGCGGCGTCTCCCCGGCCGTCGTCCGCGACCTTCAGCTCCAGGAAGCGGCCGTCCAGGGTCTGGCACTCCCGCAGGGTGATCTCACAGGAGCGTGCGCCGCTGTGCCGGACCACGTTGGTGACGGCCTCGCGGACCACCCAGGCCAGCGCCTCCCCCGCGCCCGGCGGCAGACCGGGCGGGAGCTCGGCCGTCCGAGGCAGGTCCGCGGCCACGCCCGCCGCCGTCAACGCGGTGCGCGCGCCCGCCAGTTCCCCGTCGAGGGTGGCCCTGCGGTAGCCGGTGACCGCTGCCCGTACGTCCACCAGGGCCTGGCGGCTGACCTGTTCGATGTCGGCGACCTGCTGGGCCGCCTGGTCGGGGTGGTCCGGGAGCATCCGGCCCGCCAGCTCGCTCTTGAGCGTGATCAGGGAGAGCGAGTGGCCGAGCAGGTCGTGCAGGTCGCGGGCGAGGCGCAGCCGCTCCTCGTTGGCCGCCAGCTGGGCGACGGTGGCCCTGGCCTGGCGCAGTTCCACGGTCGTACGGACGAGTTGGCGCACGCCCGTCATGGCGAAGCCGCCGAGCAGCGCCGGGATCGCCAGGGCCGGCACGAAGTCGCCCCAGTCGCCCTCGGTGGTCAGGCCGATCAGGGCCATCACGGCCGTGGTGCCCGGGATGGCCCAGCGCGCCGCCCGCAGCGGGAGCACCGCCCCGCAGCCGACCGACACGTACACGAAGAGGACCAGCCAGGGCGCGTCCAGCGTCAGCGAGGTGACCACCGCGATGCAGGACAGGAAGGCCACCATCGAGGCGACCGTGGCGCGGGCGAAGGGGCGGGCGGTGTGACGGAAGACCAGGGCGAGGTAGACCCCGACGAACGCCGTCAGGGCGAGCCAGCCGAGCGCGGTCGCCCACGCCGTGTGCTCCTCCTTGAGGAGGTCGGACACCGGGGCGCCGAGGAACGCCAGCCAGATGCCGATCCACAGCAGCTTGCGCAGCGCCTCCTGGCGGTCCCGGGGCGGGTGGCCGGGCATCGGGCCTCGGTGGTCTTCCCTCACGCTCGTCACGCCTTCAGGGTGTCCTTCCGGTACAGCCAGGCCGCGCCGCCCGCGAAGAGCAGGAAGTAGGCGACGAGGACGGCCACGTCCTTGGTCTCGGGGGCGTTGCCCGCCTCGATGGCCTGCCCGAGCGCAGCGTACGCGTGGGTGGGCAGCCAGGTGGCGAGGGTGCGCAGCCACGGCGCGAACGTCGTGGTGGGCATCCAGAGGCCGCCCAGGATGGAGAGGCCGAAGTAGATGATCATCGTGATCGGGCGGACCGCGTCACCGCTGGCGAGGTAGCCGATGGCCACGCCCAGCGCGGCGAAGCAGAGCGAGCCCGCCCAGATGGCGCCGGTCAGCGCCAGCCACTGCCAGGCCTGGAACCGTACGTCCTTGACCGTGGCAGCGGTCAGGAAGACCACCACGATGCACGGCAGGGTGACCACCGCGGCGCTGGCTATCTTCGCCAGCACATAGCCCCGGCCGGGCAGCGCGGTCAGCCGCAGCTGGCGCACCCAGCCCTTCTCGCGCTCCTTGGCGATCTTCTCGCTGTTGCCCATCAGCACGGCGGTGATCGCGCCGAACGAGGCCATCGAGACCATGAAGAAGGCGGGGAAGGTCAGATCGGTGTCGCCGATGGTGTCCGTGGTGTTCTGCGAGCCGGAGATCAGCAGATACAGCGCGGACGGGTAGATCACCGAGAAGAACATGAACTTCTTGTTCCGCAGGGTGCGGGCGATTTCCAGCTTGATGAGAGCCCCGGAAAAGAATTGATTCAGCATGCGGTCCTGGCCTCCTCGGCCTCGGTGATGGCGACGAAGGCCTGCTCCAGGCCGAGCCCGGCGACTTCGAGGTTGCGGGGGTAGAGACCGAGCCCGTAGACCGCGTGGACGGTGGCGTCGGCGTCGGTCGACTGGAGGCGGACGGTACGGCCGGAGATGTCCAGGCCCGCCAGGAACGGCAGTTCACGCAGGACCGACTCGTCGATCGCGCCCTCCAGGTCGAAGGCGATCCGGCGGGCACCGGCCTTCGCCTTGATCTCGGCGGCGGTGCCGTCGGCCAGCAGCCGGCCCTTGTGCAGGACCAGGACGCGGTCCGCGATCGCGTCCGCCTCCTCCAGGTAGTGGGTGGCGAACAGGACCGTACGGCCCTGCTGCGCCTGCTCGCGCATGGTCGCCCAGAAGGCCTGGCGGGCCGTGACGTCCATGCCCGTGGTCGGCTCGTCGAGGACGATCAGGTCGTTGGCCCCGGCGGTCGCGAGCGCGAAGCGGACGCGCTGCTCCTGGCCGCCGGAGAGCTTGTTGACCATCCGGTCGGCGATCTGCGCGATGCCCGCCCGGTCCAGGACCTCCTCGACGGGGTGCGGGCGCGGGTGCAGGGCGCAGGCGAGCTTCACCAGCTCGCGGACCTTGACCTCCTCCATCAGACCGCCGCTCTGGAGCATCGCGCCGACCCGGCCGTCCTTGATGGCCTGCTCGGGCGTGGTGCCGAAGAGGCGCACCGCGCCCGCGTCGGCCTTGCGCAGCCCGAGCAGCAGGTCGAGCGTGGACGACTTGCCGGCGCCGTTCGGCCCGAGCAGCGCGACCGTCTCACCGGGGTGCAGCTCCAGGGAGAGGTCCGCGACGGCCCGGACGTCGCCGTAGCTCTTGCTCACGTGCTCGAAGCTCACGACAGAGGCCGAGGACGAGGTGGTTGTGGTCATGCCCCAAGGTTCGCCCGCGGGCCCCGTACGGGGGCAGTGCCGCACGTCGTGACAAGCGGATGACAGATGTCATGCGGACGGCATGACAGGGCAGGTCAGGACAGGTCAGCACGACGGCCCCCGTACGCCGATCGCGTACGGGGGCCGTCGACGGGACGGGACCTGGGGCCTGGGGCCTCGGGTCAGCTCGGGTCGAGGTCGATCGTCACCACGCGCTGCGCCGGGGTCTTGCCGCGCAGCGCGCTCTGCATCGCCTGGGCCACGTCGTCGGACGTCAGCTGGTGCTTCTGCCCGTCGCCCTTGGTGATCATCACGCCGGTGAAGACGTTGCCCATGAGCTGGTCGATCGCCTTCTTGTCGTAGACCTCGACGAGCTTGCCCCCGACCGGCTTCATGGAAAGGATCTTCGGCAGCGACTTCACCGGGCCGAAGTCGATCTTCTTGCCACCGGCCTTGATGGTGATCAGACCGGACATCGCGGGCTTGGCGAACTCGTCCATCGCCCGGTCGATCTCGGCCTGGGTGATGGTCGGCTGGCGCCCGGCGACCGGCAGCCGCACCTCATTCGGCCTGCCGGTCTCGACCTGCGCCCGGTAGGCGTCCTTGA
The DNA here is from genome assembly GCF_039521265.1 of Streptomyces crystallinus. Taxonomy (NCBI): domain Bacteria; kingdom Bacillati; phylum Actinomycetota; class Actinomycetes; order Kitasatosporales; family Streptomycetaceae; genus Streptomyces; species Streptomyces crystallinus. The sequence continues at coordinate 35,823 of NZ_BAAACA010000013.1, read as the reverse complement.
CCGCGATCATCGAGCGGTTCACGTCGAGGCTCTTGCCCGCCTTGCCCGGTACGGCCACGGCCTTGCCCGGGACGAACTTGACCGTGCCCTCGACCGCCGAGCCCGAGGCGCCCGCCAGGTCGGTCAGCGCGACCCCCAGCTTCTCCTCGTCGACCGGCATGACCGGCTCGGCCACCCGCTTGCCGCCGAAGAGCGAGGAGATCACGGAGACGGGGTTGTAGTCGCTGCCCGACGCGGCCCGCACGGTCGCCTGGCTGTCCAGGACGAGGCCCGCCTTGTCCGGCGCGAGCGTCTCCTTCTTGCCGTCGACGTTGAGCCGCAGCGGCTGGGAGGCGCGCTTGCCGAGCGTGGCGTCGAGCTTGGCGACGGCCTGCTCCTTGCTGCCGCCGCCGATGTCGACGCCGAGGACCGTGGTGCCCTTGGGGACCTCGGAGTGGTTGAGCAGCAGTCCCGCGCCGTACGCGACGACGCCCGCGCCGACCGCCGCGACCGCGAGCAGGACCAGCTTGGAGCGGCCCTTCTTCTTGGGCGCGGGCGCGCTCGTACGGGCCGGGGCGGGCGGCTCCTCGCTCCGGCCAGGCCCGTCGGACAGCCGCGGGCCCAGGTCCGGGCCCCCGGCCGCGCCGGGCCCGAACGGGGAACGGTTCTCCTCCGGTACGACGGGGATCCCGCTGGTCAGCGTGTCCCCGGAGACATGCGCGGCCGAGGCGGCCGGGTTCGCCCCACCGCTCCCGGCACCCGGCACCGGAGCCGGGGCCTGCGGGGTGAGGATCGCGGTGTCGTCGGACATCCGGGGCACCGGCGGCGCCATCGGCCCGGGCCGCGCGCCCTGGCCGCCCACGACCGGGGTGCCGTGGCTGGGCGTGCCGCCGGGACCGGGCGCGCCCATGGCCGGGGTGCCGTGGCTCGGGGTGCCGGGGCCGGGGTCGCCGCCGAGCCGCTGCTGGCCCTTGCGGGCGCCGAGCGGGCGGCTGGGCAGCGCGGAGGTGCCGGTGACCGGGCCGGTGGTGGGGCCGGCGGGGCCGCCGTTCCCGCCCAGGGCGGCGCGGGCGGAGCCGTTGGCCGAGGCCGGGCCGGGGCGGAAGCCGCCCGCACCGGCCGGGCCGCCGGAGGCGAAGCCGTGGGAGCCGTCGTCGCCGTCCCCGGGACCGGCCGGGTCCGGGGCGAAGCCGTGGCCGTCGGTGCCACCGGACGCGAAACCGCTGCCGTCCGTGCCACCGCCCGGCGCGAAACCGCGCCCGTCCGTGCCCTCGCCCCCCGGCCGCGCGAAGGCGCCCGTGGCCGAGGCGTCGGCGGAACCGTTCTGCGGGGCGTCCGAGAAGTACGGGAGGGCGGAGCGCGGGGTGCCGGACGGCGGGGTGGCGCCGGAGCCGCTCTTGCGGGGCGCGAACCAGTCGCTGGCCGGCTTCTCCTCGGCGCCGGCGGCGGCCGCGGCCTCCTCGGCCTGTGCCGCGGCCCGGTCCCGCTCGCTCTCCGCGGCGGACGCCTTGTCGGCCCCGCTCACCGGCGTTCTCATCACGACCGGCGGGATGGGCCGGGACCCGGGGATGTTGATCCGGATCCGCGTCGTCAGCGTGGTCTCGGTCTTCGGTTCGTCCGGCTCGACGGCGGCGGCCTCCGGGGCGTCGTGCGCCGGAGAGTGCGGCGTTCCGTACGGCGGGGTACCCGACGGGTACGCAGCTCCGCCGCGCCCCTGGGGGCCGGAGGTCGAACTGTCAGTTTCACGACTCAAGGCAGGTTCTCTCCCGATCGGCTCCGCCACCCGCTCTTGTCTCGTGTTCCTGTGTGCGGGCGGCTCGGCGGCGCGCACCACCATACTGGCCGCTGCCGAAAAGCACCGGGCGGCCCGGTGAAGCAGGGCACCACACCCTGTACTGCGCCACCGGAACCGGGCTTGTCACTTCCCAAGTCGGACCGAATCCCCGGGCGGTTGCACGAGGTTGCCGACCGTGGCGCAGATCACAGCCGCGGCCATCCCGCCGAGCAGGAAGACATACGACCCCAGACCCGCGCCGAACACGAAGTCGCCCTCGGGCCGGGTGGCGGTGAGGAACAGCACCGCGACCAGCCAGCCGGCGCCCGAGGCACCGACCCCGGCGCGGCTGCCCGTCAGGGCCGTACCGGTCCAGAAGAGCCCGGCCGCGGCGGCCAGCGAGAGCAGCAACCCGCCGGGGAACCAGGCGGCTTGGACGAGCGCGCCCGCGGCGCCGGTGAGCGCGCCGAGCAGGAACAGGCCCAGGAAGGCGGCGATCCGCCCGGGGCGGGCGCCCGCCGTACGGGAGTTGACGGGCGGATGGGGCGTACGGGACGTAGTGCTCATCACACGTCCAGCCCGGCGAAGAGGTCGTCCTCGCGCTCGCCCGCCGGGGCGCCGGACTCGCCGTCGACCAACTCGTAGTACTCGACGGTGAAGAGCGGCTGGCCCAGGTCGTTGGAGAGCGCGAAGAACGGGCCGTCCACGGCGATCTGGGTGGCGTGCGCGCGCATCGCGGCCGCCTTGGCCCCGGCGTACGCGGTGCCGTCGATCTCGGCGGTGATCCGCTGGTCCTCGACGACGCCCGGGATGTCGGCGACGTCGGCGATGCCGGGGAAGGAGGCGCCGGAGGCCCGCAGCCGGGCGAAACCGGCCTCGGCCGCCGAGCGCGGGACCCGGTTCCAGTACACCTTGGCGACGGTGTGCGGCGCGCCGAGGTCGGCGCGGTAGGCGGGGTCGGCGGCGAGCTCGGCGGCGCGCATCGCCACCCGGTGGGCCTGGATGTGGTCGGGGTGGCCGTAGCCGCCGTCCGGGTCGTAGGTCACCAGGACCTGCGGGCGCACCTCGCGGATCACCTCGACCAGATGCGGGGCCGCGTCGTCGACGTCGGTGTTCCAGAACGCGCCCTCGCGGCGGTTCTGCGCCACGCCCATCATCCCGGAGTCGCGGAAGCGGCCGGGGCCGCCGAGGAAGCGGTGGTCGCCGACCCCCAGCTCCTTCATCGCGGCCGCCAGTTCCAGGATCCGGTGGGCGCCCAGGCGGTCCTCCCGGTCGGCGGCCAGGTGCGCGAGCTCGGCCGGGATGACCTCGCCCTCCTCGCCGAGGGTGCAGGTCACCAGCGTGACCAGGGCGCCTTCGGCGGCGTAGCGGGCCATGGTGGCGCCGTTGTTGATCGACTCGTCGTCGGGGTGGGCGTGCACCAGGAGCAGCCGGCGGGCGGGGAGATCCGTCATACGGGACAGCCTACGAGGCATGCCGCACCCCGGCATGCCTCGCATCCCCCGGCCGTGCCGGGCGGCGGCGCGGCCGTCAGAACTTGATGTCGCTGATCATGCCCGCCACGTTGTTGCTGAGGTCGTTGATGGTGGGCGCCATGGACGAACTGGCGAGGTAGAACCCGAGCAAGGTGCAGACCACCGCGTGTCCGGCCTTCAGTCCGGACTTCCTGACCAGCAGGAAGACGATGATCGCCAGCAGCACCACCGCCGAAATCGAGAGTGCCACGGCGGTTCACCTCCATCTGTCGGTCGGGCAGGGCCGGTCGGTAGGGGCAGAGCAGCGTGCCAGGGGGCATGCAGAGTCATACCCACCCCCCACTATGGATCATAACTATCCGGCGGAACGCATTGATCGGTGCACGGGCGCACAAGGGGCGCACACCCCCCACGTACGAGCAGGTGCGGACGGGTGCCGCTAGGTTCGCCCCATGACCTCAATTGCCCCCGGAAAGACCTCGTTTCCCCGTCAGTACGCCAGGACCCAGCGCTTCACGCTCGGTGCGCCCCGCGCCTTCACGGTGGCCCCCGACGGCAGCCGGGTGGCCTTTCTGAGGGCGCCTGGGGGTATGGATCCGGCCAACAGCCTCTGGGTGCTCGATCTGGCGGAGGGCGCGCGCGAGCGGCTCGCGGCAGACCCCCGGGCGCTCCTCGGCGGTGCCTCGGAGGAGCTGTCGGACGAGGAGCGGGCGCGGCGCGAGCGCAGCCGCGAGGGCGGGGCGGGCATCGTCGGATACGCGACGGACGCGGCGGTGGAGTTGGCCGCGTTCGCGCTCTCGGGCCGCCTCTTCACGGCCGAGCTGCGTGCCGGGACCACCCGTGAACTGCCCGTTCCCGGGCCGGTGATCGATCCGCGGCCGTCGCCGGACGGCCGGCTCGTCGCCTATGTGACGCGGGGCGCGCTGCGGGTGACCGGGGCCGGCGGCGAGGGCGACCGGGTGCTCGCGGAGCCGGAGGCGCCCGAGGTCACCTATGGTCTTGCGGAGTTCATCGCGGCCGAGGAGATGGGCCGCGCCCGGGGCTTCTGGTGGTCGCCGGAGTCCGACGCGCTCCTGGTGGCGCGGGCCGACGAGAGCCCGGTGCGGCGCTGGTGGATCTCCGACCCGGCCAACCCCGACCGTGAGCCGCAGCGGGTCGCCTATCCGGCGGCGGGCACGCCCAACGCCGAGGTGCGGCTGTTCCGGTACGGGCTCGACGGGTCCCGGACCGAGATCGTCTGGGACCGGGCGCGCTACCCCTATCTGGCGCGGGTGCACTGGTCGGCGGCGGGTGCCCCGCTGCTCCTGGTGCAGGCCCGGGACCAGCGCCTCCAGGTGCACCTGGCCGTGGACCCGGCCTCGGGGGCGACCCGGACCGTCCACGCGGACGAGGACGCGGTATGGCTGGATCTCTTCCCTGGTGTTCCGGCCTGGGCGCCGGACGGACGGCTGGTGCGGATCGCGGACGAGGGCGGGGCGCGCGTCCTCGCGGTGGGCGACCGTCCGCTGACCGGTGAGCAGCTGCAGATCCGGGCCGTGCTCGACATCGGGGCCGACGACATCCTGGTCTCGGCGTCGGCCGGCGAGGCGGCCCGTGCCCCCGAAACCGGGGAGCTCCATGTGTACCGGGTCAACGAGCTGGGTATCGAGCGGGTTTCGGAAGGCGCCGGGGTGCACTCGGCGGTCCGGGGCGGACCGGTGACGGTTCTCACTTCGGCCCGTCCGGACAGCCCGGGCACCACGGTGCGGGTGGAGCGGGACGGCAAGACGGTCGCGGTGGTCGACTCGTACGCGGAGACCCCGGTGCTCACGGCCCGGGTCCGGCTGACCGAGGGGGGCGCGCGGCGCATCCCATGCGCCGTACTGCTCCCCACCGACTACTCGGAATCGGACGGTCCGCTTCCCGTACTGATGGACCCGTACGGCGGGCCCCACGGCCCCCGGGTCCACGCCGCCCACAACGCCCATCTCACCTCGCAGTGGTTCGCGGACCAGGGGTTCGCGGTGATCGTGGCCGACGGGCGCGGCGCCCCCGGCCGCTCCCCCGGCTGGGAGAAGGCGATCCGGGACGACTTCACGCTCTCCCTCGACGACCAGATCGAGGCGCTGCACGGCCTGGCGGGCTCCTACCCGCTGGACCTGGGCCGGGTGGCGATGCGCGGCTGGTCCTACGGCGGCTATCTCTCCGCGCTCGCGGTGCTGCGCCGGCCCGATGTCTTCCACGCGGGCATCGCGGGCGCCCCGGTCACCGACTGGCGCCTCTACGACACCCACTACACCGAGCGCTATCTGGGCGACCCGCAGGGCAGCCCCTCGGTGTACGAGGCGAACTCGCTGGTCACCGACGCGGGTCTGTCCCAACCGGCCGATCAGCACCGGCCGTTGATGATCATCCACGGTCTGGCGGACGACAACGTGGTGGCCGCCCACACCCTCCGGCTCTCCTCGGCCCTGCTGGCGGCGGGCCGCCCCCACGAGGTGCTTCCCCTCACCGGGGTGACGCATATGACCCCGCAGGAACAGGTGGCGGAGAACCTGCTGCTGCTCCAAGTGGACTTCCTCAGGCGCTCGTTGGGGATCTGACCCCCGCTCCCTGCCGCCCGGCGCCGTCACCAGCCGGGCGGCGGGGAGGAGGGCGGCGGGGGCGGCCCGAAGCCCGGCGGCGGCGGACCGAAGCCCTGGCCGTGGCTGTCCTGCGGCGGCTGCGGCGAGTGGGGCGAGTACGGCGGGTACCGCGGGGCCCATGGATTGCCCGGCGCGCCCGCCGGGTCCTCGGGGCCGCGCCGGGCGAGCACCGGCACCAGGGCGAGCCCGGCCGCCAGCTGGAAGAACCAGGTGACCACCTGCAACTGGGCGGCCGTCTCCAGGTCCCCGAAGTGGTCGAGCAGCTCGAACCGTACGGCCAGGGCGATGCCGATGGCGCCGGACGAGACGAGCATGGCGGCCGCCACGAGCCCCAGCGGCCGTACGTGGACGGCCCGCGCCGGGCCGCCGCCCGCGGCCGTCAGCGCGACCACCGCGAGCACGAGGGCCGCCCAGCCGCCGGGTATCCACAGCAGCGGCAGATGCGCGCCGGTGAACCGCGCCCGGTACTGCTCACCGGAGAGCTCCACGGCCCAGTAGACCTCCCAGGCGACCATCACCAGACCGGCCGTGCCGAGCAGCAGCAGCGCGGCCGTCCCGGCGCCCGCGCCCGGCCGGGCGCCCCGGGGCCCGGGGCCGGGGGCGCCGTCCGGCCGGCGTCCGGCGGCGGCCGTGATCACCAGGGCGAGCCCGGCCGCCAGCGCCGCGAAGGTGCTCAGCAGCGCCCGCCGGTGCAGATCGTGCAGGGCGGTCGAGTCCGTCCAGTCGTCGTGGTGGAGCACCCACAGCGAGGAGACCCGCAGCGCCGCGGTGACGGCCCCGACACTGGCCAGCACGGCGGCCGCGGCCGGGGAGCGCGGCACGACCGCCGCCGCCACCGCGTAGACGACGAGGAGGACGGGGTCGAGGATGCCGGTGGTCAGCGGGCTGCCGCCGCGGTGCTTGGGCGCGCCGGACCAGAACCACCACAGGTCCGCCAGGCTGCGGGCGGCGTGGATGTCACGGGCCAGCCAGGCGGCCGTGACCAGCGCGAGGAAGGCGCACAGCAGGGCGCCGGTCAGCCGGGCCCCGGCCGTGAGTGTCTGTGGCTGCGTCATGCCCCTTGCCGTCCCCCCGGTTGGCGTGGCGAGCGCCTGCTCGGGCGAATCCTCCACCCGCGGTGCGCGGATGGACAAGAGGGGTGCGTGGCCCCGGTGTTGCGGCGACGGCCGGCCGGGTCGACATGGCCGCCCCGGCCGGCCTACGGCACCCGCACGGCCGTACGGTGTTCAGCGTGACGCGTTCGTATATCGGTGTTGCGTCAGTCAAGTTGCCTGCTTGTTAACGAAATTGATGGGCATTTATGGAGCCATGTCGCCCGCTCCGCCGCCCTGTCAAGCACGTGGTCGCCTCGATGTGCGAAATCTTGTGCCAAGTTCTCCCGTGATCACACACCAGCATGCTCAAACCTCTTGACGCACAAGGCCGGGCCCATGAATGTTCCGGTCAATCAATGACGCCTTCGGGCGCCGTTCGACTCTCTCGGTGCGGGGGCTATCCGCGATGACGAGTTCAACCCAGGCCGCCACTGAACCAACCGATCCCCTGCCGCCCGGCGGGGATTCGGGCACGGGCACGGGACTGACGGCGACCGAACTCGTCGGACGCTCTCCCGGCCGGCTCGCATGGGCGCGATTCAAACGCGACCGGGTCGGCATCGCCTGCGCCTTCACGGTGCTCGCCTTCATTCTCGTGGCCTTCGCGGCGCCCTTGATCGCGAAGCTGTACGGAAAAGATCCCTATCAGCTCTACGGCCAGGACCGCGGACTGCTGAACAGCTACGGCATTCCACTGAAGCCCAACGGCGGTGTGGACGGCGACTTCTGGTTCGGCGTCGAGCCGAACCTGGGCCGCGATGTGTTCACGCTGCTGATCTACGGGATCCGGACGTCGCTGTTCATCTCGCTGGCGGTCACCGTGGTCTCGGTGGCCACCGGAGTGCTGATCGGCCTGGTCCAGGGCTATATGCACGGCAAGGTCGACTACTTCCTCGGCCGGTTCTCGGACCTGATGCTGTCGTTCCCGCAGCAGCTGTTCTTCATCGCCTTCACCCCGGTGATCGTGGCGCTCTTCGTCTCGCCTCGCGACGAGGAACCCACCTATGTGCGGATCGTGGCGCTGATCCTGGTGCAGTTCCTGCTCGGGTGGATGGTGGTGGGCCGACTGGTCCGGGCCCAGGTGCTCTCGCTGCGCGAGCGCGAGTTCATCGAGGCGGCCCGGCTCAGCGGCGCCTCGAACTGGCGGATCATTCGAAAAGAGATCTTGCCGAACATCTGGTCGACCGTTCTCGTCCAGGCCACCCTCCTCCTTCCGGCCAATGTCACGGCGGAGGCGGGACTTTCCTTTCTGGGCGTCGGGATCCAGCCGCCGACCCCGGACTGGGGACTGCTTTTCCAGTCGGGCGCCTCGTACTTCGAGTCCGACGTCACCTTCATGTTCTTCCCCGGCATCGCGATGCTGATCTTCGTCGTCGCCTTCAACCTGCTCGGGGATTCGGTCCGGGACGCACTCGACCCCAAGACCGTCCGCTGAACCGTCCACATCCTGACAGGCAGGAATCCATGAGAATTCGCAAGGCGCGCTACGCCTCCGCGTTTCTGGCGGTAGGGGCTCTGACACTCTCCGCCGCGTGCAGCAGCGGTGGGGCCGACGACGGGAAGAAGCCTTCGGGCGACGAGAAGAAGGCGTCGGTGCAGAACTTCGGCATCGGCACCAAGGCCGACTCCACCGGCCCCGCGGTGCCCGTGGAGGGCGCCAAACCCGGGGGCACGGCCTACGACCTGGACCAGGCGGGCTTCGACTACCTCGACCCGGGCCAGCAGTACGTGAGCGACATGCTCTCGCTCCAGCTGCTCTACAACCGCTCGCTGACCGGCTACAAGATCGACGCCAAGACCGGCAAAACGATTCTGGTCGGCGATCTCGCCACCGACACCGGCACCTCCTCGGACGGCGCCAAGACCTGGACGTACACCCTCAAGGACAACCTGAAGTTCGAGGACGGCACGCCCATCACGTCCAAGGACGTCAAGTACGGCATCGAGCGGCTCTTCGCGGACTACCAGACGCAGGGCCCGCAGTACGTCCAGAAGTGGATGTTCGGCACCGACTACCGCAAGGCGTACAAGGGCCCGTACGAGGGCAAGGAGCTGCCGGACACCGTCCTGGCGACGCCCAACGACAAGACCCTCGTCTTCCACTTCAAGGACGCGCACGCGGACGCCCCGTACGCGATGTCCATGCCCAACGTCTCGCCGGTGCCCAAGGCCAAGGACGACAAGCAGAAGTACAACAATCACCCGGTCGCCTCCGGCCCGTACAAGATCGCCGACTACAAGCCGGGCAAGTCCCTGTCCTTCGTGCGCAACACCAACTGGGACCCCAAGAGCGACCCGATCCGCAACGCCTACCCCGACAAGTGGGAGTTCCAGCTCGGCATCGGCGAGCCCGGTCTCACCAACCGGATGGCCGCCCAGTCCGGGCCCGACAAGTACGCCGTGAACATGTCCGGCTCCGCGGACCCCTCGAAGATGCAGACGCTGACGACGGACTCGCAGTACAAGTCGCGGATCGTGAACGAGTACCAGCCGTACGTCGAGGTCCTCAACATCAACACCAAGCGGATCACCAACCCCAAGGTCCGCCAGGCGATCATGTACGCCTTCCCGATGCAGCAGGTCCAGCAGGCGTTCGGCGGCGGCGCGCAGGGTGAGCTCGGCACCACGCTGCTCAGCCCGACGGTGGCCGGCTGGCAGAAGTTCGACCCGTTCGGCAAGCTCGCCAAGCCCATGGGCGACCCGGAGAAGGCCAAGGCGCTCCTGAAGGAGGCGGGCGTCCCCACCCCGGTCAAGCTCTCCTACGCGTACGCCAACACCCCGCGCTGGCAGGCCGTCTCGCTGACGCTGCAGAAGGCGCTGGAGAAGGCCGGCTTCCAGGTGGAGCGCAAGGCCATCGACCCGACCTCGTACTACACGGTGGTCGGCAAGGTGAACACGCCGTACGACATCTACCGCACCGGCTGGGGCGCCGACTGGCCCAGCGCCTCGACCGTGGTGCCGCCGACCATGGACGGCCGCAACCTCCAGGACGGCACCAACAACTACGCGTTCCTGAACGACCCGAAGGTGAACTCCGAGATCGACCGGATCCTGGCGCTCACCGACATCAGCAAGCAGAACGACGAGTGGCGCAAGCTCTCCGAGTACGTGCTCCAGACCGACACGTCGCAGATCCCGTTCATCTACGACAAGTACTTCAACCTGCACGGCGACGGCCTCGGCGGCGTCACCTACAACCAGGTCTTCGGCACCATCAACCCGAGCACCATCTTCGTGAAGCAGTAGCCGTGGCGGCCCGGTCCCCGGCCCGCCTCACGGGCCGGGGACCGCATACAGACGGAAGAGTCCGATGCTCCGTTTCCTCGTGCGACGCCTGCTCGGCGCCGCGGTCATCCTGCTGCTGATCAGCGCCATCACCTATTTCCTCTTCTTCTTCCTGCCCTCCGACCCGGCGCTGCTGTCCTGCGGCAAGAACTGCGACCCGCAGAACGTCGCCCTGATCCGCAAGAACCTGGGGCTCGACCATCCGATCTGGGTGCAGTACTGGCACTTCATGGTGGGCATCTTCGCCGGGCGCGACATGCCCGTCGGCCACTGCCCGGCGCCCTGCTTCGGCTACTCCTTCGCCGACCAGCAGCTGGTGTGGAACACCATCTCCGACCGCTATCCCACGACGCTCTCGCTGGGCGTCGGCGGCGCCGCGATCTTCCTGACCGTCGGCGTCGGCCTCGGGCTCATCTCCGCCTGGCAGCAGGGCAGGCTCTTCGACCGGGTCGCCAGCGCCGCCTCGCTGCTCGGCCAGTCCGTGCAGATCTACTTCATCGGCCCGATCGCCATCCTGCTGCTCTCCACCAAGATGCATCTGCTCGACCGCGGCCACGACCCGAACTGGACCGGCGACCCGGGCGGCTCGGTGTCGGGGCTGCTGCTGCCCTGTCTGATCCTCTCGGTGATCTTCTGGTCCAACTACAGCCGGCAGACGCGCTCGCTGATGGTCGAGCAGATGTCGGAGGACCATATCCGCGCGGCCCGCGCCAAGGGCATGAGCGCGCGCTATGTCTTCCTGCGGTACGCGCTGCGCGGGGCGATGGCCACCGTCGTCACCATCTTCGGCGTCGACCTCAGCGCGGTGCTCGGCGGCGCGATCATCACCGAGGTCACCTTCGGTCTGCACGGCCTCGGCTCGCTCTCCGTGCAGGCGGTGCTCCGCAGCGATCTGCCGCTGGAGATGGCCGTGATGCTCATCGGCGCCACGATCATCGTCCTCTGCAACATCGTCGTCGACATGGCGTACGCCTTCATCGACCCGCGGATCCGGCTCTCCTGAGCACGCGCCGACCCTCACGGCCCCGGGGACCCGGGGCCCAGGAACCTCCGGAGGAGAACCGTCCGTGAGCACCCTCAGCCAGCCCGAGGCGCAGCCGGCCGCCGACGCGTCCCGCGGCTTCCTCTCGGTCCGTGACCTGTACGTCCACTTCGCCACCGAGGACGGCGTCGTCAAGGCCGTCGACGGGCTCTCCTTCGACCTGGCGCGCGGCTCGACGCTGGGCATCGTGGGCGAGTCGGGCTCCGGCAAGTCCGTCACCAACCTCGCCGTCCTCGGGCTGCACAACCCGCGCAACACCACGATCCGGGGCGAGATCCTGCTCGACGGCCAGGAGCTGACCGGCGCCTCGGAGCGCCGGCTCGCCCAGCTGCGCGGCAAGAAGATGGCGATGATCTTCCAGGACTCGCTGGCCGCGCTCTCGCCGTACTACACGGTGGGCCGGCAGATCGCCGAGCCGTACATGAAGCACATGGGCGCCTCCCGCAAGGAGGCGCGGGAGCGGGCGGTCCAGATGCTCGGCAAGGTCGGCATCCCGCAGCCCAGGCTGCGCGTCGACGACTATCCGCACCAGTTCTCCGGCGGAATGCGCCAGCGCGCGATGATCGCGATGGCGCTGGTCTGCGACCCGGAGCTGATCATCGCGGACGAGCCGACGACCGCGCTCGACGTGACCGTCCAGGCGCAGATCCTCGACCTGCTCAAGGACCTCCAGCAGGAGACCGGTTCGGCGATCATCATCATCACGCACGACCTGGGCGTGGTGGCGAAGACCGCGGACGACGTGATGGTGATGTACGCGGGCCGCTGTGTGGAGCGCGGCACGGTACGGGAGATCATGCGCAGCCCGCGCCACCCCTACAGCTGGGGGCTGCTCGGCTCGATCCCCCGGCTGGACTCGCCGGTCGACCTGCCGCTGGTGCCGATCCCGGGGACCCCGCCGAGTCTGCTGGCGCCGCCGCCGGGGTGTCCGTTCCATCCGCGGTGCGCCTTCCCGGACCAGGTGCCGGCCGGGGCGTGCGGCTCGGTGCGGCCGGTGATCCCGGAGGACGAGCGGCACGGGTCGGCCTGCCATCTGACGTCCGACCAGAAGTCCACGATCTTCGCCGAGCAGATCCGGCCGCGGCTGCGCTGACCCCGACCAGGAGTCGAGAACACATCATGAGCGAACAGCTGAACCTCACCAAGGTTCCGGGTCCGCGCGACGACGGCGGTCCGGGGCCGTCCGCGCCACTGCTCGAAGTGGCCGGTCTTGTCAAGTACTTCCCGATCACCAGCGGGCTCCTCCTCAAGCGCCACGTCGGCGACGTACGCGCGGTGGACGGGGTCGACTTCACCATCGGGCAGGCCGAGAGCCTGGGCCTGGTGGGCGAGTCCGGGTGCGGCAAGTCGACCACCGGGCGGCTGATCACCCGGCTCCTCGAACCGACCCGGGGCACCATCACCTACGACGGCCGGGACATCAGCCACGCCTCGCGCAAGGAGCTGGCGCCGATCCGGTCCGAGATCCAGATGATCTTCCAGGACCCGTTCGCCTCGCTCAACCCGCGCCAGACGGTGGGCGACATCATCTCCAATCCGATGGTCGTCAACGGCGTCAATCCGCCGGGAGGGCGCGAGAAGCGGGTACGTGAACTCCTGGAGATCGTGGGGCTGAACCCGGAGCACTACAACCGCTTCCCGCACGAGTTCAGCGGCGGCCAGCGCCAGCGCATCGGAGTGGCGCGGGCACTGGGCCTGCGCCCCCGCCTCATCGTCGCGGACGAACCGGTCTCCGCGCTGGACGTCTCGATCCAGGCGCAGGTGGTCAACCTGCTCCAGAACCTCCAGCGGGAGATGGGGATCGCGTTCCTGTTCGTGGCCCACGACCTGGCGATCGTGCGGCACTTCTCGCAGCGGGTGGCGGTGATGTACCTGGGCCGGATCGTGGAGATCGGGGACCGGGAGTCGATCTACGACCGGCCCCGGCACCCGTACACGCACGCGCTGCTGTCCGCGGTGCCGGAGGCGGTGGTGGACGACGAGGGGGAGGGCCGGGAGCGGATCCGGCTCGCCGGTGACGTGCCGTCGCCGATCGACCCGCCGTCCGGGTGCCGGTTCCGCACGCGGTGCTGGAAGGCGCGGGAGCGGTGCGCGTCCGAGACGCCGCCGCTGGTACGGCTGGAAGGAAACCGGGAGGGGCATCTGACCGCGTGCCACTTCCCCGAGGAACCGACGGTCGCGGCGCGGGGTGAGGATGTGGTGCTGGATCCCGCGCTGGCCGCGATCGAGGAGGCGGACACAGCCCATTGACCCGAGCTGCTGATGCCTCCGCATCGGGGGGAGCCCGCGCCCGCACACCCCGCTCCACGCCGGCCGCGGGCTCCCGCATGCCCGGCCTTCGTCTGCGGACCGGTGGCCGCTTCCCGCGCAGTTCCCCGCGCCCCTGAACGCCTCGGCTTCGCCCTCGCCGTCAGCCGGTACCCCCTAGGGGCGCGGGGAACTGCGCGGGCGACCGGCCACTCAGCCGCAGACGAAGACCGGGCCATGTAGGGGCGCGGGGAACTGCGCGAGCAACCGGCCACTCAGCCGCAGACGAAGGCCGGGTGCTCACTCCGGTGGGACCACCTGCTTCTCCTCCGCGAAGTGGCACGCCGACGGGTGTTGCGCCGGGCCCGGCGCGAGGCGGAACACGGCCGGGACCGCCAGCTCCGGCACCTCCAGCGCGCACCGCTCCCGCGCCTTCCAGCACCGCGTACGGAACCGGCACCCGGAGGGGATACTGGCCGGGGACGGCACATCCCCGGACAGGATGATCCGCTCCCGGCGCTCCCGCGCGGCGGGATCCGGCACCGGCACCGCCGACAGCAGCGCCTGCGTGTACGGATGCGTCGGATGGTCGTAGATCTCCTCGTCCCGCCCGATCTCCACGATCCGGCCGAGGTACATCACCCCGACCCGGTCGGAGATGTGCCGCACGATGGACAGGTCGTGCGCGATGAACACGTACGACAGCGAGAACTCGTTCTGGAGCCGCTCCAGCAGGTTCACCACCTGCGCCTGCACCGACACGTCCAGCGCGGAGACCGGCTCGTCCGCCACGATGACCTCGGGCCGCAGGGCCAGCCCCCGCGCGATCCCGATGCGCTGGCGCTGGCCGCCGCTGAACTGGTGCGGATACCGGTTGATGTACTCCGGGTTGAGCCCCACCACGTCCAGCAGGTCCTGCACCTTGCGGCGCCGGTCGCCCTTGGGCGCCACCTCGGGATGGATCTCGTACGGCTCCCCGATGATGTCCCCGACCGTCATCCGGGGGTTCAGGGACGTGTACGGGTCCTGGAAGACCATCTGGATGTTGCGGCGGACGGACCGGAGCGCGCGTCCGGACATCTTCGTGATGTCCTCGCCCTTGTACTTGATCTGCCCCGCCGTCGGCCGCTCCAGGTTCACCAGCATCTTGGCGACCGTCGACTTGCCGCACCCCGACTCCCCCACGATGCCCAGCGTCTCGCCGGCCGCCAGGTCGAAGGAGACCCCGTCGACGGCCTTCACCGCGCCGATCTGCTTCTTGAAGAGGATCCCCTGGGTCAGCGGGTAGTGCTTGACCAGGTCGCGCACTTCCAGAATCGCCTCAGCCATTCAGGCACTCCTTCCAGAAGTGGCACGCGCTCCTGCGGCCCTCGGAGACGTGTGCCAGCGGCGGCACGTCCGTACGGCACACGTCCCGCGCCATCGGGCAGCGCGGATGGAAGGCGCAGCCCGGCGGGATGTGCATCAGGTTCGGCGGCAGGCCCTTGATCGCGTACAGCTCCTGGCCCTTCTGGTCCAGGCGCGGGATCGATTCGAGCAGGCCCTTGGTGTACGGGTGCGCGGGCGCCTTGTAGATCTCGTGGACCGGGGCCTCCTCGACGATCCGGCCCGCGTACATCACGGCGATCCGGTCGGCGACGTCGGCGACCACCCCGAGGTCATGGGTGATCAGGATCAGACCCATGTTCATCTCGCGCTGGAGCTCCGCCAGCAGGTCCATGACCTGGGCCTGGACGGTCACGTCGAGCGCGGTGGTGGGCTCGTCCGCGATGATCAGCGCGGGCTCCAGCGCCATCGCCATGGCGATCATGATGCGTTGGCGCATCCCGCCGGAGAACTGGTGCGGATACTGCCCGACCCGCTCCTTGGCCGCCGGGATCCGCACCCGGTCCATCAGCTCGACGGCCTTGGCCCGGGCGTCCTTGCGGGACATCCCCCGGTGCACGGTGAACATCTCGCCGAGCTGCGCGCCCACGCTCAGCACCGGGTTCAGCGAGGACAGCGCGTCCTGGAAGATCATCGCCATTCCGGACCCGCGGACCTTGCGCCGCTCGTCCTCCTTGAGCTTCAGCAGGTCCTTGCCCTGGAAGACGATCTCGCCGCCGGTGATCCGGCCCGGCGGCATGTCCAGGATGCCCATCACGGCCTGCGCGGTCACCGACTTGCCGGAGCCGGACTCGCCGAGCACGGCCAGGGTCTCGCCGGCCGCGACCGAGTAGGTGACCCCGTTGACGGCCTTGGCGATCCCGTCCCGGGTCTTGAACTCGACCTGGAGGTCGCGCACTTCGAGCAGCATGGCGTCCAACTCCTCAGCGCAGCTTGGGGTCGAGGGCGTCGCGCACCGCGTCGCCGAGCATGATGAACGCCAGCACCGTGATCGCCAGCGCCCCGGCCGGCCACAGCAGCATGTGCGGGGCGTTGCGGATGTACTGGGAGGCGGCCGAGATGTCGATGCCCCAGGAGACGGACGGCGGCTTCAGCCCGACGCCGAGGTAGGAGAGCGTGGCCTCCAGGGAGATGTACGTACCGAGCGCGATGGTCGCCACGACGATCACCGGGGCCACCGCGTTGGGCGCGATGTGCCGCAGCAGCATCCGCGAGTTGGAGGCGCCCAGCGCCCGGGCCGCCTGGACGTAGTCGTTCTGTTTGGCGGTGATCACCGAGCCGCGCGCGATCCGGGCGATCTGCGGCCAGCCCAGCAGGATCATGAAGCCGATCACCGGCCAGACGGTGGAGGAGGTGACCACCGAAAGGAAGACCAGGCCGCCGAGGACGACGGGGATGCCGAAGAAGATGTCGGTGACGCGGGAGAGCAGCGCGTCCCAGCCGCCGCCGAAGAACCCGGCGAGCCCGCCGACCAGCGAACCGAACAGGGCGACGCCGAGCGTGGTGCAGACACCGACGGTGACCGAGGTGCGGGCGCCGTAGACGGTCCGGGTGTAGACGTCGCAGCCCTGGCCGTCGTAGCCGAAGGGGTGGCCGGGCCGGGAGCCCAGCTGGGCCTTGGAGAGGTCGCACTTGAGCGGGTTGCCGGAGGCGATCAGCGACGGCCACAGCGAGATGACGACCAGGAAGAGGATGATCAGCCCGGAGATGAGGAAGACCGGGTTGCGCCGCAGGTCCCGCCAGGCGTCGCCCCACAGGCTGCGCGGCTTCCCGGCGGGGCCGGCGCCGTCGGGCCCGCCCGCCGTCTTCTTCTCCAGGGCCGCGCCCTCGCTGAGGGCGAGGTCCATCGCGCCGCTGGTGCCGGTCGGGGCGATGGCTCCCTCGTCGACACCGCCGGCCCCGGTCGCGGCGACCGAGCGTTCGTCGAAGTCGGGCTCAGGCATAGCGGATCCTCGGGTCGAGTACGGCGTACAGGAGGTCGACGACGAGATTCGCCACCAGGAACACCAGCACGAGCACGGTCACGAAGCCGACGACGGTCTGGGTGCTCTGGCGCAGGATGCCCTGGTAGAGCTGGTAGCCGACGCCGTGGATATTGAAGATCCGCTCGGTCACGATCGCCCCGCCCATCAGGGCGCCCACGTCCGTACCGATGAAGGTGACCACCGGGATCAGCGAGTTGCGCAGCAGATGCCGGGTGATCACCCGGTGCCGGGGCAGGCCCTTGGCGACGGCGGTACGGACGTAGTCGGCGCGGGAGTTCTCCGCGATCGAGGTCCGGGTGAGCCGGGTGACGTACGCCAGTGAGACCGAGGCGAGGACCAGGCCGGGCAGCAGCAGCTCGTCGAACGGCGCCTCCGGGGAGACCGAGGGCTTGATCCACCCCCACTCGACGCCCAGCAGCAGCTGGAGCACCAGACCGGTGACGAAGGTCGGGATCGCGATGACCACCAGGGTCAGGACGAGCACCCCGGTGTCCACCGGGCGGCCGCGCCGCAGACCGGTGACCACGCCGAGGCTGATGCCGATCACGATCTCGAAGAGGATGGCGATGATCGTGAGCCGGATGGTCACGGGGAAGGCGGTCGACATCAGCTCGGTGACCTTCTGGCCGTTGAACGCGGTCCCGAAGTCACCGGTGAACACGTTCCCCATGTACGTCGTGTATTGCTGCCAGACCGGCTTGTCGAGGCCGAACTCCCGCTTGAGGCGGGTGGCGGTGGCCGGGTCGCAGGCCTTGTCGCCGCAGAGCCCCGCGATGGGGTCGCCCATCACGTTGACCATCAGGAAGATCAGCAGCGTGGCGCCGAAGAAGACCGGGATCATCTGCAGCAGCCGCCGGATCACATAACGTCCCATGAACCGCTCCGGGGGTCGGGGAAGGGGTTCAGCCCGGCGCGGGACGCGCGCCGGGCCGCACCTCCGCCGGCGTCAGCTGACCTTGATCTCGTTGTAGACGGGCACGCTGAACGGGTTCAGGGCGACGTGGGAGACCCGGGTCGAGTAGCCGGCGCTGCCGTTCTGGTACCAGAGCGGGATGGCGCCCATCTGGTCCCGCAGCACTTCCTCGGCCTTCTGGAAGAGCTCGACCGCCTTGGCCTTGTCCGACTCGGCGTTGGCCTCGTTGACCAGCTTGTCGAACTCGGCGTTGGTCCACTTGCCGTCGTTGGAGGAGGCGTTGGTGTAGTACAGCGGCTGGAGGAAGTTCTGGATCAGCGGGTAGTCCATCTGCCAGCCCGCCCGGAACGGCCCGGACATCTTGTTCTGGGTGATCTGGTTGCGGAAGTCGGCGAAGGTGCCGACCGGGTTGCCCACGCACGCCTTGTCGTTGCCCAGCGCGTTGTTGACGCTGTTGCAGATGGCGTCGACCCACTCCTTGTGCGAGCCGGTGTCCGCGTTGTACGAGATCTTCACCTGGCCGCCGGGGATCCCGCCGCCCTCCTCGACGAGCTTCTTCGCCCCCGCCGGGTCGTACGTGCAGGCGTCCCCGCAGAGCCCGGCCTTGTAGCCGCCGTCCGCGCCGAGCACCGGCGAGGTCCAGTCGGTGGCCGGGGTGCGGGTCTTCTGGAAGATGGTGTCGGTGATCTGCGCGCGGTTGATCGCCATCGACAGGCCCTTGCGGACCTTCGCCGCGCCGGGCGTGTTCCAGGCCTCGTCGTAGTACGGGAAGGCGAGCGTCTGGATGATGCCGGCCGGGGTGTTGATGTACCGGTCGCCCAGGTCCGCCTTGACGTTCTTGAGCTGGGAGGCGGGCACGTCGTCGACGAGGTCGAGGTTGCCGGCGGTCAGATCGGTGTAGGCGGTGTTGTTGTCGGTGTAGACCTTGAGGTCGACGCCGCCGTTCTGCGCCTTGTCCGGGCCCGGGTACCCCTCCCACTTGCGCATCTCCAGCTTGGAGCCCTTGGTGTACGAGTTCACCGTGTACGGGCCGTTGCCGACCGGCTTGGACAGCCAGGCCGCGTGGTTGTCGAAGAAGGCCTTGGGCAGCGGGGCGAAGGCGTTGTAGCCGAGGGTGTCGGGCCAGGTGGAGAACTTCTGGTTGAGCTTGACGGTGAAGGTGCGCTCCCCGGTCACCTTCAGCCCGGAGAGGGTCTCGGCGCTGGGCTCGCCCTTGTCGGGGTGCGTCTTGTCGTACCCCTCGATGTACCCGAAGAAGTACGCGTTCTTCTGGTTGTTCTTGAGGTTGGCGCCGTAGTTCCAGGCGTCCACGAAGGACTTCGCGGTGACCTTCTCGCCGTCGGAGAACGTCCAGCCGTCCTTGACGGTGATGTTGAAGGTGGTCGAGTCGGTGGTCTCGATCTTCTCGGCGAGCATGTCCTTGGCCTCGCCGGTCTTCGGGTCGTACCGCTTGAGCCCCCGGAAGAGCATGTCGAGGACCTTGCCGCCCTGCACCTCGTTGGTGTTGGCGGGCTCCAGCGGGTTCTGCGGATCACCCCAGGACGAACTCACGATGCCGGAGGCACCGCTGCCACCGCCGCTGTCTCCGCCGCCACAGCCCGTCGCGGCCAGGGCGACGACCACCGCACATGCGGCCCACTTGGCGTGCGTGGCTCCGCGCATGGAGTCCTCCTAGGGTCCCAAGTCTGACTTAGGCCCAAATATCACCCCTGGAGAGGACAGGGCGCACGTCCACCGCACCCGTTCGGGCGCGCGGCCTCACACCGCCAGCCGCGCCTCCCACGTGTCCACCGCGTAGTGCACCCCCATGCCGTGCGCCTCGTACAGCCGCAGGGCCCCCGTGACGTTCTCCGTGTCCACGCCCAGGCCGATCGTGTCGCGGCCGCGCCGGGCGTAGACCGCGAAGGCGTGGCGCAGGAGGTGGCTGGCGAGGCCGTTGCCCCGGGCCTGTTCGAGGACGCCAAGGGTGCGGATCCAGCCCATGCCCTCGCGGTCGTCGCGGGTGATCAGGACCGCCGCGTCGCCGAGCCCGTCCGTCTGCGCGATCCACACCAGGGACCAGTCCAGGCCGGCGGCGGGGGCGATCCGGCGCAGCCACTCCTCGTACCCCTGCGGGCGGAAGTCGAAGTGGCGGGCGAAGGTCTCCTGGTGGAGGCGGTGCGCGGTGCGGCGGTCGGCCTCGCTCACGCAGGGGCGCAGCCGGACCCCGGCGGGCGGCTCGGGGAGCGGGTCGGCTGCCGGGGCGATCGGGCGGGTCAGCACGTGGTGGCGGCGCACCGTGCGCCAGCCCCGGGCGGTGAGCAGCGCGGTGTCCATGGTGGGCGTCGCGTTGAGGTGGAGGTGGACCACCGCCTCGGCCGCGCCCGCCTCGGCGGCGAGCTCGCGCGAGCGCCCCTCGGCGAGCTCCAGCAGCACCAGGCCCGCGTCCTGGCGGTCGGGCAGTACGTAGTGGTCGATGTCGACGCCGCCTTCGGCGCCCGCGTCGAGGATTGCCGCGTACGCGACCGCGCGCCCGCCCTCGACGGCCACCCAGGCCTCGCGGGCCTTCGCCAGGTCCTCCTCGACCTCGCCCAGCGCCGTCTCGGGCGCCCCTATCTCGATCTCGTCGACGGCGTTCAGCAGCGCGCACACCGCTTCCGCGTCCTCGGTGGTGGCGGCCCTGACCGCGCTCCCGTTGTCCATCCGCCCACTGTCGGACCCGAGTCGCCCGCGCCGCAACGCAATTACCCGGGGCCCGCCGGACACACGGAAGGGGCGCCCGGAACCGAGTGGTTCCGGGCGCCCCTTCCGTCACGGTCCGGGCGGTACGCGGTCAGGCCGCGCCCACCACGTCCTTCTCCTCGGCGAAGTGGCACGCCGACTCGTGCGCGGCCGGGGTGTCCTGACCCAGGAAGCGCTCGGGCACCGCGAGCAGCGGGACCTCGGTGGAGCAGCGCTCCTCCGCCTTCCAGCAGCGGGTGCGGAAGCGGCAGCCCGACGGCGGGTTGGCCGGCGAGGGCACGTCACCGGTCAGGATGATCCGCTCCCGGTGCTCACGCGCCTCCGGGTCCGGCACCGGCACCGCGGAGAGCAGCGCCTGGGTGTACGGGTGCGTCGGGTGCTCGTAGATCTCCTCGTCGGAGCCGATCTCGGCGATCTTGCCGAGGTACATCACACCGACGCGGTCCGAGATGTGCCGGACGATCGACAGGTCGTGCGCGATGAAGATGTAGGAGAGGTTGAACTCGTCCTGCAGCTTCGCCATCAGGTTGATGACCTGCGCCTGGACCGACACGTCGAGCGCGGAGACCGGCTCGTCGCAGATGATGATCTCGGGGTTGAGCGCGAGGCCGCGGGCGATGCCGATGCGCTGGCGCTGACCGCCCGAGAACTGGTGCGGGTACCGGTTGATGTACTCCGGGTTGAGGCCCACCACGTCCAGGAGCTCCTGGACCTTGCGGCGCCGGTCGCCCTTGGGAGCCACCTCGGGGTGGATCTCGAAGGGCTCCCCGATGATGTCGCCGACCGTCATCCGGGGGTTCAGGGACGTGTAGGGGTCCTGGAACACCATCTGGATGTTGCGGCGGACGGCCTTCAGCGCGCGCCCGGACAGCTTGGTGATGTCCTGGCCCTTGTAGAAGACCTCGCCGGCGGTCGCCCGCTCCAGCGTCATCAGCAGCTTGGCGACGGTGGACTTGCCGCAGCCGGACTCGCCCACGATGCCGAGGGTCTCGCCCTGGTAGAGGTCGAAGGAGACCCCGTCCACGGCCTTGACCGCGCCGATCTGCTTGCGGAACAGGATGCCCTGGGTCAGCGGGAAGTGCTTGACCAGGTTGCGCACCTGGAGGATCGGCTCGCCGCGGTCGACCTTGACGTCGAGCAGAGCCTCGACCTCGGTCGTCGTCGAGGCGTCCTTCTTCACGACGTCGGTGACGCTGGGAGTCGCGTCCACGGCCTCGTCCTTCTTGGCCGGCTCAGCCATGGATCGTCTCCTTCCAGAAGTGGCAGGCGCTGCCACGGCCGGTCAGGACCGTGCCGTCGGCCTCGGTGACCTGGTGCAGCGGCGGCAGGTCCGTACGGCAGATGTCGTCGGCCTTGGGGCAGCGCGGGTTGAAGGCGCAGCCGGCCGGGACCTTCAGCAGGTTGGGCGGCAGGCCCTTGATCGCGTACAGCTCCTGGCCCTTCTGGTCCAGGCGCGGGATCGAGTCGAGCAGACCCCGGGTGTACGGGTGCGCCGGGCGCTTGTAGAGCTCGTGCACCGGTGCGGTCTCCACGATCCGGCCCGCGTACATCACGGCGATCTTGTCCGCGACGTCGGCGACCACGCCGAGGTCGTGGGTGATCAGGATCAGACCCATGTGGTACTCGCGCTGGAGCTCCGCGAGCAGGTCCATGACCTGCGCCTGGACCGTCACGTCGAGCGCGGTGGTCGGCTCGTCCGCGATGATCAGGTCGGGCTCCAGGGCGAGCGCCATCGCGATCATGATGCGCTGGCGCATACCGCCGGAGAACTGGTGCGGGTAGTCGTTCACCCGCGCGCTCGCCGCCGGGATCTTGACCTTGTCCATCAGCTCGATGGCCTTGGCCTTGGCCTCCTTGCGGGAGGCGCCCTGGTGGACCCGGAACATCTCGCCGAGCTGGTAGCCCACGGAGAGGACCGGGTTGAGGGAGGAGAGCGCGTCCTGGAAGATCATCGCGATCTTCTGGCCACGGATCTTCCGCCGCTCCTCGCCGGACATCTTCAGCATGTCCTTGCCGCGGAACAGGATCTCGCCCTGCGGGATGCGGCCCGGCGGCATGTCCAGGATGCCCATGATCGCCTGAGCGGTCACGGACTTGCCGGAGCCGGACTCACCGAGGACGGCGAGGGTCTCGCCGGCCGAGACGGTGTAGTTGACGCCGTTGACGGCCTTGGCGACGCCGTCCCGGGTGTGGAACTCGACGTGCAGGTCGCGGACTTCGAGGAGCGGCGCGGAGTCGCCCTCGGAACGCGGGGCGGGTACACCCGCCGTTTTCTCAATGGTGGTCATGGAGTACGCCCTCCCTAGCGCATCTTCGGGTCGAAGGCGTCGCGGACCACGTCGCCGAGCATGATGAACGCCAGCACGGTGATGCTGAGCACGGCGGCGGGGAAGAGCAGGGCGTGCGGGGAGGTCAGGAACCGGTCCGTCGCGTCACTGATCATCAGGCCCCACGAGATGTTGGGGTGCTGGATGCCGATACCGAGGTACGACAGCGCCGCCTCGGCGGAGATGTAGACACCGAGGTTCATCGTCGTGACGACGATGACCGGGGCCAGCGTGTTCGGCAGGATGTGCCGGAACGCGATCCGGGTGGTGTCCGCGCCGAGCGCCTTCGCCGCCATCACGTAGTCGTTGTGCTTGTTGGCGATGACCTCACCGCGCATGATGCGGAAGACCTGCGGCCAGCCGAGCACGGCCATGATCAGCGACACCGACCAGGCGTCGCCGCCGCCGACGATCGACATGATCAGCAGGGCGCCGACGATCAGCGGCAGCGCGAAGAACACCTCGGTCACCCGCGACAGGATGGTGTCGACCCAGCCGCCGCGCAGACCCGCGATGATGCCCAGCAGACCGCCGATGGCGGTCGTCGCCAGTGCGGTGACCACACCGACGATGATCGAATTGCGGGTGCCGAAGACGGACCGCGTGTAGATGTCGCAGCCCTGGACGTCGTAGCCGAACATATGGCCGGACGTCGGCGGGTTGAGCGAGTTCTGGAGCTGGCAGAAACCGTCGCTGAACGGGCTGCGCGAGGTGAACAGGCCGGGTGCGATCGCCAGCGCCAGCAGGATCACGATGACGAAGGCGGAGATGTAGAACATCGGCCGCTTGCGCAGGATCTCCCAGCCGTCGCGGAGCAGGCTGGCCTGACGGGCCGCCGCCTTCTCCTCGGCCTCCAGGGCCTTCTCGCTCACCGGGCCGTCGGCCGGCGCGGTCTTCTCCATGGTCTTCTCACTCATAGCGGATCCTCGGGTCGAGCACGGCGTAGAGCAGGTCTACGACGAGGTTGGCCACCAGGTAGATCAGGACGAGCAGGGTGACCAGACCGACCACCACGGGCCGCTCGCGCAGGTAGACGGACTTGGCGAGCTGGCCGCCGATGCCGGGCAGGTTGAACAGCCGCTCCGTGATGATCGCGCCGCCCATCAGCGCACCGAGGTCCATGCCCAGGAAGGTGACCACGGGGATGAGGGAGTTGCGCAGCGTGTGGATGCCGATCACACGGCGCCGGGGCAGGCCCTTGGCGATCGCGGTGCGCACATAGTCGGCGCGGATCGACTCCATCATGCTCGCCCGGGTCAGTCGCGCGATGTACGCCATCGACGTGGAGGCGAGCACGAACGCCGGAAGGATGTAGCTGGTGGGCCAGCCGTCGTCGATGCCGGCGACCGGGGTGATGTCCAGCTTCACACCGAGCTCCAGCTGGAGCACGCTGCCGAGGACGAACACCGGGATCGAGATGAGCACCAGGGTGCTGATCAGGACCAGGTTGTCGACGAACTTGCCCTTCTTCAGCGCGGCAAAGATGCCGGCCGTGATGCCGATGACGGCCTCGATGCCGAAGGCGGTGAGGGCGAGCTTGAGGGTGACCGGGAAGCGCTCGCTGACGATCTCCGAGATCGGGCGACCGGTGTACGTGGTACCGAGGTCACCGGTGAAGACACCGCTGATGTAGTGCCAGTACTGCACGATCTTCGGGTCGTTGAGGTGGTACTGCTCGCGCAGCATCGCCGCGACGTTGGGGTCGGCGCGCTTCTCGCCGGCCAGTGCCTGGATCGGATCGCCCTTGAGTGCGAAGACCAGGTAGAAGATGAGGAACGTAACGCCTATCAGTACAGGGATCGCCTGCAGGATACGGCGCACGACGAATCGGCCCATCGGTTCTCCAGAGGGGTGCTGACTCGCCCGGTGCCGGTGAGGGGTGGCAGAACGGACAAGGCGGACGGCAGACAGGGTGGGCAGGGAGAGACCCGGACCGGACTCCCCCTGCCCACCCTCGGCCCGCAACTACTTCACGGGACTTGGTCTAGCTCAGCCGAGCTTGACGGTGTCCCACAGGACGTTGTGACCGGCGACGCTGATGCTCTTGATCTTCGAGCTGAAACCGGCGTTGAGCTTGTAGAAGTAGACCGGGATGTACGGCATGTCCTTGGTCAGGATGTCGTCCGCGGCCTGGTACTTCTTGATGGCCTCGTCCTTGGACGGGGCCTTGTCGCCCTCGACGAGGAGCTTCTCGAAGTCCTCGTTCACATAGCCCGCGTAGTTGGAGCCGTTCTCGATGGCGTCCTTGGAGAAGATCGGGCGGAGGTAGTTCTCCATGTTCGGGTAGTCCATGTTCCACGCCATGCGGAACCCACCCTGGTACTTCTTGGCGTCGAGGTCGTTCAGGATCGCCTGGAACTTCTCGAACGGCTTGGCGGTGACCTTGATGCCCAGGTTCTGCTGGAGCATGTTGGCGACGGCCTCGACCCACGCCTTGTGGCCGCCGTCGGCGTTGTAGCCGATCTCCAGCGTGTTGTTCGGCAGACCGCCGGCCTGCTGGAACAGCGCCTTCGCCTTGGCCGGGTCGAAGGTGCACGCCTCGCCGCAGGCGCCCTTGCGGTAGCCCTCGATGATCGGGCTGATGAAGTCGTCGGCCGGGGTGCGGGCACCCTGGAAGATCTTCTCGGAGATCGTCTTCCGGTCGATCGCCATCGAGAGCGCCTTGCGCAGCTCGGGCTTCTTGAAGGCGTCGTTGTACTTCAGCGGGAAGCCGATGAAGCCGACACTGGAGTCCGGCGTGTCGATGACACGGTTGTCCAGGTCCTTCTTGTACGTCGCGAGCGCCGAGTCCGGGATCGCGATGTGGAAGTCGATGTTGCCCGCGAGGAGGTCCTTGTAGGCGGTGTCCAGGTTCGAGTAGATCTTGAAGTTGACGCCCTTGACCTCGATCTTCGAGGCCTCCGGGTACTTGTCGTACTTCACGACGCTGATCTTCTCGTCGTGCTGGAACTTGCCCGACATCTTGAACGGGCCGTTGCCGATCGGGGCCTCGCCGAAGCCCTTGGGGTCGTTGAAGAAGACCTTCGGCAGCGGCGAGAACGCCGAGAAGGAGAGCTGGGCCGGGAACGCCGAGAACGGCGCGTCCAGGGTCACCTGGAGGGTGTTGTCGTCGACGGCCTTGAGGCCGGACAGCTCCTTGGTGGCGACCTTCTTCTTCGGTCCGGGGTTGAGGTCCTTGTAACCCTGGATGTGCGAGAAGAGGGGGTTCGTCTGCTGGGCGTTGTCCTGGTTGGCGCCGTAGTTCCAGGCGTCGATGAAGGACTTCGCCGTGACGGCCTCACCGTTGTGGAAGGTGTAGCCGGGCTTCAGCTTGATCGTCCAGACCTTGGAGTCCTTGGTCTCGACGGACTGCGCCAGGTCGTTGACGACCTCGCTCTTCTCGTTCAACTTGGTGAGCCCGGTGAACAGGGCGTGGATGACCTGCCCGCCCTCGGTCTCGTAGGTGTTCGAGGGCACCAGGAGGTTCTGGGGCTCGCCGATCTCCATGGAGATCACGCCGCCCGAACCACCCTCCTTGCCCTTGCTGTCACCGTCGCCGCCACCACAGGCAGTCGCAGCCAGGGCGACGACCGCCGCACCCGCGACCCACTTGGCGCTCTTGGCACCACGCATGGGTTCCTCCTCATGAGTCCACTTGTCACAACAAGAGGGGCACAAAAAGATCGCCGACACCCCTGACGGCGATCGTTGAAGCGCCCCGAGTGTGCTCGTGAGTCGGCACTCCCCACAGTGCGTGACCCATTGACCCGAGCTCAATGGAGCCAACTATTAAGTACGGCCGGGCTGTAAACCACACTTAAAGGGTCTCGTTTTGACAACATCAGGTCAGGCCAACAGTCCGAAATCCGGACAAACAGAGCACAGACAGACACCCCCGAAACGGACCGTTAACACATCTTCCGGAGAGCGACGCTCGATATCCGAACAGGGTGTAGAGGAAAACGACTTGACCGCATGACCTGCGGAAGGCAGGGTCCGCGACCGCGCGCGGACCCACCGTACGGCAGCGGCCCGGCTCTCCGCGAAGATCGCGGAGAGCCGGGCCGCAGTGGCTCAACCGGCCGTGGCTCAGCCGTGCTTGGCGCGCGAGGCCGTGCGGCCGCGCTCCTTCTGGTCCAGGACGACCTTCCGGATACGGACGGCCTCCGGGGTCACCTCGACGCACTCGTCGTCGCGGCAGAACTCCAGGGACTGCTCCAGCGACAGCTTGCGCGGCGGGACGATCGCCTCGAAGGAGTCGGCGGAGGAGGAGCGCATGTTGGTGAGCTTCTTCTCCTTGGTGATGTTGACGTCCATGTCGTCGGCGCGCGAGTTCTCGCCGACGATCATGCCCTCGTACACCTCGGTGCCCGGGTCGGTGAAGAGCACACCGCGCTCCTGGAGGTTCGTCATCGCGAAGGCGGTGACGGCACCGGCGCGGTCGGCGACCAGCGAGCCGTTGTTACGGGTCGTCAGGGTGCCGAACCACGGCTCGTGCCCCTCGTGGATCGAGTGGGCGATACCGGTGCCGCGCGTACCGGTGAGGAACTCCGTACGGAAGCCGATGAGGCCGCGGGACGGGACGACGAACTCCATGCGGACCCAGCCGGAGCCGTGGTTGGACATGTTGTCCATGCGGCCCTTGCGGACGCCCATGAGCTGCGTGACCGCGCCCATGTGCTCCTCGGGCACGTCGACGGTGAGGCGCTCGACCGGCTCGTGGACCTTGCCGTCGACGAGCTTGGTGACGACCTGCGGCTTGCCGATGGTCAGCTCGAAGCCCTCGCGGCGCATCTGCTCGACCAGGATGGCGAGCGCCAGCTCACCACGGCCCTGCACCTCCCAGGCGTCCGGGCGCTCGGTGTCCAGCACGCGCAGCGAGACGTTACCGATCAGCTCGCGGTCCAGGCGGTCCTTCACCTGGCGGGCGGTGACCTTGCGGTCCTTGACGGCCGCCTTGGCCGAGGCGCCCTTGCCGGTGCCGCCGCGGCCGACCAGCGGCGAGGTGTTGGTGCCGATGACCATGGAGATCGCGGGCTCGTCCACCGTGATCAGCGGGAGGGCGATCGGGTTCTCGGGGTCGGCCAGGGTCTCGCCGATCATGATGTCCGGGATACCGGCGACGGCGCAGATGTCACCGGGGCCCGCAACCTCGGCGGGCTTGCGGGTGAGCGCCTCGGTCATCATCAGCTCGGTGATGCGGACGTTGGAGATCGAGCCATCGCGCTTGATCCAGGCCACGGTCTGGCCCTTGCGCAGCTCGCCCTGCTCGACGCGGAGCAGCGCGATGCGGCCGAGGAAGTTGTCGGCGTCGAGGTTGGTGACGTGGGCCTGGAGCGGCGCGTCCTCCTCGTACGTCGGGGCCGGGACGTGCTCCAGGATGGTGGAGAAGAACGGCTCCAGGTTGGTGGAGTCGGCCGGGACCGTGCCGTTCTCCGGCTTGGTCAGCGAGGCGATGCCGTCGCGGCCGCAGGCGTAGACGATCGGGAACTCGATCTGGTCCTCGTCCGCGTCCAGGTCCAGGAACAGGTCGTACGTCTCGTTGACGACCTCGTCGATCCGGGAGTCGGGGCGGTCCGTCTTGTTGATGCAGAGGATGACGGGCAGCCGCTGCTGGAGCGCCTTGCGCAGCACGAAGCGGGTCTGCGGGAGCGGGCCCTCGGAGGCGTCCACCAGCAGCACGACGGCGTCCACCATCGACAGACCGCGCTCGACCTCACCACCGAAGTCGGCGTGGCCGGGGGTGTCGATGATGTTGATCGTGATCGGGGCCCCGCCGTCCTTGGGGTGGTACTTCACCGCCGTGTTCTTGGCGAGGATCGTGATGCCCTTCTCACGCTCCAGGTCGTTCGAGTCCATCATGCGGTCGTCGAGGGACTCGGCGGCGTGCGCGGCGAAGGAGCCGGCCTGCTTGAGCATGGCGTCGACGATGGTCGTCTTGCCGTGGTCGACGTGGGCGACGATGGCGACATTGCGGATGTCGTGGCGCGTGGGCATGCTGGCTGGCGCTTCTCTCGATCGGGAATCAGGCGTCTGACGGTCGAAGCCTCGTCCGCCCGCCGGGCGCGAACACGCCACGGCTAGTCCTATGGTACGGGGCCGACGCGCCGGGGGCCTCCCGGGCCGAACCTATGATCGTTTCGCGGGGTGCGAGGTGCTGGCGAGGAGCCCTGGTCGAGGCAGCCTCGAGGCCGGGTCAAGGGCAGGTACGACCTTGCCCGCCGACGGGTCGGCGGGCAAGGGACTTGAGCCAGTTCTGAGGTTCTGACCTGCTACTTCTCAGTACGGTCGACGACCGCCCGGGTTACTTCCGCGGCCCCTTCGGGGCACTTTCCGCCTTCTTGAAACCGATGTCCTGGAAGAGCGGGGCGGCGAATCCGAACGCCCCCGCGTTGGCCACGTTGGGCTTCACCGCGACCAGCTGGGGGCGCTGGTAGAGGGGGATGGATCCGGCCGCCGCCCAGATCCGGGCGTCCGCCTTGCGCACCAGATCGCGGGCCTCGTCCTCGTCGAGCTCCCCGACCGCCTGGTCGAACAGCTGGTCGATGTGGTCGGTGCCGACCCGGGTGTAGTTCTGCTCGACCACCAGCGAGCCGTCCGAGGCGGGCTCCGGCTTGGCGAAGACCGGCCGGTCGTCGGTGGCCGGGTAGGCGGTGCCGGGCCAGGAGTAGAGCGCCAGGTCGAAGTCGCCCGAGGCGATGTGGTCCTTGAAGTAGCTGTCGTCGGCCACCTTGGAGATCTCGGTGCTGATCCCCACGGCCTTCAGCATCTGGGCGATCCGCTCGCCCACCGCCCGCAGCGACTCGGAGCCGGAGCCCGAGGGCAGGACGAAGCGCAGGGTCAGCGGCTTGCCGTCCTTGCCCAGCGGCCCGCCGGCCGCCGGGGCCGCGGTGCCCTTGGGCGCGTACGCGCCGGGGGCGCCGCCCTTGTGCTGGGCCTCGGCGCGGTGGGCGTCCTGCCGTCTGCCGTGCTCCTTCTTCCCGCCGGCCTCGTCCTGGCCGGGGTGGCCGTGGCCCGCGTCGTCCAGCGCGTCCGCCTGACGCATCAGGGCGATCTCCTGGACCGCGGCGGCGCGGGCCGGGGCGAGCACATGGGTGTCGGCGGCGCCGGAGCCGCCGGGCCGGTTGTCACCGGGCCGGTCGTCGCCCCCGGAGCCGGTCGGGGCGCCGGGCCGCTCCTCGTCCGCGTAGTAGGGGCCCTCGCCGACCTTGGCGCCGCCGAGCGAGTACACGTTCGGGCCCGAGCGGACCCGGTGGCCCTTGTCGTCGCCCACGATGTAGGTGCCGTCGTCCCCGGCGCCCTCCCGCTTGGCGTCGTCGTCCGCGTTCGCGCCGGACGCCTTGCTGCCCGCCTTGGTCGTGCCGGGCTTCTGCCGGGCGCCGCCCGGGGTCCAGCCCGCGTCCGCGAGCAGGGCCTGCGCCTCGTGGGTGTCCTGGCCGCCGAGCGCGTCGCTGTTGTCGGCGTACGCGGGCTGGCCCGCCAGGGCCAGATGGCTGCCGGGTGGCTGGACGGGCAGGCCGAGCGGCTTGAGCACGATCTCCGCGAGCTCCTGGCGGTCCAGCGCCCTCGCCACCGCCCGGCGCACCCGCTCGTCGGCGAGCGGGCCGGTGCTGCCGTTCAGGGCGAGCTGGGTGTAGGCGGGCTCCAGGGACTTGCGGATGGTGAGCCCCGCAAGTCCCGTCTGCTCCCGCGCGTACCGTTCGACGGCCTCGCGGGTCTGCTTGCGCGCCCGGATCTCGGCCTCGGCGCGCTCCTCGTCGGAGCCGTGCGCGATCGCCCAGGAGCGCAGCGCCAGGGCCGGGGTGACGGCGGCGCCGGGGCCGTGGGTGAGCCCGGGGCCGTCGGCGCCGCGGCCGGCGCCCTTGTCGCGCTCGGCCAGGGTGATGCGGTCGGCGGCGGACCGGTCGATCTCGGCCACGTCCAGGCTGCCGTCGGCGAGGGCGCCGACCCGCTTGTCGCGCGGCACGGCCCGGAAGACCAGCTCGTCGAGCTTGCTGGGGCGGCCCCACCAGCGCGGGTTGCGGGCCAGCGTGACGGTGCCCCTGTCGCGGTCCGAGGCCTTCAGGAGAAACGGTCCTGCGGTGGCCTTCAGCTTGCCGCGGGCGCCGTCGTTGAAGGCGTCCGGGGTGCCGGTGACGTCCTTGGGGTAGAGCGGGCTGAACAGGGCCCGCCAGTCCGCGTACGGCTTGGCGAAGGTGACCTTGACCTCCAGGTCGTTGGCGCCCTTCTCGATCTTCTCGATCCGCTCGTACCCGGCGTTGCGCGCGGTCCAGTACGCCGTGTCGCGCCCGCTCAGCGCGCGCCACTGGGCCACGAAGTCGGGTGCGCCGATCTCCCGCCCGTCGCTCCACACCGCCTTCTGGTTCAGCTTGTAGAGCACCACCTGCTTGGGCTCGCGCTGCACGATCTCGGCGCGCTCCAGATAGTCCGGGTTGCGCTGCGGGCGCCCGCGCTCGTCCAGGGTGAACAGGGACGGCAGCACCGCGCCGGTGATCCGGGCGGTGGCGGCGTCGGCGTCCGCCTGGAAGGCGTTGAGCGTCTGGGGCAGCGCGTCGACGGCCCAGCGCAGGGTGCCCCCGTCGGCCACCTGGGGCCGGGCCGCCGCGCCGATGTCCTGGGGGGCCACGACCGCGGCGGCCTCGTCGTCGCCCGAGGAGCAGCCGGTCAGTGCGGGGAGCGCCAGCACACCGGAGGTGAGGAGCGCGACGGACCGGAGCGACGCGACGGTGCGGATCGCGGCGACGGTGCGGATCGCCCGGGATGCCCTCCCGCGCTGGACGCCGACGTGGGGCATGTTTGTACCTCTTCGTCAGTTTTTATTTGCTTGGTGGCATTTCGCGATGATCACACGTATTGCCCACCCACTGAAGAGGACGCCGTCCCCGCCCGTACGGCGACACGGCGCGGCGGCGGCCGGATCCCACCCGTGCGGCTCAATGACGGCGCGTACGGCTCGGCGCACGCCCCCACAACCCGGTGCACACACCTTCACAACCACGGAAGTGACGCGCGACACTCTCAGGCGCATGACCTTTCGGGGGGATCCGGAGGTCGCCCTCCGGAATGACCGGTCACCGCCCGCCACTGCGGAAGGTAGGGCACGTCATGTCCCTGCAGGACGAGTTGACGGCAGTTCAGCGCTGCCTCGACGACCTGGTCAGGTCGGTGGGACGGCTGGAGAAGCAGGTCGGCGACGACGGCCTGGACATCCGCCGGATACGGACCGACACCGACCATCTGCGCGAGAGCGTCGCGCTGCTGCGCCAGACCGCCGCCCCGCCCGTCGGGCCCCGCCCCGACCTGGTCACCATCCCGGACACGCCGTACGACACCTCGCTGTGGACGGACTCGGACGACGAAGGTCTGGGCGCCCGCGACCGGCGCGCCCCCTGACTCACGCGACTGGAGCCACTGTTGGCCACAGGCACCGAACCCCAACCGCTCACCGGCGTTCACGACGCCTCGCGCGCCGCCATCGCGCCCCGCCATCTGCGCACCGACCGCTGGTGGCTGGCGCCGGCCGTGACCGCCGCCGGACTGCTCGCCTTCGTCGTCTACTCGACCTGGCGGGCCTTCGTGAACGACGACTACTACGCCGCGCCCTACGTCTCGCCCTTCTACTCCCCGTGCGTCGCCGACAACTGCGTCCCGATGCGCGGCGGCCCGAACGCGGATCTCTTCGGCAGCTGGTGGGGCCTGTCCCCCGCGCTGCTGATCCTGATCTTCCCGCTGGCCTTCCGGGGCACCTGCTACTACTACCGCAAGGCCTACTACCGGGGCTTCTGGGCCTCGCCCCCGGCCTGCGCGGTGGCCGAGCCGCACAAGAGGTACTCGGGCGAGACCCGCTTCCCGCTGATCATCCAGAACATCCACCGGTACACGTTCTACTTCGCGCTGCCGGTCGCCGCGTTCCTCACGTACGACACGGTGCTCGCCTACCGCGACGAGCACTACCGCTGGGGCCATATGGGCCTCGGCACCCTGGTCTTCACCCTCAACATCGTGCTGATCTGGGCGTACACCCTCTCCTGCCACTCCTGCCGGCACATCGTCGGCGGCCGGCTGCGGCACTTCTCCAAGCACCCGGTCCGCTATCGGATGTGGAGCTGGGCCGGAAAGCTCAACCGCCACCACATGCTGCTCGCCTGGGCCTCGTTGATCAGTGTCTCGCTGGCCGACCTGTATGTGTACTTCCTCGCCACCGGGGCCTTCGACGATCCGAGGTTCTTCTGATGACGCAAGTGGAACGGCAGCAGTGGGACGTCGTCGTGGTGGGTGCGGGCGGCGCCGGTCTGCGGGCCGCCATCGAGGCCCGCGAGCAGGGCGCCCGTACGGCCGTGATCTGCAAGTCCCTCTTCGGCAAGGCCCACACGGTGATGGCCGAGGGCGGGATCGCCGCCTCCATGGGCAATGTGAACTCCGGCGACAACTGGCAGGTCCACTTCCGCGACACCATGCGCGGCGGCAAGTTCCTCAACCAGTGGCGGATGGCCGAGCTCCACGCGCGCGAGGCGCCCGACCGGGTGTGGGAGCTGGAGACCTGGGGCGCCCTCTTCGACCGTACGCCGGACGGCCGGATCTCCCAGCGCAACTTCGGCGGCCACGAGTACCCGCGCCTCGCCCACGTCGGCGACCGCACCGGACTGGAGCTCATCCGCACCCTCCAGCAGAAGATCGTCTCGCTCCAGCAGGACGACAAGCGCGAGTTCGGCGACTACGAGGCCCGGCTCAAGGTCTTCCAGGAGTGCACGGTCACGCGCGTACTGAAAGACGACGACCGGGTCAGCGGCGCCTTCTGCTACGAGCGCGA
Organism: Streptomyces crystallinus; assembly: GCF_039521265.1. Taxonomy (NCBI): domain Bacteria; kingdom Bacillati; phylum Actinomycetota; class Actinomycetes; order Kitasatosporales; family Streptomycetaceae; genus Streptomyces; species Streptomyces crystallinus. The sequence continues at coordinate 2,182 of NZ_BAAACA010000013.1, read as the reverse complement.
GTCCGGCCGCTTCTTCGTCCTGGAGGCCCCGGCCGTCGTCCTGGCCACCGGAGGCATCGGCAAGTCCTTCAAGGTGACCTCCAACTCCTGGGAGTACACCGGCGACGGCCACGCGCTCGCGCTGCTCGCCGGGGCGCCGCTGCTCAACATGGAGTTCGTGCAGTTCCACCCGACCGGCATGGTCTGGCCCCCGTCGGTGAAGGGCATCCTGGTCACCGAGTCGGTGCGCGGCGACGGCGGGGTGCTGCGCAACTCCGAGGGCAAGCGCTTCATGTTCGACTACGTGCCGGACGTCTTCAAGGAGAAGTACGCGGAGTCCGAGGCCGAGGGCGACCGCTGGTACGAGGACCCGGACCACAACCGCCGCCCGCCCGAGCTGCTGCCGCGCGACGAGGTGGCCCGCGCCATCAACTCCGAGGTGAAGGCGGGCCGGGGCTCCCCGCACGGCGGTGTCTTCCTGGATGTCTCCACCCGGATGCCCGCCGAGGTCATCCGGCGCCGGCTGCCCTCCATGCACCACCAGTTCAAGGAGCTGGCCGACGTCGACATCACGGCCGAGCCCATGGAGGTCGGCCCGACCTGCCACTACGTGATGGGCGGCATCGCCGTCGACTCGGACACCGCCGCCGCGCGCGGGGTGCCCGGCCTCTTCGCGGCGGGCGAGGTGGCCGGCGGGATGCACGGCTCCAACCGGCTCGGCGGCAACTCCCTCTCCGACCTGCTGGTCTTCGGCCGCCGCGCCGGGCTGCACGCCGCCGAGTACGCCTCGGCGCTCGCCGGTGCCCGCCCTGGCGTCGACGACGCCCAGGTGGACCTGGCGGCGGCCGAGGCGCTGCGGCCGTTCAGCGCGGAGCCCGCCGACGCCACGGCCGCCGCGCCGGAGAACCCGTACACCCTCCACCAGGAGCTCCAGCAGGCCATGAACGACCTGGTCGGCATCATCCGCCGGGACGCGGAGATGCGGCAGGCCCTGGAGAAACTGGGTGAGCTGCGCGTACGGGCCCGGCGGGCCGGGGTGGAGGGGCACCGCCAGTTCAACCCCGGCTGGCACCTCGCCCTCGATCTGCGGAACATGCTCCTGGTCAGCGAGTGCGTGGCGCGCGCGGCCCTGGAGCGCACCGAGAGCCGGGGCGGCCACACCCGCGAGGACTGGCCCGCGATGGACCGTAGCTGGCGGCGGGCCAACCTGCTGTGCCGGCTGGCCGACCCCACCGAAGGCCTGGCGGCCACCGACCCGGTGCGCGGCCAGATCCGGCTGACCCGCGAAGAGACCGAACCCATCCGTGCCGACCTGCTCGCCCTCTTCGAGAAGGAGGAGCTGGTCAAGTACCTCGCCGAAGAGGAGCTCCACGAGTGACCACGTATGACGCGAGCTTCCGGGTCTGGCGGGGCGACACCGGCGGCGGTGCCCTGAGGGACTTCACGGTGGAGGTGAACGAGGGCGAGGTCGTCCTCGACATCATCCACCGCCTCCAGGCCACCCAGGCGCCGGACCTGGCGGTGCGCTGGAACTGCAAGGCGGGCAAGTGCGGTTCCTGCTCGGCGGAGATCAACGGGCGGCCCCGGCTCATGTGCATGACCCGGATGTCGGTCTTCGCGCGCGAGGAGACCGTCACGGTCACCCCGCTGCGGGCGTTCCCGGTCGTCCGCGACCTGGTGACCGACGTCTCCTTCAACTATGAGAAGGCGCGGGAAGTTCCCGCCTTCGTCCCTCCGAAGGGGGTCGCGGCGGGCGAGTACCGGATGCGGCAGATCGACGTGGAGCGCTCGCAGGAGTTCCGCAAGTGCATCGAGTGCTTCCTGTGCCAGGACACCTGCCATGTGGTGCGCGACCACGAGGAGAACAAGGCCGCCTTCGCGGGCCCGCGCTTCCTGATGCGGGTGGCCGAGCTGGACATGCACCCCCTGGACGCGGCCGACGAGACGGGCCTGGACCGCAGGGCCGGTGCCCAGGACGAGCACGGCCTCGGCTACTGCAACATCACCAAGTGCTGCACGGAGGTCTGCCCCGAGCACATCAAGATCACCGACAATGCGCTGATCCCGCTGAAGGAGCGGGTGGTGGACCGCAAGTACGACCCGCTGGTCTGGCTGGGCAACAAGATCGGCCGCCGGCCCGGGAGCTAGGCCGGGTACGACCCGGTACGGCGGCGGGGCCCGGCATCCGTGGATGCCGGGCCCC
>NZ_BAAACA010000012.1:0-100869 GCF_039521265.1 Streptomyces crystallinus | reverse complement strand
CGACCAGCCCCCACCGGCCCGCAGACGAACTCCACCCCTCGGAGAGTTTCGGGAAGGGGCGGGGTGGGGGGCTAATCCCGTAGGGACGTGATCGCCTCCGTCAGGGCCGCCCCAACGTCCGGCACCCCCACATGCACCCCGTCCCGCACCACCGCACGCCCCCCGACCACCACATCCCGCACATCCGCCGCCGACCCGGCGAACACCGCCGTCTCGGCGCCGAGACGCGGCACCGCACCCGCCGTGCGGGGCGACGACAGGTCCAGGGTCACCAGGTCGGCGAGCGCGCCCGGGGCGAGGCGGCCCGCGTCGGCCCAGCCCAGGGCCGCGTGACCGTCCGCCGAGGCCGCCCGCAGCAGCGCCGCCGCCGTCCAGTGCCCCCGCGTCCGCGTCCGCAGCCGCTCGTTCAGCTCCATCGCCCGCGCCTCCTCCAGGAGGTCGACCACCGCGTGGCTGTCGCTGCCCAGCGAGAGCGGGGAGCCGGCGCGCTGGAGGGCGACGGCCGGGCCGATGCCGTCGGCGAGGTCGCGTTCGGTGGTGGGGCACATACAGGTGCCCGTCCCCGACCCGCCGAGCAGCGCGATGTCCTCGTCGGTGAGGTGCGTGTTGTGCACGCCCGTCGTCCGCGCGCCCAGCACCCCGTGGTCCGCCAGCAGCCGCGTCGGCGTGCACCCGTGCGCGGCCAGACACGCCTCGTTCTCCGCGATCTGCTCGGAGAGGTGCACGTGCAGCGGCGCCTCCCGCTCCTCGGCCCACGCCGCGACGGTACGCAACTGGTCCGCCGGCACCGCCCGTACGGAGTGGATCGCCGCGCCGATCCGTACACCGTCGCGCGGCTTCAGCAGCGAGACCCGCTCGGCCCACGCCTGCGCGGTGCCGTCCGAGAACCGCAGCTGGTGCGCGTTGGGCGGCTCGCCGAAGCCGGCCGACAGATACGCCGTGTCCAGCAGCGTGATCCGGATCCCGGCGTCCGCGGCGGCCGCGATCAGCGCCTCGCCCATCGCGTTCGGGTCGGCGTACGGCGTACCGCCCGGCGCGTGGTGGAGGTAGTGGAACTCGCCCACCGCCGTGATCCCGGCCAGCGCCATCTCCGCGTACACCGCCCGCGCCAGCGCGTGGTACGACTCGGGGGTGAGCCGCGCGGCGACCGCGTACATCGTCTCGCGCCAGGTCCAGAACGTGCCCGAGCCCACCTGGACCGTGCCGCGCAGGGCCCGGTGGAAGGCGTGCGAGTGGGCGTTGGCCAGGCCCGGCAGGGTGAGGCCGCGCAGGGCGAGGGCGCCGGGCGGCGGCGCCTCGACTCCTGCGCGGACGGCGGTGATCCGCCCGTCCGCGACCTCCACCAGGACGCCCGGTTCGACCTCGGGGTCGAGCCAGGCGTGCTCCAGCCAGTACGACGTCACCTGCACGCCAGGCCCTCCAGTACGTCGGCGAGTGCGAGCACCCCGGCCACACAGTCGTCCTCGCCGGCGAACTCGGCCGGGGAGTGCGAGACGCCGGTGGGGTTGCGCACGAACAGCATGGCGGTCGGGACCGTCCCCGAGAGGATCCCGGCGTCGTGTCCGGCGCCGGTGCCGAGGACGGGCGTGTGCCCGCCGAGGATCTTCGCCAGCTCGTCGCGCAGGGCGTGCTCGAACTCGACGACGGGCGTGAACGACTCCCGTACGACGGTCAGGTCCACGCCGTCCCGCTCGGCGCGCTCGCGGGCCGCCCGCTCGACCGCCGTGACGACGGTGTCCAGGGTCGTCTGGTCGGCGGCGCGCGAGTCCAGCCAGCCGCGCACCAGCGACGGGATGGCGTTGACGCCGTTCGGCTCGCAGGAGATCTTGCCGAAGGTGGCGACCGCGCCCGCCAGCTGGGCCTCGCGGCGGGCGGCGAGGACCGTCTCGGCATAGGTGAGCATCGGGTCGCGCCGGTCCACCAGGCGGGTGGTGCCCGCGTGGTTGGCCTCGCCCGCGAAGTCGAACCGCCAGCGGCCGTGCGGCCAGATGGCCGAGGCGATGCCGACGGCGTCGCCGCTGAGGTCCAGGGCGCGGCCCTGTTCCACGTGCAGCTCGACGAACGCGCCGATGCGGGCGAGGCGTTCGGGGTCGGGGCCGATGGCGTCCGGGTCGTAGCCCGCGGCCTCCATCGCCTGCGGGAGGCTGATCCCGTCGCCGTCGCGCAGCCGGTGCGCGGCCTCGACGGTCAGCTGCCCGGCGGCGAGCCGGGAGCCGACGCAGGCGAGGCCGAACCTGGCGCCTTCCTCGTCGCCGAAGTTGACGAGGGCGAGGGGGCGGGTGGGGACGGCGCCGCGCCTGCGCAGTTCGTCCAGGGCGGCGAACGCCGAGACGACGCCCAGGGGGCCGTCGAAGGCGCCGCCGTCCGGTACGGAGTCCAGGTGCGAGCCCGTGACGACGGCGTCCCCGGCGGTGGGGTCACCGGCCCAGGCCCACTGGTTGCCGTTCCGGTCGACCTCGTAGGTCAGCCCGCGGGCTTCGGCCTGCGCCCGGAACCACGCCCGGCACTCGGCGTCGGCGGGCGTCCAGGCGAAGCGGCGGTAGCCACGGGTGCGGGTGTCCCGGCCGACGGGGGCGAGGTCGCGCCACATCTCGTGGAACGAGGGAGCCTCCCCCACCCCGCCCCTTCCCGAAACGCTCCGCGGGTGGGGGTGGGTGGGGGCAGTGGTGGGCTTACCCGGGGGCTGCGCCCCCGGACCCCCGAGCGGGGCCTGCGGCCCCTGCACCCCGCCACGGGGCGGCGCCCCGGACCCTTGCTCCGCTGTGGGCAGTCGTTCCGCTGGGGCGGAACGGGTGGGCACAGCGGAACCCGCGGTCGGCGTACCGCCCTCGCCGCCCACCGGACCTGCGCCGCTTCCCGTCACGCGTCACCCTCCCGCATCGGGACCCGCACGCCCCGCTCGTCCGCGACCGACTCCGCGATGTCGTACCCCGCGTCCACGTGCCGGATCACACCCATCCCGGGGTCGTTCGTCAGGACGCGGCGGATCTTCTCGCCCGCCAGCGCCGTGCCGTCGGCGACCGTGACCTGGCCCGCGTGGATGGAGCGGCCCATGCCGACGCCGCCGCCGTGGTGCAGGGAGACCCAGGACGCGCCGGAGGCGACGTTGACCATGGCGTTCAGGAGCGGCCAGTCCGCGATCGCGTCCGAGCCGTCGAGCATCGCCTCGGTCTCGCGGTACGGGGACGCCACCGAGCCGCAGTCCAGGTGGTCGCGGCCGATCGCCAGCGGGGCCGCCAGCTCGCCCGACGCCACCATGTCGTTGAAGCGCTCACCGGCCCGGTCCCGCTCGCCGTAGCCGAGCCAGCAGATACGCGCGGGCAGGCCCTGGAAGTGGACGCGCTCGCCCGCCATCTTGATCCAGCGGTGCAGCGACTCGTTCTCCGGGAAGAGGTCGAGGATCGCCTTGTCCGTCTTGTGGATGTCCGAGGCCTCACCCGACAGCGCCGCCCAGCGGAACGGGCCCTTGCCCTCGCAGAAGAGCGGGCGGATGTACGCGGGGACGAAGCCGGGGAAGGCGAACGCCCGGTCGTACCCGGCCAGCTGGGCCTCGCCGCGGATCGAGTTGCCGTAGTCGAAGACCTCGGCGCCCGCGTCCATGAACCCGACCATCGCCTCGACGTGCCTGGCCATGGACTCCCGGGCGCGGGTGGTGAAGCCCGCGGGGTCCTTCGCCGCGTACGAGGCCATGTCGTCGAAGTCGACGCCGACCGGCAGGTACGCCAGCGGGTCGTGCGCCGAGGTCTGGTCGGTCACGATGTCGATCGGCGCGCCCTCGGCCAGCATCTGCGGCAGCAGCTCCGCCGCGTTGCCGAGCAGGCCGATGGAGAGCGGGCGGCGGGCGTCGCGCGCCTCGATGGCCAGCTCGAGGGCGTGCCGCAGGTTGTCGGCCCTGACGTCGAGGTAGCGGTGCTCGATCCGGCGCTCGATGGCGCGCGGGTCGACGTCGATACAGATCGCGACGCCGTCGTTCATGGTCACGGCGAGCGGCTGGGCGCCGCCCATGCCGCCGAGGCCCGCGGTGAGCGTGATCGTCCCGGCCAGGGTGCCGTTGAACTTCTTCGCGGCGACGGCGGAGAACGTCTCGTACGTGCCCTGGAGGATGCCCTGGGTGCCGATGTAGATCCAGGAACCGGCGGTCATCTGCCCGTACATGGTCAGCCCGAGGGCCTCCAGACGGCGGAACTCCTCCCAGTTCGCCCAGTCGCCCACCAGGTTGGAGTTGGCGATCAGGACGCGCGGGGCCCACTCGTGGGTCTGCATCACACCGACCGGACGGCCGGACTGGACCAGCATGGTCTCGTCCTGCTTCAGCGTCCGCAGCGTACGCACCATCGCGTCGAAGGAGCGCCAGTCGCGCGCGGCCTTGCCGGTGCCGCCGTAGACGACGAGCTTGTCGGGGTGCTCCGCGACCTCGGGGTCGAGGTTGTTCTGGAGCATGCGCAGGGCGGCTTCCTGCTGCCATCCCAGGGCGCTCAGTTCCGTACCGCGCGGTGCCCGTACGGGGCGGGGTCCTGACATGGCGAGGCCTCCTCACGACGTGACTCAGATATTCACATCCTGTCTCCCTGAATAGAACTAGTCAATACATCGGTACGTCTGCGCGCCGCCGCACCCGGTGCTTGGCTGGATCCCATGGACGGCACAGAGGCGGCCGCGCGCCGCGACCAGGCGGTGCGGGCGGCCGTGGAACAGGGGCTCGTCGGCCCGGACGCCCCGCTCGCCGCCCTCCTCGACGTCACCGGCATCCGGGCCTCCGCTGCCGCGCTGACCTCGGCCTTCGCCGCCGTGACCGACGCGCCCGTGCTCCATGCCTTCGCCGTCAAGGCGTGTCCGCTGGTGCCCGTGCTGCGCCTGCTGGCGGGCGAGGGGCTGGGCGCGGAGGTCGCCAGCCCCGGTGAGCTGGCACTGGCCCGCGCCGCCGGGATCGGCCCGGAGCGCACGGTCCTGGACTCGCCCGCCAAGACCCCCGCCGAACTGCGCGAGGCCCTCGCCCTGGGCGTCGCCGTCAACGCCGACAACCCCCAGGAGCTGGCCCGCCTGGACGCGCTCGTCGCCGCCTCCGCGACCGCTTCACCCCTCGGCCTGCGGGTGAACCCGCAGCTGGGCGCGGGGTCCATCAGTGCGCTCTCGACGGCGACGGCCACCTCGAAGTTCGGGGTGGGGCTGCGGGACGAGGGGGCGCGCGAGTGGGTCGTGGCGGCGTACGCGGCCCGCCCCTGGCTCACCCGGCTGCACACCCACACGGGCTCCCAGGGGGTGCCGCTGACGCTGATGGCCGAGGGGGTGCGGGCCGCGTACGAGCTGGCCGAGGAGGTCAACGCGCGGGTGGGCCGCCGCCGGATCGACACGGTCGACCTCGGCGGCGGGCTGCCGGTGAACTTCGCCTCGGACGAGACGAGCCCCACGTACCAGGAGTACGCGCGGCTGCTGCGCACGGAGGTGCCCGGGCTGTTCGACGGGTCGTACGCGCTGGTGACCGAGTTCGGGCGCTCGCTGCTCGCCAAGCACGGGACGGTGCTGGCGCGGGTGGAGTACGCCAAGACGGCCGGGGGCCGTCCGATAGCGGTCACCCACGCGGGGGTCCAGGTGGCGGCCCGTACGGTGTACGCGCCGGCGTCCTGGCCCTTGCGGATCGCGGCGTACGACTCCTCGGGGCGCCCCAAGTCCGGCCCGCCCGTCCTCCAGGACGTGGCCGGCCCGGCCTGCTTCGCGGGCGACCTGCTGGCCCAGGCGCGGCTGCTGCCGCGGCTGGATCAGGGGGATTACGCGGCGGTGCTGGACACCGGGGCGTACGGCTTCGCCCACCACTACGCGTACAACAGCCTTGCCCGGCCGGGTGTCTACGGCTTCACCGTGTCCCGGTCCGGCACCCACTTCGCGGTGGTCCGCGCGCCGCAGACGATCGAGGAGATCGTGGCGGAATCGGGCGGCAACGCGACGCTGTGACGCCCGGTCTTTGTCTGCGGCTGAGTGGATGGTTGCTCGCGCAGTTCCCCGCGCCCCTGACCCCGCTTTCGTCTGCGGACCGTGACCGCTTCTCGCGCAGTTCCCCGCGCCCCTGGAAACCCTCGGTCGTGTGCGGACCGTGGATGGCTGGTCGCGCAGTTCCCCGCGCCCCTAGGGGGTGCGCCGCAGCCGGGGAATCCCGCTCAGCCACGGATCTTTTAGGGGCGCGGGGAACTGCGCGAGCAACCGGCCACGGCCCGCAGACGAAAGCGGGTTTTCAGGGCCGCCAGAACAGGCCGTCCTACCCAGGGGCGCGGGGAACTGCGCGATCAGCCCACCACTCACCCGCACACGAAGGCCGGGCCGAACAGGGGCGCGGGGAACTGCGCGAGCAGCCGGTCACCGGCCCGCAGGCGAAGGCCGGGCGTCGTGGGGCTACTCCACGAACAGGGCCCGCGCCGCGGCCCCCGCGTCGAACTCCTCCAGCCGCGCCTGCGCGTCCGGCAACGCGTCGCACATGGCCTCCAGCAGCACCCGCCCCAGCAGCATCGGCGCGCACGCCGTGTCGAAGGCGAGGCCCGTGCCGACAGCCGCCGGGATCAGCAGGTCACTGTGGCGCGCCACCGGCGCGAACGCGGAGTCGGCGACCGTGACGACGGTCAGCCCCCGCCCCCGCGCGTACGCCAGCGCGTCCACCACCTCCCGGGGATGCCGCGGCAGCGCGAAGCACAGCAGCGCCGACGCCCCCGCCCGCGACGCCGCGTCGATCCGGTCGGCCAGCATCGTGCCGCCCTCGTCGAGCAGCCGTACGTCCGGGTGGACCTTCGCCGCGAAGTAGGCGAAGCCGCGCGCCTGCGAGGAGGCCGCCCGCAGGCCGAGGACCGGCAGCGGACGGGACCCGGCGAGCAGCCGGCCGGCCTCCTCCACCGGCGCCGGATCCGCCAGCAGCCCCGCCAGGTGCCGCAGGTTCTCGATCTCGGCCTGCACGGCCTGCTGGTACTCGTTGTACTCGTCCTCGCCCTCCTTGGGCGCGGACTCGGGCACCACCTCGCGCAGATGGCGGCGGAGCGCCGGGTAGCCGTCGAAGCCCAGCGCGACCGCGAAGCGCGTCACCGACGGCTGGCTCACCCCGGCCAGCTCCGCCAGCTCCACACTGGACAGGAACGGCACGTCGGCGGCCCTGCGCACCATCGAGTGGGCGATGCGCCGCTGGGTCGGTGTCAGCCGGCGCCCCTCGAAGAGCTGTTGCAGCCGCGCGGCAGGGCTGTCGCTCATGCCGTCCCCCTTCCTCACGCCCGTGACTCCCGCACACCCACGATATTCAGTCGCCCAGCACTCTGCATGACCATATGCAGACGGGCAAGTACGGGGGCTACCCCCACTGTGCCCGCGCCGCCTTCTCCGTACCGTAAGGAAGCATGGAAGCCCGCGACGCCGAACTGCGCAAAGAACTGGACGCCACCCTGCAGGCCCGCAGGGAGCTCGGCGAGGAGTACGAGCCCGCGCTCGTCGACTCGTTCCTGGAGAAGGTCGAGCAGCGGCTCGACCCGGCGATCGACCGCCGGGTGCGGCGCCAGCTCGCCGAGCAGCAGATGGTGGTGGCGCGCGGCGGCCGCCCGGCCGGCCAGCACCCGGACCTCGGCTTCGCGGAGCGCTTCGGGTTTGGCATGATCTCGCTGGTCCTGGCCATCCCGCTGTCCGCGATCGGCGCCGTGAACGCGGGGCTGAACGGCCTCTTCGTCACCTGGGCGGGCATCTTCGGAGTGAACGCCGTGCACGCCGCCCGCCCGTGGCCGTGGCCGCGCCGCCGGGGCGACGACGACTGAGGCGAGACGGCTGAGGAGGGCTGAGAAGAGTGGGCGCGGGGACCGCCGCACCCCCGGTCTCCCGGGGGGCGGGACGACGGCGGTCCCCGCGCGGGACACGGTCCCGGGTCAGGGCCGGTCGCCGCGTCCTGGGCGTCCGAGAAGTCCGGGAGCCGCTCCGGAGGTCCTTGACGCCGCTGGTGGTGCCGGCCGGGTTCCCCCCTGCCGACGAACACCACTGTGCCGCAGCAGTGTTAAGCGCGTGCTGCGCGGACATGTCGCGCTCGTACCGTTTCCACGACGGATATGACGGCCCGGCAACCGGCGTGCGCCGTAGGGGACTCAGGGGTGCGCGGGGTGCGCCGGGTGCGCGGTCGACGGCTCGGTCGCGGTCAGCCGCCGCCTGCGGCGGTGCTTGAGCAGCGCCCAGGGCGCGCGGGCCCCGCTGACCTCGGTGCCGGGCTCGGCGGCGGCCTCCGCCGCGGCCTTGGCGACCGGCAGGATGTCCTCGTCGCGGTCCGCGTCGAGCAGATCGGCGTCCGGCCACAGCCCCAGCGACGCGCAGAGCGTCGGCAGGACGGCCATCGCGGCCGTCGCGTACCCCTCCGCCGAGGGGTGGTAGTTGTCCGGCCCGAACAGCTCGCGCGGGTTCGCCTCGAACTCGGGGCCGAGCAGATGGCCGAGGGAGACCGTCCGCCCGCCCTGCTCGACCACCACGATCGTCTGGGCCGCCGCGAGCTGGCGCGAGACGCGCCGGGCCAGCCAGCGCAGCGGCTGGTAGACCGGCTCGACCGAGCCGAGGTCGGGGCAGGTGCCGACGACCACCTCGGCGCCCGCCGTCCGCAGCCGCCGCACCGCGCCCGCCAGATGGCGCACCGACGCCGCCGGGTGCATCCGGTGGGTGACGTCATTGGCGCCGATCATGATCACGCAGACGTCCGGGATACGGGCCGGGTCGGCCAGCATCAGCGAGACCTGGCGGTCCAGGTCGTCCGACTGGGCGCCCGGCTGCGCCACGTTCCGCAGCGTGACCATCTGCTCCGCCACCGCCGCGAGCCCCGAGGCGAGCAGCGCGCCCGGGGTCTGCCCGGCCCGCCGCACGCCCTGGCCGGCGGCCGTGGAGTCACCCAGTATGCCCAGCCGCAGCGGCGGCGTGCCGTTGGCGAAGGCCACCCCGTACAGACCGTCGGCGCTCGGCGGGTGCGGGGCGGAGCCGCCGCCCACCGACCGTCTGGCCAGTGCCGCCTCCGCGAGCAGCACCCCCACCGCGGCGGTGGCGAGCAGCCCGATCCCGCCCCCGCCGAACGCCGCGCCCGCCGCGATCCGGCGGGCCACCCTCGCCCGTGACCCCGCCGACACCCCGGCCGACACGGTCGACACACTCCCAGCCACCGCCACCTCCTTGGAGCCGTACATCAGCTACCTGCCCGGTGACGGGTGTCGCTCAATCCCGCGGTGAGGTGAACGGGCGGTCGCTGTGCGCATACGCTGGCGGCACCATCACGGAGACCCCGGAGACAACGGTGCAATTCCACGACTCGATGATCAGCCTCGTCGGCAATACCCCGCTGGTGAAGCTCAACAGTGTGACCGCGGGCATCCAGGCGACCGTCCTGGCCAAGGTCGAGTACTTCAACCCCGGCGGCTCGGTCAAGGACCGGATCGCCGTGCGCATGATCGAAGCGGCGGAGCAGAGCGGCGCGCTCAAGCCCGGCGGCACCATCGTGGAGCCCACCTCGGGCAACACGGGTGTCGGTCTCGCGATCGTGGCCCAGCAGAAGGGCTACAAGTGCATCTTCGTCTGCCCGGACAAGGTGTCGCTCGACAAGATCAACGTCCTGCGGGCGTACGGGGCCGAGGTCGTCGTCTGCCCGACGGCGGTCGACCCGGAGCACCCGGACTCGTACTACAACGTCTCGGACCGCCTGGTGCGCGAGACGCCCGGCGCCTGGAAGCCGGACCAGTACAGCAACCCGAACAACCCGCGCTCGCACTACGAGACCACCGGTCCCGAGCTGTGGGAGCAGACCGACGGGAAGATCACGCACTTCGTGGCGGGCGTCGGCACCGGCGGCACGATCTCCGGCACCGGCAAGTACCTCAAGGAGGTCTCCGGCGGGTCCGTACGGGTCGTCGGCGCGGACCCCGAGGGCTCGGTCTACAGCGGCGGCTCGGGCCGTCCGTACCTGGTCGAGGGCGTGGGCGAGGACTTCTGGCCCACGGCGTACGACCGTCAGGTCACGGACGAGATCGTCGCGGTCTCGGACAAGGACTCGTTCCAGATGACCCGCCGCCTCGCCAAGGAGGAGGGCCTGCTGGTCGGCGGCTCCTGCGGGATGGCCGTGGTGGCGGCGCTGCGGGTGGCCGAGGGCCTGGGCCCGGACGACGTGGTCGTCGTCCTGCTCCCCGACTCCGGCCGCGGCTACCTCTCCAAGATCTTCTCGGACGAGTGGATGGCCGGGCACGGCTTCCTGGAGGAGGCGGGCCCGTCCGCCCGCATCGGCGACGTCCTCGCGGACAAGCAGGGCGGCATGCCGTCCCTGGTCCACATGCACCCCGAGGAGACGGTCGGGGAGGCGATCGAGGTGCTGCGCGAGTACGGCGTGTCGCAGATGCCGATCGTCAAGCCGGGGGCGGGGCACCCGGACGTCATGGCCGCCGAGGTCATCGGCTCGGTGGTGGAGAAGGAGCTGCTCGCGGCCCTCTTCGCGCAGCGCGCCTCGCTCTCCGACCCGCTGGAGAAGCACATGAGCGCGCCGCTGCCGCAGGTCGGCTCGGGCGAGCCGGTCAGTGAGCTGATGTCGGTCCTGGGCGAGGCGGACGCGGCGATCGTCCTGGTCGAGGGCAAGCCGACGGGCGTGGTCAGCCGCCAGGACCTCCTGGCGTTCCTGGCGAAGTAGCCGCCGCCCCGCTGTGCCCCTGGGGCGCGCCCCCCGCCGGTCCGTGGACGGCCGGGGGGCGCGCCCTGCTTTGTGCCCGGCCTTTGCCTGCGGCTGAGTGGCGGGTTGCCCGCGCCCCTGCTTGCGCCCGGCCTTTGTCTGCGGCTGAGTGGGTGGTTGCTCGCGCAGTTCCCCGCGCCCCTGATCCGCCCGGCCCTTGTCTGCGGGCCGGTGGTGGGTTGCCCGCGCAGTTCCCCGCGCCCCTGATCCGCCCGGCCTTCGTCTGCGGGTAAGTGGGTGGTTGCTCGCGCAGTTCCCCGCGCCCCTGAAAACCCTCGGTCGTCTGCGGGCCGTGGCCGCTTCTCGCGCAGTTCCCCGCGCCCCCAAACCCGCCTTCGTCTGCCAGCCGTGGTCGCTTCTCGCGCAGTTCCCCGCGCCCCTAAAAGCGCCTGTGGCTGAGCTGAGGGGTCCGGCTGCGGGCGACCCCCTAGGGGCGCGGGGAACTGCGCGACCAGCCGCCCACGGTCCGCAGACGAAGGCCGCTCGCCAGAGAGCTTTCGGGAAGGGGCGGGGTGGGGGCAACTGCGCCAGCAACCCACCACGCAGCCGCAGACAAAGGCCGGGCCACAGCCACCGCGCTGAGCAACCGCTTAGAAAAGAGGCCCGCATCACACGCGCCGCCCGATGACCAATTCCGTACGTACGGGTAACTTCCCAGAGAGCCCGCCCGCTTAAAGCCTCTGGAGCCCTGATGCCCGAAGCCGTGATCGTCTCGACCGCCCGCTCCCCCATCGGCCGCGCCTTCAAGGGCTCGCTCAAGGATCTGCGGCCGGACGACCTCACCGCCACGATCATCCAGGCCGCGCTCGCCAAGATCCCCGAGCTCGACCCCCGCGACATCGACGACCTGATGCTCGGCTGCGGCCTCCCCGGCGGCGAGCAGGGCCACAACCTGGGCCGGATCGTGGCCGTGCAGATGGGCATGGACCACCTGCCGGGCTGCACCATCACCCGGTACTGTTCCTCCTCCCTCCAGACCTCCCGCATGGCGCTGCACGCCATCAAGGCGGGCGAGGGCGACGTCTTCATCTCGGCCGGTGTCGAGATGGTGTCCCGTTCGGTCAAGGGCAGCTCCGACGGGATGCCCGACACCCACAACCCCCTCTTCGCCGACGCCGAGGCCCGTACCGCCGCCGTCGCGGAGTCCTCCGGCGCCTCCTGGCACGACCCGCGCGAGGACGGCCTGATCCCCGACGCGTACATCTCGATGGGCCAGACCGCCGAGAACCTGGCCCGCGCCAAGGGCGTCACCCGCCAGGACATGGACGAGTTCGGCGTACGGTCGCAGAACCTCGCCGAGGAAGCCATCAAGAACGGCTTCTGGGAGCGCGAGATCACCCCGGTCACCACCCCCGACGGCACGGTCGTCAGCAAGGACGACGGGCCGCGCGCGGGCGTCACCCTGGAGGGCGTGCAGGGCCTCAAGCCCGTCTTCCGCCCCGACGGCCTGGTCACCGCCGGCAACTGCTGCCCGCTCAACGACGGCGCCGCAGCCCTCGTCATCATGAGCGACACCAAGGCCCGGGAGCTGGGGCTGACCCCGCTGGCGCGGATCGTCTCGACCGGTGTCACCGGCCTGTCCCCCGAGATCATGGGCCTCGGCCCGGTCGAGGCGAGCAAGCAGGCGCTGAAGCGGGCCGGCCTGACCGTCGGCGACATCGACCTGTTCGAGATCAACGAGGCGTTCGCCGCCCAGGTGATCCCGAGCTACCGCGACCTGGAGATCCCGCTCGACAAGCTGAACGTCAACGGCGGCGCCATCGCGGTCGGCCACCCCTTCGGCATGACCGGCGCCCGGATCACCGGCACGCTGATCAACTCCCTCCAGTTCCACGACAAGCAGTTCGGTCTGGAGACGATGTGCGTGGGCGGCGGCCAGGGCATGGCCATGGTCATCGAGCGCCTGAGCTGACGAGGGCCTACGCTGCGGCAGGGGGCAGGGGCGGCGCCCGGACGGGGTGACACCTTTCAGCACCGCCTCAACCCCACCGCGTCCGGTTCGTGACCGAATCTCCCCCAGGATGTGACGTACGTCCCGGGGGAGAGACATTCCCGCAGGTCACAGGGGTCACGGGGGTAAACCCCAGGCACAAAGACCTGTCCAATTCGTGACGTAATGCACTGACAAGGGGCGCGGGTACCCGACAAGCTGATGTAGGAAGTCGGGGAATCGTTTGAATCCGGGAGTAAGTCAGTGAGCGCCATGTCTCTTGCCCTGCTGCTGACCACGGCCGCTGCCACGGCCGTGGGCGCTGCTGCCCTGCACGCCGCCCACGGGCTGCGCAGGCAGGTCGTGGCGCTGCGCGCCGACCTCGCGGCCACCCATGCCGGCCGGTCCACCACCGTGCCCCACCAGGCGCGCGGCGGCGACACCCCGGTCGCCGAGATACGCGCCGCCGTGGCCGAGGCGCTCGCCGAGGAGCGTGAGCGCGAGCTCGCCGAGGCGCGGGCGTTCTGGGCCGCGCAGGAGGCGCGCGACGCGGCGGACGCCCCGTCGCTCCTGGGCGGCCTCACGGGGCTCGGAGAGGACGCCTCGCTGTTCCTCCCCCGGCAGGCCGACTTCGTCGGTCTGGAGGGCATGGAGCTGGGCGCCGAGCCGTACGAGGAGTTCCCCGAGGACTCCCCGGAGCTGGCCGCCGCCCGCCGCCGCCACCCCTCGCACCCGGACTTCGTCCCGGCGCAGACCTCCGTCGTGGCCGACCACGAGTCCACGGTCTCGCGCCTGGAGCAGCTGGCCGAGGCCCGTACGGAGCTCGCGGACGTCCGCCCCGGCCCGCTCGGCACCCTCGACGTCTACGTCTTCGCCGACGGCACCACGCTGTGCATGACCCCCGGCCACCGGGAGACCTCCGAGCGGCTCGCCGAGGCGCTGCGCGAGGGCGACGCCCCGGTGCTGCTCGGCGGCTCGGGCATCTCGGGGGCGTACGCGCTGACGTTCTCGTGCGGCGAGGAGAGCGTGTACATCCTGGCGGACCGGGTCATCGCGTCCCTGTAGGCCGCCGGAGCGGCCGCAGGCCCCGGCAGGGCGCGTCGGGCTATCCGAACGCCCTCTGCGCCGCCTCCCCCACCAGCCCCACCGCCTCGGCCAGACCTTCGGCCGGGGCCGCGCCCGTGCGCAGCGCCTCGGCCAAATCCCGCCCCGCCACCGACACTTGGTCCGCGACCGTGAAGGCCCCCGCGTCGGGCATCACCCGCGGCTCGGCGAGCGGGGCCTCCGCGCGCTGGGCGCGCAAGGACAACTCCCTGGCCAGGGCGAGGCCTTCGGCGGCGGCGCCGCGCCGCAGGCGGCTCTCGGGGGCGGCCCGCAGACGGTCGGCGAAGCGGTCCACGGCGGCGAGGAGCGGGGTCACATCTAGCACTCCGCGACCCTACGCGCCGCCCCGGGACTGTTGCCAATACGCGAACGCTCAGGCACGGTGACGTGAAGGACCGTCCCCCGCGTTCTCGGCCCGGCCCGAACCGGGGACCCCCAGGCAATGCGTCCGGAGGCGCCGATGTCCCAACTCTTCTCCGAAGAAACCCATCGCAACCTGCTCTCCCGCATCCCCCATTGCACCGGTCGTGAGGTCTCCGACTGGCTCCGCACCGTCGACGAAGGCCCCTCCCTCGTACGGTTCGAGGAGAAGGTCAGCTGGCTCCGCAGCGAGCACGACCTCGCGTACGGACACGCCAAGGCGATCATCCATGAGTACGACCTGAGGCGGGCCGCGCGCCGCCTGCTCTAGGACTCCAGGAAGGGACTTCGCGCTGCGCCCCGCCATCCGACCCCCGGCGGGGCGCAGCGCTGTCCGGCCGGCCTCCTGGCCGGGAAGCCGGGGACATGCGCGGGGGCCCGCCCGGCTGCTGCCGGACGGGCCCCTTCTCAGCGCGTGACGGGCGTCTAGTCGTCGCCCTGGAGGATCGCCACCAGACGCAGCATCTCCAGGTAGATCCAGACGAGCGACATGGTCAGGCCGAAGGCCGCCAGCCACGACTCCTGGCGCGGGGCGCCGTAGGTGATGCCGTCCTCGATCTGCTTGAAGTCCAGCGTCAGGAAGAAGCAGCCGATCAGGATGGCGAGCACACCGACCGCGAAGCCCAGCGGGCCGAAGCTGCGCAGACCGCCGCCGTCGGCGCCGCCGAAGGCGACGACCAGCAGGTTCACCACCGACACCAGGACGAAGGCGATCGCGATGGTCATACCGATGCGGGCGTACCGCGCGGTCACGCGGACCCAGCGCTGCTTGTAGGCGAACAGCGTGGCGCCGGAGACCGCCAGGGTGCCCAGGACCGCCTGGAAGGGCGCGCCGGACCAGCGCTCGTTGTACATCTCGCTGATCACGCCGAGGAAGACGCCCTCGAACGCGGCATAGCCGATGATCAGCGCCGGGACCGGCTTGGTCTTGAACGACTGGATCATCGCGAGGACGAACGCCACCAGGGCGGCACCGACCGCCAGCCCGTAGCTGGTCGAGCTGACCGGCAGCAGGGCCCAGGCGAGGGCCGCGCCCGCGGCCACCACGCCCAGCGTGATCGCGGTGCGCGAGACGACGTCGTCCATCGTCATCACGTCGCCGCGGGCCGGGGCCTGGGGGGCGCCGTACTGCGTGTCCTGCTGGGCGTAGGGGTTCGTCGCGTACGGATTCGTCCCGTACGGGTTCGTCGGTGCCTGCGCGTACGGGTTGCCCCCGGCCTGCGGCGCGGTGTTGAAGCCCGCGGAGCCGTTGTCGCGGCTGAACCCCCGTCGCGAGAAGACCGGGTTGCTGCTCCTCATCTCACTCCTCCATGGCCGCCGTGCGCGGCCTTGACGTCAAGGGTAATGGGAAAGCAAAACAATCACCCTAGTGCTCTGGGAGGATCTTTCCTCGCCGGACGAGCCCTACACCAGGGTGTCGGCGGTCACAAGAGTGCCACGGGAGCGCCGCGGGCGCGGCGGCCGGAAGTGGAGGGTGGGCCCGGCCGGGCCGGGCGCTGCCTCGCGGCGGGCGGCAGGGCGCGTGGCGGGGCGGCCGGAGGGGCGCACGGGAACTGTTTGCCCACGCGCCGCTCATTCGCCGGTAATCGGCCGCACTGACGCTTCCGCGAACGTCCGGCGCGTCCTTCTGTGCACCGAATTATCGGTTCTTCACGCTCTCCCCCGAGGGGGGCGAGAGGTGCCCGGAGCCGGACTTGAACCGGCACGGCCCTAGGGCCAGCGAGGTTTAAGCTCGCCGTGTCTGCTTTCCACCATCCGGGCTGGTCGCGCGGTTCCTACGTTCCCCCGAAGAGCCTATCGGGAGGGCTCCCCCGGACGGTGGAACGATGGCCGATGTTGTCTTATTTTATTGGCGCTTGAGAGGGCGTCAGGGACGGCCCATACCGCTGCGGCACATGCCGGAGGCGGTTGGCAGGCATACCGGTCAGCCGGACTGTGCGTAACGGAATGACGCGAATTCGACTCCCCCTCCCAGGCCGCCCGCGCGGCCGGAGCAGCCGGGGGCCTCCTAAGGGGCGGTGTCATACCCGAGGAGGAGGCGAGCGGCGCTCGTATAAGACTCAAGAGGGCCCGGGAACGGGCACAGGGACTGACGTTCCGGGGCCCCGGCGGCATCGAGGATGGAGGGGTCCCCACCGCACGTCCGACAGGAGTCCTCCGTTGACCACCATCCCCACCGCACACCGCGCCACCGCGGTGGCCGCCCGCGCCACCGAGCTGTCGAAGGTCTACGGCGCGGGCGAGACCCAGGTGGTCGCGCTCGACCGGGTGACGGTCGACTTCCACCAGGGCGAGTTCACCGCGATCATGGGCCCCTCGGGCTCCGGCAAGTCCACGCTGATGCACTGCGTGGCCGGGCTCGACTCGTTCAGCTCCGGGTCGGTCCGGATAGGCGAGACCGAGCTCGGCTCGCTCAAGGACAAGCAGCTCACCCAGCTGCGCCGGGACAAGATCGGCTTCATCTTCCAGGCGTTCAACCTGCTGCCGACGCTGACCGCGGCCGAGAACATCACGCTGCCGATGGACATCGCGGGCCGCAAGCCGGACAAGGAGTGGCTGGCCAAGGTGATCGAGATGGTCGGCCTGTCCGGGCGGCTCTCCCACCGGCCCACCCAGCTCTCCGGCGGCCAGCAGCAGCGGGTCGCCGTGGCCCGCGCCCTCGCCTCCCGGCCCGAGATCATCTTCGGTGACGAGCCGACCGGAAACCTGGACTCCCGCTCCGGCGCCGAGGTCCTGGGCTTCCTGCGCAACTCGGTGCGCGAGCTCGGCCAGACCGTGGTCATGGTCACCCACGACCCGGTCGCCGCCGCCTACGCGGACCGGGTGATCTTCCTCGCCGACGGCCGGATCGTCGACGAGATGCTGCGCCCGAGCGCCGACGGCGTGCTGGACCGCATGAAGGAGTTCGACACCAAGGGCCGCACGAGCTGACCCGCAAGGCCCCCTTCGCCCCCTTCACCCGGCTCCCACCCCAGGACTGAGAAAAGCCCCATGTTCAAAACCGCCCTGCGCAACGTGCTCGCGCACAAGGCCAGGCTGCTGATGACCGTGCTCGCCGTGATGCTCGGCGTGGCCTTCGTCTCCGGCACCCTGGTCTTCACCGACACCCTCAAGAGCGCCTTCAAGAACCAGTCGGCCAAGAGCTACGACAACGTGGCCGTGGCCATCGAGTCGTACGGCAGCCGGGACGACGACAAGCAGGACCCGGGCATCGGCCGGCGGACCCTGGACCAGGTCGCGGCCCTGGACGGGGTCACCTCGGTCAACGGGCGCGTCGACGGCTTCGCCGCGGTGGCCGACAAGAAGGGCAAGCTGATCGGCCAGGGCTGGTCGAACAAGGGCGGGAACTTCTCGCCGAGCCGCGACGGCAAGGACCCGGCGTACACCTTCACCACCGGCGGCGGGCCGGTCCGGGACGGGCAGATCGCGCTCGACGAGGACACCGCCGACAAGGGCGGGTACAAGGTCGGCGACCGGATCCGCGTCGCCACCAACGGGCCGGTGAAGACGTACACCCTGGCCGGTGTGTTCACCACCGAGGACGGCGCGGTCAACGCCGGCGGCAGCCTGGTGCTGTTCGACACCAAGGTCGCCCAGCAGCTCTACCTCAAGCCGGGATTCTTCCAGAAGGTCAACGTCTCGGCGAAGCCCGGCGTCGACGCCCAGAAGCTCCTCGACCAGGTCCTGCCGACGCTGCCCGAGCACGCCACGGCCCGCACCGGCCAGGCGCTCGCCGCGCAGGAGGCGGACGACATCGAGAAGGGGCTGAGCGCGCTCAGCCAGACGCTGCTGGCCTTCGCTGCCATCGCGCTCTTCGTCGGCATCTTCCTGATCTCCAACACGTTCACCATGCTGGTCGCCCAGCGCACCAAGGAACTGGCCCTGATGCGCGCCGTCGGCGCCTCCCGCGCCCAGGTGCGGCGCTCGGTGCTCAGCGAGGCGCTGGTCGTCGGCACGGTCGCCTCGGTGGTCGGCTTCGGGCTCGGCCTCGCTCTCGCGGTGGGGCTGCGCTCCGCGATGGACTCGTTCGGTGTGAAGCTGCCGGCCGGTTCGCTGGTCGTCTCCTCCACCCCGGTCGTCGCCGCGCTCGCAGTGGGTGTGATCGTCACCCTGATCGCCGCCCTGCTGCCCGCCTGGCGCGCCGCGAAGATCCCGCCGGTCGCCGCCATGAACAGCGTGCACGCCGCCGCGACCACCAAGTCGCTGGTCGTACGGAACACCATCGGCGCGATC
Organism: Streptomyces crystallinus; assembly: GCF_039521265.1. Classification (NCBI taxonomy): domain Bacteria; kingdom Bacillati; phylum Actinomycetota; class Actinomycetes; order Kitasatosporales; family Streptomycetaceae; genus Streptomyces; species Streptomyces crystallinus. Next base: position 82,489 of record NZ_BAAACA010000012.1, on the reverse strand, counting down.
GTCACCCTGGGCGGCTTCGCCGCGATCCTGGCCGGCGCGGCCGCCGGGCGGGACGGCAAGACGATGATCGGCCTCGGTGCCTTCCTCTCCCTGGTCGGCGTCATCGTCCTGATCCCGCTGCTCTCCCGCCCGGTCATCGGACTCGTCCGCCCGGCGCTGGCCAAGGTGTTCGGCGTCTCCGGCAAGCTCGCCAGCCAGAACGCGGTGCGCAACCCGCGCCGCACCGGCGCCACCGCCTCCGCGCTCGCCATCGGTCTGACCCTGGTCACCGCGCTGTCGGTGCTCGGCATCACGGTCGGCAAGGCCGTGGACAAGACGACCACGGACAACATCAAGGCCGACTACATGGTGGCGATGGCCAGCGGCGACCGGCTGGACCGGTCGGTCGTGCCGGAGCTGCGCAAGGCCCCGGGCGTCGTCGCGGCCTCGCCCAGGCAGGCCTCGTATCTGAAGGTCGACGGCGACTTCCGCTCGGTCGACGGGGTCACGCCGGGCGACATCGAGAAGGTGCTCCGCGTCGAGACGGTCTCCGGCTCGCTCGCCACCCTCGGCCGGGGGCAGCTCGCGATCGACGACGAGACGGCGAAGAAGCACGGCTGGAAGCCGGGCACACGGCTGCCGGTGGAGTTCGACGACAAGAAGAAGGCGTCCCTCACGGTCGGCGCGGTCTTCAAGAAGCAGGAGTTCCTGGCGCCGCTGCTCAGCTCGACCGCGCTGCTCGACCCGCACGAGACCCGGCCGCACATCGAGTCCGTCTTCGTGAAGATGTCCGGCGGCGCCACCAAGGCCAACGAGCAGGCGCTGGTCGACGCGCTCGGCAACAACCCGGCGATCAGCTTCATGGACCAGCAGGACATCCGCGATGTCTTCGGCGGCATGATCAACACGCTGCTCAACATCATGTACGGGCTGCTCGCGATGGCGCTGCTGATCGCGGTCCTGGGCGTCGTGAACACGCTGGCCATGTCGGTCTTCGAGCGCCAGCAGGAGATCGGGATGCTGCGGGCGATCGGTCTGGACCGGAGCCGGGTCAAGCGCATGATCCGTCTGGAGGCCGTCGTCATCGCGGTCTTCGGCGCACTGATCGGCGTGGGCCTCGGCACCTTCCTCGCCTGGGCCGTCGGCGAGACCATCAAGGGCTCGATCCCGGCCTACGCGCTGGTGATCCCGTGGGACCGGATCGCACTGTTCCTGTTCCTGGCGGGCCTGGTGGGCGTCCTGGCCGCCATGTGGCCGGCCCGCAGCGCCGCCCGGCTGAACATGCTGACGGCGATCAAGACGGAGTAGCGGCAGAGACAGCGGGAGGGGCCCGGGACGGCGTGTGCCGTCCCGGGCCCCTCCTTTTCGCGTACGTACGTCAGCTGCCGGCGCAGTACGACATCAGCCGGTCGTGGTTGGCCTTGAACTGGTCGTAGACCGCGTCATCGTTGATCTTCAGGATGGTCTCGTCGTTGGAGCGCAGCGCCTGCCACGAGTAGTTGTGGCTGCCGGTCCAGACGATCTTCTCGTTGGCGACGCCCTCGTACGTGCCGTTCACCAGCAGGTACTTGGAGTGGATGCCGATGTTGACGGTGTGCCCGGCGGGCGGCGTCTCGAAGCACTCCACGCGCTGGGTGAGCTGCCCGTACAGGATCGACTCGACGGTCTTGCCCAGGGACGGCACGCCCGTGCCGCCGCCGTTGGGGTTGCCGTCGGCCGCCAGGTAGACCTTGCAGCCCGCATCGACCATCTGGGTCAGCTTGGTGGCGATCTGGTCGCGGTAGAACAGATTGGCGGCCATCCGCACCTCGGAGTGCTGGGTGGCGGAGCAGGTGACCTTGTCGAGGATCAGCTTGACCGTGTCGGTGGCCGGGTCCGTCGAGTAGGTGGTGCCGGACGTCTCCTTGCGGGGGAAGAAGTACGTCTTGTAGTTCGGGTTGGTCGAACTGATCGGCGTCGAGTAGTAGTTGTTGTCGCTCGTGCCGGCGGAGCCGTTGGCCACCTGGTCGTTGAAGTACGCCTGGTAGTTGGCGTAGAGACCGGCGTCGACGAGCGTCACGGCGTTGTTGAAGAGGTCGGTGCGCTGGGTGCCCGACATATTGGCCGAGGTCTGCACCACGACGTTGTCCGCGCCTCCCGTGTGGGAGAAGAGGAAGAACTTGTTGTGGTTGATCGAGCCGTCGTCGCTGGAGTTCAGCCTGCGGTTGGCGATGCAGCCGCGGCCCTGCGGACAGGACAGGATCCAGGACGGCTTGGTGCGGTCGGTGCCGAGCGCCGCGGCCAGGTTCTCGTACTCGCCGCCCTTGGTCAGCTCGGTGCCGTCGGGCTTGAAGTTGTGCGACTTGTAGTCGACGACCAGCTTCACGGCGACGCCGCGGTCCTTCGCGGCGATCAGTGCGTCGCGCAGCACGTCGTCGGTGAAGGTGTACATCGACATCTGGACCGTGCTGCCCGCGGGGGCGTCGTTCACCAGGGAGACGACGTGGTCGCGGATGCGGTCCTGGTCGGCGGTGGGGCCTGACGGGTCGTTGAAGATCGCCCCGGGGGTGACGGTGAGGGTGTCGGCGCTGGCCGCGCCGGGCGCGGCGAGTGCGGACATCAGGGCGACTGCCATACCCAGCAGCCAGGTTCTGCGGTGGCGGTGCACGCGTACTCCCATTTATGGCATATGCATGACAATGCGGACACCTGGGGGCGCCCGGCTGCCGAACGTATCATTCCGGCTGCGGGCCGGTGGGGGCTGGTCGCGCCCGCGCGGCGGAGCCGCAAAATGACACAGCCCCGCGCCCCTGAGTGCGCCCCTTCGGGGCGCATCAAGGTGCGCTCCCCCACCTCCTCGCCCTCAGCGGCATCCCCGACGTGCCTTCCTCCGGCACCTTCACCGCCAGGATCTGGTTGACGCCGATGCGGTTGCGCTCGAAGGACAGGGCGCAGGCCGCCATGTACAGGCGCCAGACCCGGGCCCGGCCGGGGCCCGCCAGTTTCGCCGCGCGCTCCCAGCCCGCCTCCAGATTGCCCACCCAGCGGCGCAGGGTGAGGGCGTAGTGCTCGCGCAGGGCCTCCACGTCACGGGCCTCGAAACCGGCGTCCTCCAGGGTCGCCAGGGTCCGCCCGAGCGGGGCCAGTTCGCCGTCGGGGAAGACGTACGCGTCGATGAACTCGTCCACGTGGTACGCCGCTTCGTTCCCCTCGGGGCGCCGGGCGATCTGGTGGTTGAGCAGCCGCCCGCCGTCCTTCAGCAGGGCGTAGAGGTCGTCCGCGTACTCCCGGTAGCGCACCGAGCCGACGTGCTCGGCCATCCCGATCGAGGAGATCGCGTCGTACGGCCCGTCCCGTACGTCCCGGTAGTCCTGCACCCGGATCTCGATCCGGTCGGCCAGGCCCTCCTCGGCGACGCGTTTGCGGGCGTGGGCGGCCTGTTCGGCGCTGAGGGTGATGCCGACCACCCGGGCGCCGTGGTGGCGGGCCGCGTGCAGGGCCATCGAGCCCCAGCCGCAACCGACGTCGAGCAGCCGGTCGCCCTCCTTCAGCCCGAGCTTGCGGCAGACCAGCTCCAGCTTGTCGCGCTGGGCCTCCTCCAGGGTGGCGTCGGGGTGCTCCCAGTAGGCGCACGAGTAGACCATCGAGGGGCCGAGCACCAGGGCGTAGAAGTCGTTGCCCACGTCGTAGTGGTGGCTGACGGCCTGCCGGTCGCGGCGTCTGGTGTGCAGCGGTCCGGTGCGGCGGCGCACCTCCTCGGCGGGCGGGGCGGGCGGCGGCAGCGGCCCGCCGAGCCGCAGCAGCTCGCGGGCGGCCGCCCGCAGCCTCGGGTCGCGTACGGGATGGCCGGCGCCCTCGGACCCGCCGCGCTCCCAGACCAGCCCGGCCAGCAGGTCCAGGGCCAGATAGAGGTCCCCCTCGATGTCCAGCTCGCCGGCCACCCAGGCGCGGGCCAGGCCCAGTTCGCCCGGCTTCCACAGCAGCCGGCGCAGGGCGCGGCGGTGGCGCAGCACGACGACGGGGGCGCCCGGCGGGCCCGCCTCGCTGCCGTCCCAGGCGCGCACCCGGACCGGAAGGTCCTCGCCCAGGAGCCCGCCGGCGAGAGCGGTCAGCCGCGTGGCGACGTCGGCCATGGCGCACACCTCCGTGAAGTCGGCCCCCACATGCCCAGCACCCGGACAACATTGCCCCGGGCACCGGCCATCCCGCTACAGCGCCACGGGCGTACACCGGCGGCGCGAAGGTGACAGGACCGCGGGGCGCACACGCCGAAGGGACCGTCCGCACCACGGATGGCGGACGGCCCCTTCGGGCGTTGCTACGGGAGGCTGACCGGGGTCAGGAGGCCTTGGCCTTCTCCTCGACCTTGGCGGCCGGGGCCGGAGCGGGCTTGGCGGCCTCGTAGAACTCCTCGCGCGGAGTCTCCATGGCGCCGAGCGAGACGACCTCGCGCTTGAGGAACATCGCGAGGGTCCAGTCGGCGAAGACGCGGATCTTGCGGTTCCAGGTGGGCACGGCCAGACCGTGGTAGCCACGGTGCATGTACCAGGCGAGACGGCCCTTGAGCTTGATCTTCATCTTGCCCATGACGATCATCGCGACGCCCTTGTGGAGGCCGAGGCCCGCCACCGCGCCCTTGTTGGCGTGCGCGTACTCCTTCTGCGGGAAGCCCCGCATCCCGGAGACCACGTTGTCGCCGAGGACCTTGGCCTGGCGCAGCGCGTGCTGGGCGTTCGGCGGGCACCAGGCGTTCTCGACGCCGGCCTTGCGGGCGGCGATGTCCGGGACCTGGGCGTTGTCGCCGGCGGCCCAGATGTAGTCGGTGCCCTGGACCTGGAGGGTCGGGGCGGTGTCGACGTGACCGCGCGGGCCGAGCGGCAGGCCGAAGCGGGCCAGCGCCGGGTTGGGCTTGACGCCCGCGGTCCACACGATGGTGTTGGAGTCGACCTCGAGGCCGTTCTTCAGCACCACGTGGCCGTCGACGCAGGAGTCCATGGAGGTCGAGAGGTAGATCTCGACCCCGCGGCCCTCGAGGTGCTCCTTGCCCCACTTGCCGAGCTGCGGCCCGACCTCGGGGAGGATCTTGTCGGCGGCGTCGACCAGGATGAAGCGCATGTCCTCGCGCTTCACGTTGGTGTAGTACTTGGCCGCGTCGCGGGCCATGTCCTCGACCTCGCCGATCGTCTCGGCGCCGGCGAAGCCACCGCCCACGAAGACGAAGGTCAGCGCCTTGCGGCGGACGTCCTCGTCAGTCGTGGAGTCGGCCTTGTCCAGCTGCTCCAGGACGTGGTTGCGCAGTCCGATGGCCTCCTCGACGCCCTTCATGCCGATGCCCTGCTCGGCGAGGCCGGGGATCGGGAAGGTGCGGGAGACCGCGCCGAGGGCGACGACCAGGTAGTCGAAGGGCAGCTCGTAGGCCTCGCCGACGAGCGGCGCGACCGTGGCGACCTTGCGGTCCTGGTCGATGCTGGTGACACGGCCGGTGAGCACCTCGGCTCCGCGCACGACGCGTCGCAGCGGGACGACGACGTGGCGCGGGGAGATGCTGCCTGCGGCGGCTTCGGGGAGGAAGGGCTGGTACGTCATGTACGACCGCGGGTCGACGACCGTGACGGTCGCCTCGGCGTAGCGCATCTTCTTGAGAATGCGCCGTGCCGCGTACAGGCCTACGTACCCACCGCCTACGACGAGGATTCGGGGACGCTCCGTGGTGCTCATGCCATCGAGTATCCACCCCCCTGTGGAGCCTCGCTCGTGCGCCCCTTCACAAGGTCCGATGGGGTCTCTGCTACACTTCGCGGCCCACGTGACCGAGGTCATGGTGGACAGAGGGAACCACGGTGTGGGGGAGAACGTTGTTCACCCCTCCTGAACTGGCCCTCACACCCTCGCGCGGGCTAGACCACCGGGCCAGGAAACACGTCCGTAACACATGGTCGACCCCCTGGATCGCGCCCCGTTGAGCCTCTGGACCTACAGAAGAGAGGCCTACGGCCCCCAATCGAGGGCAACCGGCGGGTTTTCCTTGTGAAGAACTTCACGAACTTTCTTGCGGAGGGTGGTCCGGAGGGCCCCGCGGGAGCCCTCCGGAGCCCCCATCACGCGATCGACCAGGCGATTCCGTCGAGGATGTCGTGCTCGCTGACCACGACCTCCAAGGCGCCGGTGCGCTCCATGACCGCCAGCAGGACCAGCGCGCCGGCGGCGATCACGTCGATGCGGCCCGGGTGCAGCACCGGGATCGCCGTGCGCTCCTCGTGGGTGGAGGCGAGCAGCCGCTCGGTGACCCGCTTGACCTCGTCGTGGGAGATACGGGAGTGGTGGATCGCCGCCGAGTCGTACGCGTCGAGGTCCAGCGCGATGGCGGCGACCGTGGTCACCGAACCGGCCAGGCCCACCAGCGTGCGCGGCTCGCGCAGCGGCACCGTCCGCTCGGCGAGGTCGAGGGCGGCCTCGACGTCCGCCCTTATCGCGGCGATCTGCTCGGGCGTGGCCGGGTCGCTCAGGTGGTGGCGCTCGGTCATCCGCACACAGCCCACGTCCACCGAGCGCGCCGCGCGCACCTGGCGGGAGCCGACCACGAACTCGGTGGAGCCGCCGCCGATGTCGACGACCAGGTAGTCGCCGTCGGCGTGCAGCTCCCGGGTGGCGCCGGTGAAGGAGAACTCGGCCTCCTGGTCGCCGGTGATCACCTCGGGCTCGACGCCCAGGATGTCCAGGACGCCCTGGACGAAGGCGTCCCGGTTCTCGGCGTCACGGGAGGCGGAGGTGGCCACGAAGCGCAGCCGCTCGGCACCGAACTCCTCGATGACCGCCGCGTACTCGCGGCAGGCCGCGAAGGTGCGCTCCAGGGCCTCGGGGGCGAGCCGGCCGGTGCGGTCCACGCCCTGGCCCAGGCGCACGATCGTCATCCGGCGGTCCAGGTCGACGAGTTCGCCGGTGGCCGGGTCCGCGTCGGCGACGAGCAGACGGATCGAGTTCGTCCCGCAGTCGATGGCCGCGACCCGCGTCACTTCTCGCCCTCCCCGGCCACGCAGGGGGTGACGCAGGGGCCCTTGGCCCACCACTCGGGCAGCATCGCGATGGCCTCGTCGCCCAGCGGGTTCACCCCGGGCCCGGCCGCCAGCGAGTGGCCGACCAGCACGTGCAGGCACTTCACCCGGTCCGGCATGCCGCCCGCGCTCGGGAAGCCCTCCAGGACCTCGATGGCGTCGCGGCGGGCGATGTAGTCCTCGTGGGCGGCGCGGTAGGCGGCGGCGAGCTCCGGGTCGGTCGCCAGACGCTCCGTCATCTCCTTCATGACGCCGTTGGCCTCGAGGGTGCCGATCGCCGACGCGGCCCGCGGGCAGCTCAGGTAGTACGTCGTCGGGAACGGCGTGCCGTCGGGCAGCCGGGGGGCCGTCTCGACCACGTCCGGGTTGCCGCACGGACAGCGGTGCGCGATCGCGCGCAGTCCGCGCGGCGGGCGGCCCAGCTGCTCCTGGAAGGCGGCGATGTCCGCCTCGGTCGGCTCGGTGCTGGGCGTCTGGGGCGGGGGCGTTTCCATCGCGGTGTCTGTCTCAGTCTCTGTCTGTCTGGATCTGTCGCTGGCGGTTCACGTCGTCAGTTGCCGGGCCGGTCGGCCTTGTCCACGCCGTCCCAGAGGTTCTGGTGCCAGGGGCGGCCGGTGGCGGCCTTGCCGTCGCGGCGGCCCTTGCCGGCCGACGGGTCGGTCACGGTGTAGCCGGTCTCGCCCGGGAACTGCATGTGCAGATGCTCCCGGGCCAGCCGCTTGATGTACGCGTCGTCCTGGAGCCGCGCCTTCTCGTCGCGCAGCCGCTCGACCTGCGCGGCCGCGTCGTGCTCCTTGCGGCGCTGCTCGGCGATGTCGCCGCGCTGCGACACGTACTGGCGCATCGGGTACGCGAGGGCCACCACCAGGGAGCACATCACCAGGGCGAGCAGCGCGGCCCGGCCGGTGAGCCGGGAGCGGCGCGCCTGGCGCTTGGTCTGGGAGCGGTAGACCCGGGCCGCGGTCTGCTCGCCGAGCACCTTGAGCCGGGCCGCGGTGGAGAACCGGTCCCGGTCGCCCTTGGCCATGTCGCCCCGCTCCCCTCACGTACGTACAACGTCCCCGGACACGGTACGGGACCGCGGCCGGGGACGTACGTACGACAGGGCGGTCAGCCCGTGTCCGGACTGGCCCGTCTCGGGCTGGTCAGCCCTTGAAGCGCGGGAAGGCGCTGCGGCCCGCGTACACCGCGGCGTCGTCGAGGATCTCCTCGATGCGCAGCAGCTGGTTGTACTTGGCGACGCGCTCGGAGCGGGCCGGGGCGCCGGTCTTGATCTGGCCGCAGTTGGTGGCGACGGCGAGGTCGGCGATGGTGACGTCCTCGGTCTCGCCGGAGCGGTGCGACATCATGCACTTGAAGCCGCTGCGCTGGGCGAGCTCGACGGCGTCGAGGGTCTCGGTCAGCGAACCGATCTGGTTGACCTTGACGAGCAGCGCGTTGGCGGTGCCCTCCTCGATGCCGCGGGCCAGGCGCTCCGGGTTGGTGACGAACAGGTCGTCGCCGACGAGCTGGACGCGGGCGCCGAGCTTGTCGGTGATGACCTTCCAGCCGGCCCAGTCGTCCTCGAAGAGCGGGTCCTCGATGGAGACCAGCGGGTAGGCGTCGACGAGGCCCTCGTAGTACTCGGTCATCTCGGCGGCCGAGCGGGACTGGCCCTCGAACTCGTACTTGCCGTCCTTGTAGAACTCGGACGCGGCGACGTCGAGCGCGAGCGCGATGTCCTTGCCCGGGGCGTAGCCGGCCTCCTTGATGGCCTCCAGGATCAGGTCCAGGGCGGCGCGGTTGGAGTCCAGGTTCGGGGCGAAGCCGCCCTCGTCGCCGAGGCCGGTGGACAGGCCCTTGCGCTTCAGGACGGCCTTGAGGGTGTGGTAGACCTCGGTGCCCCAGCGCAACGCCTCGGAGAAGGACTCCGCGCCGATCGGGGCGATCATGAACTCCTGGATGTCGACGTTGGAGTCGGCGTGCGACCCACCGTTGAGGATGTTCATCATCGGAACGGGCAGCAGGTGCGCGTTCGGGCCGCCCAGGTAGCGGAACAGCGGCAGGTCGCTGGCCTCGGAGGCGGCGTGGGCCACGGCGAGCGAGACGCCGAGGATGGCGTTGGCGCCCAGCGAGCCCTTGTTGTCCGTGGCGTCCAGGTCGAACATCGCCTGGTCGATCAGGCGCTGCTCGGTGGCGTCGTAGCCGACGAGCTCCGGGCCGATCTGCTCGATCACGGCGAGGACGGCCTTCTCGACGCCCTTGCCCTGGTAGCGGCTGGGGTCGCCGTCACGCAGTTCGATGGCCTCGAAGGCACCGGTGGAGGCACCCGAGGGGACGGCGGCACGGCCGGTGCTGCCGTCGTCGAGGCCGACCTCGACCTCGACCGTGGGGTTGCCTCGGGAGTCCAGGATTTCCCGGGCTACGACGACGTCGATGGACGGCACGAGCATCTCCTTCTGGGATGTGACGCGAATGGGCCGGGCCGCGTGGTCCGGCACCCCTGAGCCTAACCGGCTCCGGGGCATCGGCCAGCCGACCGACCGGGTCGTGGGACGAAACGGGGGGCAAAATGTTCCCGAACAAAACAAAGCCCCGCCCCGTGTGGGGCGGGACTTTGCTCGGGGCGCGGCCCCGGGCCCGGTTCAGCTGACAGCTGAGTGGATCTTGGGGGCCGGTTTTTGGGCCCCCACCCCACCCCTTCCCGAAAGCCCTCCGGCGGGCGGCCGGGGGCTCCGCCCCAGGGCCCGGCCTTCGTCTGCGGCTGAGTGGGTGGTTGCTCGCGCAGTTCCCCGCGCCCCTTAGGTAGTAGGCCGCGCCGGAGCACCCAGCTCAGCCACAGTCCTTTAGGGGCGCGGGGAACTGCGCGAGCAACCCACCACACACCCGCAGACAAAGACCGGGCAGCACGCGCTAGCTGAGGTGGAGGTGCTGGTCCACGAAGATCAGGTTCGCGTCCTTCACCACGTCCTTGTTCAGCTCGTACAGCTTCTCCCAGCCGCCCTTGACGCCGTGCGCCGCCGCGATGGAGCCGAGGGTGTCGCCGGACTTCACCGTGTACTCGCCGTCACCGGTCTTGACCGGCGCGGGGCGGGACTCGCCGCGCGAGGCGGGGGCGGACTCCCGCTTGGGGGCCGGGGCCGCCTTGGGCGCGGCCTTCTTCGGCGCGGCCTTCTTCGCGGCGCCGGACGTGTCCACGTCCGCGGCCGACCCACCGGCCGTCAGGTTGCCCGCACCGGCGCAGGACCAGGCACCCGGACCCTGCATGGCGAGCAGCTTCTCGGCCGTGGCGATCTGCTGGCCCTTGGTGGCCAGGTCGGCACGGGAGGCGTACTGGGTGCCACCCGCCGCGGCCCAGGAGGACTGCGAGAACTGCAGACCGCCGTAGTAGCCGTTGCCGGTGTTGATCGACCAGTTGCCACCGGACTCGCACTGGGCGACGGCGTCCCAGGTGGAGACGGAGGCGGCGGAGGCGGAGCCCGCGGCCATCAGCGGGGCGGCGACGGCGGCACCGGTGACACCCGCCAGCGTGACGACGCGGACGGCCTTGGACGGGCGGCGGTGCTTGCCCTTGCCAGAAAGCAGCATGGAGTTCTCCTCACCGACGCCTGCGAGGTGAGCTGTCGGGTTCGGGCGAGTGAGTGGCCCGGCCGCGCCAGTGGCGCGTCTTCACCCCAAGCCGGTCCCGTGGCCGCCGGGGACGTGTGTACGTCCCCCAACGGCCGGGCCCGGCGCTTACCTTGGGTCCCCCGCTCCTGCCTACGGCGCATCGAGCGTCGACTGTTCCCCCGCGACCGACGGCAGGATTCGGCGTTTCCGGTCGGAGGGGCCCGTGGTGACGAGCGCTCCGACCGTAAACACACCAACCCCTGATGTTCAAAGGGGCACATCAGGGAGAAATCGCCCCTCGGGCCTCTTTCGCGCCCCCTGTTTCCGCAGGTCGGGGGCGTAACGCGCGTACCGGGCGGACGGGACAGGGCAGTTGACGGAAAGAGATCCATGTCTCACTTGCACAGAAGCGGACATAGACCCCTGAACTACCCCTTGGTCGGGGCCGGGTTGTCCGTCTTTGCCAGGTTCAGATCAAGGTTCTGGCCAGGCAGGATCAGGTTCGGGTCGGAGCCGATCGTCTTCTCGTTGGCCTTGTAGAGCGCGGACCAGCCGCCCTCGACCTTGTGCGCGCGCGAGATGTCCCACAGGTTGTCGCCGGGGCGGACGGTGTAGTCGGCGCCCAGGACGTCGCCCGCGCCACGTGAGTCGGCGTCACCTCGCGAGGCGTGTCGCCCCGATTCATGGGTGTTGTCCGTATTGCCCGGCTCGGTGGTCGCGGGGGTGCCGCTCTCGGCCGGGTCCGGCGTGCCGCGGTGCTTGCCGCCGGAGGCGGAGCCGGCGGCCGGGTCGGTGGTCTTCGCCGTACCGCCGGCGCCGGCGTCGGTCGAGCCGGGCTTGCCGCTCGCACCCGTGGACGGCGCCGAGGGCGTCGTGGAGGGCTTGGGAGCGGTGGAGGCGGAGCCGGAGGGCGTACGGGACGCCGGAGGCTTCTTCGCGGGCGCGGACGGCGTCGCGGTGGCGTCCGGGGTCGCGGCCCCCTCCTCGGAGGGGACGTACGGCGAGGGGGTGGCGCCCGGGTCGACGGCCGGCGCACCGGCGCCCGAGGTGAGCCCGGAGACCGACGAGCAGCTGGTGAAGGCCTTGGGGCCCTTCGCCGCGAGCACCTTCTCGGCCACGGCTATCTGCTGGGCGCGGCTGGCCAGGTCGGGCCGCTCGGCATAGGAGGTGCCGCCGTAGGTCTGCCAGGTCTCCTGCGAGAGCTGGAGCCCGCCGTACAGCCCGTTGCCGAAGTCCGCGCTCCAGGCGCCGCCGCTCTCGCACTCCGCGACGCGGTCCCAGGTGGTCGCGGAGGCGGCGTTCGCGCCGCTCGCGGCGAAGAGCGGCAGGGCGAGGGCCGAGCCGGTCACCCCCGCCGCGACGACGAGTGCGGGAGCCTGGCGGGGTCGGCGGTGCCGTCCGTTCCCGGAGCGCATGCTGTGGCCTTCCGTGTGACTACGTCTGTGACTGCTGGGCCTGGCGGTGAGCCTGGTTTGCCGAGTCGAGGGGTGAACGTAGCCGTACTCGAACGCTTGTCACAAGTCGATGCACCCGCGATAACGCGAAAGTCACAGTTTTGACGTACCGTCAGTTACGGCGGGCGTGAACTCGACCGGAAGGGTGCGCAGTCCGCGCATGATGAGGCCGCCGCGCCAGCGCAAATCGGCAGGATCCGCCCCGAGCCGCAGGTCAGGGAGGCGCCGCAACAGCGTTGCCAGCGCGGCCCTCGCCTCCAGGCGGGCGAGCGGTGCTCCGAGGCAGTAGTGGATGCCGTGGCCGTAGCCGAGGTGCTGGTTGTCGCGGCGCCCGAGGTCGAGGGTGTCGGGGTCGCGGAAGCGCTCCGGATCGCGGTCGGCGGCGGCGAGCACGACGAGCACCGGGTCGCCCGCGGCGATGTCCTGACCCCCGATCGACAGCGGCCGGGTGGCGAACCGCCAGGTGGCCATCTCCACCGGCCCGTCGTAGCGCAGCAGTTCCTCCACGCCGGTGTCCAGCAGGTCCGACTCCCCGGCCGCCAGCGAGGCCTGGAGGCGCTCACGCTGTTCCGGGTTGCGCAGCAGCGCGTACACGCCGTTGCCGATGAGGTTCACGGTCGTCTCGAACCCGGCGAAGAGCAGGATGAAGGCCATCGCGGCGGCCTCGTTCTCGGTGAGGTGCTCGCCGTGGTCGCTGGCCCGGATCAGACCGGAGATGAGGTCGTCGCCGGGGTTCTCCCGCTTGCGGTGGATGAGTTCCAGGAGGTACCCGCGCATCTTCTTCACCGAGCGCGCCACACCGCCGCGCGGGCCGCCGCCGTGCCGGATCATCATCCCGGCCCAGTCGCGGAAGTCGTCCTGGTCCTCGCGCGGCACCCCGAGCAGGTCACAGATGGCGTAGATGGGCAGCGGGAACGCGAACTCGTGGATGAGGTCGGCCTCGCCGCGCTCGGCGAACCGGTCGATGAGCGCGTCCGTCAACTCCTGTACCCGGGGCGCGAATTCGGCGACCGTACGGGGAGTGAACGCCTTCGACACCAGCCGCCGCAGCCGGGTGTGGTCCGGCGGGTCGATGTTGAGCAGATGCGTCATCAGGTCGGCCTTGCGCTCGCCCGGGATGCCCGTCTTGCCCTTGGCGTGCGCCGACTCGTCGTGGTGCGCCGGGTTCTTGGAGAGCCGCTGGTCGGCGAGCGCCTGCTTGGCGTCCGCGTACCGCGTCACCAGCCACGCCTCGACCCCGCTGGGCAGCTTGGTCCGGTGCACCGGCGAGTGCTCGCGCAGCCAGCCGTAGACGGGGTAGGGGTCGGTGGCGAACTCCCAGGTGAACATCTCGGGCGCGGCGGGCGCGGCGGGCTCCGGCGCCGCCGGGGAAGCGGGGTCGGCTGAAGCGGGGCCGGGGGAAGAAGGGTCGGGGGAAGAGGGGCCGGGGGAAGAGGGGTCCTGGCCGGTCGGGGTCGCTGCCCGGTCCGGCGGCGTCGAGGGGCTCACGGCTCTCAGCCCGTCTCCGCCGTCAGGACCGCGTCCCGGTACGCCCGTGCCGCCGCCCGCAGGGCCGCCTCCGGGTCCGTGCCGTCGGCCTCCGCCGCGACCGCGAGGGCGAGCAGGCGGTAACCGATGCCCTCGCCGACCGGCAGCGGCACCTCGAGGCCCGCCGTGCGCACCCGGGAGGCCAGTTTGGCGGCGAGGGCGAGGGCGGGCTGGCCGAGCGGGATGCCCTCGGTCACCGAGTCGCGACGCTTCTCCGCCGCCTTCTGCCGCAGCCAGTGCTCCTTGACCTCCTCCGGCGTCTCGGCGCTCTCGTCGCCGAAGACGTGCGGGTGGCGGTGGATCAGCTTCTCCACGATCGTCCCGGCGACGTCGTCCACCGAGAACGGCTCCTCGGGATCCTCCTCGGCGATCCGCGCGTGGAAGACGACCTGGAGCAGCACATCGCCGAGCTCCTCGCGCAGCTCGTCGCGGTCGCCCTCCTCCACCGCCTCGACCAGTTCGTACGCCTCCTCCAGGGCGTACTTCGCCAGCCCCTTGTGGGTCTGCTGGGAGGACCACGGGCACTCGCGCCGGATCCGGTCCATGACCTGCACGAGGTCGAGCAGCCGGGCGCCCGGCAGGTCGTACGAGCCCGGCAGCAGCTCCAGGTCCGGCATGGCGACCCGGCCGGAGCCGGCCAGGCGGGCCAGACCGTCGGTGAGCCGGCGGTCGCCCTCGCCGGAGGGCAGCACGACGACGGTACGGCCGCCGGCGCACGCCTCGACCAGCTCCTGGGCGTCCGGGTCCGCGATCTCGACCCCGACGCCCGCCTCGCGCAGATACGGCAGCTGCGGGTGGCCGGGGTCGGCGCACAGCACCCGGTCGGCGGCGCGCAGCGTCTGCCACGCGGGCCAGGACAGCAGTCCGGGCGCCACGCGGTGGCTGGCGGTGAGCAGGACGACGCGGCCGGGTTCTTCGAGAGTCACCTCTCGAACCTACCCCGACCGCTCCCCTCGTCCGCCCCGGCCCGTCAGCCGGTGACGGGGGTCTGCTCGTCCGGCGCGTTCTTGGTCACCTGGGCGATCCACGGGGTCTTGGTGTCGGCGAGCTGGATCGCCTTGTCGTCCCAGCTGCCGTACCGCGGGTTCACGTCGATCTTCAGCTTCTTCGAGGCCTCGGTGAGCGTCTTGGTGACGGCGGCCTGGCCGGGCGGGGTGGAGAGGTCGGCGCCGGTCGCGGCGGCCAGCTTGGTCAGCTGCACCTGCTCGCGCACCGCGTCGTCGATCTGGTCGGGCGCGACCCCGCGCTGCTGGAGGAGCATGGCCGCGAACGCCTGCTCGCCGCCCGACTGCCGGGCCATCGCGGCGCGGGCCTCCTGGAGCTCCTTGCGGCTCACGCTCACCCCGGCGTCGGCGGCGGCCCGGTCCAGCACCTTGTCGAAGATCAGGCCGTGCAGCTTGGCGCGGCTGAGCTGGCCGGTGTTCTTGATCAGCTGGGCGGACTGCGGCGAGGCCTGCTGCGCCGTACGGACGTCCTTGACCTGGGCCTGGAGCGCGGAGACCGGGATCCGGTCGCCTCCCACGACGGCGGCGGCGCCCGGGTGGGCCTCGCTGCCGCAGGCGGTCAGGAGCGGGCCCGCGCCGAGGAGCGCGACACAGAGGGCGAGTGCGGTGCGACGGCGGCGGTGCAAAGGAGCCTCCCGGCGGATCGTGCGACAGTGCAGCGACCAGATGACCTATGACCTTGCGGTGATCGATGTTAGGCAGTCTCGGTGGCGCGGGCCACTGGTTCGCTCAACGATTCGGCCGCCTCGGGGGTCTCGGGGCGCAACATGATCGTCCGGGAGAGGACGAAGGTGACCGGGATCGCGGCCGCCGCGGCCACCAGCGGGGCCCAGGTGCTGCTGAAACCCAGCAGGTCCACCAGCACGTACATCCCGGTCGTGGTGATCACGAAGTTGGCCGCGTTGGTGAGCGGGAAGAGCAGGAACTTCCGCCAGGTGGGCCGGGTGCGGTAGGTGAAGTACGAGGTGAGGAAGAAGGAGCCCACCATGGCGAGCAGGAAAGCCGTCACATGGGCGACCACATACGGCACCCACGGCAGGAACAGCAGATACAGCCCGTAGTACGTCCCGGTGTTGACCACCCCCACCAGGGCGAACCGGACGATCTGCGCGGCGGTTCCCGGTTTCATCGGCGGGCGAACTCCCGGTCGCCGCTGGTCTGCCGCCCCGGCTGGGACGGCACGGTCCGCTCGCGGCCGGTGACGTTCGTCGCCTCCACCAGGAAGTGCGGACGGCGCTTGACCTCGTAATAGATACGGCCGACGTATTCACCGACCACGCCCAGCATCACCATCTGCACTCCGGCGAGCGCGGTGACCACCACGAGCAGGGTGACATATCCGGGGGTGTCCACGCCGTTCACCATGGCGACACCGACGATCCACGCGGAATACGCCGTGGCGATCCCGAGCAGCAGCATGCCCAGATAGACGGCGGCCCGCAGCGGCTTGTTGTTGAACGAGATGACCCCGTCCAGGCCGTAGTTCAGCAGCTTTCCGAAGGTCCAGGCGGAACGCCCCTGCTCACGCACCGCATTCTCGTAACCGAACGTGGCGGTGCGGAATCCGACCCAGGAGAAGAGCCCCTTGGAGAAGCGGTTGTACTCGGTGAGTTCGAGTACCGCGTCGACCGTCCTGCGCGAGAGCATGCGGAAGTCTCCCACGCCGTCCACCAGTTCCACATCGACCAGGCGGTTGATCAGCCGGTAGTACAGGCGCGCGGTGAGGGTGCGGGTGACGCGGTCGCCCTTGCGGGTGCGCTGGGCGATCACCTGGTCGTGGCCCTGGGCGTGCAGCTCCATCATGCGGCCGATGAGCTCCGGCGGGTGCTGGAGGTCGGCGTCCATGATCACCACGGCGTCCCCGGCGGCGTGCCGCAGCCCGGCGAGCATCGCCGCCTCCTTGCCGAAGTTCCGGCTGAAGGAGACATAGCGGGCGCGCGGATCGCGGCCCGCGATCTCCTGGAGCAGCTCGAACGTACGGTCCTTGCTGCCGTCGTCGACATAGAGGAGTTCGAATTCCGCGTCGAGCCGGGAGATTTCCTTGGTCACCTGATCATGGAAGCGGCCGATGATCTCCTCTTCGTTGAAGCAGGGCACGACAATCGAGATGAGCACGGTTCTCCCCCGTCGATACGGAGTGCGGAGTACGGCTGTGGCAGTCAACGGAAGAACAGCCGGGCCAGACGTCCGGGGCGGATTCACCGAATGACGACGGGGCGTCGATCAAGTGAACTGAATCCCCGGCCCACTGATTTACGCGCAGCGGTCCGGCATATTCGACGGCAGCGAACAGCAGAGGATCCCCATGCCGACTCTCGAAGCCGTCCAGCTTCCCCCCGCCGCCCCCGGCGTCGCGGCCGGGCCCGGCCGCCCCCGGGCGCGGGCCGCCGCCCTCGCCGCGCTGGTCACCGTGGTCGCGGTGTGCGCCGCCGACGCCGTCGCCCGGACCTTCCCCTTCGGGCGCCACACCCGTGGCGTCAACGACCTGGGCAACCAGTTCGTCCCGTTCCACGCCCATCTGTGGGACCTGCTGCACGGCCGCGCCCACGGCGGCGCGCTGGTCAACTGGCAGTCCGGGTACGGGACTTCCTTCCTGCCCGACATCGGTACGTATCTGGGCAGCCCGTTCGCCCTGCTGGTCGGGGTCTTCCCGCGCGACGAGATCGACCTCGCGGTCTACGTGATCACGGTCCTGAAGATGGCCGCGGCGGCCGTCGCGATGACGGTCCTGCTGTTCGCCCTGCGCCCCGGGGCGGGGCGGCGCTGGGTGGCGGGGGTGCTCGGGGCGGCGTACGCGCTGTGCGGCTGGTCGGTGATCGAGGCCACGTACAACACGATGTGGCTGGACGGGCTGATCGCCTTCCCGATGCTCTGCCTGGTCGGCGAGTGGGCCCGGACCCGCAGGCACACGCTGGTCGGCCCGGTCGTGGTGGCGCTGGCCTGGACGGCGAACTTCTACACCGCGTACATGGCGACGATCGGGGCGGGCCTGGTCCTGCTGCTGCGGCTGTTCCTGGAGGAGACGGAGGTACGGGCCCGGGTGTGGGCCCTGGCCCGCGCGGCCTGGACGTCGGCGCTGGGCGTCGCCCTCTCCGCGCCCCTTCTCTTCACGGTCTTCCTGGGCACCAAGCACGCGTACCCGGGCTGGAGCAAGGAGTTCGCCCCGGTCCCGTGGAGCGACTTCCTGGCCCGCTGGCTCCCGGCGACGTACAGCTTCTCCAGCCCGGCGCTGTTCCTGGGCACGGGCGCGCTGCTGCTGGCGGGCGCGCTGGCGTTCAACCGGGCGGTGCCGGGCCGCGAGCGGTACGCGTGGACGGGCCTCGCACTGCTGGTGGCGCTCTCCTTCCAGTGGAAGCCGACGCATCTGGCCTGGCACGCCTTCCAGACCCCGAACGGCAGCCCGTACCGCCAGACGTTCGTGCTGAGCGGGATCCTGGTGATCGCGGCGTGGATCTGTGTGGCGGACGGCCTGCCGGACCGGCGCGCGCTGCTCGGCGGGGGCGGGGTGCTGGGCGCGATCGGCGTCGGGGCGGCCTTCAGCGAGCTGGTCTCGCCCTGGTCCTACCCCCTGTTCCTGGGCGGGCTCGCGGCCGTGCTCGGGGCGCTGGCGGTGGCCGGGCGGGCGCGGGGCCGCCGGGCGTTCGCACTGGCCGCGGTGGTCCTGCTGGCCGGGGCGCAGACCGCGCAGGCGGCGGTGACGGTGGCGTACGGCGACCGGGAGCGGCTGCACCGGCTCGACAGCTACCCCGCGTGGGGCTCGGCGCACGACGCGCGCCAGGCGGCGGTGTCCGGCGCGGACGGCTGGCCCGCGTACCGCACCGACCCCGGCCGGCGCCAGCTCACCGGCAACGACCCGCTGCTGATCGGCGGCGAGGGCGCCTCGTACTACAGCAGCCTGACGCCGGATGTCCTCACCAGGACGTTGACGGCGCTGGGCGGCGGCTGGACCTCGCGCGGCCGCTCCCTCCAGAGCCTGGACAACCCGGTCACGGACGCGGTGTTCGCGGTGGGG
Source organism: Streptomyces crystallinus (assembly GCF_039521265.1). Taxonomy (NCBI): domain Bacteria; kingdom Bacillati; phylum Actinomycetota; class Actinomycetes; order Kitasatosporales; family Streptomycetaceae; genus Streptomyces; species Streptomyces crystallinus. The sequence continues at coordinate 63,894 of NZ_BAAACA010000012.1, read as the reverse complement.
GCGCGGGTGCGGGCGGACAAGAGCGGGGCGGCGACCCTCACCCGCGCCCCGGTGCCGCCGCTGGTGACGGTGCGGGGTGGTGAGGGGGCCCCGACGTACGGTGCCTCCCCGTTCCGCAATCAGGAGTTGCTGCTGGGGGCACGGGTGTACACGCTGCCGCGTACGGTCGCCGAGGGGTGTGCGGCCGGGCAGGAGGCGTTCCTGTGGGCGCCGGAGTACACGGGGTGGGCGCGGCTCGGCACGACGGGCAAGTGGGTGGAGTTCCGCGGCGGCGCCCCGAAGCGGCGGGCGGCGCTGGCCCCGCTGGGCGTCTCGCCGGGCCCGTCCTCGCGGGTGGAGCTGCGCCCCGCGTACGCCAAGGCTCGACTGGGCTGTCTGGACCGGGGTGCGCTGACGGCGGCGGTGGAGCGGCTGCGGACGACGGGGGCGACGGAGGTGCACGTCACGGACAGCGGGGTACGGGCGGTGCTGCCGGCCGGGGCGGCCGGGACGGCGGTGTTCGCGATGCCGAGGATCGCGGGGTGGCGGTGTGCGGTGGACGGGGGCGCGTCGAAGGCGGCGGGTGCGTATCTGGGCCTGGTGTCGGTGAGGTTGAGCGGGAGCTCCCCATCCACGGTCTCCTGCACGTTCCGGCCGCCGGGGCTGAAGGCGGGGTCGGTGGCGGGGGTGGCGGGACTGGCTGGGCTGCTGGGTACGGGTGGGCTGCTGGTGGTACGCAAACGGCGGGCCGGGGCGCCGGAGCACCCCTGACCCGCCTTGGCGTTGCTCGCTACTTGGCGACGACGGCGACCGGGGCGTCCCAGGCGTTCCGGTCGACGGTCAGCGTGACGCCGCCGTACGTCTCCTTCTTGTTGATGGCGTACTGGTGGCCGCGGCGGTGGCCCGACCACTTGGTGCCGAAGGGGTAGTTGGAGGTGGTCGACTCCGTGTCGTCGTACGCCGCGTACCAGATGGCGTCCGGCATGTCGGTGCCCGGCGAGGCAGCGGCCACGGCGGCGGCGCTGGAGGAGGCGAAGCCGTAGTAGCCGGTGCGGTAGCCCTTGGCGTGGGCGGCCTTGTTCCAGGCGCGGGTGTAGGTGAGGACGGTGTCCTTGCAGGAGGTGTTCGTGAGGTCGAACCCCTCCATGTCAAGGTAGACCGGGCTGCCGGGCCGCATCCCGAGCGCACCGGCCTTGGCCCCGGCGTCGGCGCCGTCGGTGGCGCCGAGGGAGGCGGCGGTGGAGGCCGTCATCTTCTCGGGGTTGCTGCCGGACTTGCAGGGCGGCTGGGCGCCGACGTAGAGGGGGATGAGCTTCCACCCCACGACACTGACCGCCTTCACCCAGTCCGGGGTGAGCTGGGGCTGAGCACACCCGCGGTTCCTACCCCCGACGTACACGGCGGCGCCCCCGTAGGGCGAGGCGGTCTTCCACGCCTTCATCTGGGCGAGGGTGGGGGCGGTACAGGTGTCGAAGGCGCGGCCGGTGAAGGTGGCGGGCTTGGAGAGGGAGACGGGGCGGGCGGGACTGGCGGTAGTGGCGCCGCTCCCGGAGGCGGCCTGGGCGGTGAGGGCGCCGCCTATGAGGAGCGCGGCGCCGCCGAGGGCCATGGCTAGGGTGCGGTGTTTTTTGGACAGACGGTGACGAGCCACATCGATTCCTCAACTGATCACGACAGACAGAAGGGGAGGAGGGTGCGTGCCAGGCACACACCCTCCTCCCCTCTCGTTCCTGTGGGCGTACGTTAGGCGCTACGCGGGGATCTTACTGTTCGACCCATGTGTACCGGCTCCACACCGTTTCGCGGTCTCCCGCCTCAAGCAGGACTTGGACACCCATGGCCCGAGGCAGAAGGCAGCCTTTCGGCCAGGAAATCTCCTCGCCAGCAACATCGATCTCCACATCCTCAGGATCGTCAGAAATCTGAAGATTGTAGAAGGTGCGATCCCGGAGCATCGTGACCGTGGAGAACTCGGCTTCCACGGTCACGATGACACAGTCATCCTCACCATCGTCCAACGTCAAGCCGATAGAGGTGTTTTCGGGAACTGATTCGTACACCCGCGAGAGCGCCTCCAGATCAACCTTGGAGTTTTGGTACGAGGGGTTCCAGACCTCGACGGTCACAACGTTGGACATCGGTCTACCTTCCGGGTGCGAGGATGAACTTTCCGAGATTTCTGGTGTACGTACCGACGTGACCCACTGGGTCGAAGACGTGGAGCGTATCCAGGTCTAGCTGTTCGGCATAACCCGCCATGGAGTTCCTACAGAACTTACAGGTGATTCGGTCCGTGTAGATCGTGGCGCTGCCACCGGAGTAGCCCTTGGACAGAGCCTGGGTGACCATGTCCCCTTCGGCATGATCCTCGTACGAGGTCGCCGTCATACGGTTTCCCTTGCCAGGGAACGGGACCGGCCGAGGAAGCTTGCCGTTCTGACCGTAAACAGCGTCTCGACCACCGTCGAATTCCATCTTGCCAAGGGTGTTCTTCTTCGCACCCTTGACCTTGGCCGCGACGTCTACATCCTCCTTGGCGACAGTGTCCATTCCCATTTCCTGCCGCATCTGGCCCAGTTCGTTCTGAACCGCGGTATTGCAGTTGTGAACCAGGACCGGGGTATCGCCAGCCTCCACATAGTAGGTGTGGAGGTCACCGATCGTCAGGTCGTACGTGACCGTGTTCGCGTGGTACAGGCGGACGCCCGTGACCTCGGCCGTGCCGGTCGGGGTCTGGAGGACGTCGCCCTCGTGGAGGTCCTTCGCCTCCACGAACGCCGACTGCGTGGCGTCGTAGAACGGGTGGTGGAACGTGGTGGTGAGGTGGTCGCCCTTGGCGGTCACCTCCGCCGCCTGCGCCTGCTGCGGCGTCGCCGTCAGTGCGCCCAGCACCGCCGCCGAAGCCGCCAGGCCCAGCGCCGCCTTGCGGACGGCCTGCTTGACCTTCGCGCCGCGCTTCGTCGCCCTGATCGTGACGTCCACGAAGTCGTGGTCCGTCTTCGTGACGATGACGTCGGTGACCTTGTGCGACTCGGTGCCGGAGACACCGGGGGCCGAGTTCGCGACCGTGTCGCCGACCTTGACCTTGTCGATGGCCTTGGTCGTGCCGTTGGCCATCAGCACCTTGGTGTTGCCGGTGAAGCTGTGCGGCGGGCGGACCTTGCAGCCGACGCCGGACTCGCTGCGCGACCCGGCCCCTTCCGCCTGCCCCCGCGCCGCCGCGGCCTCGGTGGCGTCCTTCGCCGCGGTCTCCTCCGCAGCCGCGCCCTTCCCGAACAGACCGCCCACGGCCTTCATCGCCTTGGGGGCCGCCTTCGCGAGGAGGGAGCCGCCTATCTTGCCGAGGACTCCGCCCAGGGCGCCGGAGACGGCGCCCTCCACCGCGGAGCCCGCGAAGGCTCCGAGGCTGCAGGCGTCGCCGCCCTTCTGGGCGCAGGCGAAGCCCTGCGTGACCAGTGAGCCGACCGCTCCGGCGACCGCCGCGCAGCCGATGGAGCCGACGCCCGCGGTGACCGCCTCGCAGCCCATGAAGACCGCCGTGGAGACCACGAACGAGGTGATCGCGGCCGCGTGGTGCTTCACGAACGTGGCCGTGGTCTTCGCTGCCTTCACGGTGGCGTGGTAGGCCGTGCGGGCCGCCTTGGCGACCGTGTGCACCGCCGACTTGGCGGCCTTCTTCGCCGCGTGGACCACGCGCTTCACCGTCTTGGTGACCTTGTGGTACGCGGTGTGTACCGCATGCACCGCCGCGTGGTAGACGCGCTTCACCTTGCGTACCGCGTAGTGGTAGACGCGGCGCACCACCCGCACCGTGGCCCGGTAGACGTCACGGACGCGGTGGACGACCTTCTTCGCCACGTGCTTGGCGACCTCGACGACCTGGTGCACCACCTGGACGGCGGCGTGGTAGATCGGCGCCGCGACCTGGTGGACGACCGCCGCGGCCTTGTGGGCCACCTTCTTGGCGCCGCACACCACGTCGTACCAGGAGCAGTTGCCGGACTGGTCCGTGCCCGCGAGCGGGTTGTCGTTGACGTACGCGAACGGGTTCGCGGACACCGAGTTGGGGACCGGGTTCAGCGAGATGGAGTCCTTGTTGCGGAACTGGCCGGTCGCCGGGTTGTACCAGCGCGAGGCCGTGCCCACATCGCCCGAGCCGGGCTCGGTCCAGCCGGACTGGAAGCCCAGGTGGCCGAGGACGGTGTTGGTGCCGACGCCCTTGCCCAGCGGGTCGTAGCTCGCCGAGCCGGACAGCGCACTCGCGCCGGCCGTGAAGGTGCCGATCACGTCGTCGTGCTGGTCGGTGAGGGCCAGCGCGCTGCCGGAGGAGCCGTTGCCGACGCCGACCAGCGAACCCGACGGGTCGTAGGTGTAGGTGTAGTTGCCGTCGGAGGCGATGGTGTTGCTCGCGCCCGAGTACTGGAAGGTGCGGCTGCCCTGGGTCGCGGTGTCGGTGTCGGTGATGTTCCGCCCGGCCGCGTCCAGGTTGTACGCGTGGGTGCCAGCGGTGATCTGGGCGCCGAACGCGTCGGTGGTGAAGGCGACGGAGCCGTCCGACCCGGCCTGCTGGGTCATGGTGCCCCGGGCCGAGTAGGTGTAGGTGTGGTTGCCGTCCGAGGTCAGCTGGTCGCGGGCGTCATAGGTGTAGACGTCCGCGCCGACCCGGGTGCGGTTGCCGGAGGCGTCGTAGCCGTAGTTGGTCGTCGTGGAGCCGTTGTTCCACGAGGAGAGCCGGTTGGCCCAGTCGTAGGTGTAGGTGTGGCTCGCCGCGCCCGGCACCCCGGTCGTCGTCTTCGACGTCAGGTTGCCGTTCTTGTCGTAGCCGTACCCGATGGAGGCCAGGCCGGTGGCGCCCTGCATCAGGGTGTCGCCGGTCAGCCGGTGCGAGGTGTCGTAGGTGAAGGTGCGGGTCTGGCCGGTGGCGCCGTACTTGATCTGGGAGATCTCGTTCAGCTTGCCGTACGAGTAGGTCAGCCGGTTGCCGGTGGCCGCGTCGTCCAGGGTGGACAGCCGTCCCGCGGTGTCGTAGCCGTAGTTCGTCGTGCCGGCCGCGTCGGTGCGGGTCAGCGGCGCCGAGTCGGCGTTGTAGGTGAAGGCGGAGGAGCCGGCCGAGCCGGTCGCGGAGAGCAGGTCGCCGCGGTCGTCGTAGCCGAACGCCTCGTGGGTGGCCGACTGGTGGTCGGTGTGGCCCGTGATGCCCGCCTCGGCGGTGTCCGCCGTGGAGACCCGGCCCGCCTTGTCGTAGCTGAAGGAGCGGGTGGCGGTCGCCGCGTCCGCGCCCTGGCCGTCCATGGTCAGGACCTGGTCGTTCTTGTCGTACGTCAGGGACGTCGACGTACCGCCGGGCTTGACGGCCTGGACCATCCGGCCGTCGGCGTCATAGCTGAAGGTGGTCGTGGTGTCCGCCGCCGACGTGTACTGCGCGGTCTGCGGCTCGATCACCTTCTCCTGCTGGCCCCACGGGGTGTAGGTGTAGCGCCAGGAGTTGCCCCGCCCGTCAGTGAACCGGGTGCGGTGGCCCGCCTGGTCGTAGCCGAAGCTGGTGGTGATGGACTCGGTCGCGGAGACCGGCTGGATCTCCTGGGTGACCGTGCCCGCCGCGTCGTAGGTGAAGCGGGAGGTGTGGCCGAGGGCATCGGTCGTGGTGACCGCGTTGCCCACCAGGTCGTAGCCGACCGAGGTCTGCGCGAGCAGGTTGTCCGCGGCGTCGAACTGCTTGTTGTACGTCGGCTGCCCGGCCGCGTTGTAGTCGGTCTCCGTCCAGGTGTTGTCCGGCAGGATCGTCTTCTGGGGGTTGCCCTCGAAGTCGTAGGTGTACCGGGTGGTGTTGCCCGCCGCGTCCGTGACGGACGTGGTGTCGCCCGCGCGGTTGTAGCCGTACGTGGTGGTCACCCCGCCCGGCGTCGTGGTCGACGAGGTATGCGTGCCGTACGGGTTGCCCGCGGTCACCGCGTAGGAGTTGGTGCTGGTCAGCGTCCGGGTGGACGGGAACCGCTCCAGCGTGGTGGAGGTGAGCTGGCGGCCCAGGTAGTCATAGGTCGCCTGGGTGGTGGCACCGGTGCCGTCGGTCACCGAGAGCGGCTCGCCGGCGTTGTCGTACGTGCTGTGCACGGTGGCGCCGTCGGGCCTGGTGACCTGGGCGACCCGGCCCAGCTGGTCGTACAGGTAGCTGGTGGTGCGTCCGCCCGGGGTGGTCGACGACGTCTGGTTGCCCTCGCTGTCGTACGTCCAGGTGGCGGGAGCGGTGACCGGGGTGGTCCCCCCGGCCGGGGTGTAGGACGGCAGGGTCTCCATGACCTTGTTGCCGTTGGCGTCGTAGGCCGTGGTGGTCACGTCGCCGTTGGGGCCCTGCTCCTCGACGGCCTCACCGAAGGTGTTGAAGCCGCTGGTGGTGACGGGGCGCACGGAGAGCGGGTTGGTGCCGTCCATCTCGGCCTGGACGGTCGGGGCGGTGGTGACCGCGAGGTTCCCGGCCTCGTCGTAGGCGTAGGTGGTGGTGTTCTGGTTGGCGTCCGTCATGGACGTGCGCAGACCGCGCTTGTCGTACGTGTACGTGGTCTTCTGCTCGTCCGAGGAGGCGGCGGTGCCGCCGGTGCGCCCCTTGCCGTACAGCGAGGTGACGTCGGTCGAGGTGAACGCGCGCTGGTAGACCTGCACGTTCGAGACCCCGCCGGGCAGCGCGTCGCCGATGCTGCCGCCGTACTTGGCGCCGCCGATCATCAGCGGGCCGTGCGCGCTCCAGGGAGCGGTATTGGTGGCGCTGCCGGAGAGCGTGCCGTTGACGTAGACCTGTACGGCGCCGTTGGTGGCGTTGTAGACACCGACGACGTGCGTCCAGGCCCCCGCGACGGGCTTCGCCGTGGAGTAGGCGGCCGGGAACGAGGTGCCCGCCGCGTCCGTGCTGGTCTGCTCCATCGACCACAGCGGCGCATTGGTGTGCGCGTAGTTGTACTGGAGCATGAACGCGCTGTTGGTGGTGCCCGCCTGGGCCACGACCGTGGCGTTGTGGGTCGGCAGCGACGCCATGTTCACCCACGCGGAGACCGTGTAGGAGGCGGCGGTGTCGAGCACCGGGCCGTTGGTGGCGATCTGCTGGCCCCCGGTGCCCGCGAAGTCGGCCGAGGAGCCGCTCCAGGTCACGCCGGTGGCGGCGGCGGTGTTGCCGGAGCCGGAGACGTCGGTGACCGTGGAGCCGGAGCTCTGGTCGAGCTTCCACCAGCCGGCCGGGTGCCCGGCGGCGTCGCCGTAGAGCGTCTCCGCGATCTTGTTGCCCATCGCGTCGTACGCGTGGGTGACCGTGCGGTCCCAGCCCGAGGAGTCGTGGCTGTTCTCGGTGGCGATCTCGTCGTCCGGCGTGTACGACACGCTGGTCACCCGGGCGACCCCGCCCGGGTCGAGGGTGGTGGAGGTGTTGCGGGAGGCCGCGTCGACGGTGTGCGCCGTGACGGTCTCACCGTTGTCGGTGGCGCTGGTCAGGACGTTGCCCGCCGCGTCGTAGGTGTTGGACTCCAGGACGGTGGAGCTGGTCCCGTCGGCGCTCTTCTTGGTGACCGTCGACGTCAGACCGTTGTCGGTGTAGGTGTACGAGGTCGTCGAGCCCATGGCGTCGGTGACCGAGGCCAGCCGGCCCGCCGGGTCGTACGCCCGCGACGACTCCGTCAGCAGCGACGGCGTCTGCGGGTTCACCGGGTCGCCGGCGTACATGACGCCCTGGGTCAGCAGCTGACCGTTGTCGTCGTAGGTGTAGCGGATCTCGGTGCCGGAGGAGGAGACCTCCTTGGTCTTGTTGCCCTGGTTGTCGTAGGTGTACGTGACCGTGTTGCCGTTGGCCGCGCCCGCGTTGGCGTTCGCGTCCTTCTTGGTGGCGACGTGCCCGTACGCGTCGTAGGTCTGCGTCTCGGTGCGGGTGGAGTCCCCGCCGCTGCCGTCGGCCACCGACTGCGAGGTGATGTTGCCGTCGATGTCGAAGACGGTGGTGGAGACGGCCGTGTGCACCGCGCCGGTGACCCGGTCGGTGAGCTGCGGGTCCTTCTCCTGCACGACCTGGCCGTCCGCGTCGTACGTGTACGTCGTGGTGAGCCCGGCCGGGTAGGTGTCGGAGACGACCTTCTTGCTCAGGACCTGGCCGACACCGTCATAGGTGTACGAGGTGACCAGGCCGCCGGCGTCCGTGGTCGAGGCCACGTCGCCGCTCTTGAGGTAGGCCACCGAGTTGACCGCCCCGCCGGGGCTGATCGTCTTCACCGGCAGGCCCTTGGGGACGTTGCCGCCGTCGGCCGCCGGGTAGGTGGCGGTGCCGTCGCTGAAGACGGTCGTGGTGGTGCGCCCGTTGGGGAAGCCCGCCACGGCCGGACCGGTGATGGTGGTCTGGTTGCCCGCGCTGTCGTAGCCGAAGGACGTCAGATACGTGTTGTCCGTCGCGGAGGACGAGCGGCCGTCGCGCCGGGTGAGCAGGATGTCGTTGCGCGGGTCCGCGGTGGTGAGCTGCTCGGTGGTGTCGTCCGGGAAGTAGCTGAAGTACTCCGTGGAACAGGCGTTGGCCGCCTGGTTCTGGCAGGTGGTCGTGGAGACCGTGTTGCCGCGGACGTCGTGGCCGGTGACCGTCATCGCCCCGTTGGGGTTGGTGACGGTGTGCTCGTAGCCACCGGTGTCGTACCCGAAGCTGGTGGTGTTGCCGAGGCCGTCGGTCTCGGTGAGCGTCCGGTTGTTGTGGTTGACGTCGTACTGGTAGGTGAGGGTGGCGTCGGCCGGCGAGGTGACCTTGACGGTCGACACCGGCAGCAGGCCCGTGGAGTTCTTCGCGGCCTGGAAGTGCGCGGCCGCGTCCTGCGCGGTCAGCGCCGTGCGGTAGGTCGCGACCTCGGCGAGCGAGCCGTTGAAGTACACGGTCGCCGGGTAGGGCAGACCGGCCCAGCCGGAGCCGGTGGTGGCGGCGCCGATGTAGTCGGTGGTGCGCCCGCCCGTGGTGAGGGCGGCCGTGCCGGACTTGGTGGCCGCCTGGGTGCCGTCCAGGTACAGCGTCTGGCTGCTGCCGGTGGCGGAGAGCAGCACATGGTGCCACTTGCCGTCGGTCACCGTGCCGGTGGTGCCCATCTGCACGGAGCCGGAGGTGGTGTAGAAGCCGCCGTACAGCTTGTTGTCGGTGCCGATCCACAGCTGCGGCGTGGTCGAGGAGACCGTGCCGCCGATCGGGGCGCTCTGCGCGTTCATCAGGACCGCGCCGCCGCGCGTGGTGGAGAACCACAGCTCGGCGGAGGCGGAGGTGCTGCCGGTCTGGACGTCCGGCACCTTCACCCAGGAGCTGGTGCCGTTGAACGCCGCCGCCTTCTGGTCGGCGAAGGGACCGGTGGCCCCGAGCGTCACATTGCTGTAGGTGCCGTCGCCGCCGCGCGTCTCGTCGACCGCGCTGGCCGCGCCCGCCGCCTCACCGAGGCGGAAGTACGTGGCCGGGGCGCCGCCGAGGACCGCGCCCCGGTAGGTCTGGCTGGAGCCGGTGACCGTGGGGGCGCCGAGCTTCCAGACGCCGCCGTTCTCGTCGGTGAGCTGGGTGAGCGCCGCGGTGCCCGGGTCGTAGGTCATCGCCGCGTACGTCTTGCCGGACGGACGGGTGATGGACGACAGCAGACTGGAGGCGTGGGTGCCGTAGTTGTAGAGCGCGCTGACGTCGGCGGCGACCAGCGGGCGGTCGTACCACGCGGCGCCCGCGATGGAGCCGTTGAAGTAGGTGGCGTAGCCGGTCTTGCTGGTGCTGCTCTGGTGCGGCTGGTCGGGCCAGTTGCCGCCGAGGAAGCCGGTGCCGAGGTAGTTGAACGGCTGGTTCTTGCCGAACGCGGTGCCGCTCTTGATCGAGACGGTGCCCGAGAGCGAGCCGACCTTGGCGTTGTCCAGGAACAGCGTCTGCGAGTTGCCCGCGGCGGAGAGCACCACGTGGTGCCACTTGCCGTCGGTGACCGCCGCGGAGGTGGTGAGCGGGGCGATGCCGCCGCTGTACCAGAACTCGGCGTTCAGCTTGCCGTCGCTGCCGACGTAGATGGACGGGGTGTAGTAGCCCGCCGCGTTGCCCGCGTCGATGGGCTGCGAGGCGTACGAGTAGAGCACGCCCGGGCCGGCCGAGGTCTTGAACCAGAGCGACAGGGCGCCCGAGTCCGTGTTGTTGCCGGTGTCGTTGGGGAGCGCCACGGCCGAGGAGGTGCCGTTGAAGCCGGCGGCGGTGCCACCGTTGGGCGGGCCCGCCTGGCCCAGCGTGACGTTCTTGTAGGTGGCGTTGAGGGTGTTCTCGTTGCCGAGGACCGCGTCCTTGGCGACGGTGCCCGAGGACTCGCCCAGCGGCCACATGGCGCGCGGGCCGAGGTCCAGCGAGGCGTTCTGGTACTGGGAGCCCGCGGTGTAGGTGTACTTGGTGCAGGCGGTGCTGGAGGACGGCGGGCACACCGAGACGAGCTGGTCGCCGGTGTAGCCGTAGGTCCAGGTCAGCGCGGTGGACGCGTCGGTGGCGACGACCGGGTCGGTGACCACGGTCGCCACGTGCGCGGCCAGCGCGCCGGACGGCGTGGACCAGGTCACGTTCAGGGCGCGCCCGGAGACGGCCGAGGTCATCTTGCTGACGCGGCCGCCGGTCCAGGTGAGGTTCAGGGCCCGGCCGTTGGCGTCGGTCACCGAGGTGAGGCCGTAGCCGCCGGCGCCGAGCGCCTGGGTGAAGGTGTAGACCGTGTCGTCCTTGTCGGTCAGCGAGTAGCCGCCGGTGACCGACTTGAAGGTGGAGTAGCGGCCGGAGCCGGAGGAGAAGCTGCCGTCGCCGTTCTTGCCGTACCCGACCTGGGAGCCGTTGGGGTACGAGACGACCGCGCTGGTCACCGCGCCCGCGGCGTTGTACTGCTCGGTGGCCCGGGTGTCGAAGATCGACGACCAGCCGGCGCCGAAGGAGCCGGTCCAGCGCGGGTCACGGGAGTTGTAGTCGCGCACCACGTCGAGGCTGGGGCCGACGGTGGAGATCGAGGCGTCCGTGTCGGTGGTGGTGTAGTTGCCGCTGGACGCGTCGAAGCCGTGGTCGCCGCTGTTCTGCGAGAGCCCCGAGGTGATCACCGGCTGGGGCACCTGGATCTGCAGCGCGTACCAGTCGGCGGCCGGGGTGTAGAGGGAGCCGTCGTACCCCTGGACCGTCCAGTAGTACGTCTGGCCCCACTTGAGCTTGCCCGCCGGGACCGTCCAGTCACCGGCCGCGATCAGCCCCGAGTCGGCGATCTTGGTGTTGGTGTTGTCGTAGACCTGGAAGTCGTACTGCGGGGTGGTGGTGACGTCGTCGCCGGCCCAGGCGGTCAGCTCGGGCGTGGTGGTGTTCGCGACGGCGTTGTTGTTGGGGTACTGCTGGTAGATCTGCGGGGCCGCGTTGCCGGTGTAGGTGACCGACAGGTACGGGCCGAGCGCCGGGTCGTTGAACGAACCGAACTGCTTCCAGTGCAGGTTGTCGTTGGTGGCCGCGTAGACCGCGAGGCCGTTGTCGGCGGTGGTGCCGTTGAACCAGCCCTGGATGGCGCTGGTGGTCAGCGGCACGTCCACCCAGTCGCCCACGGTCCGGTCGGCGCCGGTGTTGGCGCAGGCCTTGGGCACGCTCGGGGTGGCATTGCCGATGGAGGCGCCGTAGGACGGGCCGGGGTAGCCGGTCACCGTCTCGGGCTTCCAGGCCTGGGTGACCAGGGCGACGTCGAAGCGCTCCGGGGTGCAGGTGGAGGCCCAGGTGTCGAAGAGGTGCAGGGTCGCCGAGGTGACCGTGGCGTGCGTGCCGTCCCAGGTGTTGTACCAGTGGTTGACGTACGACGCCGCGGAGTGCGGGCCCGAGTCGTAGGAGCCGACCTTGACGGTCTGCTCGGAGGAGTGGTCGCCGGCGGGGATGCCGGACTCGGCGTAGGTGGTGGTCCAGCCGTCGGTGACGGTGGGGTCGACGGTGACCGGGAAGACGCGGGCGCTGTCGTGCAGCCAGCGCGGGTCCAGGGTGACCTTGAGGGCGGTCTTCGCGCCCTGGCGCACCAGCTGGTAGGTCACGGCGTGGGTGGTGGCCGGGTCTCCGGAGCGCGGATCGACCTTCGAGTCGAAGGCGTACGCCGAAGGGATGCGCTCGACGGTCTTGCCGGCGGTGTCCACCAGGTCGATGGAGCCGTCCTTGGCCTGGCGGGCGGTCAGGCCCTTGAGGTCGAGGGGGAAGGTCCAGGTGTTCCGGGCCTTCGCGGAGTGCAGGACGATCGCTTCCTTGAGCCCGGTCGCGGTGGGCGCGAGCTCCAGGTCGGTCCCGGGGAGCACGCCCGCGTAGGTCACGCGGGAGCCGTGCGCGGTGCCGGTGACGGGGGCCGCGCCTTCGAGCGTGTAGCTCAGGGCGTGCGAGCCGTCGGTGGCGAAGGAGGCGAGCGCCGGGTCGGCCGCCTTGGCGGCGAAGTCGACGTCGAGGGAGTTGGCCTTCTCGTGCCAGCGCTTGTCAGGACCGGCTCTCACATCGACGTCGATGGGCTGCCATTTGCCCTCTTCGTCCTTGTAGTTCACCGGTGTCATGGCGAGCTGGCGGGTCAGTGTGCCGTCCGCGTTGTCAAAGACCGTGGCGGTACGGGTTGACTTGACCGGGTTGCGGCGGCTTGTCTTGGAGTTGAAGCCCTGGGCCGAGCGGCTCTTGCCGCCCTTGGTGGCCTTCGCGTACGGGTGGTACGCGTCGAGCTCACCGCGGCCCTTGCCCGGCTTGTGGCCCTTGCCCTTGTTCGCCTTGGTGGAGGCGGCACTGACGTGGTGGCCGTGGCCCTCGGCGGTGCCGCCCTGCTGCTTGGGCAGCGAGCCCCAGTGCGGGTCCTTGAACCAGGCGGTGATCGAGCTGAGGCTGGGCAGCGAGACCCGGCCCAGATGGGCGTCGTCGGCCATGGCCTGCTGGGTCGTCAGCATCAGGGCGAGGCTGGTGAGAAGCAGCAACGCCACACGTCTGTGACGGCGGCGGTACAGCGAAGGCCGCCGTATGGAACGGCGGAAGGGACGCGGACGCACGAGGCGACTCCCGGGGACAGGCGCAGTGGGCGCCAAAGACAGAAACGCGCCGATCTTGTCCGTAAAGAGCACCTAAATGACAGTCAGCAGACTTCTTCTTGGCAGCCGCTTGAGCAACCCATTGCTTAAGCGGAATAGCTTGTTCCAAGTGTCCGCTTCGGACTTTCCCGTACTTTTGCCAGAAGAAGTACGGCGCTATGCCTCCAGTGGGTAACCGGCGGCGAAGGTCAAGCGCGTCCCGCGCCGGACGGCAGGCGCAGCAGATCGTCGACCCGCCGCCGGATCTCGGCCGCGCGGGCCGGGTCGCCGGTGCCGTAGGGGCTCTCCAGGTACGGCAGCACCGCGCGGTACTCGGCGAGCGCGGCGGCGACCTCGCCGAGCTGCTCCAGACAGAGCGCGGCCTCCTGGCGGAACACCAGCGCCTGCGGGTCGGCCGGGCCCGCCTCGGCGGCCCGCTCCTCGGCGAGCTGCCGGAGCTCCGGCAGCGCCCGGCGGTACTGGCCGTCGTCCATCAGCGTCGCCGCGTACTGCTTGCGCAGGATCCGTACGACGGGCGAGCCCTCGCCGTGCCGGGCGGCGGCGGCCGGCAGGATCGCGCCGAGGATGTCCACGGCCTGGGTGATCCGCCCCTCCCCGAGCAGCCGTTTGGCCTCGTCGACGGCGGCGGCGACATCGGGCCGGCCGGGCGCGGAGGCCTGCCGCGGGACCGGCGCGGGCGCGTGGACCGGCGGCGGGGTGGCCGCGCGGTCCGGCCAGGGGGCGTGCGGGCGCAGGAACGGGCGCGTCGGGTCGAGCGGATGCCCGGCCGGGGCCCCGCGCGAGGGCAGCAGCGGGGCCAGCGCCTCGTACACCTCCTGCGCGGAGCCGGGCCGCTGTGCAGGGTCCTTGGCGAGCAGCCGCAGCACCAGCGCCTCCAGGGCCTCGGGCACCTCCGGCCGCACCTGGCGGACCGGCAGCGGGGGCTCGTAGAGGTGGCGGTGGAGCACCCCGAGCGCGGTGGTCCCGGCGAACGGGACGTTTCCGCTGAGCAGCTCGTGGAGCAGCACGCCGAGCGCGTACAGATCCGTGTACGGGCCCACCGCCCCGCCCATCGCCTGCTCGGGCGCCATGTACGCCGGGGAGCCGATCGGCGAGCCGGTGCGGGTGAGGCGGGTGGTGTCGCGGTCGAGGACGGAGGCGACGCCGAGGTCGAGGACGGTGACCGTGCCGTCGGGCCGCACCATCACATTGCGGGGCTTGAGGTCGCGGTGGACGATCGGCACCGCGTGCACCGCCGACAGGGCCGCGCACAGCTGGGCCGCCACCGCCACCGCCCACGGCCAGGGGTAGGGCTCGTGCTCGGCGAGGTGGTCGGCGAGGTCGGCGCCCTCGACGTGCTGCATCACGAGGTAGAGGTCGTCGCCGTCGCTGCCCGCGTCGTGCACGGTGACCAGGCCCGGGTGGTCGACCTGCGCGGTCACCCGGCACTCGCGCACGAACCGGCGCCGGGTCTCGTCGGCGGCGCTCGCCCCGGCCACCGCGTCGGGCCGCAGCAGCTTCACCGCGACCCGGCGGTCGAGCCGCTGGTCGTACGCCGTCCAGACCTGGCCCATGCCGCCCTGGCCGAGCAGCGCCGCCAGCTCGTAGCGCCCGGCGACCACCCGCCCGGCGCTCACCGGCCCTCCTGCTGGCGCAGCAGGCTGCTCAGCTCGTCGAGCTCGGCGCGGACCTGGTGGATGCGCGGGGACGGCGGCGCCGGCGGGTACGCGGGCGGCTCCGGGAGGGTCCGCTGGTGGAAGTGGATGTCGGCGACCAGGTAGTAGACGACCACCACGAGGCCCTGCACCAGCAGGACGGCCATGCCGGCGTCGGAGACCCAGCTGTCCTTGAAGTGGGTGTGCAGCATCGACAGACAGCCGATGTTGACGGTGAGCTGGGCCCAGAACAGCAGCCAGTCGCGCCGGGTGCGGCGCACGATCGCGAGCCGCAGCATCGCCGTCCACGCCAGCAGCCCCAGGGTGAGCACCACCAGCACGGAGAAGACCACCCGGACGGTGATCACCTTCACGCTCGCGGGGCTCGGCATCTGCGCTCCTGACAGGGCGGTACGTACATCGCTGGCCAGAGCGTAGAGGTGACGCCCGGTCAGGGTCCACCCAGGTCAGGGGGTATGCCGACGGAACCGGTCGGTCCGGATCTAGTCGGGCCGGATCTAGTCGGGCCGCACCGCGCCGTCCGTGAGCTCGTCGTGCAGCCCCTGCACCAGCTGCTCGCCGAGCCGCCCGGCGAGCCGCAGCGCGTCCTCGAACGCGGCCAGCGCCCGGAACCGCTCGCCGTAGCGCCGCTGTTCCTCCAGCGGCAGCCGGGGCAGCTGGAGCCTGCGCACATCGAGCCGGGAGGCGGTGGTGGCGTAGCTGCTGGCCTGGCGGTTGTTGGCGGTGCCGCGCAGGAACCCGGCGAGGAACCAGGGGTCGAGGGCGGCCGGGACGGGCCGCAGCAGCTGGAGGCCCCGGCCGAGCGCGGCGCCGGCCGAGGCCTCGTCGACGACCCGGGCGACCGTGCCGCCGCCGAGCACCGGCACCACCACGTCACCGGGCTCGGTCAGCACCGGCTCCTCGGCGGGGCCGTCGGGCAGCGCGCCGGAGGGGCCGGTACCGCTCAGCACGTCCTGCTCGGTGAGGACGGGCACGCCCGGGGCCGAGGCGCCCGCGCCGCCGGAGCGCAGCACCAGGGCGCCCGCGCGGGCGAGTTCGCCGACCGTGGTGAGCGGCAGCCGGGCGCCCGGGTGCGGGGCGGGCCCGGCGGGCGGCGGGGTCAGCTCGGCGGTGCGCCGCAGGGTCGCGCCGAGCTCCTCGCGTACGGCTTCGAGCGCGTCGGCGCCGCCCGCCGCGGCCGGCGGCGGCAGATGGCGGGCGGGGGCCAGGTCCACGTCGTCGTCGAGGAGTTCGATGACCGGGACCGCGCGGCTGACCCCGGGCCGCTCCTTTGCGGTGCCGTCCCGGTCGAAGGGCGCCCAGGCGTCCAGGACCGCGCTCTGCACGGTCTGCCAGGGCAGCTTGTCGCGCCCGCCCGCCTCACCGCCGGGCAGCCCGGCCGCGTCGACGAGCAGCAGCTCGGGCGCCGGGTGGCTGCCCGCGCCCGGCTTGCGCAGCACCCACAGATGGAGCGGGATGCCGTACGGGGGGGCGGCTCCGGCGGGCAGCGCGATCACCGCCCGCAGGGCGCCCCGGCGCAGCAGCCCGGCGCGGATACGGCGCCCGGAGCGGCGGGAAGCGGCGGCCGGGGGCATCAGCAGGACGGCCGTGCCGCCCTCGCGCAGCCGGGCCAGCGCGTGCTGCACCCAGGCCAGTTCGGACTCGGTGCGGGCGGGCAGGCCGTACTCCCAGCGCGCGTCGTACGCGAGCTCGTCGTGGCCCCAGTTGCGCTCGTTGAACGGCGGGTGGCAGAGCACCGCGTCCACGGCGAGCCGCCCGAAGGCGTCGGCGCGCAGCGAGTCGCCGGCGGCGGTGCGCACCTCGGCCGGGCCGTGCAGGGCGAGCCGCAGCCCGGCCAGCGCCGCCAGCTCCGGGTCGGCGTCCTGGCCGTACACCGCCTCCGCGTGCGGGACCGCGCGCAGCAGCGTGCCGGTGCCGCACGCGGGGTCGAGCACCGAGGCGGCCTGCGGGCCAAGCGCCAGCGCGGCCATCAGCTCGGCCGGGCCGGGCGGGGTCAGCGTGTACTGGCGCGGGTTGGCGTCGAGGTGGCGGCCGAGCAGGAACTCGAAGGTCTGCCGGGCGCCCAGCTCGGCGGCGAGCTCCCCGACCCCGCGCAGCAGCGGTACGGACGCGGCGAGCTCGGCCGGGTCCGGGGCGGGGGTGTTCACAGCGCTGCTGTGAACGGACTCATCCAGCACGCGCGGCAGCCGCTCGGCCATCGCCGCGTCGGAGAGTGCGGTGAGCTCGCGCCACCCGTCCGGGTCGTCCCGTACGAGAAGGAGCGCGCGGCCCGCGTGGACCAGGCCCGTCACGGCGGTGGCGGGGTGGCCCGAGAGCTGCTGCCAGACGCGCTCGCGCAGCGGGACCTCGGCGAGTTTGCCCTGGTCGCGCAGCCACCGCTCGACCTCGGGCAGCGCGAAGGAGGGGCTGGTCTCGGTGCCCCCGACGGGCCTGGGGAAGTCGGCGTGGCGGCGGCGCCAGTTGCTGACGGCCGCCCGGCCCACCCCGGCGAGCCGGGCGATTCCGGCGGCGGTCACCTCGCTTGCGTTGTCCGGCACGGGCCCGACTCCCCTCGTCTGTTGTGCCTCCCAGCATAGCGATCACCGCCTGAGCACTCCATACACGTGCGTGAACTAACCAAACCTTGTAAAGCATGTTGACTCGGTTCACAGTCTCTGTTGTGATTGCTCCATCGGTTCACACGGCCCCAGGGCCTGACGGAAAGGCACAGCCATGTCTCAGCAGAAGCGCAACTGGTTCGCCCGCCACAAGGTCCTCACCGGCGTCGGCGCGGTCGTCGCGGTGGTCGCCATCGGCGGGGCGGTCGGCGCGGGCGGCGGCTCGGACGACAAGTCCCCGAGCAGCGCGGCCGCCAAGGAGGCACCCCGCAAGGCGGGCCAGAGCCCCGAGGCCGAGAAGACGAAGGAGAAGGAGAAGAAGGAGAAGGGCCTCGGCGACGGCAGCTTCCAGGTCGGCTCGGACATCAAGCCCGGCACGTATGTGAGCACCGGCAACAAGGACGGCTGCTACTGGGAGCGGGCCAAGGACGCCTCGGGCAGCACGGACGCGATCCTCGCCAACGACAACGTGACGGGCACCAGCTATGTGACGGTGCTGGCGGGCGACAAGATCTTCAAGAGCAGCGACTGCCAGGACTGGCACCTGGTCGACCCGAAGGCGGCGGCCAAGGGCGCCCCGAAGACCACGCTCAAGGGCGACGGCGGCATGTTCAAGGTGGGCACCGACATCGCGCCGGGCACCTACAAGTCGACGGGCAACAAGGACGACCAGTGCTACTGGGAGCGCGCCAAGGACGCCTCGCACAGCACCGACGCCATCGCCGCCAACGAGAACGTCACGGGCACGGCGATCGTGAAGGTCGGCGCCGGCGACGCCTACTTCAAGAGCAGCGGCTGCCAGGACTGGGTGAAGACGGGCTGAGCGGCAGCCGTGCGGAGAGGAGCGGCGGGGCCGCAAGGGCACTCACCCGGTGGGCAGCTTCTGCTGCGGGCACTCCGTGAGGACCTTCCGCATCGCCTCCTTCTCGGCGTCCGTCACCCACACCCCGTACTTCTTCTTGACGGCCACCTGGTCCGCCACGTACGTACAGCGGCCCGCGGCGAACGTGGGCAGCCAGGTCGCCGCGTCGCCGTCGCTCTTGCGGCGGTTGGCGCTCGCGTCCACGGCCAGCAGGTTCAGCGGGTCGTTGGCGAAGGCCACCCGCTTCTTCTTGTCCCACTGCTGGGCGCCCTTCTGCCAGGCGTCCGAGAGGGCCACCACATGGTCGATGTCGACCTTGCTGGCGCCCCGGACGAACTTGATGGTCTGGCCGGTGTAGACGTCCTTGGTCAGCGTGCCGGACGCGACCTCGCACTTGTCCTTGAACTTCACGTCCGTCAGGTCCCGTTTGAGGATGTCCTCGCGGGTGGCGCAGCCGTTGGCGTCGGTGTCGGTCCAGCCCCTGCCGAACTGGTCCCGCGAGTAACCGGTCTTGGCGGCCCGGCCCTTGACGGTGAGGGTGTCCACGGCGGCGAGGGCGCTGCCCCGCGCGGCGGGCGCGCCGGGCTTGGCCTTCCCGGCTTCGCTCTTGCTGTCGGAGCATCCGGTGAGGGCGAGCGCGCCCGCGAGGGCGGCCACCGGAAGGGCGGTTCGGTAGGTACGCGTCACAACGGGCCGTCCTCGAAGGAAGTTGGCGGAACCCTGCGATCCTAGGGACTCCTACCCGGCCTCCCGGCGGCCATAGGGGCTCGAAGGCGGAAAGCCGGGGCCGGGCCGGCCGCCCGCGCACGGCGGCGCGGGGCCCGCACCCGGCCGTGCCCCTCTCCACCGGCGACGGGCCGCCCGCGGCGGGGCGGCGGCGCGTAGCGTCGTGACCGGCCCTGCCTCCCCCACGAAGGAGACCGCGGATGGGGATCCTCGACCGTTTCAAGGACCAGGCGCAGAACAAGGCGGACGACGTGATCGAGTCCGTCGGCGACCGGGTCGACGAGAAGACCGGCGACCGCTTCACCGGCCAGGTCGACCAGGCGCAGGAGGTGGCAAGGAACAAGGCACGGGAGGCGCTCGGCACCCACGCCGGCACCGAAGCCGAGGCACAGGGCCCGGCCACGCAGGACCCGGCCACGCAGCCCCCGGCCGAACAGGCTGCGGCCGAACAGCGCCCCGCCGAACAGTCCTCCTCCGCGCGCGGGCCGGAGGATCAGCCCCCGGCCTGAGCTTCCCGGCGGGCCGTCAAGGCCGCAGGCCGGTGGGCGGACGGGTGGGCGCGGCCCACCCGTCCCCCGCCCGGGCCTCGGCGGGCCCGGGTCAGGACCCGAGGATCGTGGTCAGGAACTCCCCCGTCCACGCCAGCAGTTCGCGGCCCACCACCGGCTTGCCGCCGATCTTGCCCGTCGTCGGGCGCGGCACCAGGATCTGGTGGGTGGGCGCCTTGATGACCGTACGCGGGTACAGCCGCTTCAGGCGCAGCTCCTGGGATTCGCGCAGCTCCACCGGCGCGAAGCGGACGTTGGCGCCCTGGAGGACGATCTCGCCGACCCCGCAGGCCCGCGCCAGCATCCGCAGCCCGGCCACGAGCAGCAGGTTCTCGACCGGCTCGGGCAGCTTGCCGTACCGGTCGGTGAGCTCCTCCCGTACCGCCTTGATGTCCTCCTCGGAGTTGGCCGAGGCGATCGCGCGGTAGGCCTGGAGGCGCAGCCGCTCGCCCGGCGCGTAGTCGTGCGGGACGTGCGCGTCGACCGGGAGCTCGATCTTGACCTCCAGCGGCGGCTCCTCCTCGGCTCCGCCGTCCAGCTGCGCCCGGTAGTCCGCGACGGCCTCGCCGACCATCCGGACGTACAGGTCGAAGCCGACGCCCGCGATGTGGCCGGACTGCTCGCCGCCGAGCAGATTGCCCGCGCCGCGGATCTCCAGGTCCTTCATCGCCACGTACATGCCCGCGCCCATCTCGGTGTGCTGGGCGATGGTCGCCAGACGCTCGTGGGCGGTCTCGGTGAGCGGCTTCTCCGGCGGGTAGAGGAAGTACGCGTAGCCGCGCTCGCGGCCACGGCCGACGCGGCCGCGCAGCTGGTGCAGCTGGGAGAGGCCGAAGTTGTCGCCGCGCTCGACGATCAGCGTGTTGGCGTTGGAGATGTCGATGCCGGACTCGACGATCGTCGTGGAGACCAGCACGTCGAACTTCTTCTCCCAGAAGTCGACGACGACCTGCTCCAGCTGGGTCTCGCCCATCTGCCCGTGCGCGGTCTGGATACGCGCCTCGGGGACGATCTCGCGCAGCCGCGCGGCCGCCCGGTCGATGGACTCGACCCGGTTGTGGATGTAGAAGACCTGGCCCTCGCGCAGCAGCTCGCGCCGGATGGCGGCGCCGATCTGCTTCTCCTCGTACGGCCCGACGAAGGTGAGCACCGGGTGGCGCTCCTCCGGCGGGGTGGTGATCGTCGACATCTCGCGGATGCCGGTGACCGCCATCTCCAGCGTGCGGGGAATGGGGGTGGCGGACATGGTCAGCACGTCCACGTTGGCGCGCAGCTTCTTCAGCTGCTCCTTGTGCTCCACGCCGAAGCGCTGCTCCTCGTCGACGATGACCAGGCCCAGGTCCTTGAACTTGGTCTCGGAGGAGAAGAGGCGGTGGGTGCCGATGACGATGTCGACGGCGCCGTCCTTGAGCCCCTCCAGGGTCGCCTTCGCCTCGGTGTCGGTCTGGAAGCGGCTCAGCGCCCGTACGTTCACCGGGAACTGGCCGTAGCGCTCGGTGAAGGTGCCGTAGTGCTGCTGGACCAGGAGCGTGGTGGGCACCAGGACCGCGACCTGCTTGCCGTCCTGGACCGCCTTGAAGGCCGCGCGGACCGCGATCTCGGTCTTGCCGTAGCCGACGTCGCCGCAGATCAGCCGGTCCATCGGGACCGTCTTCTCCATGTCCTCCTTGACCTCGGCGATGGTGGAGAGCTGGTCGGGCGTCTCCGCGTACGGGAAGGCGTCCTCCAGCTCGCGCTGCCAGGGGGTGTCCGGGCCGAAGGCGTGGCCGGGGGCGGCCATCCGCGCCGAGTACAGCTTGATGAGGTCGGCGGCGATCTCCTTGACCGCCTTCTTGGCCTTCTGCTTGGTCTTGGTCCAGTCGGCGCCGCCGAGCCGGTGCAGGGTCGGGGCCTCGCCGCCCACGTACTTGGTGACCTGCTCCAGCTGGTCGGTGGGGATGTAGAGCCGGTCGCCGGGCTGGCCGCGCTTGGCGGGCGCGTACTCGACGAGCAGATACTCGCGGGTGGCGCCCTGGACGGTGCGCTGGACCATCTCCAGATAGCGGCCCACCCCGTGCTGCTCGTGCACGATGTAGTCGCCCACCTCCAAGGTGAGCGGGTCGATGGTCTTGCGGCGGCGGGCCGGCATCCGGCCCAGGTCCTTGCTGACCGTGCGCTGCCCGGTGAGATCGGTCTCGGTGAGCACGGCGAGCCGCAGGCCCGGGTCGACGAAGCCGTGGTCGATGGCGCCGCAGGCGACATGGACCACCGAGGGGCTGATGTCGGCCAGCTCGGCGTCGAGGCGGGCGGCGATGCCCTCGCCGCCGAGGACCTCCACGGTCCGCGAGGCCGGGCCGTGGGCCTCGGTCACATAGACCGCGCGCCAGCCGTCCGCGAGCCACTGCTTGGTGTCCGCGAGCGCCCGCTGGGTGTCGCCCCGGTAGGTCTCGGGCGCGTGCATGCCGAGCTTGAGGGTGTCCCCGTCCAGGTCGGTGTCGTCGGCCGCGAAGGGCGAGACGGACCACCACATCATGCCGAGCTCGCGGGCCCGGTCGCGGACGTCGGCGATGCCCCACAGCGAGGCCGCGCCGACGTCGATCGGGGCGCTGCCGCCGCCCGCCGTCGCCGCCCAGGAGGCCTGGAGGAACTCCTGGCTGGTGGCCACCAGGTCGGCCGCGCGGGTGCGCACCCGCTCGGGGTCGCAGACCACCGCCAGCGCGCCCTTGGGCAGCACGTCGAGCAGCAGCTCCATCTCGTCGACCAGGACCGGCGCCAGCGACTCCATGCCCTCGACCGCGATGCCCTCGGCGATCTTGCCGAGCAGCTCGCCCAGCTCCGGGTGGCGCTCGGCGAGGGCCGCGGCCCTGGTGCGGACGTCGTCGGTGAGCAGCAGCTCACGGCAGGGCGGCGCCCACAGGCCGTGCTCGGCGACTTCGAGGGACCGCTGGTCGGCGATCTTGAAGTAGCGGATCTCCTCGACGTCGTCGCCCCAGAACTCGACCCGGAGCGGGTGCTCCTCGGTCGGCGGGAAGACGTCCAGGATGCCGCCGCGCACCGCGAACTCGCCGCGCTTCTCGACCAGCTCGACCCGTGCGTACGCGGCCGCCGCCAGGCCCTCCACGATCTCGTTCAGATCCGCCGACTGCCCGGTCCGCAGCGCCACCGGCTCCAGGTCGCCGAGCCCCTTGACCTGGGGCTGGAGCACCGAGCGGATCGGCGCGACCACCACGCTGACCGGGCCCGCGGCCGGGTCGTCGTCCCGGGGGTGCGCCAGGCGCCGCAGCACGGCGAGGCGGCGGCCGACCGTGTCGCTGCGCGGCGAGAGGCGCTCGTGCGGCAGCGTCTCCCAGGACGGGAACTCGGCCACCTCGTCCGCGGGCAGCAGCGAGCGCAGCGCCGCCGCCAGATCCTCGGCCTCGCGCCCGGTCGCGGTCACCGCGAGCACCGGGCGGGCGCTGCCCCGGGCCAGCGCGGCCACCGCGAAGGGGCGCGCGGCGGGCGGGCCGACCAGGTCGACGTGCATCCGGTGGCCGTCGGTGGCGGCCTCGACGGCTTCGGCGAGCGCCGGGTCCCGTACCACCGCGTCCAGCAGACCGTGCAGGCTCATGAAGGGCTTCCATCCCGGGGAGAGGGCAACGCGAAGGGCCCGACACGTCAGACGGGCCGGGGGTTCCCAGCGTACGACGTGGGTGTGACACCCGCGCGAGAAGCAAGCCACGGGGCGCGCGTGGCCAGGATCACCCCTTTGGCGGTATTCCTGAGCAAAGGGTGAGCCTTTGCAAATCTTGTGGAACCCCATAGGCTCCGGCGGACGTGCCGAACGCCTGGCAGGACGGCGGCGTCGCGGAGACCATGCATTGACATCTGTGCCCGAGGGGAACCCGCTCGACATGCCCGACCAGGCCCGGACAGCGCTCCTTCAGCCCGAGCCGGTGCTCACCAGCACCGGCGTCACCCCACGGACCGGCCCAGGCGTCGAGGGGGGCCGGCCGAGCCGTATCTACGCCCTCGACGGTCTGCGTCTCCTCGCGGCCCTCACCGTCGTCATGTTCCACTACATGGCGCTCACCGGACGATGGCCGGAATCCGATTCCCGCGCCAGATTTCCGGCCGCTTACCCCGTCGCCGCCTACGGGTGGCTCGGGGTCCAGCTCTTCTTCCTCATCAGCGGCTTCGTGATCTGTATGAGCAGCTGGGGCAAACCGCTCCAGTCGTTCTTCGTCTCGCGCGTGGTGCGGCTCTACCCCGCGTACTGGTTCGCGGTCATCGCCACCACCGTCGTCGTGACGGCCATCCCCGGCGGGCTGCGCGGACACCCCTTCGCGGACGTCCTCACCAACCTCACGATGTTCCAGGAGCCGATGGGCGTCGAGAGCGTCGACAGCGTCTACTGGACCCTCTTCGCCGAACTGCGGTTCTATTTGCTGTTCGCAGTGGTGGCCTGGCGCGGGCTGACCTACCGCCGTGTCCTCTTCTTCTGCTGCGCCTGGGCGGTGGCCAGCGCCCTCGCCTACCAGTCGGACGACAGCACGCTGCGGATGCTGGTCATGCCGGACAACAGCTGGTGCTTCATCGCGGGTGTCGCCTTCTATCTGATGTACCGGTTCCGGCCGAACCTGATGCTGACCGGCATCGTCCTGTTCTGCCTGGTCGCCTCGCTGCCCTCGGCCAAGCGCACCTGGGAGCACGCCCAGGAGCGGCTGACCCACCCGGTGCCGTACTGGCCGGTCATCGCGGTCATGGCGGCCTGCTTCGGGGTGATGGGCCTGGTCGCCACCGGGAAGCTCAGCTGGATCCAGTGGCGCTGGCTGCCGTACGCGGGCGCCCTGACGTATCCGCTCTACCTCCTCCACGAGTACATCGGCTGGGAGATCATCGGCGCGCTCTCCCCGCAGGTGAAGCCCGTCCCGCTGGTCAGCGGGGTGATCGCGCTGATGCTGGCGGTGAGCTGGCTGGTGCACCGGTATGTCGAGCGGCCGCTGGGCCGGCGGCTGAAGAAGGGTTTGCAGAAGCTCTAGGAGCGAAGAGCCCGATCTCCGGAGGAACCGGCCTCCGGAAGAACCGGCCTTCGGGCCCCGGTCCGAAAATTCCTGCGGCGGCCTGTCAACCGAACGGCCGCCGCCAGGCGTACATCCCGTGAGACCTGTCCGCCGACAGGTCTGTCCATCCGACGGGAGCCGCCTTGACCGACGACGAGTTCGAGGAGTTCTACGCTCACTCGGTCAAGGATCTGGTCGGCCAGGTCTATCTGATGACCGGCGACCTCCACGAGGCCCAGGACGTCGTCCAGGAGGCGTTCGTACGGGCCTGGGGCCGCCGGGCGCGGCTGCGGCGCGACGCCGGGCCCGAGGCCTGGATCCGTACCGTCGCCTGGCGGCTCGCGGTGAGCCGCTGGCGCCGGCGCCGCCGGGCCGGTGAGGCCTGGCGGCTGCACAGCGGTGGCCGCACCGAGGCCGCGCACGGCCCCGACCCGTCCTCCGTCGCCCTCGTCGACGCGCTGCGCCTGCTCTCCGAGCGCCAGCGGCGCGTGGCCGTCCTGCACTACGTCTGCGATCTCACCGTCGAGCAGGTGGCCGCCGAGACCGGCCTGTCCTCCGGCACGGTGAAGACGCACCTCTCCCGGGCGCGCGCGGCGCTGCGGCCCCACCTCACCTCCGAGGAGGATCAGGGTGTCTGAATTCCCCCATGGCTTCCCCGACGGCCACGAGGGCGATCCGGCCCTGGCCCGGGCGCTCAAGCGGGCGGCCGCCGACAGCGGGGGCCGGATCATGCCGGAGCCGCCCGCCCGGGTCGCCGAGCGCGGTCTGCGGCGGCGCCGGCGCACGCTGGCGGCCACCGCCGCCTGTGTGGTCTGCCTGGTCGCCGGTACGGGCGCGATCGCGGCGCTCAAGCTCCAGGGCGGCTCCGGGACGACGGTCCCGGCCAACCCGTCCACCCCGTCCGGGACGCCGTCCGGCTCGCCCTCGTACGGCTCGGGGACGCCGTCCCGCAGCCCCTCCGACATCGGCACCCCCTCGCCCGGCGGCCCCGGCTCGGGCTTCCCCTCGCACAGCACGCCCTCGGCGAGCATCCCGCCGCCGGGCTCGTCCCGTGCCGGCGCGGACCCCCTCAGCCCGCCGCCCAGCACCTCCTCCGCCGCCCCGCCCGCCGGCTCGCCCACGCCCACCGGGCTCCAGGGCCCGCCCACCGCCACCGCCACCCCGTCCCGCATCCGCTGACCCGAGGACCTCACCGTGCACGGAGCTCTACTCACGCTGCCCGAAAACCGGGTCGCATCTCCCTCCATACCGGGGCAGAAGGCTTCACAAGGCCGCGGTGGCGCACCCGGGCGCCGGGACCCCCACCTCCTCGCCGCCGCGCTCTTCGCCGCGTACGCCGCCGTCTCCGTACTCCGCTACCGGCGGATGGAGACGCTCTCCTGGGACCTGGGGATCTTCGAGCAGGCGGTCCGGGGGTACGCGCATCTCCGCGCCCCCGTCGCCGACCTCAAGGGGCCCGGCGCCAACATCCTGGGGGACCACTTCAGCCCCGTGACCGCCCTGCTCGCCCCCTTCTACCGGCTCTTCCCGACCCCCGTGACCCTGCTCGTCGCCCAGGCCGCGCTGTTCGCGCTCTCGGCGATACCGGTCACCCGTGGCGCGGCGAAGCTGCTCGGGCGGGGCGCGGGGCTGGCGGTCGGCGTCGCCTACGGGCTCTCCTGGGGGATCCAGCGCGCCGCCGACTTCGACTTCCACGAGATCTGCTTCGCCGTGCCGCTCATCGCCTACGCCCTCGAAGCCGTGCTGGACCGGCGCTGGCGGGCGGCCCTGTGCTGGGCGCTGCCGCTGGTCGTGGTCAAGGAGGACCTGGGGCTGACCCTCGCGGCGATCGCGCTGGTCGTCGCCCTGCGCGCCCGGCGCGGCTCACCGCGCACCGCCGCGTACGCGCTGGGCGTCGCCGCGTTCGGGGTGGTGGCCGTCGTGGTCACCCTGACCGCGGTGATACCGGCCTTCAACTCGACCGGCGCGTACGACTACTGGGGCAAGACCACCGGCGCCGGGCCCTTCACCGCCTTCGGCACCAAAGTGCGCACGCTGCTGTGGCTGCTGCTGCCCACCGGGCTGCTCGCCGTGCGCTCCCCGCTGTTCCTGGCGGCCGTACCGACCCTGGGCTGGCGGTTCCTGTCCTCGGACGACCACTACTGGTCCACCGACTGGCACTACAGCGCCGTGCTGACGCCGGTCCTCGCGCTGGCCCTGGCCGACGCCGTGGACAGCGGCCGGCGCAGCGCGCGCCCGTGGCTGCGGTCGTACGCCCGCCAGCTGCCCGCCGCCGCGGCCGCCGCCGCCCTCGCGCTGACCGCCTCGCTGCCGCTGTACTCGCTCACCGAGGGCGCCACCTACCGCAAGAGCCCCGAAGTGGCCGCGCGGGAGCGGATGCTGGCGGCGGTCCCGGACGGGGCGACCGTCGAGGCGAACGTCGGGCCGATCTCCCGGCTCACCTCCCGCTGCCGGGTGTTCTGGGTCGGCGACACCCGCGAGGTGGTCCCGCGCTACCTCGCGCTCGACAACGTCTCGGGCTGGGCCGGGAATCCGGTGGAGTACGCCCGCGCGCTGCATCCGGGCAGCCGCTACGCGGTGGTGGGCGTGGCGTACGGATACGTCCTGCTGGAGCGGCAGGTGTAGTACCGCGCCGGAACGTGAAGCGGCCCCGGGGAGTTCGCGAAGAACTCCCCGGGACCGCCCCGCCGACCCCCGTACGGCGGTCTACTCGCTCGCGATCGCTCCGAGCACGTTCATCCGGCCCGCCCGGAAGGCGGGGACCAGGGCGGCGAACAGACCCACGAAGGCCGAGCCCACGAAGACCGTGATGATCGTCGGCCACGGGATGTCCAGGACCCCCAGGCCCTCCAGGGCCAGCAGCTTCTGCGCGGTCGTCCCCCAGCTCATGCCGAGCCCGAGGCCCAGCAGGGCGCCGAAGAGGGCGATCACCACCGACTCCAGTCGGATCATCCGGCGCAGCTGACGGCGCGAGAGGCCGATGGCGCGCAGCAGACCGATCTCCCGGGTCCGCTCGACCACCGACAGGGCCAGGGTGTTCACCACACCGAGCACCGCGACGATGATCGCCAGGGCCAGCAGGCCGTACACGATGTTCAGGAGCTGGCCGATCTGGTCCTTCAGGTCCTTCTTGAAGTCCGTCTGGTCCTGCACCTTGTACTGCGGGTACGGCTTGAGGGCCGTCTTCAGCGAGGCGTACGCCTCCTTGGCCTTGCCGTCCTCCGCCTTGGCGAACATGATCATGTTCTTGGGCATCCGGTCGGCGGGCACATAGCGCTCGGCGGTCGTGACGTTGGTGTACTTCGCGCCCTTGTCGACGTTGGTGTCGTCCGAGGTGATCGCCGCGACCCTGAGGTGGGCCGTGCGGCCGTTCTTGAAGGCGACGGTCAGGACGGAGCCCACCTTGACGTCGTGGTCCGTGGCGAACTTGTCGCCGACCGACATCGCGTCCTTGCCGTACGCCTCGGAGAGCTTGCCGGAGACCGTCTCGCGCCGCAGGTCCTCGGCGTAGGTCGGGCTGGCGGCGGCGAGGTCCTCGCTGCTGGTCCTCCCGTCCGGGGTGGTGATCTTCGCGTCCACCTGCTTGTAGTCGGTGACATGGGCGATGCCCGGGGTCCGGCGCAGGGCGTCGGCGGCCTGCGGCACGATCGGCTGGCCGTTGCCCGACTGGACGATGAAGTCCGCGCCGACCGACTTGTCGAGCTCGGCGGTGGCCGAGGCCACCATCGAGGAGCCGACCACCGCGAGGCAGGCCACCAGGGCGAGGCCGATCATCAGGGCCGCGCCGGTCGCTCCCGTACGCCTCGGGTTGCGCAGTGCGTTGCGCTCGGCCATCCGGCCGACGGGGCCGAACATCCGCAGCACCACGACACTGATCACCCGCACCACACCGGCGGCGAGCAGCGGGCCGACGACCACGAAGCCGATGAGCGTGAGGACCACGCCGAGGCCGAGGACGCCCGCGCCGGAGCTGGCCTTGTCGGCGTGGGCCGCCGCGTAGAGCGAGGCGGCGCCGGCGCCGGTGAGGAGCAGGCCGATGACCGCCCGGACCAGGCCCGCCTTGCCGTCCGCCGGCGTACCGGCGTCGCGGAGCGCGGCCATCGGGGAGATCTTGCCCGCCCGGCGGGCCGGGAGGTAGGCGGCGAGGACGGTGACCACGATGCCGAGCAGCATGCCGACCGCCGGGGTCGTCCACTTGACCGTCAGGTCGTCGGTGGACAGCTCCAGGCCCATACCGCTCATGATCTTCATCAGGCCGACGGCCAGGCCGACGCCCGCGCCGACGCCGAGGACCGAGCCGAAGAAGCCGAGCAGCAGTGCCTCGACCAGCACCGAGCGGTTGACCTGCTTGCGGCTGGAGCCGATGGCCCGCATCAGACCGATCTCGCGGGTGCGCTGGGCGACCAGCATCGAGAAGGTGTTGACGATCAGGAAGATGCCGACGAGGAAGGCGATTCCGGCGAAGCCGAGCATCGCGTACTTCATCACGTCGAGGAAGGAGCCGACCGAGTCGCGACCGGAGTCCTTGGCCTCGGCGGCCGTCTCCAGCTTGTACGTGCCGGCGCCGAGTGTGGCGGCGACGTTCTGCTTGAGCTGCTCGTCACTGACGCCGTCGGCGGCGGTGAGCGAGACGTTGGTGAACAGGCCGGTGCGGCCGAGCAGTTCGCGCTGGGCGGTGGCGGTGTCGAAGTAGACGATCGCCGCGCCCGGGTTGGTCACCTTGAAGGAGGCGATACCGGTGATCCTCGCCTTGAAGTCACCGGTGACGGCGATGGTGCGCAGCTCGTCGCCGATCTTCAGGTCGTGCTTGTCGGCGGTGTCGGCGTCGACCATCATCTCGGTCGGCCCGCGCGGGGCGTGACCGGAGGTGATCTCCATCGCCTTGAGGTCGTTGCCCGTCCAGTTGGCCGCGATGGTGGGGCCTCCGTTGGAAGAGCCCATGTTCTCGTTCTCGGCGTTGACGACGGTGACGCTGGAGCTGGAGACGCCGCCCTCGGCGGACTTCACCCCGGCGGCGCCGCGCGCCTGCTCCAGGGCCGAGGCGGGCAGCGTCTCGGGCCGGCCGGTCTGCGGCCGGTCGTCCGGCTTCGCGTTCTTCGGGCTGACGGTGACGTCGGCCGCGGTGGCGGCGAAGAGCTTGTCGAAGGTGGTGTTCATGGTGTCGGTGAAGACGAGCGTGCCGCACACGAACGCCACCGACAGCAGGACCGCGACAGCCGAGAGGGCCATCCGTCCCTTGTGCGCGAAGAAGTTGCGCATCGAGGTCTTGAGCACGGTCACGACGTCCGCCCCCGCGCGTCGAAGTCCTTCATGCGGTCGAGCACCGCGTCGGCGGTCGGGCGGAACATCTCGTCGACGATCCGGCCGTCCGCGAGGTAGAGCACCCGGTCCGCGTACGAGGCGGCGACCGGGTCGTGGGTGACCATCACGATGGTCTGGCCCAGCTCGTCCACCGAGCGGCGCAGAAAGCCGAGGACCTCGGCGCCCGCGCGGGAGTCCAGGTTTCCGGTCGGCTCGTCACCGAAGATGATCTCGGGCCGGGCCGCCAGGGCGCGGGCCACCGCGACACGCTGCTGCTGGCCGCCGGAGAGCTGGGTCGGGCGGTGCTTGAGCCGGCCGGCCAGGCCGACGGTCTCCACCACGCGGTCCAGCCACTGCTTGTCGGGCTTGCGGCCCGCGATGTCCATCGGGAGCGTGATGTTCTCCAGCGCGTTGAGCGTCGGCAGCAGGTTGAACGCCTGGAATATGAAGCCGATCCGGTCCCGGCGCAGCTGGGTGAGCTTCTTGTCCTTGAGGCCGGTGATCTCGGTGTCGTCCAGATAGATCTGGCCGCCGGTCACCGTGTCGAGCCCGGCCAGGCAGTGCATCAGCGTGGACTTGCCGGAGCCCGAGGGGCCCATGATCGCGGTGAACTGCCCTCGGGCGATGTCCACGTCCACGTGGTCGAGCGCGACGACCTTGGTCTCCCCCGACCCGTACGCCTTGACGACCTGGCGCGCCCGAGCCGCGACCGCCGTTGTCCCTCCAGTACCCCCGTGCCTGGGAATGGTCACAGCCGTTGTCACGGTTCTTCTCCTCGTTGCGATTCAGCGCGTCGTGCGTACGTCTTGAGTCTGACGATCGAGGACGTCCGGCACCCTGGTGCCCGGCGGTGTCTTCAGTGGGGGGTTAGCCCCACCTCCCACCTGCGGTTCCCCGCAACCGCTCGATGTAGGACCACGTTAAAGAACCGCGCCCCCTCTTCTCGTCCTCCGCCAGGACGAACGTCCCCTGCCCTGAAGTAGGGAGGATCCCGTAGGGGCTCTCCACCCCAGGGCTGAGTCCGCTCGGGGGCGCCTCCACCCGGCCGCTCTCTGTCGCCGCTCAGGGCCGGGATGAGAGGGTGGAGACCGGTCAACTGCGTGCACAATGAACCGATCTTGGGGGGAGTACGCCGTGAGCACTCCGGGTGGCGGTACGGCGGCGATACCCGGCGCGGCGCCCGGCGCCGCCCCCGCGCGGGGGCGCGGCCCGGTCGTCGCGGCGCTGATGCTGGGGATGGCGCTCGCCGCGCTCGACGGCACCGTCGTCTCCACCGCCGTACCGCAGATCGTCGGCGACCTCGGCGGCTTCTCCGTCTTCTCCTGGCTCTTCTCCGGCTACATGCTCGCCGTCACGGTCACCCTGCCGGTGTACGGGAAGCTCTCCGACACCTTCGGCCGCAAGCCCGTACTGATCGCGGGCATCGTGCTCTTCCTCGCCGGGTCGCTGCTGTGCGCGGCCGCCTGGAACATGGCCGCGCTGATCGCCTTCCGGGTCTTCCAGGGCCTGGGCGGCGGGGCCCTCCAGGGCACCGTCCAGACGGTCGCCGGCGACCTCTACCCGCTCGACGAACGCCCAAAGATCCAGGCGAAGTTGTCGACGGTCTGGGCGGTGTCGGCGGTGGCCGGACCGGCGCTCGGCGGCGCGCTCGCCTCGTACGCCGACTGGCGCTGGATCTTCCTGGTCAACCTGCCGGTGGGGCTGCTGGCGCTGTGGCTGGTGGGCCGCCATCTGGTGGAGCCGGTACGGGAGAAGCCGACGACCGCGCCGCGGATCGACTGGGCCGGGGCGCTGTGCGTCTTCGCGACGGGCGCGCTGCTGCTGACGGCGCTGGTGCAGGGCGGGGTGGCCTGGGGGTGGCTCTCGGCGCCCTCGCTCGGTCTGTTCGCCGCGAGCGCGGCGCTCGGCGTGGTCACGGTGGCGGTGGAGCGCCGGGCCGCCGAGCCGGTGATCCCCGGGTGGGTGTGGCGGAGGCGCGACATCTCGGCGGTGAACCTGGCGATGGGGGCGCTGGGGCTGCTGATGGTGGCGCCGACGGTGTTCCTGCCGACGTACGCGCAGTCCGTACTCGGCCTCGATCCCGTGGCGGCCGGGTTCGTCCTCTCCGTGATGACGCTGAGCTGGCCGGTCTCCGCAGCGCTCTCCAACCGGGTCTACACGCGGATCGGCTTCCGCGACTCGGCGGCGATCGGCATCGGGCTCGCGGCGCTGATCCTGCTGGCGTTCCCGCTGCTGCCGTTCCCCGGGCAGGCCTGGCAGCCCGCGCTGATCATGCTGGCGCTGGGCGGGGCGCTCGGCCTGTTCCAGCTGCCGCTGATCATCGCGGTGCAGTCGTCGGTGGGGTGGGCGGAGCGGGGTACGGCGACGGCGTCGGTGCTGTTCTGCCGGCAGGTGGGGCAGTCGGTGGGGGCGGCGCTGTTCGGGGCGGTGGCGAACGCGACGATCACGTCCCGGCTGGCGTCGTCCCCGGTCCCCGGCCTCCCGTCCGACCTGGACTCGGTCTCCCAGGCCCTCTCCGCACCGGGCGGCCTGTCGGCCGAGGGGACGGACTATCTGCGACGGGCTGTGGCGGCGGCGGTGGGGCATGTGTATGTGGGGGCGGCGGTGGCGGGGGGTTTGGCGCTGCTGGTTCTCCTGACGCTGGCGCCTCGCCGGTTCCCCTTGCGGGAGGGGTAACACGGGCCCGGCCTTTGTCTGCGGGCGTGTGGTGGGTTGCTCGCGCAGTTCCCCGCGCCCCTAAGTGGCCCCGGGTACGCCCGTGCGGGGTAACGGGCTACGCCCCTGGCCCCGTTGCCACCTGCGGCTCGGTGACGGGTTGCTCGCGCAGTTCCCCGCGCCCCTAAGTGGCCCCGGGTGACGGGCTGCGCCCCTGGCCCCGTTGCCACCTGCGGCTCGGTGACCGGTTGCTCGCGCAGTTCCCCGCGCCCCTGAAGGACTGTGGCTGAGCTGAGTTCCCCGGCTGCCGGGGACCCCCTAAGGGGCGCGGGGAACTGCGCGAGAAGCGGCCACGGCCCACAGACGAAAACGGGTTTCCCCCGGTGCGGAGACCCGCCCCAGCCCGCCGGACTACCCAGGGGCGCGGGGAACTGCGCGAGCAAC
Source organism: Streptomyces crystallinus (assembly GCF_039521265.1). NCBI lineage: Bacteria > Bacillati > Actinomycetota > Actinomycetes > Kitasatosporales > Streptomycetaceae > Streptomyces > Streptomyces crystallinus. Next base: position 31,053 of record NZ_BAAACA010000012.1, on the reverse strand, counting down.
CACCCACTCACCCGCAGACAAAGACCGGGCACGAACAGGGGCGCGGGGAACTGCGCGAGCGACCCGCCGCCGAGTCGCAGACGGAGATGGACCGGGGGCATTACCCCGGGTAACTGGGGGGCCGGGTTGAAAAGTTCGGGCAAGGGGCTCGCCCGGTTGCATACCGACCGGTAAGTTCGCCGCCACCCACCAGCGCTAACGGCTCCCCCGTCCCCCCTGCAAGGAGCAGCCGAATGCCGCACCACCGCCCCTCCCCCACCCTCCCCCAACTCCGCACCGCCTACCGTCTGTTGCGGCGCGTCTCCACCCTCACCGCCCTCGGGTACTTCGTCCTCTTCCTCTTCCTCTCCGGCTACACCCCGGGCCTGCTCGCCCGGCACATCTCCGGTGGGCTCACCGCCGGACTGCTGCTCGGGCTCTGCCAGCTGCCCGTGACGCTCGCCGCGATAGCGGTGTACGAGTGGACGGCCCAGCGGACCGTCGACCCGCTCGCCGCCGCCCTCCGCCACCAGGCGGCGCAGCGGCCCGCCGACTCCCGCCGGTACACGGACGGAGCCGCCCGATGACCGGATTCGCCTCCGACGCCCGGGCCATGTCCCTGGTCGCGTTCATCGCCGTGATCACCGTGACCCTGCTGCTCTGCGTCATGACCGCCCCCGACCGCGACGACCTCGGCGAGTTCTACACCGGCTACCGCTCGCTCTCCCCGCTGCGCAACGGCCTGGCCATCGCCGGGGACTACGTCTCGGCGGCCACCGTACTCAGCACCGTCGGCGTCATCGCGCTGACCGGGTACGACGGCCTCGTCCTCACCCTGAGCACCGCGCTCTCCCTGGTGCTGCTGATGTTCCTGCTGACCGAACCGCTGCGCAACGCGGGGAAGTTCACGATGGGCGACGCGTTCGCCCGCCGGGCGCCAGGCCCCGCCGTAAGGGTCACCGCGTGCCTGGTCACGCTCGCCGCGCTGCTGCCGCTGATGGTGGTCCAGCTGGCCGGCGCGGGCGACCTCATCGCGTTCGTCCTGGGCTTCGACGCGGCACGGTTCAAGACCGGCTGCATCGTGATGCTGGGTCTGCTGATGATCGGCTACGCGGCGATCGGCGGGATGAAGGGCACCGCCTTCATCCAGGCGGTCAAGACCGTCGTCCTCGCCGCCTCCTCGCTCGCCGTCGCCGCCCTCGTCCTCGACCGGTACGGGTGGAGCCCCGGGCGGCTGCTCGGCCAGGCGGCCCGGGGCAGCGGCGCGGGCCCGGCGTACCTCTCCTCCGGGCTCCAGTTCGGCGGCGACTCGCTGGACATGGTCAGCTCGCAGCTGACGGTGGTGATCGGCGCGGCCTGTCTGCCGCACATCACCATGCGGATGTACAGCGCCCGCAGCGCCCGCGCGGTCCGCCGCTCGCTCTCCTGGGCGGTCTCGGCGGTCGTGGTGATCTGCCTCGCGCTGATCGTGATCGGCTTCGGCGCGGCGGCCGTGGTGGGCCGCCGCGCGATCACCGAGGCGGACCCGCAGGGCAAGACGTCGATCCTGCTGACCAGCCAGGCGGTCGTCGGTACACACGCGTCGACCGCGGGCACTCTGCTCTTCACCGCGGTCGCCACGGCGATCTTCATGACCCTGCTGGCCTCGATCTCCGGGATGACCCTGGCGTGCGCCAACTCGCTCGCCCACGACCTGGTCGCGCACGGGCTGCGCGGCCGGGCCGGGGTACGGGACGCCACCGAGACGAACACGGCCCGGGTGGCGGCGCTCGCCGTCGGGATCCCGGCGATCGCCCTGGCCACGGCGGTCCAGGGCCACAACCTCCAGCCGCTGGTCACCCTCTCGTTCTGCCTGGGCGCGTCCGCGCTGGCCCCGGCCCTGATCCTCACCCTGTTCTGGCGCCGCTACACCCGTACGGGACTGCTGTGCACGCTGATCGGCGGGACGGTGTTCACGGCGGTGCTGATGACGGGCACGAAGCTGGTGTCCGGCTCACCCCAGTCGGTCTTCCCCACCCGCGACTTCAACTGGTTCCCCTTCACCACCACGGGCATCGTCTCCATCCCGTTCGGCTTCGCGGTCGGCTGGCTGGGCTCGATGCTGAGCCGCCGCGACGTGTACGCGCAGCGGCAGCGGTACGAGGCGGTGGAGGGGTGGATCCTGGCGGGCGCGAGGCGCTGAGGCCGGGGCCCGGGCCCGGGAAGTTCAACTGTCGGCCCGGGCCCAGCGGTTCAGCCCTCCGCCGTGGCCCGGCCCGTCAGGCCCGCCAGGCTGCTCCGTACATGCGCCATGTGCGCGACGGTCTCCTCCCGGGCCTCCGCGTGCTCGCGCAGCACCGCCTCCGTCTCGCGGGCGATCCGCTCGGCCCGCACCCGGGCCGCCGCGACCAGTTCCGCGGCCCGGGCCTCGGCGTCCTCCTGGCCGTGCCGGGCGGCCTCGCGCACCTCGCCGAAGGCCCGGCCCGCCTCGGCCAGATCCGCCTCGGCGCGTGCGGTCAGCTCGGCGTGCCGGGCGTTCATCTCGGCTTCCCGTGCGGCCACTTCACGTTCGAGGGCCTCGACTCTCCCGGCATGTTCACGCTCCTGCTCGGCCAACGCGGCGCCGGTCCGCTCGCGCACCTCGCGCAGCGCGTCCGCCGCCTCCGTCTGCCACTCGTCCGCCTCGGCGCGGGCCTCGCCCCGGTGCTCGTCGGCGGTGGTCCGGGCGACGAGCAGCAGATGGCGCGCCCGTTCCTCGGCCTCCGCGCGGACCGTTTCGGCGTACTCGCGGGCGAGTTCGCGGACCTGGCGTGCGGCCGCGTCCGCCGTGTCGCGCACGCCGGTCGCCTCCTCGTGGGCGGCCGCCCGTACGGCGTCGGCCTCCTCAACCGCGAGGGCGTGCAGGGTCTGGGCGCGGCGGCCCAGCTCCTCGTACGTGCGCGGGCCGAGCGCGGCGACGCGTTCGCCCAGGGCGGCCGCCTCCGCCTCCATCCGCTTGGCGAGGACGGTGAGCCGCGCCGCCCGCTCCCACGCGGCGTCGCGCTCCTCACCGAGGATCGCGAGCTGGCGGTCGACCTGGTCCGTCCGGTAGCCCCGGCCGCCGCGTACGACGGCGAGGGCGCGGGGGGACTGTGGTGGTTCGGGCGCTGTGCTCATCCTTGACGTCCTCCGACCTCTCCGACCTGTCCGGCCTGTGCGACCCCGGCCACATCCTGCTGGATCGAAGCGAATCGGTCATAACGCGACACTCCGCGTGGGCGTAACGGTCACCAATGCGACATTTTTGAGCCCGGCCTTCGTCTGCGGCTCGGTGGCGGGTTGCTCGCGCAGTTCCCCGCGCCCCTAAGTGGCCCGGGGTACGCCCTGCGGGTCGACGGGCCCGGGCCCTGGCCGCGTTGACGCCTGCGGCTGGGTGGCCGCTTCTCGCGCAGTTCCCCGCGCCCCTTAGGTAGTAGGCCGCAGCCGGAGAACTCGGCTCAGCCGCAGGCTTTTAGGGGCGCGGGGAACTGCGCGAGAAGCGGCCACGGCCCGCAGACGAAAGCGTGTATCCAGGGACACGGAGAACCGCCCGAGCCTGCCGGACTACCCAGGGGCGCGGGGAACTGCGCGAGCAACCACCCACTCATCCGCAGACAAAGACCGGGCACAAGGTCAGAGCAAGCCGTCCCAGAACTGTTCCAGCAGCACCGACCACCAGCTCTCCGGTGACCCCAGCGCCGCCGGGTCGAGCGCGGCGAGCTGCGCCTGGAAGTCGACCGTCCAGCGCCCCGCCTGCTCCGGGTTCAACCCGTACCGCAGTCGCCACATACGACCGAGCAGCGCCATGCACCGTACGAACTCGGGCAGTCCGGTGTTCACGAACTGCGGCGGTACGGACTGGCCCCCCGGCCCCGCCTCCACCGGGACCGCGACGATGTTCGCCGTCCCGTACTGGACGCAGATCGCCCGGCCGAAGTCCGAGCCCATGACCAGGTACGAGCCGGCGTCCGGAGCCGCCTGCACCTGCCGCTGGGCGGCGAGTTCGGCGAGGGTCGGGACCGGCTGGCCGGGCACCGCCTGCGCCCAGAAGAACGGGCCGAAGTCCGCCGGCAGCCCCGCCCACACCAGCGTGACCGCCACGGCCTCGGGCACGCCCTGACGGGACACCGCCCGCTGGTCGAAGCGGAAGACGCCCTGCGGACCGAAGGCACCGGCAAGCTCGTGCGCCACGCCCTCCGGCGGCAGCGGCGGCGCGGGCTGCACCTGCGGCAGCGGCGCGCGCACCGGCTGCGGCCGGGCCGGGCCGTCGGCGACCTGCGCCAGCTCGCCCTGGTGGGTGAGCAGGTGCTGGACGCCCTGGCGGCGGGAGGCGTGGTCCGTGCCGTACGGGGCGACGGAGGTGATCCGCACCTGCGGCCAGGTCTCCCGGATCATCCGGGCGCAGTAGCCGCCGGGCAGCTCGCACGAGGCCAGCTCGGTGTGCAGCTCCAGGACGTGGTCCGGCGGCACGTTCATCCCGCGCAGCTCGTGGAAGATCTGCCACTCGGGGTGCGGGATGCCGGGCGCGGAGCGGCGGATGAGCTGCTGCTCGGACCCGTCGGCGGCGCGGTAGCGGAGCACGGCCTGGTAGCCGGGCCCCACCGTCGGCACCCCGGTGGGCTGCTGGGGGTAGCCGTACGCGGGCGGCTGCGGCGCGCCCGGCCCCATCTGGGCGGGCCCGGCGAGCATGGTGGCGGCGTGGTGGACGCCACCGCCGGGAGCCCCCGGGGGGGCGGGCGCGGCGGGCGCCCCGGGCTGGCCGGGAGCGCCGGGCGGCCCGGGAGGCTGGGGCGCGCCGGGACGGCCACCGGGCCCGAGCTGGCTCGGGTCGGCCAGCATGGTCGCGGCGTAGTGGGCACCGCCACCACCGGTACCGCCGGGGGCGCCGGGCGGGCCGGGGGGCTGGGGCGCACCGGGCGCACCGGGCGCACCAGGAGGGCCGGGGGGCTGGGGCGCACCGGGGACACCGGGGGGCCCGGGCGGCTGCGGCGCACGACCGGCGCCGGGCGCACCGGGCGGACCGGGAGGCGCGGGCGCACCGGCGGGCGCGGGCCCGAGCTGGCTCGGGTCGGCCAGCATGGTCGCGGCGTGGTGCACCCCCCCACCCGGAGGCGACGGAGCGACCGGAGGCTGCGGCCCGTCGGGCCCGAGCTGCGAGACCAGCTGCGTGGGTACGTAAGCGGGCACCCCGGGACGCGCCCCGGGCACCCCGGGCTCCCCGGGCGGCGCCGGAGTACTCCCCCGGGCAGCACGCGGCGGAGCGGCCTTACTGGTGGCGGCATCGGCAATGTCAGCGGCACCCGACACCCCGGACCCGGCAGAGCCGGGCACACCGTGGCCGACCGGGTTACCGGGTGCGCCAGGACCAGGGGGCACCCCAGGACCACCAGCGGCACCGGGGCCACCCGGAACACCGGAAGCCCCCTGCCCAACCGGCCCCGGCCCACCCGCGGCACCGGGCGCACCCGGACCGCCGGGACCCGCCGGAACGACCGGACCACCGGGCGCACCGGGACCCGAAGGCACCCCAGGCACACCGTGCCCGACCGGATTACCGGGCGCACCAGGACCGAGGGGCACCCCGGGACCACCATGGCCGACCGGATTACCAGGCACACCAGGACCGGGGGGCATCCCAGGACCACCAGCGGCGCCGGGGCCGCCCGGAACACCGGGGCCCCCCGGACCGACCGGCGCAGCCGGACCGCCAGGGGCGCCCGGGCCCGGGACACCGTGGCCGGCCGGGGCGCCAGGCGCGCCAGGGCCCGGCGCGCCAGGCCCACCGGCGCCCTCCGGACCGCCGGGCGCGGCAGGCACACCGGCTCCCCCCGGACCGCCAGGTCCGCCCGGTGCCGGGGCCTCCGGGTCGATCGCCGGGGCCAGGGCCGTCGGGGGGAGCTGGCTGCCGCCCTGGAGCAGGGCCGTCTTCGCCTCCGGCAGGGCCCTCGGCGGCGGGGTGTCGTCGGCGTCCGAGCCGGACAGCGGCGGGGCGAACACCGTCGCCGGAAGCGGTACGGAGCCCTCGTCGGACCCGGCGTTCGTGTCCGTACCGGCCCACGGGGTCGCCCCGGACGGGGCGTCGGCGGTCGGCGTGGGCCACGCGACCGCACCCGAGGACGCGGAAGCGGAAGCGGGCGCGGGCGTCGCGCCCGGCCACGCGGGTGCGGGTGCCGGGGCGGCTTCCCCCGCGCCCGGACCGGTCGCGCCCGGCCACCCGGGGGCCGGCGTCTCGTCCCCGGCCGCGGCAGGGGTCGCCGGCCACGCCGGTGCGGGCGCCGGGGTCTGCGCGGACTGCCGCGCCGGTGCGGGGGCCGTCTCCTCCCGCGCCGGAGCCGCCGCGGACCGGTCCGGGATGCCCATCCGGTCCGCCGCCTCCTGGAGCCACTCCGGTGGCGTCAGCAGGAACGACGTCTGGTTGAGGTCGATTCGGGCGGGCGGGGGCGCGGGGACCGCGTCCTCGGGCTCGTCCGGCACTCCGTACTCCTCCTCGTACCGGCGGATCACCTCACCCACCGGCAGACCGGGCCACAGCGTGGCCTCCCCGCTGTCCCGGGCGATGACGAGGCGCTGGCGGCCGCCGTCCGAGGACGGGCCCCCGTCGCGGTCCTCGGCCCACACCACGAAGCCCAGCTCGAACTCCCGCACCCGCACCTCGCGGTGCTGGTACGCGGGTACATCCCCGTTGATCCACTCGTCCGCGCGCTCCTGCGCCTGGGCGAAGGTCACCATCACACTCACTCCCCCACCGGTACGGCGCGCGCGAAGCCGCCGTCCACCATCAGGTTCGCCACGGTCTCCAGCTCCGGCGGGTTGCCCGCAAGGCGCTGGAGGAAGTCGTCGAAGTCGGCGCCGCAGGGCAGCAGCAGCCGCTCCACGCGTTCCTGCACGCTCCAGCCGTCCTGGTCGCGCGCGTCGTCGTACGCGCAGAACCAGACCGAGCCGATCGCGGAACCCTTCACCTTCAGCGCGAGGATCCCGCCCTGGACGAAGGCCACGCCCAGGTAGTCCTTGGTCAGATGGTCGCGCAGACACTTGTTGACGTAGACGAGGTCATTGACCGCCGCCTCGTCGCGCACGGTGAAGAACGGCTGGTCCACCAGCAGCCCCAGCTCCGCGTCGAGCGCCGCGCCCACCGGCGCGCAGCCGCCCGCCGCCTTCAGGAACGTCCGGTAGGCACCGGGCAGCCGGTAGCCCAGGTCCTCCTCCACGCCGAGGAGTTGGGACTCCGATACGGAGACCAGCGCCTTGGGCAGACCGAAGTGCGCGGGGCGCGTCTCCTGGAGCGGGCGGGTGCCGCGCTTGTCCTGGTCGACGCCGGCCGTCGCGAGTCCGCCGTGGTGGCGCAGCAGCGCCTTCACCTCGACCGGCACCAGCTCCAGACGGCGGGTGCCGGGCACGTGGTGCCAGGTCCAGCCGTGCGGGGTGGCGACGGCGGGCACGGTGTCCCACAGCTCATGGCCCTCGGCGGCGAGCGCCGCGTTGGCCGACACATAGTCGGTCAGCCGCAGCTCGTCCACGCCGAAGCCCTCCGGCGGCTCCGCGATCTCGGCGGCCGCGCGCGCGTACGCGGAGAAGTCCGGGTAGCCGTCGCCGTCCACCCGCACCCCTCTGGGGTGGCGGGAGGCGCGGACCGGGTCCGGGAAGTTCACGACCTGTCCGGCATAGGCCGCGTTCGGTGGCGCGGCGTGCCCGAGCCGACCTGTCGTCATGGCGGATGCCCCCTGCGTGCGAGCTGCTGCGTCTGGCTGGTGAGGACCAGACTATGCGGTGGGGCAATACCGGGTCCCGGCCGCGAGCCCGGCCCCGCACCACCGTGACCAGGTGTCACAACCGGGTCACCGTGCGGCGATGGTGACGACACGGACGTAGTGACATCAGAGCCCCAGCTTCCGTACCACTGGGCACATTTGGCAGTCTGTTCCCCGCAACGGGGCGTTAACGGGGGCGTTGACACCGGCGGCGAAGAGCGTCGGCAACGGGAGGGACAGCGAGCACCATGCACGGAACGACCGACATATCGGGTACGGCGGCGGACGCCTCCCGCACGGGGGACGCCTCCCGTCCAAGGGACCCGCGGGCCGGGGCCCCGGGGGCCGGGGACCCCCGGCTCCAGTGGAGCAGCACGACCGCCTCCGCGCCCGTGCTGCTGCACCGCCGCGACGGCATCCTGCCGGCCGTGGCCGCCGCGCTCTCGGTCCGGGGCGAGACGCTGACCTGCACCGCCGGGAAGGGCGACCAGCCGCCGGTGCTGCACCCGCTCGTACAGGACTTCCACGACACCCTCACCAGCGGCCAGCGCGAGCGGTTCACCGGGCGCTGCCCGGAGGCGATCCTGCTGTCGCGCCAGCTGTCCTCCCTGGAGTCGGCCCGCACGGGCAAGTCGCGCAGGTCCGGCCGCAAGCCGCTGACGCACAGCGAGGCGCGCCGCGCGCTCAAGCACGCCAAGGTGACCGCGCGCCGCATCCGCGAGGACGGCGACCCGCTGCACGGCAGCTACGCCCCGCCCTGCCGTTCCTGTACCGCGCTGCTCGCCCACTTCGGGGTGCGCGCGGTCGACCCCGCCGCCGAGAAGGGCTGAACCGAACGCGATGCCGGACGTGTCCACCACCCGCTTCCCCGTCCCCGTCGACGCCGCGCTGCGCGCCGCCGGGTGGCACCCCGGACGCTGGGACATCAGGCAGGCCGAGGCCTGGGCCGACGTGCTGCGCTCGCACACCTCGCCCGCGGGGCACCGGCACACGGTGTTCCCGGCGGCGGTGGAGGCGTGGGCCGAGTTCGGCGGCCTGCGCCTGACCGCGCCGGGCCCCGGCCGCCACAACGCGCCCGCGACCGTCCGCTTCGACCCGGTGGCCGGGCTGCATCTGGCGCGTACGTTCGCGGACCTGGGGCGGGCGCTGGAGACGGAGCTGGCGCCGCTGGGGGAGGAAGGGGAGCAGCAGGCCGTTCTCGCCATCGATACGGAGGGGCGGGTGTACAGCGTGGACCACACGGGGGACTGGTACCTGGGTGCGGACCTGGACCTGGCCCTGAACACGCTGATCACGGGGGTTCAGCCGGTACGCCTGACGTCCCCGCGATGAGGTGTGCCCGGCCTTTGTCTGCGGGTGTGTGGTGGGTTGCTCGCGCCGTTCCCCGCGCCCCTCACCCCTCTTTCGTCTGCGGACCGTGGGCGCTTCTCGCGCAGTTCCCCGCGCCCCTAAACCCGCCTTCGTCTGCGGACCGTGGCCGCTTCTCGCGCAGTTCCCCGCGCCCCTAAAAGCGCCTGTGGCTGAGCTGGGTTCTCCGGATGCGGGCGACCCCCTAGGGGCGCGGGGAACTGCGCGAGCAACCCACCACTCAGCCGCAGACGAAGCGTCCGGCCGCCCGCCGGAGGGCTTTCGGGAAGGGACGGGGTGGGGAATCCCCGCGCGAGCAACCCGCCACCGGCCCGCAGACGGAGCCCGGGCCCGGGGGGCCGCCCCCTACGGCGAAGCCCTGTCCGGGAGGACCGCGGATACCCGCCAACCCCCCGCGTCCGTGACGCCGGACACGAACACACCCCCCAGAGCGAGCACCCGCTCCCGCATCCCGACCAGCCCGTTCCCCCCGCTGGGAAGCCCCGCGTCGGGGCTCGCCCCATCCGCCGGGCCGTTCTCGATCTGCATCGCGACCTCGTCGTCCCGGTGCGCGAGGCGGACCATCACCTTCGCGCCCGCCGCGTGCTTGTGGACGTTGGTCAGGGCCTCCTGGACGACCCGGTACGCCGTCTGCTCCACCAGCGCGTCATAGCCGCGCCCCACCCCGTGGACCGTCAGCTCGACCACCATCCCGGCCTCCCGGGACTGGCCGACCAGCGCCTCGATGTCGGCCAGGCACGGCCCCTCTTCCGCGGCGGCAGCGGCAGCCGCGGCCGCCGCGCCGACCGCCGCGAGCGGCACCGCCAGCGGCGCCTCGGCCCGTACCGCCTCCCCCGTCCGCAGCACCCCGAGCATCTCGCGCAGCTCGGTGAGCGCCTGCCGGCCCATGTCGCCGACCAGCACCGCGTTCTTGACGGCCTTCTCCGGGTCCCGGCGGGCCACCGCCTGGAGCGCGGCGGCGTGCACCACCATCAGCGACACCCGATGGGCGACCACGTCGTGCATCTCGCGGGCGATCCGGGTGCGCTCCTCCGTACGGGCCCACTCGGCGCGCTCCTCCGCGTGGTCGGCCAGCAGCGAGAGCTCCCGCTCCAGCGAGTCGGCGCGCTCGCGCAGGGACTCCATCAGCCGCCGCCGGGCCCCTATATAGAGCCCCAGGAGCAGCGGAGGGGCGGTCAGACCGAGCGCCATCACCCCGGAGAAGAGCGTGACCAGCCAGCGGCCCCCGTCGAAGGCGCCGTCGTCGACGCTCTGGTTCATCCGTACGAACGTGACGATGAAGGTGCCCACCAGACACATTCCGGCCAGCGCGGCCGTGATGCGCCGGGGCACCTCGGAGGCGGCCAGGGTGTAGAGGCCGACGATGCCGAGCAGGAAGCCCATGTTGGCCGGGGTCACCGCGATCGAGATCAGCACCACCGCGACCGGCCAGCGCCGCCGCGCGGCCAGGGACACCCCGGCCGCCAGCCCGAACAGCACCCCGGCCGGTACGGGGACCCCCGCGTCCCCGGCGAACTTCACACCTTCCAGTGCGCACTCGAACGCGGAGGCGAGCCCCAGTCCGATGTCCAGGGCGGCCCCGCGCCGCCGTTCCCACCACCACCAGCCGCGGGGGGTCGTCCCCGCGGAGTCGTGGTCTGCCCCCGTTGCGGTCATGCCATCCAGCCTACGGGCGCCCGCCAGCGATTTTCCGGCGAGTTCGGCCGCCTCCGGAACGATCACGGTGATCGGCACCGTCGCACGGAAGGGGCTCGGTACGGCATAGTGTGGGGTGCCGATCCGGTGACCTGACGCAATGTCCGGTCGAACCGGTTTCCATCCCCCGTGGTGTAATTGGCAGCACTGAGGCTTTTGGTGCCTTATGTCCGGGTTCGAGTCCTGGCGGGGGAGCCAGCGCAGTTCGGGTCCTGACCACTTCGGTCGGGACCCGGTTGTTTTTCCCTGCTCTTCCCGTCGCTCCCCTTCGGTTTCTCCTCCCGTTCCCCTTCTGCCGACCCTCCCGGCATTTCGGCCCCGAAACCCCCCGGTATCCTGCGGATGTCCACCACACAAAGCCGAAAGGCATTCCCGTGAGCGCCAATCGCCCGGCAGCCGTCGTCGTCCTCGCAGCGGGTGAGGGCACCCGTATGAAGTCGGCCACCCCCAAGGTCCTGCACGAGATCTGCGGGCGCTCGCTCGTCGGCCACGTCGTGGCGGCCGCCCGCGAGCTCGACCCCGAGCACCTCGTCGTGGTCGTCGGCCACGCCCGCGAGCAGGTCTCCGCCCACCTCGGCGCGATCGACGCCTCGGTGCGCACCGCCGTCCAGTACGAGCAGAACGGCACCGGCCACGCGGTCCGGATGGCGCTGGAGGAGCTGGGCCAGTCCATCGAGGGCACCGTCGTGGTGGTCTGCGGCGACACCCCGCTGCTGACCGGCGACACCCTGGCGGCCCTGACCCGTACGCACGAGGAGGACGGCAACGCCGTCACCGTGCTCACCGCCGAGGTCCCCGACTCGACCGGCTACGGCCGGATCGTGCGCGACGGCGCCTCGGGCGCGGTCACCGCGATCGTCGAGCACAAGGACGCCACCGACGAGCAGCGGGCGATCCGGGAGATCAACTCCGGTGTCTTCGCCTTCGACGGCGCGCTGCTCGCGGACGCGCTCGGCAAGGTCCGCACCGACAACAGCCAGGGCGAGGAGTACCTCACCGACGTGCTGGGCATCCTGCGCGAGGCCGGGCACCGCGTCGGCGCCTCGGTCGGCGGGGACCACCGCGAGATCCTCGGCATCAACAACCGCGTCCAGCTCGCCGAGGCCCGCCGCCTGCTCAACGACCGCCTCCTGGAGCGCGCGATGCTCGCGGGCGTCACCGTCGTCGACCCGGCCACCACCTTCGTGGACGTGACCGTCACCTTCGAGCAGGACGCGCTGGTCCACCCGGGCACCCAGCTGCTCGGCTCCACCCACCTGGGCCGCGGCGCCGAGGTCGGCCCCAACTCCCGGCTGACCGACACCTCGGTCGGCGCGGACGCGCGCGTGGACAACACCGTCTCGTACGACTCCGAGGTCGGCGAGGGCGCGTCGGTGGGCCCGTACGCCTATCTGCGCCCGGGCACCCGCCTCGGCGTCAAGGCGAAGCTCGGCACCTACGTCGAGACCAAGAACGCCACGATCGGCGAGGGCACCAAGGTGCCGCACCTGTCGTACGTGGGCGACGCGACCATCGGCGAGTACACGAACATCGGCGCGGCCAGCGTCTTCGTGAACTACGACGGCGAGGCCAAGCACCACACCACGATCGGCTCGCACTGCAAGACGGGCTCGGACAACATGTTTGTTGCTCCTGTCACAGTGGGGGACGGCGCCTACACCGCGGCCGGGTCCGTCATCACCAAGGACGTGCCCGCCGGCTCGCTGGCCGTCGCCCGTGGCCAGCAGCGGAATATCGAGGGCTGGGTGGCCCGCAAGCGGCCGGGCAGCGCGGCCGCGCAGGCGGCTGCGGCCGCCTCCGAAGAGGCCGTTGGCGAAAACTGACCGGAAACATCTGCGCCTGTCACGGCGTACCGTGATAGACGCACACGATTCGGCTGGCTCGTCGCCAAGGGACCGCGCGGGCTCAGCAGCAGAAGACACCTCTGAGGAGACAGTGCTGTGACCGGGATCAAGACGACCGGCGAGAAGAAGCTGATGCTCTTCTCCGGCCGCGCCCACCCCGAGCTGGCCGAGGAGGTCGCGCACCAGCTGGGCGTCGGCCTCGTGCCCACGAAGGCCTTCGACTTCGCCAACGGCGAGATCTACGTCCGCTTCCAGGAGTCGGCGCGCGGCGCGGACTGCTTCCTGATCCAGAGCCACACGGCTCCGATCAACAAGTGGATCATGGAGCAGCTGATCATGATCGACGCGCTGAAGCGCGCGTCGGCCCGCTCCATCACGGTGATCGTGCCGTCGTACGGGTACGCCCGCCAGGACAAGAAGCACAAGGGCCGCGAGCCGATCTCCGCGCGGCTGATCGCGGACCTGCTGAAGACGGCCGGCGCCGACCGCATCCTCACGGTCGACCTGCACACCGACCAGATCCAGGGCTTCTTCGACGGCCCGGTCGACCACCTCACCGCCCTGCCGGTCCTCGCGGACTACGTGGGCGCCAAGGTCGACCGCTCCAAGCTGACGATCGTCTCCCCGGACGCCGGCCGGGTGCGCGTCGCCGACCGCTGGTGCGACCGTCTGGACGCGCCGCTGGCGATCGTGCACAAGCGCCGCGACAAGGACGTCGCCAACCAGGTGACCGTCCACGAGGTCGTCGGTGACGTCAAGGGCCGCGTCTGCGTCCTGGTCGACGACATGATCGACACCGGTGGCACCATCTGCGCCGCCGCCGACGCCCTGTTCGCGCACGGCGCGGAGGACGTCATCGTCACGGCCACGCACGGCATCCTGTCCGGCCCCGCCGCCGACCGTCTGAAGAACTCCAAGGTCAGCGAGTTCGTCTTCACGAACACCCTGCCCGACCCGGCCGACCTGGAGCTGGACAAGGTCACCGTCCTGTCCATCGCCCCGTCGATCGCCCGCGCGGTCCGCGAGGTCTTCGAGGACGGCTCGGTCACCAGCCTCTTCGAAGAGCAGTAGGCAGCCCTCCCGCCCAGGGGCGGGAGAAGATCCTTTTGGGTGCGGCCTCCCGGCCGGGTAGACTCATCGAGTTGCTCGGCGAGGGAGGCCGTACCTGTTGGGGTACGGCGGTCCGTTATCGACGCGCTCTTCGTAGCAGGCCAGTCGTGGCCGGGTAACCAGCCACCTTTATCCACCTGCTTATACGAGGAGTGCACATGTCCGAGGTCAAGCTCGCCGCCGAGGTCCGCAAGTCGTTCGGCAAGGGCGCCGCCCGCAGCATCCGCCGTGAGAACAAGGTTCCCGCGGTCGTCTACGGTCACGGCTCCGAGCCGGTCCACGTCACCCTGCCGGGCCACGAGCTGCTGCTCGCCCTGCGTACCCCGAACGTCCTGCTCTCCCTGGACATCGACGGCAAGAACGAGCTCGCGATCCCGAAGGCCGTCCAGCGCGACGCCATCAAGGGCTACCTGGTCCACGTCGACCTGCTGCTCGTCAAGCGCGGCGAGAAGGTCACCGTCGAGGTCCCGGTCGAGACCGAGGGCGACCTGGCCCCCGGCAGCTTCCTGGTCGAGAACGTGCTGAGCACCCTCACCGTCGAGGCCGAGGCCACCCACATCCCGACCTCCTTCACCGTCTCCATCGAGGGCCTGGAGGCCGGCGCCTCCATCCACGCCAAGGACGTCGAGCTGCCCAAGGGCACCACGCTGGCCATCGACCCCGAGGCCGTCGTCATCCAGATCCTGGCCGCGCAGGCCGAGGAGCCGGCTGCCGAGGGTGCCGAGGGCGACGAGGCCGCCGAGGCCTGAGCCGTACGCTCTGCCTGACGGGGTGGCGGGCCACTGCGGCCCGCCACCCCGTTTTTTCCTGTCGGCACGCGAGGAGAGACGCAGCACAGATGACCACGGAAGCGAACGCCCCCTGGCTGGTCGTGGGGCTCGGCAACCCCGGCCCGGAGTACGCGGGCAACCGGCACAACGTCGGCTTCATGGTGGCCGACCTGCTCGCCTCGCGCATCGGCGGCAAGTTCAAGGCCCACAAGGCGCGCGCCCAGGTCGTCGAGGGCCGGATCGGCCCGGCCGGGCCGCTGAACCGCCGGGTGATCCTCGCCAAGCCGCTCTCCTACATGAACCTCTCCGGCGGCCCCGTCACCCAGCTGCGCGACTTCTACAAGGTGCCGGTCGAGAACATCGTGGCCGTCCACGACGAGCTGGACATCGACTACGGGGTGCTGCGCCTCAAGCTCGGCGGCGGCGACAACGGCCACAACGGCCTCAAGTCGATGACCAAGTCGTTCGGCCCGGACTACCACCGCGTCCGGTTCGGCATCGGCCGCCCGCCCGGCCGGATGCAGGTCGCGGACTTCGTCCTCAAGGACTTCTCCTCGACCGAGCGCAAGGAGCTCGACTACTTCGTGGACCGCGCGGCCGACGCCGTCGAGGCGCTGGTCATCGAGGGCCTTGAGCGGGCCCAGTCGACGTACAACTCCTAGCGCGCGTACGTACGAGAAAGCCCCGGTGGCCGATCGGCCACCGGGGCTTCGCCGTACCCGTGCGGGGTCAGCCGGTGTTGCGCAGGCCCGCCGCCACACCGTTGACGGTCAGCAGCAGCGCCCGGGCGAGCAGCGGGTCGGGGCTCTCGCCACGCTCCGCCTCGGCCCGCTGGCGGGCCAGCAGGGACACCTGGAGGTAGGAGATCGGGTCCAGATAGGCGTCCCGGATCGCGAAGGTCTGCTGGAGCACCGGGTGCGAGTCGAGCAGCTCCTCGCCGCCGGTGATCCGCAGCACCTCGCTGACCGTGAGCGCGTGCTCGGCCTCGATGTCCGCGAAGACGTGCTTGAGCTCGTCCGGCACCAGCGTGTCGACGTAGTGGCGGGCGATCCGCAGGTCCGTCTTGGCCAGCGTCATCTCCACGTTGGAGATGAAGTTCCGGAAGAAGTGCCACTGCTCGTGCATCTCGTCCAGCACGGTGTCCAGACCGGCCTCGCGCAGCGCCTTGAGGCCCGAGCCCACGCCGTACCAGCCGGGCACGATCTGCCGCGACTGGGTCCAGCCGAACACCCACGGGATGGCCCGCAGCCCGTCCAGGCCCGCGCCGGAGTCCGGGCGGCGCGAGGGGCGCGAGCCCAGGTGCAGCTCGGCGAGCTGGTCGACGGGGGTGGAGGCGAAGAAGTACGCGGGCAGGTCCGGGTCCTCGACCAGCCTGCGGTAGGCCGCGTGGGCGGCGTCGGAGACCGTGTCCATCGCCGCGTCCCAGCGCGCCAGCGCCTCGTCGGACTGGCGCGGGGCGGTGTGCAGGGCGGACGCCTGGAGCGTGGCGGCCACCGTCAGCTCCAGGTTCTCCCTGGCCAGCGAGGGGATGAGGTACTTGTCGGAGATGACCTCGCCCTGCTCGGTCACCTTGATCTCGCCCTCGAGGGTGCCCCACGGCTGCGCCAGGATCGCGTCGTGCGAGGGGCCGCCGCCGCGGCCGACGGTGCCGCCGCGGCCGTGGAAGAGCCGCAGCCGTACGCCGTAGCGGTGGGCCACGTCGCGCAGCCGGCGCTGGGCGCGGTGGATCTCCCACTGGGAGGTGGTGATGCCGCCGAACTTGGAGGAGTCCGAGTAGCCGAGCATGACCTCCTGGACGTCGCCGCGCAGCGAGACCAGCCGGCGGTACGAGGGGTCGGCCAGCATCTCGTCGAGGATGACGTCGGCGGCGCGCAGCTCGTCCGTGGTCTCCAGGAGCGGCACGATGCCGATCTTCGCCCAGCCCGCGTGCAGATCGACGAGCCCGGCCTCGCGGGCGAGCACGGCCGCCGCGAAGACGTCGTCGGCGCCCTGGCACATCGAGATGATGTACGACTCGATCACCTCGGGGCCGAACCGCTCGAAGGCCTCCTTGATCGTGCCGAAGACGCCCAGGGTCTTCTGCCCGGCCTCGTCCAGCGGGGCGGGCGTGGGGGCCAGCGGGCGCCGCGAGCGGAGCTCCTTGGCGAGGAGCCGCTGGCGGTACTCGCGCGGCATGTCCGCGTACCGCCAGGACTCCTCGCCGAGGCGGTCGAAGAGCTGGCCGAGCGCGTGGTGGTGCGCGTCGGCGTGCTCGCGTACGTCCATGGTGGCGAGCTGGAGGCCGAACGCGGCCAGCGTGCGGATCGTCCGGTCCATCCGGCCGTCGGCGAAGAGCGCGCCCCGGTGGGCGCGCAGCGACGTCTGGATCAGGGTGAGGTCGGCGAGCAGCTCGGAGGTGCCCAGGTAGTCGCGGCCGGGGCGGTGCGGGCTGCCCTCGGCGAGCCGCTCCTTGGTGTTGACGAGCTTCTGGCGCACACAGGTCGCCTTGAGCCGGTAGGGCTCCTCGGCGTTGAGCCGCTTGTAGCGGGGGCTGATCTCGGGCAGCGCCTCCAGGTCGGCCTGGAGCGAGGCGAGGAGCTCCTCGGTGGCGCCCGCGTACCGGATCGAGTTGGAGAGCAGCCCGCGCAGGAAGTCGATCACTTCCAGCGCGTCGTTGATGCCGTGCTCGTGCTGGAGGATCAGCACGTCCCAGGTGACCTGCGGGGTCACATTGGGGTTGCCGTCGCGGTCGCCGCCGATCCAGGTGCCGAAGGTGAGCGGGCGGGTGCCGGCGGGCAGCTCGACGCCGACCCGCTCCAGCTCGGCCGCCAGGTCCTCCAGGACGTCGCCGACCGCGTTCGCGTGCAGCTCGTCGAGGTAGTAGATGGCGTTGCGGGCCTCGTCGGCGGGCTCCGGGCGGACCACCCGGAGCTCGTCGGTCTGCCAGATGAGGTCGATGTTCTCGGCGAGCCGCAGGTCGTGGCGGCGCCGGTCGGCCTCGGTGACGGGGGTGTCGAGCAGGGCCGCGATGCGGCGCAGCTTGTTCAGGACGGAGCGGCGGGCCGCCTCCGTGGGGTGCGCGGTGAAGACCGGGCGCACATTGAGGTTCTTGACCGTCTCGCGCAGGTGCTCGGGGTCGGCGTCCTTGAGCATGTCGGCGGTGCGGGCGAGCAGCCCGCCCTCGGCCGCCCGGTGGGCGCGCAGCTCACGGCCGCGGTGCACCTGCTCGGTCACATTGGCCAGGTGGAAGTAAGTGGAGAAGGCCCGTACGAGCTTGGCGGCGGTCTCCACCTCGGTGCCGCCGAGCAGCTCGGCGGCTGCCTCGCCGTCCGTACGGGTGAGGGCGCGCACGCGCTCGACGAGCTCCAGGAGCTCGGGCCCTTCCTGGCGGACGAGCGCCTCGCCGAGGAGGTCACCCAGTCGGCGGATGTCGGCACGCAGCTCGGGGCTGGCGGCGGGGGTCTGGTCGGCACTGCTCACAGGTGCGGCTCCTTGCAGTGTTTGAGCACGTCTGGAGGGGTACTGGAGGCTTGCGGACCGCGCTGTCCGACGAGACACAGGATAGGTGTCCATGCGCGCGACGCGGTCCACTGCCCTCTTGTACGGCGCTGCGGCACTGCCATACTTACGTCGCCGTAGGTTACGGGTCCGTAGCCAGGCCTCTTGTCTTCCTCTCTCACCCCGCTGGGGGACTCCGCATGACCACAAGCCCCGACCTCATCGATCCGGCCACCGAACCGCCGGGCTCCTCCGCGACCCGCGGGGGCGAGAGCAAACGGTCCGTCGAGCAGCTGGCGCTGCTGCTCTTCATCGTCGTGCCCTTCGTGGCGCTGCTCGCCGCGGTACCGCTGGCCTGGGGCTGGGGCGTGAGCTGGCTGGACCTCGGCCTGATGGTGTTCATGTACTACCTGGGCTGCCACGGCGTCACCATCGGCTTCCACCGCTACTTCACCCACGGCTCGTTCAAGGCCAAGCGCCCGCTGCGGATCGCGCTCGCGATCGCCGGGTCGATGGCGGTGGAGGGCCCGCTGGTGCGGTGGGTGGCGGACCACCGCAAGCACCACAAGTTCTCCGACGCGGAGGGCGACCCGCACTCCCCGTGGCGGTTCGGCGAGACGCTGCCCGCGCTGATGAAGGGCCTCTGGTGGGCCCACATCGCATGGATGTTCGACGAGGAGCAGACCTCGCAGGAGAAGTACGCACCGGACCTGATCAAGGACCCGGCGATCCGCCGGATCTCGCGCGACTTCGTCTACTGGACGATCCTGTCGCTGGCCATCCCGCCGGTCGTGGGCGGTCTGGTGACGATGTCGTGGTGGGGCGCGTTCACCGCGTTCTTCTGGGGCTCGCTGGTCCGGGTCGCGCTGCTGCACCACGTCACCTGGTCCATCAACTCCATCTGCCACGCGGTCGGCAAGCGCCCCTTCAAGTCCCGCGACCGCTCCGGCAACGTGTGGTGGCTGGCGGCCCTGTCGTGCGGCGAGTCCTGGCACAACCTGCACCACGCGGACCCCACCTCGGCCCGGCACGGGGTGATGCGCGGCCAGATCGACTCCAGCGCCCGGATCATCCGCTGGTGCGAGCAGCTGGGCTGGGCGTACGACGTGCGCTGGCCCACCGAGGCCCGCCTGGAGGCCAAGCGCAGCGAGCCCGGCGCCCCCTCCGGGCGCGCGGTCAAGGCCCCTGAGGAGAGCGCCCGTAAGGAGAAGGCCGCAGAGGCGGCATGATGGAGGACGTGGCGACCGACTCCAGCACCACCCGTACGACCAGCGGCAACGGCTCGGCGGGCACCGAACGACCCCGACGGACCCGCCGTACCCGGATGACGGGAGCGGAGCGCCGGGAGCAGTTGCTGGACATCGGCCGCACGCTCTTCGCCGAGAAGGGCTTCGAGGGCACGTCGGTGGAGGAGATCGCGGCGAAGGCCGGGGTCTCCAAGCCGGTGGTCTACGAGCACTTCGGCGGCAAGGAGGGGCTGTACGCGGTGGTGGTCGACCGCGAGATGCGCTCGCTCCTGGACGGGGTGACGGGCGCCCTGACGGCGGGGCACCCGCGCGAGCTCCTGGAGCAGGCCGCGTTCGCGCTGCTCGACTACATCGAGAAGTACACGGACGGCTTCCGCATCCTGGTGCGGGACTCCCCCGTGGCGCAGTCCACCGGCACCTTCGCCTCGCTGATCTCCGACATCGCGACCCAGGTCGAGGACATCCTCGGCCTGGAGTTCAAGGCGCGCGGCTTCGACCCCAAGCTGGCTCCGCTGTACGCGCAGGCGCTGGTCGGGATGGTCGCGCTGACCGGGCAGTGGTGGCTGGACGTGCGCAAGCCCAAGAAGGCGGAGGTCGCGGCCCACCTGGTGAACCTGGCGTGGCACGGCCTCGACGGGCTGGAGCAGAAGCCGCGGCTGATAGGGCACCGCAAGAGCTGAGGCGCGGTGGCGGGTTCCGAATGATCTCGAATGGGTCGCGAGTTTCACTCGTGGCCCATTTTCCACTTCAACCACCCGTGCATCAGCTGTAGGCTTCACGCACATTCCCGGGGGGGATTTTGGGCATTCCTTCGCGAGCGGCCACGCGTGCCTCAACGTCTGTGTGACGCGCTGCGTGTGGGCCCCGCGAGGAATGGCCCCGCGTGCTCCGATTTTCGCGTGAGCCGCGATGAATTCGACCCGGTTCCACCCGCATATTCCCTGGGGGGAATTTTGTCTTCTGTGCGCACCTTGCGCCCCGGCCGCCTCGCGGCCTGCACCGCCCTCGCGCTCTCGGCCGGCATGCTGCTCGCGGGCACGGCGTCGGCCGACGAGGCGCCCGTGGCGCCGAAGGCGACCGTCGAAGCCGCCAAGCCGTCCGTCGGCAAGCCCTCGGGCGCGCTCCCGCAGCGGGTCCACCGCTCGTCGGCGGCCGCCGCCCCCACCGCCGCCAAGCCGCGCCTGGACCTCAACAAGGACGGCTTCTCGGACGTGCTCTACCGGGGCGTCGACGGCCAGACGTACCTGGAGACCTGGACCGAGAAGGACAACCCGGCGTTCGCCAACTCCTTCGGCGCCTACAAGGAGATCGTCACCCCGGGCGACCTGGACGGGAACGGCAGCGCCGAGGTGCTGACCGTACAGCCGGACGGCACGCTCTCGCTCTACGCCGACGTCACCAGCAGCGGCTCCTCCTACCCGACCTGGACGGGCGGCGGCTGGAACGCCTACAACAAGGTCGTCGGCGCGGCCGACCTGACCGGCGACGGCAAGGGCGACCTGCTGGCCCGCACGCCGGGCGGCGACCTGTACCTGTACCCGGGCAAGGGCGTCTCCGCCGGTGACCCGTTCGCCGGCCGCGTCAAGGTCGGCGGCGGCTGGCAGGGCTACGACCAGCTGGTCGGCGCGGGCGACATGAACGGCGACGGCTTCGGCGACGTCGTGGCCCGCACGCCCGGCGGCGACCTCTACTTCTACGCGGGCACCGGCGACGCCGGCGCCCCGCTGAAGTCGCGGGTGCGCATCGGCGGCGGCTGGGGCGCGTACAACCAGCTCATCGCGCTGGACGACGGCGACAACGACGGCTACGCCGACATCGCGGCCCGCAGCACCGGCGGCACGCTGTACTTCTACGGCTCCGACGGCAAGGGCAACTTCAAGGACCGCAAGCTGATGGGCACGGGCTGGGAGTACACCCAGGCCTTCAGCGGTACGGGCGCCAACGCGACCCCGGTGAAGAACGGCGTCATCGGCCGCGACACCAAGGGCACGCTGTGGCACTACTACACCGAGTACAACGGCCAGTTCTCGCAGCGCTTCAAGGCCAGCCAGGACGGTGACTTCGCCAACGCCCGCCGTCTCGCCTTCGCGGCCTCGATCAGCGGCGGCCTCTACGGCGACCTGCTCCAGTGGGACGACGGCCACCTCTACATCGGCGTCAACCTCAGTGACGCGGGCGGCGGCTGGGGCGGCTTCAACACCCTCGTCGGCCCGGGCGACCTGAACAACGACGGCAAGAACGACCTGCTGGCCCGCGACGGCTCGGGCACGCTGTACCTCTACCGGGGCTACGGCAACGGCTACCAGTTCTCCTCCCGCCTGACGGTCGGCGGCGGCTGGAACGCCTACGACAAGATCGTCGGCGCCGGTGACCTCACCGGGGACGGGCTCACCGACATCGTCGCGCGCACCGGCGACGGCAAGCTGTACCTGTACCCGGGCACCGGCGTCTCCACCTCGCCGTTCAAGTCCCGGGTGTACGTCGGCCCCGGCTGGCAGCAGTTCAAGAACATCGCCGCCCCCGGCGACCTCAACGGCGACGGCCGTGCGGACCTGGTCGCCACCAACTCGCGCGGCGAGGCGTTCCGTTACGAGTCGAACGGCTACGGCGGCTTCAAGTCCCGGGTGAAGCTGGGCGACGGCTGGAACACCTACCGCGACCTCTTCTAAGAGCGCCGAACACGGTTCCCCGCGTCCCTCCTGGGACGCGGGGAACCGTCGTTTCCCAGGTCAGCGGTCCTTCCTGCGGGCGACCGCGAAGATGCGGCGGAACGGGAAGACCGTGCCGTGCGGGCCCGGCGGGTACGCGCGGCGCAGCAGGTCGCGGTATTCGGTGAGGAAGGCCTCGGTGGCCTCCTCGTCGTCGCCGAGCGCGGTCAGGGCCGGGCGCAGGGCGGTGCCCTTGACCCAGTCCAGGACCGGGTCCTCGCCGGCCAGCAGCTGGGAGTAGGTGGTCTCCCAGACGTCCGCCTCGCAGCCCAGGTCGGTCAGGCGCAGCAGATAGTCGGCGGGGTTCAGGATGTGCACATAGCGCCGCCCGTGGTCGCCCAGGCGGGCGCGCCAGCGGGGCGACTCGCAGAGCTCGCCGAGCAGGGCGTGGCTGGGCGAGGTGAAGTTGCCGGGGACCTGGAAGGCCAGGGTGCCGCCGGGGGTGAGGCCGTCGATCCAGCAGGCGAAGGACTCGGGGTGGTTGGGGACCCACTGGAGGGCCGCGTTGGAGACGATCAGGTCGTAGGGCTCCTCGGGCGTCCAGTGCGCGAGGTCGGCGGGCCGGAAGTCCAGCCAGCCGCCGCCGGGGGTGGTGCCCGCGTGGTCCTTGTCGGCCTGGGCGAGCATCTCGGGCGAGAGGTCGAAGCCCGTGATCCGGGCGTCCGGCCAGCGGTCGGCGAGCAGTGCGGTGACGTTTCCCGGGCCGCAGCCGAGGTCGGCGATCCGGGCGGGCGGACGGGTGCCGGGCCCCGGGTGGAGGCCCGGGGTGCGCGGGGCGCCCACGCCCCGGGCGCCGGGTGCGCCGGCGGCGGCCGTGTCGGCGGCGGCCGCGCCGGCGGATCCCGGCAGCGCCGGGATCCTGGCGAGCAGGTCGAGGAACGGCCGGGTGCGATGGCCGGAATGGTGCAGGTACTGCTGCGGATCCCAGACGGGAGCGGGCAGCGGGGCGGACGTCCGGGCGGACGCGCCGGTGGACTCCCGGGGCGCCGTCTCGACGGACTCCGGGACGAAATCGGAATGCATGTTCGAGCCCCCTTGCAGGTACGGCTGACCAAAACGGAACAGGGTCCCGGGCCCTCCATGCCCAATGGTGGGGGTTTATATATCTTGACGTCAAGAGACTTCATGTCGACAGACCCTCTACACTGATCGACATGGAGGACGAGGTCGACCGACTGGTCTCAGCATGGCGCCGCGAGCGCCCGGACCTCGACGTGGAGCCGCTGGAGGTGCTCAGCCGCGTCAGCAGGCTGGCGCGCCACCTCGACCGGGCGCGCAGACTCGCCTTCTCCGAGCATCAGCTGGAGCCCTGGGAGTTCGACGTCCTGACGTCGCTGCGGCGCGCGGGCGCGCCCTACCAGCTCTCTCCCGGGCAGCTGCTCACCCAGACGCTCGTCACCTCGGGCACGATGACCAACAGGATCGACCGGCTCGCCAAGAAGGGCCTGGTCGAGCGGCTCCCCGACCCCAGCGACCGGCGCGGGGTCCTGGTCCGCCTCACCCCCGAGGGGCGCGACCGCGCGGACCAGGCGCTGGCCGGGCTCCTGGAGCAGGAGCGGGCCATCCTGGCCCAGCTGTCGCGCACCCAGCGGGGGGAACTCGCGGCGCTGCTACGCCAGTTGACCGCCCCGTTCGACAACATCCCCGGCTAGGTCGACCGGGCCGACCCCGGCCCGGCGCGCCAGGGCGACGGCGGCCAGCGTGGAGTGCACACCGAGCTTGCCCAGCACGTTCTGCATATGCGTACGGACCGTGTGCGGGGAGAGGAAGAGGCGCTCGGCGACCGCCTTGCGGCCGAGGCCTGCGACCATGCACCGCAGCACCTCGCGCTCGCGCGGGGTCAGCGACTCGACCAGCCGCTCGCTCTCGGTGCGGTGCTTGCGGGCGGCCGTCAGCTCGCGCAGCACGCCGGTGAGCAGCGCGGGCGGCAGATGCGTCTCGTCCCGCAGCACTCCTCTGATCACCGCCAGCAGGCGCTGGAGCGAGCAGTCCTTGGCCACCCAGCCGGACGCGCCCGCCTGGAGCGCCAGCGCGGCGCGGCGCGGGTCGTCCTTCTCGGCGAGCACCACCGTACGTACGGCGGGCTGGCCCGAGCGGACCCCGGCGACCAGCGAGATGCCGTCCACCAGGCCGTCGGCGCCGCCGCCGTCCGGCACGGCCCGGGCCACCGGGGCCCCGGCCAGCGCGCCGAGGTCGGCGTCGACGAGCATCACGTCGAAGCGGCGGCCCTCGGAGGCCCCCCGCTCCAGACAGCGCAGCGCGGCCGGACCGCTGCCGGCGGCCGCGACGTCGACGTCCGGCTCGGCCGCCAGGGCGGCGGCCAGCGACTCCGCGAAGATTCGGTGGTCATCCACCACGAGAACCCGGATACGAACCACAGACACCCCCATGCGTCGGGGAACGGACCGGTCAGGGCACGGCGCCCGGAAGGGGAAAGCGCAGTCGCGCGGCCGCCGCCGTGGACTGACCGGTACCCCACCCCGGGCGTCGTACCCGACTGTCTCGCCCCCTGATCAACACCGGCCCCCACCGGTGCTGTGCTTCAGAGTAGGGCCGTGGGCCGCAAGCGGAAGGCAATTTGCAGAACTGATTGACCGGGTTGTTTAGGGTGTGGCCCATGTTTCGTTTTGAGACGGAAGTGGACAAGGCGCGACGGATTCTGCTGGGCCAGCGGCTCACGGACACCAATACGGAGGCCTCTTCGGCACTGCGGGCCCTGCGGGGCACCCCGGGCGAGAGGGAACAGCCGCTGCACGTCTGGGCGATGGACGAACGGGGCGGCCTCGCGGGCGGCCTGACCGCCCGCACCTGGGCCTCCTGGCTGCTGGTGGACCTGCTGTGGGTGGACGCTGCCCACCGGGGCGCGGGCCTGGGCGCCCAACTCCTGTCCCGCGCCGAGGAGTCGGCCCGCACGGACCGCTCCTGCGCCTACGCCCGCGTGGAGACCTGGGACTTCCAGGCGCCGGGCTTCTATCGCCGGCAGGGGTACGAGGTGGTGGGCGAGGTGCCCGACTACCCGCCGGGCGTCACGGAGTTCATCCTGACCAAGCGGCTTTGACCACTCGGTACGGGCCGACAACCAGGGGCGCGGGGAACTGCGCGACCAGCCCCCACCGGCCCGCAGTCGAAGGACGACGCATCGGGCGGCCTGCTCAGCGCAGCCTTCGCGCCCCCGCCGACGGGAGCGCCTCGAAGACCCGGGGCGCGGTGTGCCCGGCCGCGGCGAACGCCTCCTCGACCGACTTGGTGACCGTGTCCACCGCCGCCGCCTCCACCAGGACGACCGCCGAGCCGCCGAAGCCGCCGCCCGTCATCCGCGCGCCGAGCGCCCCGGCCGCCACCGCCGAGGCCACGACCAGGTCCAACTCGGCGCAGGAGACCCGCAGATCGTCCCGGAGCGAGGCATGGCCCTCGGTGAGGACCGGGCCGACCTCCCTCGGCTCGCCCGCCGCCAGATGTGCCGCGACCCGCTCCACCCGCTCGTTGTCGCTCACCACATGGCGTACGCACCGGCGAACGGTTTCGGAGTCGAGCCTGGCCAGCGCGGCGTCGAGGCGCGCGTACGGAATCTCGCGCAGGGCGCGCACTCCGAGCGCCCGCGCGCCCGCCTCGCAGGCGGCGCGCCGGTCGGCGTACGCGCCGTCTCCGAGCGCGTGCTTCACCCGGGTGTCCACCACCAGGAGCGCCAGCCCGTGCGCGGCGAGGTCGAAGGGGACCTGGCGCAGCGAGAGGTCCCTGGTGTCCAGGTGGAGCACATGGCCCTCGGCGCAGCAGGCGGACGCGGTCTGGTCCATGATGCCGCAGGGCACGCCCACGAAGGCGTTCTCGGCCCGCTGGGCCAGCCGCGCCAGCTCGGGGCGGGTGAGCCCCAGTCCGTACAGGTCGTTCAGGGCGAGCGCGGTGACGACCTCCAGGGCCGCCGAGGAGGAGAGCCCGGCGCCGGTGGGCACCGCCGAGGCGAGATGGACGTCCGCGCCGGTGACCGGGTGGCCCGCCTCGCGCAGCGCCCAGACCACGCCCGCCGGGTACGCGGCCCAGCCGCCCCCCGCCAGGGGCTGAAGGGCGTCGGCGTCGAGCTGGACGACTCCGCCGGCCACGTCGGCCGAGTGCAGCCGCAGCACCCCGTCGGTGCGCCGGGACACCGCCGCGACCGCCGTGTGCGGCAGCGCCAGCGGCATCACGAAGCCGTCGTTGAAGTCGGTGTACTCCCCGATGAGGTTGACCCGCCCGGGCGCCTCCCAGACCCCCTCGGGCTCGGCCCCGTACAGCTCCCGGAACTCCTTGGCCACGTCGCTCACGCGGGTTCTCCCCTCCGAAGGCGCCGGGCGAAGTCCCAGGCGTCCGCGACGATCCCGGCGAGGTCCGCCCGGGAGGGCTGCCAGCCGAGCCGCTCGTGGGCGCGGGCGGCGGAGGCCACCAGGACCGCCGGGTCGCCCGGCCGGCGCCCGGCCGTGACCTCGGGGACCGGGTGCCCGGTGACCTTGCGGACGGTCTCGATGACCTCGCGCACGGAGAAGCCGTTGCCGTTGCCGAGGTTGCAGATCAGATGCTCGCCCTCGGCCGCCGCGGCCAGCGCGAGCAGATGCGCCTCGGCGAGGTCGGCGACATGGATGTAGTCGCGTACGCAGGTGCCGTCCGGGGTCGGGTAGTCGTCCCCGAACACCGAGATCGACTCCCGCTCGCCGAGGGCGACCTGGAGCAGCAGCGGGATCAGATGCGACTCGGGGTCGTGGCGCTCGCCCGAGCTGCCGTACGCCCCGGCCACGTTGAAGTACCGCAGCGAGACGGCCGCGAGGCCGTGGGCCGCGGCCTCGCCGCTGATCATGTGGTCGACGGCGAGCTTGGAGGCGCCGTAGGGGCTGGTGGCGCCGGTCGGGTCGGCCTCGGTGAGCAGCGCGGAGGCCGGCTCGCCGTAGGTGGCGGCGGTGGAGGAGAACACCAGCGTGCGCACGCCCGCCGCACGCATGGCGTCCAGCAGCGCCATGGTGCCGCCCACGTTGTTCGCCCAGTACTTCTCGGGGCGCGCCACCGACTCCCCCACCTGCGAGAACGCGGCGAAGTGCAGCACGGCGTCATAGGAGGCGTCCAGCCACCGGGAGGCGTCCTGGACACGGCCCTCGATGAACTGCGCCCCGGCCGGGACGGCCTCCCGGAAGCCCGTGGAGAGGTCGTCGAGGACGGTCACCGTGTGGCCCGCCTCCAGGAGGTGGCGGGCCACCACGCTGCCGACATAGCCGGCGCCGCCGGTGACCAGGTACTTCCCGCTCATGTGCTCGCTACCTCTCGCAGTCGCCGGGCCGCGGCCTCCGGCGGCACGTCATTGATGAACACACTCATGCCCGACTCGGAACCCGCGAGGAACTTCAGCTTGCCGGAAGTACGGCGCACGGTGAAAAGCTCCAGGTGCAGGGCGAACTCCCGCCGGTCGGCGGCTTCGGAGAACGGAGCCTGGTGCCAGGCCGAGATGTACGGCGTGGGCGGCTCGGCGTCCCCGAAGATCCGGTCGAAGCGCCTCAGGAGTTCCAGATAGACCTGGGGGAACTCGGTGCGCGCCGCGTCGTCGAGGGCCCTGAGGTCCGGGACGCGCCGCCGGGGGTAGAGGTGCACCTCGTACGGCCAGTGCGCGGCGTACGGCACGAAGGCGACCCAGTGCTCGCCCTCCAGGACGATCCGGACGCCCTCGGCGAGCTCGCGCTCGACCACGTCGTCGAAGAGGTTGCGCCCGCCGGTGGCCTCGCGGTGCTCGGCCAGCGAGCGGAGCATCAGCGCGGTGCGGGGGGTGGTGAAGGGGTAGCCGTAGATCTGGCCGTGCGGGTGGCCGAGGGTGACGCCGATCTCGGCGCCCCGGTTCTCGAAGCAGAACACCTGCTCCACCTGCGGGAGTTCGGCCAGCTCCGCGGTCCGGTCGGTCCAGGCCTCCAGGACGAGGGCGGCCTGCTCCTCGGTGAGGTCGGCGAAGGAGGCGTCGTGGTCGGGGGTGAAGCAGACGACCTCGCAGCGGCCGGAGTCCCCGGCGAGGGAGGGGAAGCGGTTCTCGAAGACGGCCACGTCGTAGTCGGCGGCCGGGATCTCGCTGCGCCGCCCGTCGCGCGAGGGGCACAGGGGGCACTCGTCGGCGGGCGGGTGGTAGGTGCGGCCCTGGCGGTGCGAGGCGATGGCCACCGAGTCGCCGAGCAGGGGGTCGCGGCGGATCTCGGAGGCGGTGGAGACGGGGTCGAGCGGCCGGGTGTCGCTCTCGTCCCGTACGACGTCGTCCCGCGAGTCGTAGTAGAGCAGCTCACGGCCGTCGGCGAGCCGGGTCGACGTCTTCTTCACCTGCACCTCCACCTTCAAACAGAAACAAACATAAAGAACCACGAGCCAACAGCATCAGTCAATGGGCACGACGAAGACGTCCGGACACGGCTGTGGGCGCGACCGCCGCGCGGCCGCGCCCACAGCGCGTACGAGAACAGAGCCGGCTCAGCCCGCCGGAGGGATCGCCCGGTCGAGCAGCCCCGTGCGGGCGGCCAGCGCCGCCGCCTCCAGCCGGGAGCCGACGCCCAGCTTCATCAGGACCCGCTGGACATGGGTGCGCGCGGTGGAGGGGGCGATGCCCATGCCCGCCGCTATCAGCCGGGTGTCCTCCCCGTCCGCCACCCTGACCAGCACCTCGACCTCGCGCGGGGTGAGCATCTGGAGCAGCCGCTGCCCCTCGTCGTCCGGCTGCGCGGCCGGGTTGAGCAGCTCCGCGAAGGCGCCCTGAAGCAGCTGCGGCGCCACCGCCGCCTCCCCGGACCGCGCCTTGACCATGGCGCGTTCCACACCCTCGATGCGCTCGTCGTGCCGTACGTAACCCGAGGCGCCCGCGGCGAAGGCGGCGGCGATCCCGCGCGGGCTGGGCACCGGCCCGAGCACCACCACGGCCACCTGCGGCCGCTCGCGCTTGATCCTGACGACCGGATCGAACACCCCCGGCTCGGCGGGTGTGGCCGTACCCAGCAGACACACCTCCGGCGCCCGGGACACCACCAGCTCGGCCGCCCCGGCGACCGGCGCGGCCGCGGCCAGCACCCGGTGCCCGCGGAGCTTGAGTGCCGAGGCGAGCGCCTCCGCGAGCAGGCGGTGGTCGTCGACCACCATGAGCCGCACGCCCATCGAGCAACCCCCATCCCCCGGGGCACGTTGCCAACTCCCCTGGCCCGGCCCTCCCTGACCCGGCAAGCTACACGCTTGTTCGACGTAGCGCGCCCCCTACCGGTGAGAAGACGCCCGGATTGCCGAAATCCCCGCCATTCAGGACTACTTGGCGAACGAGTGTGTCCGCCCAGGTGAACGCGGCGGCCCCGGCCGCGGAGAGCGCTCCGCGGCCGGGGCCGCCGGGTGGAGAAGTTGACGCCGTACGGGCGGCGCCGCCCGGTCAGCCGGTGGTGCCCAGGCCGATCAGCAGGTACTTCGTCTCGTTGGTCACCGTGCTCGGCTTCATGACCGAGGTCGACGACATGAAGAGCTTGCCCTGGTTGTAGCGGATCTCGCCGTACTCCGGGCCGAACTGCGAGAGCGCGTCGCGCACCGAGGTGTCCGCCGGGTTCTGCAGCAGGACGGTCTGCTTGAAGCTGCCGCCGTCCACGCTCACGATCTGGCTGCCCTTGTCGTACGGGGGCTTCTTGAACGCGATGACGTTGTTGCCGTCCATCCGCAGCGGGTACAGCGAGGAGCCGTCGCCCGCGTCGGCCTTGCCGGGCACCGGCTGCCCGGTGGCCAGGTCGAACGCCATGATCTCGTTGGTGCGGCCGGAGTAGCCGCTGCCGGAGGCGCCGTCGTGCTGCTCGGTGGGGACGTACAGCTTGCCGCCGCCCGCCGCGACCGAGGTGCACTTCTCCACGTCGGTGGAGTCGCAGTCGGCGGCGTACTTGTCGCCCGGCGCCGGGATGCGGGCCAGCAGCTTGCCGGTCTTGTCGTCGATCGAGAAGAAGTCCGAGATCCCGCTGCCGTCGCCCGCGGTGTCACCGACGTCGGCGGCCACGACCAGCGGCTTGGTCGAGACGATGTGCGCGTACTGGACACCGGCCGGCATCTTGTACGAGGACAGCGGCGCGCCCGTCTTCGGGTTCAGCGGCTGGACGGTGACCGTGGGGTTGTCGTAGTCACCGCACTTGCGGACCGCCACCAGCGCCTCGCCGCCGCCGTAGCCGGCGTCCTTGCACTGGTCGGTGGTGACCTTCGGCTGCCACAGCAGCTTGCCCGTGGCCAGGTCCCAGGCGGAGCCGCCGGAGGTGCCACCGGTGGCGACCGTGCCGGCGCCGATGGTGACCTCCTCGTACATCGTCTTGCGGTCGCCCTCCTTGACGGAGTTCGTCCAGGCCAGCTTGCCGGTGGTCAGGTCGAGCACGGCGACCTCGGTGCAGCGCGCGTACTTCTCGCCGGAGGCCTTGGGGCCCTCGTAGACGATCGCCGTCTTGCTGTCGGAGGTGATGTGGCGGGTGGCCGCGCAGACCGCGCCGGGCAGCGGGGTCTTCCACAGCTGGGTGCCCTTGGCGTTGTCGTAGCCGACGATCTCGTTGACGCCCGACTTGGCGTACACCTTGTCGGTCAGCCAGGAGCCGTCGACGTGCACGAGGTCGGTGACCTTGGGCTGCGGCACCTGGAAGAGCACCTTGGAGGTGACGTTCGCCGGCGGCTGCTCCTTGCCGCCGCCCCCGGTGGAGCCACCCTGCTTGCCGCCGTCGGCGCCCTGGGTGGAGCCGGACTTGGACTCGTCCTTCTTGTCGCCGTCCTTGCCCTTGGCGTACCAGATGCCGCCGCCGACGATCAGCGCCACCGCGACGACCGCCGAGACGATGATCGTCATCTGCGCGCTGGGCTTCTTGCCGCCGCCGGGGCCGCCCGGGGCGCCCTGCGGCGCCATGGGCTGGGTGGCGGGCTGGCCGGGGTAGCCGTAGCCCTGCTGCGGCTGGCCCGGATAGCCGTAGCCCGGCTGGCCGGGAGGCGGGGTCTGCGGATAGCCGTAGCCGGGCGGGGTGGCCTGCGGGTAGCCGTAGGCCGGGGCCGCCGGAGCCGTCGGCGGCTGGGCCGGCGGCGTCGGGGGCATCGCCGGGGGCGGCGGCGTCGGGGCGCCGAACCCGCCGGCC
>NZ_BAAACA010000011.1:0-140160 GCF_039521265.1 Streptomyces crystallinus | reverse complement strand
CTTCCTCTCCGAGAACGCCGACTTCGCCCAGGCCGTCCTCGACGCCGGCCTCACCTGGATCGGCCCCCCGCCCCAGGCCATCCGCGACCTCGGCGACAAGGTCGCCGCCCGCCACATCGCCCAGCGCGCCGGAGCCCCCCTCGTCGCCGGCACCCCCGACCCCGTCTCCGGCGCCGACGAAGTCGTCGCCTTCGCCGAACAGCACGGCCTGCCCATCGCCATCAAGGCCGCCTTCGGCGGCGGCGGACGCGGCCTCAAAGTCGCCCGCACCCTCGAAGAAGTCCCCGAACTCTACGAATCGGCGGTCCGCGAGGCCGTCGCCGCCTTCGGACGCGGCGAATGCTTCGTCGAGCGCTACCTCGACAAGCCCCGCCACGTCGAGACCCAGTGCCTGGCCGACACCCACGGCAACGTCGTCGTCGTCTCCACCCGCGACTGCTCCCTCCAGCGCCGCCACCAAAAGCTCGTCGAGGAAGCCCCCGCCCCGTTCCTTTCCGAGGCCCAGCTGGCGGAGCTGTACTCCTCCTCCAAGGCCATCCTGAAGGAGGCCGGCTACGTCGGCGCCGGGACCGTGGAGTTCCTCGTCGGCACCGACGGCACCATCTCCTTCCTGGAAGTCAACACCCGCCTCCAGGTCGAACACCCCGTCACCGAGGAAGTCGCCGGCATCGACCTGGTCCGCGAGATGTTCCGCATCGCCGACGGCGAAGAACTCGGCTACACCGACCCCGAGCTGCGCGGCCACTCCTTCGAGTTCCGCATCAACGGCGAGGACCCCGGCCGAGGCTTCCTGCCCGCCCCCGGCACCGTCACCACCTTCGCCCCGCCCACCGGCCCCGGTGTCCGCCTTGACGCGGGCGTGGAGTCCGGCAGCGTGATCGGCCCGGCCTGGGACTCCCTGCTCGCCAAGCTCATCGTCACCGGCGCCACCCGCGCCCAGGCCCTCCAGCGCGCCGCCCGCGCCCTGGAAGAGTTCCAGGTCGAAGGCATGGCCACCGCCATCCCCTTCCACCGCGCCGTGGTCAAGGACCCCGCCTTCGCCCCCGAACTCACCGGCTCCACCGACCCCTTCACCGTCCACACCCGCTGGATCGAAACCGAGTTCGTCAACGCCATCCCGGCGTTCGTCCCGCCTGCGGCCGACGGGGACGAGGACGCGGCCACCGAGCGGGAGTCCGTGGTGGTCGAGGTCGGC
This sequence comes from Streptomyces crystallinus, assembly GCF_039521265.1. Classification (NCBI taxonomy): domain Bacteria; kingdom Bacillati; phylum Actinomycetota; class Actinomycetes; order Kitasatosporales; family Streptomycetaceae; genus Streptomyces; species Streptomyces crystallinus. The sequence continues at coordinate 138,965 of NZ_BAAACA010000011.1, read as the reverse complement.
GGCAAGCGGCTCGAAGTCTCCCTCCCCTCCTCGCTCGGCATGTCGCTGGCGCGTACCGGCCTGGCCGCCGGGGCCAAGCCCAAGCGCCGGGACAAGAAGAAGACGGGCTCCGCGATCTCGGGTGACGCGCTGGCATCGCCGATGCAGGGCACGATCGTCAAGGTCGCCGTCGAAGAGGGCCAGGAAGTCAAGGAAGGCGACCTCATCGTCGTCCTCGAAGCCATGAAGATGGAACAGCCCCTCAACGCCCACCGCTCCGGCACCGTCAAGGATCTCGCGGCGGCCGTGGGTGCGTCCGTCACGTCCGGCGCCACCATCTGCGAAATCAAGGGTTGAGGAGCCTGTCGATGCTGAAGGAAGTCAAGCGCCTTGATCGGGTGATCATCCGGTTCGCGGGTGATTCGGGTGACGGTATGCAGCTCACGGGTGACCGGTTCACTTCGGAGACCGCCTCGTTCGGCAACGATCTGTCCACCCTGCCGAACTTCCCCGCCGAGATCCGTGCCCCCGCAGGCACCCTGCCCGGCGTCTCCAGCTTCCAGCTCCACTTCGCCGACCACGACATCCTCACCCCCGGCGACGCACCCAACGTCCTCGTCGCCATGAACCCCGCCGCCCTCAAAGCCAACCTGGCCGACGTCCCCCGCGGCGCGGACATCATCGTCAACACCGACGAGTTCACCAAACGGCCCATGGCCAAGGTCGGATACGAGACCTCGCCGCTGCAGGACGGGTCCCTGGAGGCCTACAACGTCCACCCGGTGCCGCTGACCACCCTCACCGTCGAGGCACTCAAGGAGTTCGGGCTCACGCGCAAGGAGGCCGAGCGCAGCAAGAACATGTTCGCGCTGGGGCTGCTGAGCTGGATGTACCACCGGCCCACCGAGGCCACCGAGGCCTTCCTGCGGCAGAAGTTCGCCAAGAAACCCGAGATCGCCGAAGCCAACGTGGCGGCCTTCCGCGCGGGCTGGAACTTCGGCGAGACGACCGAGGACTTCGCCACCTCCTACGAGGTCGCCCCCGCCACCCGCGCCTTCCCCACCGGCACCTACCGCAACATCTCCGGCAACCTGGCCCTCTCCTACGGACTGATCGCCGCCTCCCGCCAGGCCGACCTGCCGCTCTACCTCGGCTCCTACCCGATCACCCCGGCCTCGGACATCCTGCACGAACTGTCCAAACACAAGAACTTCGGCGTGCGCACCTTCCAGGCCGAGGACGAGATCGCCGGAATCGGCGCCGCACTGGGGGCCGCCTTCGGCGGCTCCCTCGCCGTGACGACGACCTCGGGCCCGGGCGTGGCCCTCAAGTCCGAGACCATCGGGCTCGCGGTATCCCTCGAACTGCCGCTGCTCATCGTCGACATCCAGCGCGGCGGCCCCTCCACCGGCCTGCCCACCAAAACCGAACAAGCCGACCTGCTCCAGGCGATGTACGGGCGCAACGGTGAGGCCCCGGTGCCGATCGTGGCGCCGAAGACCCCGGCGGACTGCTTCGACGCCGCCCTGGACGCGGCCCGTATCGCCCTGACCTACCGCACCCCGGTCTTCCTGCTCTCCGACGGCTACCTCGCCAACGGATCCGAGCCCTGGCGCATCCCCGACCTCGACGAACTGCCCGACCTACGCGTCCAGTTCGCCACCGTACCCAACCACACCCTCGCCGACGGCACCGAAGTCTTCTGGCCCTACAAGCGCGACCCACAGACCCTCGCCCGGCCCTGGGCCGTGCCCGGCACCCCCGGCCTTGAACACCGCATCGGCGGCATCGAGAAGCAGGACGGCACCGGCAACATCTCCTACGACCCCGCCAACCACGACCTCATGGTCCGCACCCGCCAGGCGAAAATCGACGGCATCGACGTCCCCGACCTCGAGGTCGACGACCTGGGCGGCGCCGACACGCTCGTCCTCGGCTGGGGTTCGACCTACGGCCCGATCACCGCCGCCGTGCGCCGGCTGCGCGCCGAGGGCGTACCCATCGCGCAGGCCCATCTGCGCCACCTCAACCCCTTCCCGAGGAATCTGGGCGAGGTGCTGGGGCGTTACGGCAAGGTGGTCGTCCCGGAGATGAACCTCGGCCAGCTCGCCATCCTGATCCGGGCGAAGTTCGTGGTCGACGCGCAGTCGTTCACGCAGGTCAACGGTATGCCGTTCAAGGCCGAGCAGCTCGCGCAGGCCCTCAAGGAGGCCATCAATGTCTGAGACGACGACGGCACGGACCCTGCTCTCCCTGGTCCCGAAGGCCGAGGCCGCCCAGTCCATGAAGGACTTCAAGTCGGACCAGGAAGTGCGCTGGTGCCCCGGCTGCGGCGACTACGCCGTCCTCGCCGCCGTCCAGGGCTTCATGCCCGAACTCGGCCTCGCCAAGGAAAACATCGTCTTCGTCTCCGGCATCGGCTGCTCCAGCCGCTTCCCGTACTACATGAACACCTACGGGATGCACTCCATCCACGGCCGCGCCCCCGCCATCGCCACCGGCCTCGCCACCAGCCGACGCGACCTCAGCGTCTGGGTCGTCACCGGCGACGGCGACGCCCTCTCCATCGGCGGCAACCACCTCATCCACGCCCTACGCCGCAACGTCAACCTCAAAATCCTCCTCTTCAACAACCGCATCTACGGCCTCACCAAAGGCCAGTACTCCCCCACCTCAGAAACCGGCAAAATCACCAAATCCACACCGATGGGATCCCTCGACGCGCCCTTCAACCCGGTGTCGCTGGCACTCGGCGCCGAAGCCTCCTTCGTCGCCCGCACCATCGACTCCGACCGCAAACACCTCACCGAAACCCTGCGCCAAGCCGCCGACCACCCCGGCACCGCCCTCATCGAGATCTACCAGAACTGCAACATCTTCAACGACGACGCGTTCGAGATCCTCAAGGACAACGAGCAGGCACAGGAGGCGGTGATCCGCCTCGAACACGGACAGCAGATCCGCTTCGGCGCCGATCTGCACAAGGGCGTCGTCCGCGACCCCGCCACCGGCGACCTCCAAGTCGTCGAGGTGACCCCGCAGAACGAGGCACGCGTCCTCGTCCACGACACGCACGCCGCCTCCCCCACCACCGCCTTCGCCCTCTCCCGCCTCGCCGACCCCGACACCCTGCACCACACACCCATCGGCGTGTTCCGCAGCGCCAGCCGACCGGTGTACGACACGCAGATGGCCGACCAGCTCGACCAGGCCATCGAACAGCGCGGCAAGGGCGACCTCAGCGCCCTGCTCACCGGCAACGACACCTGGACCGTCGCCGGCTAGCCACCTGTTGGAACCCCAGTGGCAAACCGGTTATCCGGTTTGTTAATCTCCTCCCATCCGGTCACATGGGGGGAGGACGGATGAGGGACGCACAGCTGTATCCGGCCAGGACCGGCGGCGGGCCCGAGCTCGCCGCCGCCCGCCGGGCCCTCCCGCAGGCCGTCGACCGTACGGCTGGAGCCGGCCGGTGACGAACGGCTGCCCACCGACGCCGAGCGACTCCTCCCCGGCCGCCGCTGCCGGGGGCCACGCTCGACGGCCGACCGAGCCCCGGGCCGACGGCCTCGGCGGGCGCCTCAGCATCGAGAGCGCGCCAGGGAACGGCACCCGCGTCGACGTACATCTCCCCTTGTGCCCACAGTAGTCGGCACAGCCACACGTCCCCATCCCGTCCTTACGGAGCACCTCCATGCCCCAGCAGCACTGCCCGTTCGCCATCGACGCCGCCGGAACCGACATCCACGGCGAGATCGCCCGTATCCGCGCGCACGGCCCGGTCACCCGCGTCGAGCTGCCCGGCGGCGTGGCCGCCTGGTCGGTCACCAGCGCCGAGGCCGCCAAGAGCCTGATGACCGACCCGCGCGTCTCCAAGGACGCCGAACGCCACTGGCCCGCCTGGATCAACGGCGAGATCCCCCGCACCTGGCCGCTCGCCCTGTGGATATCGGTCCGCAGCATGATCACCGCGTACGGCGAGGAGCACAGCCGGCTGCGCAAGTTGACGTCCAAGGCGTTCACCGCGCGCCAGACGGCGGCCCTGCGCCCGACGATCGAGCGGATCGTCTCGGACCTCCTCGACAAGCTCGCGGACACCCCGGCGGGTCAACCGGTCGATCTGCGCAAGGCGTTCGCGAGCCCGCTGCCCGTCCAGGTGATCTGCGAGCTCTTCGGGGTCCCGGAGAGCGCCCGGGACCGGCTCTGCCGCCTCATCGACATCACCTTCCTCACCGAGGTGACCCCGGAGGAGGCCGAGGCGACCGGCCGTGAACTCTATGTGGCGCTCAACGAGTTCATCGCCTTCAAGCGCGCCAACCCCGGCGACGACATGACCAGCGGTCTGATCGCCACGCGGGACGAGGACGACGGCAGCGGTCTGACCGAGGTCGAGCTGGTGGACACCCTGCTGCTGATGATCTCGGCCGGCTTCGAGACCGTGGTCAACCTCATCGACCAGGCCGCGTACGCGCTGCTCACCCACCCCGAGGAGCTGGCCCGGGCCCGGCGCGGCGAGATCGCCTGGGAGGACGTCGTCGAGGAGACCCTGCGCTGGGAGCCGCCGGCCGCCCATGTGCCGCTGCGCTACGCGGTGGAGGACATCGAGATCGGCGGTGTGGTGATCCCCCGCGGCGAGCCGATCCTGGTCGCGCTCGCGGGGCCGGGCCGCGACCCGGAAGTGCACGGCGAGGACGCCGACCGCTTCGACCCCTCGCGCCCGCTGCGCCGTGAGCACCTGGCCTTCGGGCACGGCGTCCACTACTGCCTGGGGGCTCCGCTGGCCCGTCTGGAGGCGACGGTGGCGCTGTCGGCCCTCTTCACCCGCTTCCCGGACGTGGCCCTGGCGGCCCCGGGCGAACGGCCGGCCCAGCTCCCGTCGTTCATCTCCAACGGCCACCGGGAACTGCCGCTCCTGCTGAACGGCTGAGGCGGCTGAGGCGGCCAGGAACACAGGAGAAGGGCCCTGCCGGTCGCTGCCGGCAGGGCCCTTCCCTGACGTCGTACGGGCCTCAGGCGAAGGCGTCCGCGTGGTCGCGGGCCCACTCGGCGTACGAGCGCGCCGGGTGGCCCGTCAGCTCCTGGACGTCCGGGGACACCCCGGCCTTCGCCCCGGCGCGCTGACGCTCGGCGCTGTGCAGCAGCGCCTCGGCCACCGGCCGCGGATAGCGCGCGAGCAGGGCGGCGCGGGCGCGTTCGGGGCCCAGCTCCTCGAACCGGAGCGGTCTGCCCAGGGCCTCGCCGAGGAGCGCGGTCTGCTCGGCCGCGGTGATCGGCGCGGGGCCGCAGAGCGCGTAGGCGCGGCCCTCGTGGGCGCCCGGTTCGGTGAGCGCCCTGACCGCCGCCTCGGCGATGTCGCGCGGGTCCACGGTCGCGTTGGGCGCGTCCCCGTACAGCGCGCGCACCACGCCCTCCTCGCGCACCGACCGCGCCCAGGACAGGGTGTTGGTCATGAAGGCGCGCGGCCGCAGCAGGGTCCAGGCGAGCCCGGACTCCCGTACGGCCGTCTCGTTCTCGCGCTGGCGGCGGGTGATGAGGTCGTCGGCGGCCGGATCGGTGACGGCCAGCGCGGAGAGCTTGACCAGATGGCGCACCCCGGCCGCGCGGGCGGCCTGGACGAACCGGAGGTCGTCGGGGTCGCCGATGCTCCCGGTCACCAGGAAGGCCGCCCGTACGCCCTTGAGCGCGCGGTCGAGGCTGTCGCGGTCGGCGTACTCACCGGCGGCCACCTCGACGGCCGGTCCGGTGAGCGTCACGCGCTCCGGCCGTCTGGCCAGCACGCGCAGCGGGTGGGTGGCCGCCAGCAGCCGGGCGACCTCGCCCCCCACGGTCCCGGTCGCCCCGGTCACCAGAATCATCGTCGTCCCCTTCCGCCCTGCCGGCCCGTCAGCCGCCGCGCGGGGCCGACAGCGTGGCGAGGAAGACCAGGCTGTCCTCCTGGTGGCCGGTGACCTGCACACTGGTCATGCCGGGGCGCCGGGGCGCCGTGTCGGTGACCTGTATCCAGCAGGTGCTGTCGAACTCCGCGTACCGGTGGAACGCTATGTCACCCGCGACCGGCACAAACGGGGCGGGCCCCAGGGCCGCGCTGGCCGCCTGCCGGGCCGCCTCCAGGAGCAGCATGCCGGGCACGTGGTCGTTGGGGCGCTGGAAGAGCGTGGGGTGCGAGGTGTCCACCCGCAGCCGCCAGACGCGCTCCTGCGGGCACGGCGCCAGCACCACGTCGGCGGCGCGGGTGCGGCCCGCCAGGTCGGCCGGGACGGGCACCGGGAGGTGTCCGCTGACGCCCGGGACCGTCCGGTCGCCGCGCAGCCGCCGGTAGACGCCGGGGCTGAGCACCCGGGCCTGGCCGGAGCCGGTGGCCACCAGCCGGCCGAGCCGGCGCAGCACCCAGCGGACCTTGAGCCGCGACAGCTTGCCGCCGCGCCGTTCGAGGCGGAAGAACTCCAGCTCCACGTCGATGAGCGCCGGCTGGCCGCCGACGTCCCACTGGCCCTCGTTGCCGGTGTATTCGAGGTCGGTCAGCATGAAGTGCCAGTCGAGCGGCACCCCGTAGCCCGCGTGCACTATCAGCATCGCGGACTGCCGCATCGTCTCTACGACGAGCATCGGGTCGTGCAGATCCCCCGCGACGGGTGCGAAGAACGCGTGGTCGTGCGGCCAGTGCGCGGTGACCGAGAAGGTGTCCTCGCCGCGCCGGCGCCAGCCGCGCGGAAAGGCGTCGGCAGGCCTGGCCCGGTGGACCAGTTCCGGTGAGACGGGGTGTGATTGCGTCATGTTGGTGGGCCCGGCACCGGTTATGGGTATGGCGCTGGTCAATACTGCTGGTGTTTTGGACATGGCTCCCCCCGAGGCATGTACGAAGAACATAGTCCTGCGTCCCACTGTTAAGATACAAACCAGACGGTTTTTTTCAATAGCGGGGCTGGGGCGGTCCCGGAGTTCACGGCGTCGACATCGCGGCGCAACACAAGGAGGCAGCGTGGCGAAGCAGGACCGTGCGATCCGCACCAGGAGGGCGATCCTGGAGGCGGCGGCCATCGTCTTCGAGAAGCAGGGGTTCCAGGCCGCCACGATCACGGACATCCTGAAGACGGCCGGAGTCACCAAGGGCGCGCTCTACTTCCACTTCCAGTCGAAGGAGGCGCTCGCGCACGGGGTTCTGAACGAGCAGGGCTCCGGCCCCTCGCTGCCGCCGCAGCCCGTGAAGCTCCAGGAGCTGATCGACTCCGGCTCGGTGCTCGCCCACCGGCTGCGCACCGACCACCTGGTGCGCGCCAGCATCCGGCTGACCCTCGACCAGCAGGCCACCGGGCTCGACCGCAGCGGCCCGTTCCGGCACTGGAGCGAGGTGAACGTCAAGGTGCTGACCCTGGCGCAGGCGCGCGGCGAGCTGATGCCCAACGTGGTCATCTCCGACACGGCCGAGCTGTACGTGGGCGCCTTCGCGGGGCTGCAGATGATGTCCCAGACGCTCAGCGACTACCAGGACCTCTCCCACCGCCACCTGGTCCTGCAGCGCCATGTGATGTCCAGCATCGCGGTGCCCTCGGTGCTCGCGGCGCTGGACTTCTCCGAGGACCGCGGCGAGCGGCTCGCCGCCGAGATGGAGCTCTCGGCGGCCGACGCCGAGTGCGAGGCGGCTGCGGTCTGACCGGCCCGGCCGCCCCGCCCCGGCGCGCGGGTCACTCGGCCGCCGCGGCACCGTCCTGCCGCGGGATGTCGAGGTTGGGCAGCGCCCCGCCGAAGCGGCGGTCGCGCTGCGCGTACTCCAGACAGGCGCGCCACAGGTCCCGGCGGTCGAAGTCCGGCCACAGCACGTCCTGGAAGACCATCTCGGCGTAAGCGCTCTGCCAGAGAAGGTAGTTGGAGGTCCGCTGCTCGCCGCTGGGCCGCAGGAACAGGTCCACGTCCGGCATGTCCGGGTAGTACAGGTACTTGGCGAAGGTCTTCTCGCTCACCTTCGACGGGTCGAGCCGGCCCGCCTTCACGTCTTCCGCGAGGGCCTGCGCCGCGTCGGCGATCTCCGCCCGGCCGCCGTAGTTCATGCAGAAGTACAGCGTGAGCCGGTCGTTGTCCTTGGTCTGCTCCTGGGCGACCTGGAGCTCCTTGGCCACCGAGCGCCACAGCTTGGGCATACGGCCCACCCACCGCACCCGGATGCCCAGTGCGTCGAGCTGGTCGCGGGTCTTGCGGATGAAGTCGCGGTTGAAGTTCATCAGGAAGCGCACCTCGTCGGGCGAGCGCTTCCAGTTCTCGGTGGAGAAGGCGTACAGCGAGATGGAGCCGACGCCCATCTCGATCGCGCCCTGGAGCACGTCGAGGACGCGCTCGGCACCGACCTTGTGGCCCTCGGTGCGCGGCAGCCCGCGCTCCTTCGCCCAGCGCCCGTTGCCGTCCATGACGACCGCCACGTGCTTGGGGACCAGCTCACCGGGGATCTTCGGCGGGCGCGCCCCCGAGGGGTGCGGCTCGGGGGTCGTGTACTCGCGCCGGGACCGGCCGCCCAGGATTCCGCGTCGTGCCATGTGGGGTTCTTCTCCCTCAGTTCTTCTCTACGTACCGCAGTGAGCGCAGGCCGCGCTCCAGATGCCAGTGCAGATAGGCCGAGACGAGGCCGCTGCCCTCGCGTACGTGCCGGGGCTCGCTCCCGTCGGCCGTCGCCCAGTCCCCCGTCAGGAGCGCGCTCAGCAGCGAGACCGCCTCCGCAGAGGGTACGACGCTGCCCGGCACCCGGCAGTCGGCGCAGACCACACCGCCGCTCGCGATCGAGAAGAACCGGTTGGGGCCGTGGATGCCGCAGCGGGCGCAGTCCTCGAAGCTGGGCGCGTAGCCGTTGACGGCGAGCGAGCGCAGCAGGAAGGCGTCGAGGACGAGGTTGGGGGCGTGCTCGCCGCGCGCGAGGGTGCGCAGCGCGCCCACCAGCAGCAGATACTGCTGCACGGCGGGCTCGCCCTCGTGGTCGGTGAACCGTTCCGCCGTCTCCAGCATCGCGGTGCCGGCGGTGTAGCGGGCGTAGTCCGTGACGATCGCGCCACCGTACGGAGCGATCGTCTCACTCTGGGTGCACAGCGGCAGACCGCGCCCGACCAGCTCGCTGCCGCGCGCGAAGAACTGCACGTCGACGTGGGAGAACGGCTCCAGGCGGGCGCCGAACTTGGACTTGGTGCGGCGCACCCCGCGGGCGACGGCGCGCACGCGGCCATGGCCGCGGGTCAGAAGCGTGATGATCCGGTCGGCCTCACCGAGCTTCTGGGTGCGCAGCACGATGCCGTCGTCCCGGAACAGACTCATGGGCCCATTGTTTCACCGCCGGGGGCGGGCTCCGCCAGGACGGGGTCGCTCAGGACGGCGTCCGGGCCGCCGCCAGCAGCCGGGACACGTCGTCCGCGCACAGCTGGAGCGCGCCGCCCACCGTGATGAGGACCTCGCGCTCGGCCGGGCGGTACGGGCCGTCGGCCAGCGCGATACGGGCGCCTTGGAGCAGGATCGACTCGCGGCCGGCCGGGGCGAGGTGCGGGGCCAGCGGCTCCAGGGACTCGTGCAGCTCGATGGCGAGGGCCGCGCCGCACGGGTCGGCCTCGGTGTCGGTGAGGAACCGCCCGGTGTCGGCCGCCAGCGCCTCGATCAGGGTGACCAGCTGCTCCTCGGTGCAGTCGTCGTACCCGGCGGCGCGCACGGTCGCGGCCGCGGTCGAGGTGACCGTACGGGAGGAGGTGCCGCCCGCGGCGAGGACGGCGAGGGCGACGGTGTGCACGGCGTCGCGCAGCATCGCCGAGAAGCGGGTGGTGGTGGGGTGGTCCAGGACGTCCGTCCCGAAGTGGGTCTCGCAGGCCGCGCACTCCACCACGGGCCCCGCGGCGCCGCGCGAGAGCAGCGGGACGCCGAACACCGCCAGGCGCCGACGGCCGGTGCGGCGGCGGAAGTTGCGGTCGCCCCCGCACTCCGGGCAGAAGAACTCCCCGTCGCCCACGGTGGTCCAGGAAGTCCGGACCGTCCAGATCCGTTCGAGAATGCCCGCGGCGCGGGGGTTCGTACCGTTGTAGCCCCGGCCTAGCACCACCGCGCACCTCCGTAACGGACCGGCAACATTGCCGCGTTGACGTGATGTTAGCCACATCGATGATGTGACGTCAGCACCTCGTCAGGAGGAGTGGCGCAAAGACGGCGCTCCACCGGCCGCGGCGGGCCGGTGGAGCGTGCTCGGAAGCCGGGGCTACTGGCGGGCCGAGCGGTTGACGGCGGAGATGACCGCCTTCAGCGAGGCGCGCGTGGTGTTGGCGTCGATGCCGATCCCCCACAGGACCTGCCCGTCGATGGCGCACTCGATGTACGAGGCGGCCTGCGCGGACGCGCCCTCGCTCATGGTGTGCTCCTGGTAGTCCAGCAGCCGGGCGTCCACGCCGATCGCGGCCAGCGCCTCGAAGAAGGCCGAGATCGGACCGTTTCCGGTGCCGGTCAGGACCGTGTCCACGCCGTCCACGACCGCCTCGACGGTCAGCGTGTCCCGGCCGTCCGTGTCGGTCGTGGTCTGGCCGGAACGCAGCTGGACACGGCCCCACTGGTTGGCCGGATTCGGCAGGTACTCGTCCTGGAAGACCGACCAGATCTGGCCGGGAGTGACCTCGCCGCCCTCGGCGTCGGTCTTCGCCTGGATGATCCGGGAGAACTCGATCTGCATCCGGCGCGGCAGGTCCAGCTTGTGGTCGTTCTTCAGGACGTACGCGATACCGCCCTTGCCCGACTGCGAGTTGACCCGGATGACGGCCTCGTAGGAGCGGCCGACGTCCTTGGGGTCGATCGGCAGGTACGGGACGGCCCACTCGATGTCGTCGACGGTGACACCCTTGGCGGCCGCGTCGGCCTCCATCGCGTCGAAGCCCTTCTTGATGGCGTCCTGGTGGGAGCCGGAGAAGGCGGTGTAGACCAGGTCGCCCGCGTAGGGGTGGCGCGGGTGGACCTCCATCTGGTTGCAGTACTCGCTGGTGCGGCGGATCTCGTCGATCTGCGAGAAGTCGATCTGCGGGTCGACGCCCTGGCTGAACAGGTTCATGCCCAGGGTGACCAGGTCGACGTTGCCGGTGCGCTCGCCCTGTCCGAACAGACAGCCCTCGACGCGGTCGGCCCCGGCCATGATCGCCAGCTCGGCGGCGGCCACCGCCGTACCGCGGTCGTTGTGCGGGTGCACGGACAGGCAGACGAACTCGCGGCGGGTCAGACGGCGGCTCATCCACTCGAACCGGTCCGCGTGCGTGGACGGCGTCGAACGCTCCACCGTGGCGGGCAGGTTGAGGATGATCTCGCGGCCCTCCTCGGGCTGCCAGACGTCGCAGACCGCCTCGCAGACCTCCAGGGCGAAGTCCAGCTCGGTGTCGGTGAAGATCTCCGGGCTGTACTGGTAGCCGAAGGTCGTCTCCGGGCCCAGGATCTTCTCCGCGTACTCCATCACCAGCCGGGTGCCGTCCACCGCGATCTGCTTGATGTCGTCCTTGGAGCCGCGGAAGACGACCCGGCGGAAGGTCGGGGCGGTGGCGTTGTACAGGTGCACGGTGGCCCGGTGGGCGCCGCGCAGGGACTCCACGGTCCGCTCGATCAGGTCCTCGCGGGCCTGGGTCAGGACGGAGATCGTCACGTCCTCGGGGATCGCGCCCTCTTCGATGATCGAGCGTACGAAGTTGAAGTCGGTGTCGCCCGACGACGGGAAGCCGACCTCGATCTCCTTGTAGCCCATGCGCACCAGCAGGTCGAACATCTCGCGCTTGCGGGCCGGGCTCATCGGGTCGATCAGCGCCTGGTTGCCGTCGCGCAGATCGGTGGACAGCCAGCGCGGCGCCTTGGTGATCCGCTGCTCGGGCCAGGTGCGGTCGGGGATGTCCACGGCCTCGTACCGGCCGTACTTGTGGATCGGCATCCCGGAGGTCTTCTGGGTGTGGGTCGCGTTGGTGACGGGCGTCGGGCGACCGACAGACACGGAGTTCTCAGACATTGCGTAGGGCTCCTCGGGTCCTTCTCATAGGACGGCCGACTGAGTCGAAGCAGCACCAGATCCCGCGGGGAGGGGGTCGGCCTACGACTTACAGGCCCTCGCCGCGGCAGCTAAGGAGAAGCAGCCCGAAACGCATGATGTGCCGCAGCCTAGCCGAGGGGCGCCGAAAGCGCCGGTCCCGTTTCAGTATGCGGGACGTCGGCGAAGGAACCAGGGACCAAAGTCCCGGACCCGCTCGGCGCTTATGCGCCGAAATGGCTGGGAACCAATCATGGTGGCGAGTAGTGACAGCCCCATGACCGAGTGCCACATTGTCGCGACATGAACGCGCACACACCCGTCTTCTGCACCATCGTGCCTCCGTCGAGGGACAGCCGCACCGCACCGTCCACGACTGCCGCCACGGCACCGCGCTGCCCGGCCGCAAGGTACGCGGCAGGGGCGACAAGCCGGTGAAGGACGCCACCGTCAACCGCGCGTACGCCAGCACACGGCGAACCTGACGTACTTCGGGCAGCCGGGCGCGCTCAACGAGTCGATGTCGGACGTCTTCGGCTCGCTGATCAAGCAGTACGCCCTCGACCAGGACGCCCACCAGGCCGACTGGCTGATCGGCCAGGGCCTGCTCGCCCCGGGGGTGACCGGCGCGGCGCTGCGCTCCATGAAGGCGCCCGGCACGGCGTACGACGACGACGTGCTCGGCAAGGACCCGCAGCCCGCGACGATGGACCACTACCTCACCACCGGCCGCGACAACGGCGGCGTCCACCTCAACTCGGGCATCCCCAACCACGCCTTCTACCTGGTCGCCGAGGCGCTCGGCGGCAAGGCCTGGGAGCGGGCCGGGCAGATCTGGTACGACGTGCTGACCGGCGGCGAGCTCGGCAAGCAGGCCCTGTTCGCGGACTTCGCCCGGCTCACCGTCGCCGCGGCGCACACCCGCTTCGGCGACGGCGAGGAGCACCAGGCGGTCCGCAAAGCCTGGTCGCAGGTCGGTGTGGAGAGCGGCTGACGCGGGGCCGGTGCGCTGCTAGACAGGAGGCATGCGCATCCAGGTGACCCGCACAGGAGGATTCGCCGGCATCGAGCGCCGGGCCGAGGTCGACACCTCGGGCCGGCCCGACGCGGCGGAGTGGCAGGCCCTGGCCGAGGCGGCGCTCGCCGACGGCCGGACCGAGCCGTCGCCGGGCGTTCCGGACGGCTTCCACTACGAGATCACGGTCGACGGCCGCACGGTCCACTGCGCCGACCCGCGGCTGTCCGCCGCGCAGCGGGCGCTGGTGTCGCGGGTGCTGAAAGAAGGTGCGTAGCGGGGCCGTCGTTGCTTTGATGCCAGGCATGACGACAGACACCCCGCCCACCGCCCACCTCCAGCTCCTCGAGCGCTACTACGACTCGGTACCGCGCTCCTCGGCCCGGGCGGAGGACTTCGGTCCGCTGACGCTGTTCGTACGGGAGGGTGTCGGCTGGCCGTTCTACGGGCGGCCCACGCCCGGCCACCCGGGCCCGGTGTCAGCGGCGGACGTCGACAAGGTGCGGGCGCGCCAGCGGGAGTTGGGGCTGCCGGAGGCGTTCGAGTGGGTGGACGAGGTGACGCCCGGGCTGCGGGCGGCCGTGGAGGCGTCGGGCCTCGCGGTGCACGCCCATCCGCTGATGGTGCTGGCCCCGGACGCGCCCGCGCCCGCGGCGCACCCGCTGGTCCGCGTCCTGGGCGCGGACGACCCGCTCCTGCACGCCGCGCTCGTCGTCCCGCACCTGGCGTTCGCGGCGCCCGGTACGGCGGTGGGGGCGGCCGGGCCGGCCGAGCTGACGGCGGAGATCGCCGCGCGGGCCGGTGACGGGCGCGCCGCGCAGGTCGCGGAGCGCATCGCGGCGGGCCTCACCGTAGTGGCGGCGGCCGTCGAGGACGGCCTGCCCCTCTCCTGCGGCATGCACCAGCCGGTGGGCCCGGTGACGGAGGTCGTCGGCGTCGGCACGGTGCCGGCGGCGCGGCGGCGGGGTCTGGGCGAGGCGGTCACGGGGGCGCTGGTGCGTGACGCGCGTGCCCGCGGGGCGTCGACGGTGTTCCTGTCGGCGGGGGACGAGGATGTGGCGCGGATGTATGGGCGGCTGGGGTTTGTACGGGTGGGCACGGCGCTGATCGCCGAGGGGTGAGTGTTCCCCCACCCCGCGTAGGGCTTCGCCCCTGCACCCGCTTTTCGTCTGCGGACAGGGGGTGGCTGGTCGCGCAGTTCCCCGCGCCCCTTAGGTAGTCGGCCGCACCCGGAGAACCCAGCTCAGCCCCCTGGCTTTTAGGGGCGCGGGGAACTGCGCGAGCAACCCACCACCACCCGCAGACGAACGCGAAGCGGGTGCGGGGAGTTAGAAGCCCAGCTTGCGGAGTTGCTTCGGGTCGCGCTGCCAGTCCTTCGCCACCTTCACATGAAGGTCGAGGAACACCGGCGTCCCCAGCAGCGCCTCGATGTGCTGCCGCGACTTCATCCCCACCTCCTTGAGCCGCTTCCCCTTCGGCCCGATGATGATCCCCTTCTGGCTCGGCCGCTCGATGTACACGTTCGCGTGGATGTCGAGCAGCGGCCGGTCGGCCGGCCGGTCCTCGCGCGGCAGCATCTCCTCCACGACCACCGCGATGGAGTGCGGAAGCTCGTCCCGTACCCCCTCCAGCGCCGCCTCGCGGATCAGCTCGGCCACCATCACCTGCTCGGGCTCGTCCGTGAGGTCGCCCTCGGGGTAGAGCGCGGGGCCCTCGGGCAGCAGCGGGACCAGGAGGTCCGCCACCAGCTGGACCTGCTGGTCGCCGACGGCCGAGACCGGCACGATCTGCGCCCACTCGAAGCCCAGCTCGTCCCCGAGCCGCTGCACCGCGAGCAGCTGCTCGGCCAGTGCCTTGGAGTCGACGAGGTCCGTCTTCGTGACGATCGCGATCTTCGGGGTCTTCTTGATCCCCGCGAGCTCCTTGGCGATGAACTTGTCGCCGGGCCCGAGCTTCTGGTCCGCCGGGAGGCAGAAGCCGATCACGTCGACCTCGGCCCAGGTCGTACGGACGACGTCGTTGAGCCGCTCGCCCAGCAGTGTGCGCGGCTTGTGCAGGCCCGGCGTGTCGACCAGGATCAGCTGCGCGTCGGGGCGGTGCACGATGCCCCGGACGGTGTGCCGGGTCGTCTGCGGACGGTTGGAGGTGATCGCCACCTTCTGTCCGACCAGAGCGTTCGTGAGGGTGGACTTGCCCGCGTTGGGGCGGCCGACGAAGCAGGCGAAGCCGGCCCGGTGGGGGGCGTTGTTCTCAACAGTACGAGCGCTCATGCCGCCCATTCTCCCCGATCCGAACGGCCCCGCCGCACGCGCGCCCCCGCCGGTCGGCCCCGCCGCCCCCGGACCCGCCGCAGCCGCCACCCCGCGAGCCCCGCCGCCACGGCCGCCACCAGCACCGCGAGGGCCGGCCAGGGCAGTGCGAGGAAGGTGGCGCCGCCGGATCCGGTGACGCCCCTGGCGCTGGCCGTGAGCCGTACGTCGCCCCGGTCCAGCTGCGGCGAGCCGCTCCACGGCTCGGTCAGGCGGACCTTCTGGCCGGGCAGCAGCTCGGCCGGCACCTTGGTGAGCGCGCGGCTGAGCAGCGTACGGCCGAACAGGCCCGTCGCCTTCAGTTCGACCTTCGGGTCGAGCGTGACATTGCCCCGGTTGTGCAGGGTGTACGAGATGGTGGTCCGGCTCGTGCCCGTACCGGGCAGCAGCGGCCGGTGCTGGGCGAGCGAGACGTCCTCGACGGCGAGCGCGGCCACGGCGGGCCCGGTGACCCGCAGATAGACGCGCGCCCCGACGGCCTGCTGCACCCCCATGGCCAGCTCGCCCCGCCCGGCCGCGACCTTCTCGTCCAGGGCGACCAGCGCCCCGGGGTGGTCGCCGGGCTCCGCGTCGGCGGGGACGGTGACGGTGAACGGCACGGTGACCGAGGCGTGCGCCGGGACGGTGACCGCCGTCCGCTCGGGCCGCGCCCAGGCGCCGACGCCGTGCTGCGGCTCGCGCCGGGTGCGCACGGCGAACCCGCCGTCGCGTTCGGTGTTGTACGCGTCGGCCCCGTACAGCCGGAAGCTCATCGGGGCGGCCGTCTTGTTGGTGACGGTGACCTTGTCGGTCAGGGTGCTGCCGGGGTCGGCGGAGAGGTAGAAGTACGGGCGCCGGTCCGCGCCGGAGGCGGCCGGGTAGACGGCCCAGTCGCCGTTGTCGGCGGCGCGCGCGGGCGTGCCGGGCGCCAGCGGGACGGCGGCGAGCAGGGCGGCGAGCAGGAGCGGGACGGGCGACGGTCTGCGCACGGCGTTCCCCCGGGGACGGGTGGGCCGGCCGGGTGCGCGCCCGGCCCACGGGTGGATCAGGCGAGCGTGAGCGTCAGCACACCGGAGTAGGCGCCGGGGGCGGTGAACGCCGGAACGTTCAACGAGACCCGGGCGTCGACGGTGAACTCACCGCCGGTGAGCGCCGCGTTGGGCGTGGTGGCGAGGGTGGCGCCGGCGCCGCCCACGGGCCCGGGCGAGCCCGCCGCGCAGGTCGACGGGGAGCCGGCCTTGGTGGCGCAGACCGGGGTCCAGCCGAGCTTGGAGGCGTCGATCTTCGCCCCGCCGGGGCCGGTGAAGTCGGTGACCTTGCCGGTCAGGGACCAGCCCGCGGGGCCGCCGCGGAAGTCCTGGACCGTCACCGTCTGGAGCGAGCCCCGGGAGAAGCCGCCCTTGCCGAAGTCGACGGCGTCCATGGAGACGGCGTCGCCGGCCTGGGTCATGGAGAGGGTGCCCGCCTTGACCGAGGAGTTGAGCTTCTGGCTGTTCGGCGGCGCCGGGGTGTCGTCGACGACGCTGTACGCCGCCGGTCCCGCCCCCTTGTCGTCGCTCCAGCTCGCGCCCTCGTAGGCGACGATGCCGCTGGTCGCCTTGTCGTTGACCGTCAGCGTGGTGGAGAACGCGCCCTGCGCGTCCGCCGTCACGGTCGCCTTGTCGGCGGTCTCGGCGGCTCCGGCGCGGCCCGCGACCGTCACGGTCGCGCCCGCCGTGAACTTCGACCCGGTGACCGTGACCGTGGCGCCGGGCTTGCCGGAGGCGGTGCCCAGCTGGACGGCCCGCTGGTTGGTCTGGCCGCCGCCGGTCGCGGTGACCGTCTCGGAGACGGGCGCGGGCGGGTTGGTGACCGTGCAGGGGGTGTCCAGCTCCATGATGTAGCTGGTGTGGATGTTGTAGTCGCCGGGCGACAGGGTGATCGCGCCGGGTGCGGTGACGGTGAACGTACCGGTCATGGAGAACGGCGGGAACGCGCCCTTCCCCGGCACCGGGTCGTTCTTCTTGGGCCCGGCGACCGCGAGGTCACCGCTCTGGGCGCCGCCCAGGGTGACCTTTCCGGTGGGGGTCATGATGTCGGCGGGCAGCGCCAGGTCCACCGGGTTGCTGGCGGCGGGCTTGGTGACCGTGTACGTGACGGTGACGGTGTCGCCGACCTTGGGCGCCGCCTTGTCGACGGTGATCTGGGCGGTGGTGGTGCCGTCGATGGGCGGGATGCCCGCGATGGGCGGCGGTACGCAGTGCGTGGCGAAGTCGACGGGCGTCGCGGCCAGCGCCTGCGCGGGCGCGATGAGCGCCCCCGTCCCGGCCATGAGCGCCGCGGCTCCCAGTACGGCGGCCCAGCGGCGCCGTCTTCGTGCTGAAGGCATGACTGCCCTCCTCTGCGGTAGTGGCGCAGCAGCGGCTCGGCTGCGCCGGCAGGGAGCCATTGACCTGGGGGCGCGAAAAGAAGTCAATGGAAGCGAAATCCCTTGACTGATGGGCCATCAGATACTGTCAAGATCCGTGTTCCCGCAGGTCAGCGGGGCTTGGTGCGGGGCGTACGGACAGCGGGAACCGGCGCCGCTGGCTGCGGCGCCGGTTCCGTGGGACGTGGGGGGCTGTCGGTTTCTCCCGGGGCTCAGCTGAACACGAACGGCCCGGGCGTCTGGGCCGCCGTGGAGGTGCACGTCACGGTGATCCCGAAGACCAGCATCCTGACCGAGCCGGGGTGGGCGCTGGCGGAGAGCCCGGGCGAGACGGTCCCGGCGAGCGGACCGACCGAGACCCCGCTGCCCGCCGTCATCGCGGGGTTGCGCTTCCCGCTGAAGACCAGGGTGCCGCCACCGGACCTGGCCATGGTCAGCGTGGTGGTGATGGTGTCCTTGCCCACCCCGATCGGGGTGGTGATCTCGGACGAGGTGAGGGTCATGGTGGCGGCCGTGCCGTTCTGGGTGGCCGTCAGCGTCGCCTCACCGCCGCCGTAGAAACCGCAGTCGTAGACCTCGGTGGCCGACCCCGGGGAGACGGCCGCGGCCGTCGGGGCCAGTACCAGTGCACCGGTGGCCAGGCCGCCCGCGACGAGCGCCGCGAGCGCCAGTGGCCTCTTGCGTACCATCGGTTCCCCTTCCGTACTCCCCCTGCTTCCCGCAGCGGGAGATGGCGAGTGCCGCGCTGGGCGCATGCGCATGCGCGTGTCGGTTACGCGTAACCGTCCGCGGGCGGGGTGCGCACGCCACGCGGGGCGACCGGTCCGGCACGGGGCCGCGGCTCGCGCCCCCTGCCTCGGCCGCCGGATCTGACGGGCCGTCGGATTTACTGCTGTTCATTGATGCGCGGGTTGCGGCTGGGCGCAAGGGGGGGCGGGGGGTTTCTTGACCCCGCGCCCCTTTTTTGGTCCGGCGTTTGTCTGCGGGTGTGTGATGGGTTGCTCGCGCAGTTCCCCGCGCCCCTGGGTAGGACGGCCCGTTCGGGCGGTTGTGGGCGCGCCCTGGGAACCGGCACTCTAGGCAGTCCGACCCCGTCGGGCGGCTCTGGGCGTCCTGGAGGTCCGCTTTCGTCTGCGGGTCGTGGCCGCTTCTCGCGCAGTTCCCCGCGCCCCTAAAAGCCTGTGGCTGAGCAGAGTTCTCCGGCTTGCCCCCAACCCCCTAGGGGCGCCGTGAATCACCGGACAAGCCGTACTACCCAGGGGCGCGGGGAACTGCGCGACCAGCCCACCACCCACCCGCAGACGAAGGCCGGGCCAGAAAAAGGGGCGCGGGGAACTGCGCGAGCAACCCGCCACTCACCCGCAGACAAAGTGCGGGCAACACAGCGTCAGGCCGGCAACGTTGCGCGGAGTGATCCGTCCGGTCCCGCCACCAGCACCGGCGTCCCCACACCCCCAAGATCCCGTACAGCCGCCAGATCCGCGTCCGAGGCCGAGGCCTCGTCCGTCACCACCGCCGCCGCCTCCAGCGACTTCGCCCCGCTCGCCACCGCCATCGCGACAGCGGTCCGCAGCGCCGAGAGCTTGAGCGAGTCCAGCTCCACGGTCCCGGCGACGTACGTACGCCCGGTCTCGTCCCGTACGGCCGCGCCCTCGGCCACCCCGTTGCGGGCCCGGGCGCTGCGCGCCAGGGTGATGATCTTGCGGTCCTCGGGGTCGAGTTCGGTGCTCTGAGTCATACGAGGAGCATAAGGAGTGCCACCGAACGGCGGCGCCGCGTCTCAGCCCGCGACCGGGTACATCGACCCGCGCCGCCCCTCCGGCGAGGCCAGCCACTCCAGCTTCGCGGCCGTGTCGCCCTCCGGCAGCGGGTTGTGCAGCACGATGGCGAGGTCCGGGCGCGCGGGCACGCGCAGCTGCGTGGACTCCACGAACAGCGTGCCCACCACCGGGTGCTGGAACTCCTTGCGCACCTGGCCCGCGGGCAGGATGTCCCGCCGCCCCCACAGCTCGGCGAACTCCGCCGACAGCCGCGACGCCTCCTCGACGACCTCCTGGAAGCCCTCGTCGTCGGGCCGCTCGAAGCAGGCCGCGCGGAACTGGGCCACCACGCTCCCGGCGATCTCCTCCCACCTCTTGGAGCGCGCCCGGTAGACCGGGTCGGTGAAGAAGGCGATGAGGCAGTTCTGCACGATCTCGGGGCGCATCCCGAGCACCATGGCGGCCGCGTCGTTGTACATCACCGTGTTCCAGTACGGGTCCATGATGTGCGCCGGGAACGGCATCCAGGCGTCGATCAGCCGCTGGAGGCCCTGGCGCATGTCGGCGTAGGCCGGATCGACCTCCGGCGCGGGCGGGTTGAGCCCGGCCAGCACGTACAGATGGCGGCGCTCCACGCTGGTCAGCTTGAGCACCCGGCCCACCGAGTCCAGGACCTGCGGCGACACCGTGATGTCCCGGCCCTGCTCCAGCCACTGGTACCAGGAGACGCCCACCCCGGCCAGCACGGCGACCTCCTCGCGGCGCAGGCCCGGGGTGCGGCGGCGGGCGCCGCCGTCGGGCAGCCCGGCGGCGGTGGGGCTGATCCGGGCCCGCCGGTTCATCAGGAACTCGCGCAGTTCGTTGCGCCGCGGCGACTTGTCGATCGGCGTGGCCACGTCCGTACTCCCCCTCGTCGACAACGCTTCGGCACCCCCGGCCGCTGCCTGGTGGTGCCGCCAACAGGATAAGTTCCCACTCTCCACGGCCATTCCCGGGCGGCCAGGCTGTGGCCATGGCAATCGACACCCCCACCGCACCGGCCACGCCGGTCCCCGCGGCGGACCCGCGGGACGCCCGGCTCACCGGCCGCGCGAAGCTGGTCCTGTTCGTGCTCTGCGCCGCCCAGTTCATGGTGGCGCTCGACTTCTCCGTACTGAACGTGGCACTGCCCGTCCTCGGCGAGGACCTCGGCCTGGGCCAGTCCGCGCTCCAGTGGGCGGTGACCGCGTTCGCGCTGCCGTCCGGCGGCTTCCTGCTCCTGTTCGGCCGGATCGCCGACCTCTACGGCCGCAAGAAGCTCTTCCTCACCGGGCTCGCCCTGTTCGGCGCCGCCTCGCTGCTCGCCACCCTCGCCTGGGACCCGGCGTCGTTCCTGACCGGCCGCGCCCTCCAGGGCCTGGGCGCCGCGGTGATCGTGCCGACCGGGATGTCCCTGCTGACGACCACCTTCCCCGAGGGCCCGCAGCGCGACCGGGCGCTGGGCATCAGCGGCACCCTGCTCTCGCTGGGCTTCACCGTCGGCATGGTGCTCGGCGGGGTCATGACCGACACGCTGGGCTGGCGCTCGACGATGGGCCTGCTCACGGTCGCCGCGGTGCTCGTCTTCGCCCTGGCACCGGGCCTGCTCCCGGAGTCGCGCACCCCGGAACGCCCGCGGCTCGACGTGCCCGGCGCGGTCACCGTCACCGGTGGTCTGCTCGCCCTGATCTACTCCCTGTCGACGGCGGCCCAGCGCGGCTTCGGCGGCGCGGACGTGTGGGGCACCCTGGTCGCCGGGCTCGCGCTGCTCGCCGCGTTCGTCGTGGTCGAGTCCCGGGCGGCGGCCCCGCTGGTCTCGCTGCCGATGCTGAGGCGCCGCACGGTGGCGTGGGGCAACTTCGGCGGCCTTGTCACCTTCTCGATGATGTCGACGGTGGTCTTCGTCCTGACCCTCTACCTCCAGGAGGTCCTGGGTCTGTCGTCCTTCCGGACCGGTCTGGTCTTCGGCGTCCAGGGCGTCATTTCGGCGGTCGCCGGAACGTACGCCGCCAAGGTCATCGGCCGCTTCGGCGCCCGCCGTACGCTGGTCGCCTCGCTGCTCGGCCAGGGCCTGTTCGTCGCCCTGCTGCTGGCGGTGGGCCGGGAGTCGGGCGCACTGCTCGCCACCGCCGCCGTCTCGCTGGCCAGCATGTGCCACCTGGGCGCGATCATCTCGTACGGGGTGACGGTCACCAGCGGCGTCCCCGACGAGGAGCAGGGCCTGGCGACGGGCCTGGTCACCACGACCCAGCAGGTCGGCATCACGATCGGCATCCCGCTGCTGGGAGTCCTGGCGACGACGCGGGGGGACCTGTTCGGCGGGGTACGCCACGTCCTGCTCATCGACGCGGTGATCGTGATCGCGGCGGCGGCGCTGGTGGCGGCAGGCCTGGGCCGCCGATCCGCCTAGGCGCACAGTGGAGTCACGACGCGGTACCGCGCCCCTTCAGGGGCGCGGGGAACTGCGCGGGGAACTGCGCGAGCAACCGGCCACGACCCGCAGCCGAAGATCCCGCCGGGAACGTCAGCCCCGGTCCAGCCGAAGCCGCTCGGCCCTGGGAAGACCCGCCACGACCAAGTCGTACGAATCCTCGATCAGCTCCCGGACCATCCGGTCCGGGAGCTGCCCCACGTCCACCGTGTTCCAGTGCCGCTTGTTCATGTGCCACCCCGGCACGATCGCCGGGTACGCGGCGCGCAGCCGCACCGCCTCGTCCGGGTCGCACTTGAGGTTGGCCGTGAGCGGGGTTCCCCCCAGGTTGCTCAGCGCGAACATCTTCCCGAGGACCTTGAAGACGGAGGTCCCCGAGTCGAACGGGAACTCCTCGGTCGCGGCGTTGAACGCCAGACAGAACGCCCTGAGCTCCTGAGGGGTCACGCCTCTTCCTCCTCCTTGACGGCCACCGGCTCCACGAGCACGGTCACGATCTTGTTCCGGCGGCCCGCCGGGGACTCGGCGGTGAGCCGCAGCGCCCGCCCGTCGGGCAGGTCGACCACGGCCGTGGCGCCCGCGATCGGCACCCGGCCGAGCGCCTTGGCGAGCAGTCCGCCGACCGTCTCCACGTCCTCGTCGTCGAACTCGTCGAGCCCGAACAGCTCGCCCAGATCGGTGATGTCGAGCCGGGCGGTGACCCGGAAGCAGCCGTCCGCCAGCTCCTCGACCGGCGGCAGCTCCCGGTCGTACTCGTCGGTGATCTCCCCGACGATCTCCTCCAGGATGTCTTCGATGGTGACGATCCCGGCCGTGCCGCCGTACTCGTCGATGACGACCGCGACGTGGCTGCGGTCCTGCTGCATCTCGCGCAGCAGGTCGCCGGCGTTCTTGGTGTCGGGGACGAACGCGGCGGGGCGCATCGCGGTGGAGACCAGGTCGGCCTCGGAGTCGCGGTTGATGTGCGTCTTGCGGACCAGGTCCTTCAGATACACGATGCCGACGATGTCGTCCTCGTTCTCACCGGTCACCGGGATCCGGGAGAAGCCGGAGCGCAGCGCGAGGGTGAGCGCCTGGCGGATGGTCTTGAAGCGCTCGATGCAGACGAGGTCGGTGCGCGGCACCATCACCTCGCGCACCAGCGTGTCGCCGAGCTCGAAGACCGAGTGCACCATCCGGCGCTCCTCGTCCTCGATCAGCGACTCCTGCTCGGCGAGGTCGACCATCGCGCGCAGCTCGGCCTCGGAGGCGAACGGGCCCTTGCGGAAGCCCTTTCCGGGCGTGAGCGCGTTGCCGAGGAGGATGAGGAGCTGCGGGACCGGGCCCATGATCCGGGCCAGCGGCAGCAGGACGTACGCGGCGGCCGTCGCCGTGTTCAGCGGGTGCTGGCGGCCGATGGTGCGCGGCGAGACGCCGACGGCCACGTACGACACGAGCACCATCACCGCGATGGCGACGAGCAGCGCCGTCCAGGTCTGCTCGAAGTCCTCCAGGCACACATAGGTGACCAGCACCCCGGCCGCCATCTCGCAGGCGACCCGGACCAGCAGGGCCACGTTGAGATAGCGGGTCGGGTCGGCGGCCACCTGGGCGAGCTTGGCCGCGCCGCGCCGCCCCGACCGCTCGGCCTCGGCCGCGCGGAACGAGGAGGTACGCGCGATGCCGGCCTCCGCGCAGGCGGCCAGCCAGGCGACCACGACCAGGGCGACGGCGCCGAAGAGCAGCTGCCCGGTCATGAGACGGTCGGCGCCGGGGAGGGGCCGGTGAGGCCCTTCTCCGCCCGCCAGCCGTCCACGATGGCCGCCTGGAGGCCGAACATCTCGGCCTTCTCGTCCGGCTCCTCGTGGTCGTACCCCAGCAGGTGCAGCACTCCGTGGACGGTCAGGAGCTGGAGCTCCTCGTCCATCGAGTGCCGCGTCGGCGCGTCCTCGCCCTGCTTGGTGGCGACCTCGGGGCACAGCACGATGTCACCGAGGAGCCCCTGCGGGGGCTCCTCGTCGTCCTTCATCGGCGGACGCAGCTCGTCCATCGGGAAGGACATGACATCGGTCGGGCCGGGCAGGTCCATCCACTGGATGTGCAGCTGCTCCATGGCCTCGGCGTCCACGACGATCACCGACAGCTCGGAGAGCGGGTGGATCCGCATCCGCGTGAGGGCGTAGCGGGCGATGTCGAGGATCGCCTGCTCGTCGACCTCGGTTCCGGACTCGTTGTTGACGTCGATCGACATGGTGCGCTCTGACTACTTCCCGTTGCGGTCCTGCTGGCTGTCGTACTTCTCGTACGCGTCGACGATACGGCCGACGAGCTTGTGCCGGACGACGTCCTGGGACGAGAGCCGGGAGAAGTGGACGTCCTCGACACCTTCCAGGATCTCCTGGACCTGGCGCAGTCCGCTCTTCGTGCCGTTCGGCAGGTCGACCTGGGTGATGTCACCCGTGATGACGATCTTCGAGTCGAAGCCGAGGCGGGTGAGGAACATCTTCATCTGCTCGGCGCTGGTGTTCTGCGCCTCGTCCAGGATGATGAACGCGTCGTTGAGCGTACGGCCGCGCATGTACGCCAGGGGCGCGACCTCGATCGTGCCCGCCGCCATCAGCCGGGGGATCGAGTCCGGGTCCAGCATGTCGTGCAGCGCGTCGTAGAGCGGGCGCAGATACGGGTCGATCTTCTCGTAGAGCGTGCCCGGCAGGAAGCCGAGGCGCTCGCCCGCCTCCACGGCGGGCCGGGTCAGGATGATCCGGGTGACCTGCTTGGACTGCAGGGCCTGGACCGCCTTGGCCATGGCGAGATAGGTCTTTCCGGTACCGGCGGGGCCGATGCCGAAGACGATCGTGTGCTTGTCGATCGCGTCGACGTACCGCTTCTGGTTGAGGGTCTTGGGGCGGATCGTGCGACCACGGCTGGAGAGGATGTTCTGGGTCAGCACGTCGGCCGGGGTCTCGTGGCCGTCCTCCGCTCTGCCGTTCTCGCTCGCCCGGAGCATGGCGATCGAGCGTTCCACTGCGTCCTCCGTCATCGGCTGACCGGTGCGGAGCACCAGCATCATCTGGTCGAACAGGCTTTGGATGAGCGCGACTTCCGCCGGGGTCCCCGTGGCACTGATCTCATTGCCCCGGACATGGATGTCGGCCGCCGGGAAGGCCTTCTCGATCACGCGCAGCAGCGAGTCACCGGATCCGAGCAGCATCACCATCGGGTGCTTGGCAGGGACCTTGATCTGGGCACTCGTCTGCGCCTGTGTGGGTGTCTGAGTCATGGGCCGGCTCTGTGGCCTGCACATACCTCCCGTTGCAGGGTTCTCGCTGCTCGACAACCTCTGGATACCCAGCGTACGACCTGGCGCTGACAGCGCCGAGAGGTTTTCACGGGGAAGCGCCCGTGGTGCCCGGTGCCGTCTCGCGCCTGCGGCCCGTGCATGGCTGGTCGCGCAGTTCCCCGCGCCCCTTTTGCGCCAGGGGTTCGTCTGCGGACCGGTGGTGGGTTGCTCGCGCAGTTCCCCGCGCCCCTAGGGGGTTGTGCCTGCTCCGGACCGCCAGGAGCGCCTTGAGGGATCGCCCCGAAGGGGCGCATTGAAGGGGCGCGGGGAACTGCGCGGGAAGAGGCCACCGGCCCGCAGACGAAGCCCGGGCACACCAGGGGCGCGGGGAACTGCGCGACCAGTCACCCACCGGGCCGCGGGCGAAGACCTACGCCGGGCGGCGGAAGCCGATCGTGGGGACCGCGCGGCGCAGGGGCCACGGCCGGGCCGCGCCCGGGAGCAGGGGCTCCAGGAACTCGTAGCGGCGCAGGGCCGCCGGGTCCTGCCCCGACCGCGTGCGCACGGCCTGCCACCACGCCGCGATCTCCGCCCACCCCGGCGCCGAGAGCGACCCCCCGAACTCCTGCACCGAGAGCGCCGCCGTCAGGCCCGCGAAGGCGAGCCGGTCCGCCAGCGGCCACCCCGCCAGCGTCCCGGTGACGAACCCGGCCACGAACACGTCCCCCGCCCCGGTCGGGTCGAGCGCCTCCACCGCGATCGCGGGCACCTCGGCGGTCTCCCCGGTCGAGCCGTCCACCGCGTACGCGCCCTCCGCGCCCAGCGTGACCACCGCGACCGGAACCTTCTCGGCCAGCGCGCGGGCGGCCGCGCGCGGGCAGTCGGTGCGGGTGTAGCGCATCGCCTCGCCCGCGTTGGGCAGGAACGCCTCGCAGTGCTCCAGACCGGTCAGCCCGGCCAGGTCCCAGTGCCCGGTGTCGTCCCAGCCGACGTCGGCGAAGATCCGCGCGCCGTGCCGGGCGGCGTCCGCGATCCACTCCTCGGTGCGGCCGGGCACCAGCGAGGCGATCGCGGCACGCGCGCGTGGCGGCACGGCGGGCGCGGACTCCTCCGGCGGCGCCTCGTGGCCGTGCGACACCATGGTCCGCTCGCCCTCGTACGCCATGGAGACGGTGACCGGCGAGTGCCAGCCGGGCACGGTCCGCGACAGCGAGAGGTCGATGCCCTCGCCCTGCTCCAGGGCGTCCCAGCAGTACTCGCCGTAGTGGTCGTCCCCGAAGGCGGCCGCCAGCGAGGTGTGCAGCCCGAGGCGGGCCAGCGCGATGGCCATGTTGGCGACCCCGCCGGGGCTGGACCCCATGCCGCGCGCCCAGGACTCCGTACCGCGTACGGGCGCGGAGTCGAGGCCGGTGAAGATGATGTCGAGGAAGACCGTGCCGGTCAGGAAGACGTCGCACTCCGGGTCGCGGGGCCGGCGCACCTTGTCCAGCGGGTCGACGCCCGCGGTGTGGCCCCACTGGTCGGCGCGGTCCTGCTGCTCTCTGCTGGATGTGGTCACGGCGAGCTCCCCGTTCGCGTACGGATGGGGCCAGTGTGCCCGATCCACCGCGCCGGGGAGCCGCGCCCGGAGGTCCGGTGAGCGGCGGGTGACCGCTCCTACCAGCGCGGCAGGGCCGGCGTACGCCACTGCTCGTGGCCCGGCGCCAGCCGCATCGCGGCGGCGTCGTCGCGGTCGCGGAAGGTGCCGTCGTCGGCCAGCCAGCGCCGGTGGAGGCGGTCGAGCGCGTCCCGGTCGAGGGTGACGCCGAGCCCGGGGGCGTCCGGGACGGCGAGCCGCCCGTCCCGGAAGACGTGCCGGTCGACGACGACGTCCTCGCTCTGCCACGGGTAGTGGCTGTCGCACGCGTAGTCGAGGTTGGGGACGGTCGCGGCGACCTGGGTCATCGCGGCGAGGCTGATGCCCATATGGGTGTTGGAGTGCATGGACAGGCCCACCCCGAAGGTCCGGCAGATCGCGGCGAGGTCCCGGGTGTTGCGCAGCCCGCCCCAGTAGTGGTGGTCACTGAGGACGACCTGCACGGCACCGCTGAGGAACGCCTCGCGGATCTCCGGGAACGTGGTCACGCACATGTTGGTGGCGAGCGGGACCGAGGTGCCCGCCGCGACCTCCGCCATCGCGCGCGTGCCGGACGCCGGGTCCTCCAGGTACTCCAGTACGTCCGCGAGCTCGGCCGCCACCCGCAGCGAAGTGGCCGCGCTCCAGCCGCCGTTCGGGTCGAGCCGCAGCGGACGCCCCGGGAAGGCCTCGGCGAGCGCCCGGACCGCGGCGACCTCCTGCTCGGGCGGGAAGACGCCGCCCTTCAGCTTGAAGGAGCCGAACCCGTACTCGCTGACGAACCGGCGGGCCTGCGCCACGATCCCGGCGGGGTCGAGGGCCGCCCCCCAGTCGTCCTTCTCGCCCGCCCCGCCCGGGTGTTCGGCCCACCGGTAGAAGAGGTACGCGCTGTACTCCACGCTGTCGCGGACCTTGCCCCCGAGGAGCCTGTGGACCGGCACGCCGAGCGTCTTGCCGAGCGCGTCGAGGCAGGCGACCTCGAAGGCGGAGACGACGGAGAGCCGCAGCTTGTCGGCGCTCTGCACTCCGCGCAGCCCGCCCACGTCGACGGAGTGGTCGACGCGGGCCTGATTCACGGGCAGCTCGTTCATGAGGGTGAACAGCCCATTGAGGTCGGAGAGCTCGTGCCGGGCGGCGAGGAGCACGTCGGCGTACGGCCGGGCCAGCTCAAGGTACGTGGTGTCGCCATAGGTCTCGCCGACGCCGGTGACCCCGCTGTCGGTGACGACTTCGACGACCAGGCGCGGGGTGTACGGCTGGTGCACGCCCTGGACGTTGAGGAGCGGCGGGTCGGAGATGAGGACGGGGGTGAGCCGGACGTCGACGATCGCGGCAGCGGCAGCCAGTGCATCCATGGGAACGCAGCCTAGATATGTGAACAAGAGGGGGTCAAGGGAGGGGAAGAGCGCGGCGAGCAGAGCCCAGGCCGACCAAAGGTCGGCAGCTACCCACCCACCCCACCCCCAAACAATTGGTGACTCAGATCACAAACGACTGTCTTTCGTCGGCTCGGGACGGCTTGATACAAATTGGGCCGCGTTCCCGTACGAGGCACTTCCGTGACAACACCGGGCGCATCCCCCCTCTTTGTACCTCCCCCGCACCTTCTGCCCGCTCGGGCACCGCTCCCTGGAACGCCCATGTCCGCACGCCCTCGTGCCGCCTGGCCTCTGGTCGCCGTCTTCACGGCCGGCTATCTGGCCGCGTATCTCCTCCCGACCGTCGTGGGCCGCCTCTCGTCAGGCCTCGGCCTGGCGCCCACCCAGGCCGGACTCATCGGCTCCACCCTGCTGTTGAGCTCGGCGGCGGCGGGCTTCACGCTGGCGGCGCGGGTGGAGCGGTACGGCGAGCGGCGCCTCGCCCGCCTGGGCCTGCTGCTGGCCCTGGCCGGTTACGGGTCGGCCGCGCTGACCACTCTCCTGCCGCTGGTGGTGGCGGGGGCGGTGGTCGGGGGCTTCGGGTCCGGTACGGCCACGGCGGTGGCGGCGTCGGGGATGGCCGCGCGGCGGGACCCGCACCGGCTGACCACGTTCGGGCTGCTGTCCGTCTCGGCGACGGCCGGGGCGCTGTATCTGACGATCCCGCGTCTCGGGGGCGGTCACGGGCTGCCGTTCGCGGCGATCGCGCTGGTGGCCGGGCTGGTGTGGCCCGCGACGACCCGTCTGCCGGGCCCGGGCCCGTCCCGTGCCACGGGCCCGCTCTCCACCCCCCTGCCGCACCGGCGGGCGGGCTCGGTGCTGGCGGGCGGGATGCTCTGCTGGTCGCTGGCGCAGAACGCGCTGTGGGGCGTGAGCGGCCGCATCGGCCTGACCCAGGCTGGCCTGACCGAGGTCACGGTGGGCGCGGTGTTCGCGGTGGCGCTGCTGGCGGGGCTGCTCGGGGTGACGGCGGCGGGGGCGCTGGGCGCGCGGCTGGGGCGGGCGGTGCCGATCGGGCTGGGCACGGTGGTGATCGCCGGGTGTGTGGTGCTGAGCTCGTCGGCGCGGGGCCTGGCGTCCTTCGCCACGGGCGAGATCCTGTGGAACGTCTGCTACCCGGTGGTGCTCTCGTACTTGATCGCCCTGGCGGCGTCCCTGGACCCGCGCGGCCGCTGGGCGGTCCTGGCGGGCTCGGCGTCGTCCCTGGGGGTGGCCTGCGGTCCGCTGACGGGGAGCGTGCTGTCTTCCGGGGCGGGGTACGGGGGGATGGGGGTGGTGCTGGGGGCGGCGCTGCTGCTTCTGGCCGCGCCTCTGACAACCCTGGCGTCCCGCCGCCCCCCGGTCCCCCCACTCACCCCTCAGCCCCTGCCGACCCCCACAGGCGGCGAGTTCAGCCTCTCGGTGTGACGAGCCTTCGTCCGCGGGCCGTCTGTGGCTGATCGCGCAGTTCCCCGCGCCCCTAGCCACCTAGGGGCGCGGGGAACTGCGCGAGAGGCGGCCACCGGCCCGCAGCCGACGAACTGCCCAGGGGCGCGAGGAACTGCGCGAGCGGCCCGCCACTCACCCGCAGACAAAGACCGGGCACAAACAGGGGCGCGGGGAACTGCGCGAGCGGCCCGCCACTCACCCGCAGACAAAGACCGGGCCCCGGGGCGGAGCCCCCGGCCGCCCGCCAGAGGGCTTCAGGAAACGGGCGGGGTGGGGAACTCGTACGCGGCCACCTCCGCCAGGTACCGCCCCCGTTCCCCCTCCCCCAGGAACGCCGCCAGGAACGAGTTCCGGGCCAACCCCCGCAGCTCCTCCGAAGACAGCGACAACGCCGCCCCGACCGCGTCGAAGTTGTCCCCCGCGTACCCCCCGAAGTACGCCGGATCGTCGGAGTTCACCGTGCACATCAGCCCCGCCTCCATCATCCGCCGCAGCGGATGCGCCGAAAGCGAGGACACGGCACGGAGCCGGACGTTCGACAGGGGGCACAGGGTCAGCGGGACGCGGTCGCGGACCAGCCGGGCCACCAGCTCCGGATCCTCCAGCGCCCGCAGCCCGTGGTCCACCCGCTCCACCCCCAGGACGTCCAGCGCCTCGGTGATGTACGACGGCGGCCCCTCCTCCCCCGCGTGCGCCACCTTCCGCAGCCCCAGCGAGTCCGCCATCGCGTACACCTCGCGGAACTTCGCCGGCGGATGCCCCACCTCCGCCGAGTCGAGGCCGACGCCCACGATCCGGTGCAGATGCGGCCGTGCCGCCTCCAGCGTCTCCAGCGCCGACTCGGCCGACTTGTCGCGCAGGAAGCACAGGATCAGCCGCGTCGTGACGCCGTGGCGCGACTCGGCGCGGTCCAGGGCGCGCCCGAGGCCCTCCACCACCGTCCCGATCGGCACACCCCGTGCCGTATGCGCCTGCGGGTCGAAGAAGATCTCCGCGTGCCGCACCCCCTGCGCCGCGGCCCGCGCCAGATACGCCTCCGCCAGCGCCTCGAAGTCCTCCTCCGTACGCAGCACCGCCATCAGCGAGTAGTACAGGTCGAGGAAGGACTGCAGGTCGTCGAAGAGGTACGCCTTGCGCAGCTCCTCGGTGTCCGCGTACGGCAGCCGCACACCGTTGCGCGCGGCCAGCTCGAAGGCCAGCTCGGGCTCGAGCGTGCCTTCGATGTGAAGGTGGAGTTCGGCCTTGGGGAGGGGCATGGCAGTGCTTTCTGAAGGGGCCGGGGGAAACGGCGAAGGTTCGTGATGCGAAAAAAAGGACTACGGCGTACGTCTCGGCAGCGGCACCCGCGTCAGATCCGCCGCGATCGTCAGCTCCCCCTCGAACCCGGCGCGCCGCGCCTGCCGCTCGAACTCCGCCGGGTCCGCGTACCGCTGCGAGAAGTGCGTGAGCACGAGATGGCGCACCCCGGCGTCCCGGGCCACCCCGGCCGCCTGGCCCGCCGTCAGATGCCCGTGGTCCTGCGCCAGCGTCACGTCCTCGTCCAGGAACGTCGACTCGATGACCAGCATGTCGCAGCCCTCGGCGAGCGCCGGCACGCCTTCGCAGAGCCGGGTGTCCATGATGAACGCGAACCGCTGGCCGCGCCGCGTCTCGCTGACGTCGTCGAGCGTCACCCCGCCGAGCGCGCCCTCGCGCTGGAGGCGGCCCACGTCGGGGCCCGCGATGCCGTGCTCGGCGAGCAGCGCGGGCAGCATCCGGCGCCGGTCCGGCTCGGTGATCCGGTAGCCGTACGACTCGACCGGGTGCGAGAGCCGCCGCGCCTGGAGCGTGTACGCGTCGGTCGCGGCCAGCACCGCCCCCTCGCCCTCGACCGGCGTCTGCGCCAGCTCGACCGTCTCGCGGTAGGCCGTCGCGTACCGCAGGCGGTCGAAGAAGTGCTGCCCGCTCGCCGGGTAGTGCGCGGTGACCGGGTGCGGCACCCGGTCGAGGTTGATCCGCTGGATCACCCCGGCGAGCCCCAGCGAGTGGTCGCCGTGGAAGTGCGTCACGCAGATCCGGTCGATGTCGTGCGCGGCCACCCCGGCCCGCAGCATCTGCCGCTGGGTGCCCTCGCCGGGGTCGAAGAGGATGCCCTCGCCGTCCCAGCGCAGCAGATAGCCGTTGTGGTTGCGGTGCCGGGTCGGGACCTGGCTGGCGGTGCCGAGCACCACCAGTTCACGTACGGACAAGAGGGGTTGCCCGCCCTATCCCGGCGGCCACTGGAGACCGCGGCCGCCCAGCAGGTGGGCGTGCGCGTGGAAGACGGTCTGCCCGGCGCCGCTGCCGGTGTTGAAGACGATCCGGTAGCCGCTGCCGTCGACGTTCTCGGCGGCGGCGATCTCCCCGGCCTCGCGCAGCACGTCGGCGGCGACGGCCGGCTCGGCGGCGGCGAGCGAGGCCGCGTCGGGGTGGTGGACGCGCGGGATGACGAGGATGTGCGTCGGCGCCTGGGGGTTGATGTCGCGGAACGCGACGACGGTCTCGGTCTCCCGGACGACGGTCGCCGGGACGTCCCCCGAGACGATCTTGCAGAACAGGCAGTCCGCCTGCGGCTCTCCGGCCACGGTCCTGAGCTCCTCGGTCACGGTGGGAACAATGGATCAGTCAGCTAGGTGCATGCTACTGACGTTTGCCCACCGGACCGCACGCGCCCCGGCCAGCCTGCCCCGGTTCGTCTTCGGCCCCGTCATGTGTTGTGTCCGGTCGTTCGCCCCGTCACTTGCCCCGGAACGACTCCGTCACGGTCACCGTGACCGTCACCGTCGGACGGCTGCCCGGTTTTCCGGGCGGCCTGGGCGTGTTCTTGGTGGGGGGCGGCGCGTTGCAGTCGCCCAGGACGCTCGCGTGGAAGACCGTCCGGTCGGCGACCTTCGCCGTCAGATCGCCCCGTACACAGCGGTCCTCGCGCTCCTCCGTCACCTTGCCGGTGACGCTGATCTTCTTGTTGTCGTCGGTGCGCCCCCGGCAGTCGACCGTGGCGACCGTACGGGTCGAACCGGCCGACGGGGTACGGGTCGACGAGCCGCCGTCGATCTTGGCGGTGCAGGTCAGATACCGCACCTTGAAGCCGTCGTGCTCCAGCTTGCTGGTCGCGACCTTGTCCGTGGTCACCGAGACGGTGACCGAGCTCATCCCGCCCACCGGGTCGCAGGCCGCGACCGTGACGGCGGCCGCCCCGGCCAGAGCGAGCGCGGCGAGCGCGCGCCGATGGCGCAGCGGCAACGTTACGTATCTCCTTGCCCCCATCGCGCCAGCGTCCCACCACCGCGCCGGACGCGGTAGACGGCTTTACGACGTCACGAGCGGTTCTGTGGTGTCACGACCAGCGGCCGGTGCGCCCCATCAGCAGCGCGGCCGCCGCCGTGCCCGCCGTGGAGGTGCGCAGCACGCTCGGGCCGAGCAGATACGGCTTGGCGCCCGCCGCCTCGAAAGCCGCCAACTCCTCGGGCGAGACGCCCCCTTCGGGGCCCACCACCAGGACGACCTCCCCCTGGTCGGGCAGGGCGGCGGTGGCCAGCGGCTCGCTCGGGATGTCGCGCCCCTCGTGCAGCACGGCGGCGAAATCAGCCGTGGCCAAAAACGCGACAACCTGCTTGGTCGTCATCGCGTCCCGTACCTCCGGGAACCGCACCCGGCGTGACTGCTTGCCCGACTCGCGGGCCGTGGCGCGCCACTTGGCCAGCGACTTGGCGCCCCGCTCGCCCTTCCACTGGGTGATGCAGCGCGAGGCCTGCCACGGCACCACGGCGTCGACGCCCACCTCGGTCATCGTCTCGACCGCGACCTCGCCCCGGTCGCCCTTGGGCAGCGCCTGGACGACGGTGATGCGCGGCTGCGGCTGCGGCTCCTCCCGCAGCGAGTCGAGCCGGACGACCAGGCGGTCCTTGCCCTCGGTGTCCAGGACCACGCACTCCGCCCAGGTGCCGTGCCCGTCGGTGAGGACGACGTCCTCGCCGGGCGCCAGCCGCTTCACCGAGACGGCGTGCCGGCCCTCGGGTCCGTCCAGGACGTAACGGCCGCCCGGCCCGGACGCGGGGAAGCGGTCGACGACGAAGACCGGGGCGGTCATGACGTACTCCTCATGTGGTTCGGTTTCTCGTTGCGGCCAACGCGGCGCGCGCCGCGTCCAGTTCGCCCGCCAGGACCTCCACCAGCTGCCCGGCGGGCAGTGTGCGGGCCAGCCGGTGCCCCTGCCCCGCCCACAGCGCCATGCCCTGGGCGTCGCCCGCCGCGGCGGCGGCCCGGCGCAGCCCGGCGGTGAGCTGGTGCACCTGGGGGTAGGCGGCCGGGGCGTACGGCCCGTGCTCGCGCATGAACCGGTTGACCAGGCCGCGGGCCGGGCGCCCGGAGAACGCCCGGGTCAACTCGGTGCGGACGAAGAGGGGGTTGGTCAGCGCCTGCTTGTGCAGCGCGTGCGCGCCGGACTCCGGGCAGGCCAGGAACGCCGTGCCGAGCTGCGCCGCGTCCGCGCCGGCCGCGAGCACCGCCGCGATCTGGGCGCCGCGCATCAGCCCGCCGGTCGCGATGAGCGGCAGCCGTACGCTCTCGCGGATCTGGGTGATCAGCGAGAGCAGCCCGATCCCGGAGCCGTCGGCCTGCGGGTCGTCGCGGTGCGTCGACTGGTGCCCGCCGGCCTCTATCCCCTGCACACAGACGGCGTCGGCCCCGGCGGCCTCGGCGGCCAGCGCCTCGTCGGGGGTGGTCACGGTGACGACGGTGTACGTGCCGAGGGCGGCGAACGCGGCGAGCACCTCGGGCTCGGGGCAGCCGAAGGTGAACGAGACGGCCGCGACCGGGTCCTCGCGCAGGATCGCCAGCTTGGCCTCATAGCCGTCGTCGCCGCCGGAGTCGGCGTCGCCGAGCGGGGTCCCGTACCAGGTGGCCTCGCCCGCCAGCTGGTTGCGGTAGACCTCGATGACGGCCGGGTCGGTGTGCGGGGGCTGCGGCATGAACAGGTTGACCCCGAACGGCCGCCCGGTGAGCCCGCGCAGCTGCTTGATCTCCTGGTACATGCCGTCGGCCGTCTTGTACCCGGCGGCCAGGAACCCGAGCCCGCCGGCCTCGCAGACCGCGGCGGCCAGACCGGGGGCGGAGACGCCACCGGCCATCGGAGCCTGCACGATCGGATACCGGCAGAGATCGGTCAAAGCCATGCCCGCATCGTGTCACGGGTGCGGCGTGGGGCCGAATCGCCCACCCCACCGCGGGCTGCGCCCGCGACCCCTCGGCCTGCGGCCGCCCCGGCCCGGTCTTCGTCTGCGGCCCGTGCTGGGTTGCTCGCGCAGTTCCCCGCGCCCCTAGGTAGTCAGGGGCGCGGGGAACTGCGCGCTCAGCCAGCCACTCAGCCGCAGACAAAGGCCGGGCCGAACAACGGTCACCGACCGTTGAACGCGTCCTTCAGGCGGGAGAACAAGCCCTGCTGCCCCGGCTGGAACTGCCCCATCGGGCGCTCCTCGCCGCGCAGCTTGGCCAACTGGCGCAGCAGGTCCTCCTGCTGGGGGTCGAGCTTGGTCGGCGTGGTGACCTCGACGTGGACGATCAGGTCGCCGCGCCCGCCGCCCCGCAGATGCGTCACGCCGCGCCCGTGCAGCGGGATGGACTGGCCCGACTGCGTGCCCGGGCGGATGTCCACCTCCTCCATGCCGTCCAGTGTCTGGAGCGGCACCTTCGTGCCGAGCGACGCCGCCGTCATGGGGATCGTCACCGTGCAGTGCAGATCGTCGCCACGGCGCTGGAAGACGTCGTGGTTGAGCTCGTGGATCTCCACGTACAGGTCGCCGGCGGGGCCGCCGCCGGGGCCGACCTCGCCCTCGCCCGCGAGCTGGATCCGGGTGCCGTTGTCGACACCGGCCGGGATCTTGACCGTGAGCGTGCGGCGCGAGCGGATGCGGCCGTCGCCGGCGCACTCCGGGCACGGGGTGGGCACGACGGTCCCGAAGCCCTGGCACTGGGGGCAGGGCCGGGAGGTCATGACCTGGCCGAGGAAGGACCGGGTGACCTGGGAGACCTCACCGCGGCCGCGGCACATGTCACACGTCTGGGCCGAGGTGCCGGGTGCGGCGCCCTCGCCCGAGCAGGTCGTACAGACGACCGCCGTGTCGACCTGGATCTCCTTGGTCGTACCGAAGGCCGCCTCGTTGAGGTCGATCTCCAGCCGGATCATGGCGTCCTGGCCCCGGCGGGTGCGCGAGCGCGGGCCGCGCTGCGCCGCGTTGCCGAAGAACGCGTCCATGATGTCCGAGAAGTTCCCGAAGCCACCCGCGCCGAAACCGCCCGCGCCACCGCCGCCGGAGGAGGACAGGGGGTCTCCGCCGAGGTCGTAGACCTGCTTCTTCTGCGGGTCCGAGAGGACCTCGTAGGCGGCGTTGATCTCCTTGAAGCGCTCCTGCGTCTTCGGGTCCGGATTCACATCCGGGTGGAGTTCACGCGCGAGGCGCCGGAACGCCTTCTTGATCTCGTCCTGCGATGCGTCGCGGCGTACGCCCAGTACGGCGTAGTAGTCCGTGGCCACTTACGACTCCGCCAGGATCTGTCCGACGTAACGTGCCACTGCGCGTACCGCTCCCATCGTTCCGGGGTAATCCATGCGGGTCGGTCCGACCACGCCGAGTTTGGCGACGGCCTCGCCGCCCGAACCGTAGCCGACCGAGACGACGGACGTGGAGTTCAGCCCTTCATGGGCGTTCTCATGCCCGATTCGTACGGTCATGCCCGATTCCTTGGCCTCGCCGAGCAGCTTGAGGAGCACGACCTGCTCCTCAAGCGCCTCCAGCACCGGCCGAATGGTCAGGGGGAAGTCGTGCCCGAAGCGGGTGAGATTGGCGGTGCCGCCGATCATCAGCCGCTCCTCGGTCTCCTCGACCAGGGTTTCGAGCAGGGTGGAGAGCACCGTCGAAACGGTTCCTCGGTCCTCCGGCTCGAAGGACTCCGGCAGATCCTGCACCAGCTGCGGGACGTCCGCGAAGCGGCGCCCCACCACCCGGCTGTTGAGCCGGGCCCGCAGATCGGCCAGCGAGGTCTCGCCGAACGGCGCCGGGCAGTCGACGAGCCGCTGCTCGACCCGCCCGGTGTCCGTGATGAGCACCAGCATCAGCCGGGCCGGGGCCAGCGACAGCAGCTCCACGTGCCGCACGGTGGACCGTGTCAGCGACGGGTACTGCACGACGGCGACCTGCCGGGTGAGCTGGGCGAGAAGGCGGACCGTGCGCGCCACCACGTCGTCGAGGTCGACGGCGCCGTCCAGGAAGTTCTGGATGGCCCGCCGCTCCGGCGACGACAGCGGCTTGACGCCCGCGAGCCGGTCGACGAAGAGCCGGTAGCCCTTGTCCGTGGGGATGCGCCCGGCGCTGGTGTGCGGCTGGGCGATGAAGCCCTCCTCCTCCAGGACGGCCATGTCGTTGCGCACGGTCGCCGGGGAGACGCCCAGCGCATGCCGCTCGGTCAGGGCCTTGGAGCCCACCGGCTCCTCGGTCCCGACATAGTCCTGGACGATGGCGCGCAGGACCTCGAGTCTGCGTTCGCTGAGCACCGCGCACACCTCCTGCTGTCGTCCCTAGGCACTCTGCCTGGCACTCTGTGCGTTCGAGTGCCAGCAATCCCCCGGCCAGTGTACGGCCGACCGGTACACCCCTAGCAAGGGCGGCCGCCCGTGACGCTCGCGGCGCGCTCGAACGCCGCCCCCGGCCGCCCGGGATAGCGTCACGTCATGGACGTCAGATGGGAAGAGTTCGGCTGGGAGCGCCTCGGCGACGGCGTGGGCCGCCGCCGGCTCCCGGGGTGGGACGCCACGGCCGGTCTGGTCGCGGGCGAGGACGCGGTCCTGCTGTACGACACGGGGTCGACGCTGCGCGAGGGCGCCGAGCTGCGCGCCCAGGCGCAGGCGCTGCTGGGGCGCCGGGTGACGCATGTCGCACTCAGCCATCCGCACTTCGACCATGTGCTCGGCACGGCCGCGTTCTCGGGAGTCGAGGTGTACGGGGCGGTGGGCATCGACCGGGTCCTCGACGGCGACGAACTGCGCGAGGACGCGGTCCAGCAGGGGGTGCCGCCCGCGCGGGCGGCCGAGGCGGCGGACCTGCTGGTGCTCCCGCAGCACTTCGTGAGCGGCGAGTGGACGCTGGAGCTGGGCGGGCGGCAGGTGCTGCTGGCGAACGTGGGCCCCGGCCACAGCGGCCACGACCTGGCGCTGCTGGTGCCCGCCTCGCCCGGCTCGCCCGAGGTGGTCTTCTGCGGCGACCTGGTCGAGGAGTCCGGGGAGCCGCAGGCGGGCCCGGACGCGGTCCGCACCCGCTGGCCCGCCGCCCTGGACCGGCTGCTCGAACTGGGCGGCGAGGACGCGGTGTACGTGCCGGGGCACGGGGCGGTGGTGGACGCGGCGTTCGTCCGGGCGCAGCGGGACCGGCTCGCGGCGCGATTCGGCGTGTCGTAACGCCGTACAGCCATATGGGCACATCACCCGCCCGTATTCTCATCCGAATGCGCAGCTACAGCCCGGACCTGACTCCGCCCTGGAAGAAGGGGACCCCGGCCCCCGAGGTGCCCGCCGAGCTCGACCTGGTCGTCGAGGAGGTGACGACGGGGTTCTGCGGGGCGGTGCTCCGCTGTGAGGCGGGGACGGTGACGCTGGAGGACCGCTTCGGCAAACAGCGGGTGTTCCCGCTGGATCCCCGCGGGTTCCTGCTGGAGGGCAAGGTGGTCACGCTGGTACGCCCGCCGGCGCCCGCGCCCGCGCGCCCGGCGCGTACGGCCTCGGGCTCCGTGGCGGTGCCGGGAGCGCGGGCGCGGGTGGCGCGCGCGGGGCGCATCTACGTGGAGGGGCGCCACGACGCGGAGCTGGTGGAGAAGGTCTGGGGCGACGACCTGCGCATCGAGGGCGTCGTCGTCGAGTACCTCTCCGGCATCGACGACCTCCCCGCGATCGTCGCGGACTTCGCGCCCGGCCCCGACGCGCGCCTGGGCGTCCTGGTCGACCACCTGGTCCCCGGCTCCAAGGAGTCGCGCATCGCGGCGGCGGTCACGGGCGAGCACGTCCTGGTGGCCGGGCACCCCTACATCGACGTGTGGGAGGCGGTGAAGCCGGGCTCCGTGGGGATTGGTTCCTGGCCGGTGGTGCCGCGCGGGACGGACTGGAAGACGGGGGTGTGCCGGGCGTTGGGGTGGCCGGAGAACACGGGGGCTGCGTGGCAGCGGATCCTGTCGGGGGTCCGCTCCTACCGGGACCTGGAGCCGGAGCTGCTGGGCCGGGTGGAGGAACTGATCGACTTCGTGACAGCCCCCACCCCGCCCCTTCCCTGAACCCTCCGGGGGTGGGTGGGGGTGAAGGTGGCCTCCCGGGGGCTACGCCCCCGGACCCCGTTCGCTTCGCGTTCGTCCGCGGCCCGGTGGTGGGCTGGTCGCGCAGTTCCCCGCGCCCCTGAAGGAACGGGGCCTCCGGCCCCTGTTCCCCGCACCTCTCACCGCCGCCCAAGCCGCACCCCCTAGGGGCGCGGGGAACTGCGCGACCAGCCGTCGGCGGCCCGCAGACGAACACGGGCCCGGGGTTTGGGGGCAGAGCCCCCGGCCGCCCGGCAGAGGGCTTTGGGGAAGGGGCGGGGAGGGGACGGGAAAGGTCAGTCCACCAGATCCCGCACCACCCCGTCCGCCAACAACCTCCCCCGCAGCGTCAGCACCGCCCGCCCCGCCCCGTACGGACCCGGCTCAAGGAGCCCGTCCGACAGGGCCCGGCGCGACGCCGCGAGACCCGCCGGACGCAGCAGCGACAGCTCGCAGCCCTCGCGGAGGCGCAGCTCCAGCAGGATCCGCTCCACGCGGCGGTCCCCGGCGGACAGAACCTCACGCCCCGCCCCCGGCGTACCCCCACCCGCCAGCGCCGCCGCATACGCGCCCGGATGCTTCACGTTCCACCACCGCACGCCCCCCACATGGCTGTGCGCCCCGGGACCCGCGCCCCACCAGTCCGCCCCGCGCCAGTACAGCTCGTTGTGGAGGCAGCGCCCCGCCTCCGTGGTGGCCCAGTTGGACACCTCGTACCAGTGGAAGCCCGCCTCCGCCAGCACCGAGTCCGCGATCAGATAGCGGTCCGCGTGGACGTCGTCGTCGGTCATCGGGACCTCGCCCCGGCGGATCCGGCGCGCCAGCTGGGTGCCCTCCTCGACGATCAGGGCATAGGCGGAGATGTGGTCGGGACCGGCCCCGACCGCCGCCGCCAGCGACTCGCGCCAGTCGTCGTCCGTCTCCCCGGGCGTGCCGTAGATCAGGTCGAGGTTGACGTGGTCGAAGCCCGCCGCCCGCGCCTCGGCGACGCACGCCTCGGGCCGGCCCGGCGTGTGCGTACGGTCGAGGATCTTCAGCACGTGCTGCTTGGCGCTCTGCATGCCGAAGGAGACCCGGTTGAAGCCCCCGGCGCGCAGCTCCTCCAGATACGCCCGGTCCACCGACTCCGGGTTCGCCTCCGTGGTCACCTCGGCGTCGTCCGCGAGACCGAACTCCTCGCGTACGGCCGAGAGCATCCGGACCAGGTCGG
This sequence comes from Streptomyces crystallinus, assembly GCF_039521265.1. Lineage (NCBI taxonomy): Bacteria > Bacillati > Actinomycetota > Actinomycetes > Kitasatosporales > Streptomycetaceae > Streptomyces > Streptomyces crystallinus. The sequence continues at coordinate 98,785 of NZ_BAAACA010000011.1, read as the reverse complement.
CGGCGGGCAGGAGGGTGGGCGTGCCGCCGCCGACGAAGACCGTGCGGACCGGGCGGGGGTCGTCGCCCAGGACCTTGCGGGCCAGGCGGATCTCGTCGGTCACCGTGGCCGCGTAGTTGTCCCGGGAGGCCAGGACGCCGCCGGAGCCGCGCAGCTCGGTGGCGGTGTAGGTGTTGAAGTCGCAGTACCCGCAGCGCGTGGCGCAGTAGGGAACGTGCAGGTAGAAGCCGAGCGGCCGCTCCCCCGCGCCCTCCAGGGCGGAACCGGGCAGCGCCCCGTCCTCGGGCATGGGCTCACCATCGGGCAGTACGGAAGGCATGGCCCCATTGTCCGCCACCCCGGGCGGTACCCGGGCACGCCCTCGGAGCCCGTCCGGCGTCGGGGGCGGACGGGGAGCGAGGACAGGCTCAGCGGGCCTGGAGCACCAGCAGCGCCAGGTCGTCCTCCGGGGGCGTCGTGCCGAACGCGTACACCGCGCGCTTGACGCTCTCCGCGACCCCCGTCGCCGTCATCCCCACGCACCCCGCGAGCACCTCCGCGAGCCCGTCGCCGTCGTCGAACATCCGGCGGCCGGAGCGGCGCTCGGTGACCCCGTCCGTGACGCACAGCAGGGTGTCCCCGGGCATCAGCCGGAAGCTCTCGCTCTCGTACGCCGCCCCCTCCACCACGCCGATCAGCACCTGCGGCACCGCCGCCGCCCGGACCGACCCCTCGGGCCGCAGCAGCAGCGGCAGCGGGTGTCCGGCGCTGGCCAGGGTGCACACCACGCCGCCGCCGCGCTCGGCCGGCACCGGCACCAGCTCCCCGTACAGCAGGGAGAGGAAACGCGCCTGCGGGCCCTCGGCCACCTCGCGGCCGCCCGCCGCCGCGACCATCCGCGCGGCCGCCTCGGCCGCCTCCACACCGTCGTCGACGAGCAGCTTGTTGAGGCGGTCGAGCACGTCGTGCACCGCGTACCCCTCGCGGGCGAGCAGCCGCAGCCAGGGCCGGACCAGGCCGGTGACGACCGCCGCCTCGGGGCCGCTGCCCTGGACGTCGCCGAGGGCGAAGCACCAGCGGCCGTCGGCGCCGGGGAACAGGTCGTAGAAGTCGCCGCCCGCCACGCCCTCGCCGCTGGGCTGGTAGACCAGCGCGCTGTCGACGCCGGGGATCTCCGCCACACCGGCGGGCAGCAGCCCGCGCTGGAGGACCCGGCTGATGGTGACCTGGCGGGTGTACTGGCGCGCGGCGCCGATCGCCAGCGCCACCCGGCGCACGAAGTCCTCGACCAGGCCGGTGACCTCGTCGGGGATGCGCGCCGTCCCGGCCCGCCCCAGCATGAGCACGCCGACGGCCCGGCCGCCCGCCACCATCCGGTACGCCAGCGCCGCCCCGTCCTCGTCCTCGCGCGGCCCCGGCCACGGCATCGGGACGGGCCCGCCGCGCGCCGACTCCGGCAGCCGGGGCGGCTCCTTCTCCAGAACCGCCCGCAGCTCCTCGATGCCGGACTCGCGGGCGTGCCACACCCGGGCGAGCCGGGGCTCGCCGACCGGGCCGCCGGCCTCCGGGTCGAGCCAGATGGCGCACCAGTCGCAGAGCCGGGGCACCAGCAGCTGTCCGGCGAGCGCCGCGATCATGTCCTCGTCGAACTGGCCCGCCAGCAGGTCGGAGGCCTCGGCGAGGAAGGAGAGGGCGCCCCGGTTCACCCAGTCGCGGTCCTGCCCCGGGGCGCCGCGCGGCGGGGCGGCCAGCAGCCCGGCGGCGCGCAGCCCGCGCTGGAGCCGCTCGTCGGAGCCGGGGTCCGCCTCGCGGCGGGCGGCCTCGTCCGCGTCGAGCAGGAGCCGCGCCCAGACGGTCTTGAGGCCGGTGCGGTAGGTGATCCCCCAGCACTCCGCGAGCGCGGCCACCAGATGCAGCCCCCGCCCGTGCTCCGGTGCGCCCGGCTCGCGCACCCCGCGCGGCTCGTTGCGTACGACCCGGGAGGGGTGGTGGTCGGAGACCTCGACCACCACCGCGCCCGGCTCGTCCCCGGCGGGCGGCTCCAGGCAACAGACCAGCTCGACGGTGGTGCCGGCGTGCACCACGGCGTTGGTGACCAGCTCGTTGACGAGTATCGCGGCGTCGTCGGCGGCCCGGTCGTCGAGCCGCTCGGCGCCGGGCGCCCCCTGGCCGGTCCAGTCGGCGAGCGCGGCCCGTACGAAGCGGCGCGCGGCGGACGGCGCGAGCGGGTTGCCGGGCAGGCTGGTTCGGGCGGCGCAGGCGGCGCCGCGCTCCGTCGCGTCGGGGGAGGGCGCCGGATGGAGCGGGCGGTTCCCGGTCTCCCGCTGCGTTGGAATGGACCCCACGGTGCGGCTCCTGATCGGTTCTCACATTGCGCACCTCATGACACCGACAGAGTGACAGACTGAGCGTGCGCATAAGCGCCGAGTCACTGAAGTGGGCCGAGATGAACAGAGACAGTGCCGTGCCGCCCGGGGGCGGGGAGTGGATCCGGGCACTGGAGTTGCGTCCGCTGCTGGCCGCGCTGACCGCGCTGCGGGACGGTGACTTCGGCGTCCGGCTCCAGGAGACCCACGAGGGGATACCCGCCGAACTGTCGGCGATCTTCAACCAAGTGGCGGTGCGCAACCAGCACTTCACCGACGAGCTGCAACGGGTGCGCCGCGAGGTGGTCCGGCACGGGCGGCTGGACGAACGGCTCGCCGCGAGCCCCGGGCAGGGCGCCTGGACGGCCGGGGTGGACAGCGCGAACACCCTGATCGACGCCCTGGTCGTACCGGCGGCGAACGCCACGCGGGTGCTGGACGCGGTGGCGGGCGGCGATCTGACCCAGCGGGTCGATCTGCACGACGGGAACCGGCAGTTGCGCGGCGATCTGCGCCGGCTGGGCCGGGCCGTCAACAAGATGGTGGACCAGCTCTCCCTGTTCACCGGCGAGGTGACGAGGGTCGCCCGCGAGGTCGGCACCGAGGGGCGGCTGGGCGGGCGCGCCAAGGTGCAGCGCCTGAGCGGCAGTTGGCGGGACGTGACCGAGGCCGTCAACACCATGGCCTCCCGGCTGACCGCGCAGGTCCGCGACATCGCCGCGGTGACGACGGCGGTGGCCCGCGGCGATCTGACCCGTACGGTGACGGTCGAGGCGACCGGCGAGCTGCTGGAGCTGAAGCTCACCGTCAACACGATGGTCGACCAGCTCTCCGCCTTCGCCGACGAGGTCACCCGGGTCGCCCGCGAGGTCGGCACCGAGGGTCAGCTGGGCGGGCGGGCCCAGGTGCGGGGTGTGTCGGGGGTCTGGAAGGACCTCACCGACAACGTCAACTTCATGGCCTCCAACCTCACCTCCCAGGTACGCAACATCGCCCAGGTGACCACGGCCGTCGCCAATGGCGACCTCAGCCAGAAGATCACCGTGGACGCCCAGGGCGAGATCCTGGAGCTGAAGTCGACCATCAACACCATGGTCGACCAGCTCTCCGCCTTCGCCGACGAGGTGACGAGGGTCGCCCGCGAGGTCGGCACCGAGGGCAACCTCGGCGGGCGCGCCCAGGTCCGCGGGGTCTCCGGGGTCTGGAAGGACCTCACCGAGAACGTCAACTTCATGGCGGACAACCTCACCTCCCAGGTGCGCAACATCGCGCTCGTCTCGACGGCGGTGGCCCAGGGCGACCTCGGCAAGAAGATCACGGTCGAGGCGAAGGGCGAGATCCTGGAGCTGAAGTCGACCATCAACACCATGGTCGACCAGCTCTCCGCCTTCGCCGACGAGGTGACGAGGGTCGCCCGCGAGGTCGGCACCGAGGGCAACCTCGGCGGTCAGGCGCAGGTGCGCGGGGTCTCCGGGGTCTGGAAGGACCTCACGGACAACGTCAACTTCATGGCGTCCAACCTCACCTCCCAGGTGCGCAACATCGCCCAGGTGACCACGGCCGTCGCCAACGGCGACCTCTCCAAGAAGATCACCGTCGACGCGCGCGGCGAGATCCTGGAGCTCAAGGACACCGTCAACACGATGGTGGAGCAGCTGCGGGCGTTCGCGGACGAGGTGACCCGGGTGGCCCGCGAGGTCGGCACCGACGGCCGGCTCGGCGGCCGCGCCCAGGTCCTGGGCGTCTCCGGGGTCTGGAAGGACCTCACCGACAACGTCAACTACATGGCGGACAACCTCACCTCCCAGGTACGCAACATCGCCCAGGTGGCGACGGCGGTGGCCCAGGGCGACCTCTCCAAGAAGATCGACGTGGACGCGCGCGGCGAGATCCTGGAGCTGAAGACCACCATCAACACCATGGTGGACACGCTCTCCTCGTTCTCTTCCGAGGTCACCCGGGTCGCCCGCGAGGTCGGCTCGGAGGGCCAGCTGGGCGGCCAGGCCCGGGTCGAGGGCGTGTACGGCACCTGGAAGCGGCTGACCACCAACGTCAACGAGCTCGCCCTCAACCTCACCACCCAGGTCCGCGCGATCGCCGAGGTCGCCTCGGCGGTGGCCCAGGGCGACATGTCCCGCTCGATCACCGTGGAGACCCGGGGCGAGGTCTCCGAGCTGAAGGACAACATCAACCTGATGGTGTCCAACCTGCGCGAGACGACCCGCGCCAAGGACTGGCTGGAGTCGAACCTGGCCCGGCTCGCGGGCCTGATGCAGGGCCACCGCGACCTGATGGAGGTCGCCGACCTGATCCTGCGCGAGCTGACCCCGCTGGTGAACGCCCAGTACGGCGCGTTCTTCCTGGCCGACCCCGGCAACGAGGGCACCCCGTCGCGTACGACGTCGACGACCAAGGGGCTCGCCTTCATCGCCGGATACGGCTCGGCCCAGGGCGCGACCGTGGACACCACCGGGATGCCGGGCCACGGTCTGGTGCGCCAGGCCGCCCTGGAGAAGAAGCGGATCCTGCTGGAGGAGGCACCGCCGGACTACATCAAGATCAACTCCGGGCTGGGCGAGGCCTCCCCGGCCAGTGTCGTGATCATCCCGATCCTCTTCGAGGACAAGCTCCTCGGCGTGATCGAACTGGCCTCCTTCTCCCGCTTCTCCGACGTCCACCTGGCCTTCTTCGACCAGTTCGTGAACACCATCGGCGTGGCGATCAACACCATCATCGCCAACTCCCGTACGGAATCGCTGCTCAGCGAGTCCCAGCGGCTCGCCGTCCAGCTCCAGGAGCGCTCCGACGAGCTCCAGCGCCAGCAGGCCGAGCTCCAGCGCTCCAACGCCGAGCTGGAGGAGAAGGCCGCGCTGCTGGCGACCAGCTCCCAGTACAAGTCGGAGTTCCTGGCGAACATGTCGCACGAGCTGCGCACCCCGCTCAACTCGCTGCTCATCCTGGCCCGGCTGCTCTCCGACAACCCGGACGAGCACCTCTCCGACCAGGAGGTCCAGTTCGCCACCACGATCCACCGCTCCGGCTCCGACCTGCTCCAGCTGATCAACGACATCCTGGACCTGTCGAAGATCGAGGCCGGCCGGATGGACGTACGGCCCAAGAAGCTGCCGCTCATCAAGGTCCTCGACTACGTCCACGCCACCTTCCGCCCCATCACCCTCGACCGGGGCCTGGCCTTCGAGGTCGCGGTGGGCGAGGACGTGCCGCGCGAGATGTTCTCGGACGAGCAGCGGCTCCAGCAGATCCTGCGCAATCTGCTCTCCAACGCGATCAAGTTCACCTCCTCGGGCCGCGTCGAGCTCCGCGTCAACCGGACCAGGGAGCCGCAGGAGGCGGTGCCGGGCGCGGACGACCTGATCGCCTTCGCGGTCAGCGACACCGGCATCGGCATCGCGCCGGAGAAGCTCCCGGTGATCTTCGAGGCGTTCCAGCAGGCCGACGGCACGACCAACCGCAAGTACGGCGGCACCGGCCTCGGCCTGTCCATCAGCCGTGAGATCGCGGGCCTGCTCGGCGGCCGGATCGTCGCCGAGAGCGAGCCCGGCCGCGGCTCCACCTTCACCCTGTACGTGCCGGTGCGCTACCCCGGCCACACGGGGGCCGAGCCGGAACAGCCCCCGGAGCTCACCGCCGACCCCGCGCACCCGGTCGCCGCCGAGCATGTGCTGCTGCCCGAACAGGACGACGCCTGGCCGACCACCACCAGGCTGGACCAGTGGAAGGAAGGCCGGGCGGGCCAGGTGCTGCCGGGCCGGCGGGTGCTGATCGTCGACGACGACATCCGCAACGTCTTCGCGCTCACCCATGTGCTCGGCCGGGTCGGCATGCCGGTGCTCTACGCGGAGAACGGCCGCGAGGGCATCGAGACCCTGGAGCGCAACCCGGACGTCGAACTGGTCCTGATGGACATCATGATGCCCGAGATGGACGGCTACGAGACGATCGAGGCCATCCGCCGCAGCCCCCTGTGGGCGGAGCTGCCCATCGTCGCCCTCACCGCCAAGGCGATGCCCGGCGACCGCGAGAAGTCCATCGCCCAGGGCGCCAACGAGTACGTGCCCAAGCCCGTCGACGTGGACCGGCTGCTCACCGTCGTCTGCGCCCTGCTCGACCCGGAGGGCGGGGCCGCCGGGCCCCCGGGCCCGGGCGCGTCCGTACCGGAGCAGTCGCGTGGCGGCGGGGAGCCCGCCACCGCTCCGCCGACCACGTAAGGCGGCACGATGAGCACAGCGGCACCGCCCGGCGACCGGGCGAGCATCCTCCTCGTCGACGACATGGAGGACAACCTGATCGCGCTGGAGGCGGTCCTCGGCTCGCTCAACGAGCCGCTGGTACGGGCGCGTTCGGGCGAGGAGGCGATGAAGGCTCTGCTGCGGCAGACGTTCGCGGTGGTGCTGCTCGACGTACGGATGCCGGGCATGGACGGCTTCGAGACCGCGAGCAACATCAAGCGGCTCGACCAGACCAAGAACGTGCCGATCATCTTCTTGACCGGCGCGGAGGGCGACAGCGACTACGCGTTCCGGGGATACGCCACGGGCGCGGCGGACTTCCTCACCAAGCCGTTCGACCCCTGGGTGCTGCGGGCCAAGGTCACTGTCTTTTTGGAGCTGCACCGCAAGAACCGCCAGTTGGAGCGGCTGCTGGCCCGCGAGCAGAAACAGCTCGCCGAGATCGCCCGGCTGCTGGCGGCGATCGAGGAGGAGCTGGTGCGCGGCGACCCCGTCCAGTCGGCGGACCTGCGCCGGCAGCTGACGGCCCTGGAGGAGATGATCCAGGACATGAGACGGGGGCGCTGCTGAGCGCCCCCGTCTTCCGTACGACTCCCGTAGAGGACTCGACTCCCGGAGACGACTCGACTCCCGGAGACGGCTCCCGTACGGCTAGGCCTCGCGCGAGCCCGAGTACATGTCCTCGATCAGGTCCTTGTACTGGCGCTCGACGACCGGCCGCTTCAGCTTGAGGCTGGGCGTCAGCTCGCCGTGCTCCACATCGAGGTCACGCGGCAGCAGCCGGAACTGCTTGATGGTCTGCCAGCGCTGAAGCCCCTCGTTGAGGCGCTTCACATAGCCCTCGATCAGGGCCACCGTCTCCTTGTCGGCGACGACTTCGGCGTACGAGCCGCTGATCCCGTGGTCCTTGGCCCAGCCCAGGATCGCGGGCTCGTCCAGGGCGATCAGCGCGGTGCAGAAGTTCCGGTCGGCGCCGAGCACCAGGATGTTGGAGACGAACGGGCAGACCGCCTTGAACTGGCCCTCGACCTCCGCCGGCGCGATGTACTTGCCGCCCGACGTCTTGATCAGGTCCTTCTTGCGGTCGGTGATCCGCAGATAGCCGTCCGGCGAGAGCTCGCCGATGTCGCCGGTGTGGAACCAGCCGTCCGACTCCAGCACCTCGGCGGTCTTCTCGGGCAGCTTGTGGTAGCCCTCCATGATGCCGGGGCCGCGCAGCAGGATCTCGCCGTCGTCCGCGATGCGCACCTCCAGGCCGGGCAGCGGCTTGCCGACCGTGCCGGTGCGGTAGGCCTCGCCCGGGTTCACGAAGGAGGCGGCGCTGGTCTCGGTGAGGCCGTAGCCCTCCAGGATGTGGATGCCGGCGCCGGAGAAGAAGAAGCCGATGTCGGGGGCGAGCGCGGCCGAGCCGGAGACGGCGGCGCGCAGCCGGCCGCCGAACGCCTCACGGATCTTGGAGTAGACCAGCGCGTCCGCGACCTTGTGCTTGGCGGCGAGACCGAAGGGGGCGCTCGCCCGGCCGGTGCGCCGGAAGTTGTCCTGGGTGGTCTTCGCGTACTCGCGGGCCACCTCGGCCGCCCACTGGAAGATCTTGTACTTGGCCCCGCCGGCCTCCCGCGCCTTGGCGGCGACGCCGTTGTAGACCTTCTCGAAGATCCGGGGCACCGAGGCCATATAGGTGGGCTGGACGACCGGCAGATTCTCGATGATCTTGTCGACCCGGCCGTCGACGGCCGTCACATGGCCGACCTCGATCTGCCCGGAGGTCAGCACCTTGCCGAAGACGTGCGCCAGCGGCAGCCAGAGGTACTGCACGTCCTCGCCGCTGATCAGCCCGGTCGCCGCGATGGCCTTCGCCATGTACGACCAGTTGTCCTGCGGCAGCCGCACGCCCTTGGGGCGGCCGGTCGTCCCGGAGGTGTAGATCAGCGTGGCGAGCTGGTCGGAGGTGATCGCCGCGATCCGCTCCTTGATCGCGTCCGGGTGCTTCTCCAGATACGCGGCGCCGCGCGCCTCCAGCTCGGCGAGGGTGAGCACCCAGCCCTCGGGGTCGGCCTCGACCGGCTCGGCGCCGGCCGCGTCGAAGACCACGACGTGCTGGAGCTCGGGCAGCTCGGCGCGGCGCTCCCGGGCCTTGGCCAGCTGGGCCGCGTTCTCCGCGAAGAGCACCCGGCTCTCGGAGTCGCCCAGGATGTAGGCGGACTCCTCGGCGTTGGTCTGCGGATAGATGGTGGTGGTCGCGCCACCCGCGCACATCGTCCCGAGGTCCGCGAGGATCCACTCGATCCGGGTCGAGGAGGAGAGCGCCACGCGCTGCTCGGAGGTCACACCCAGATCGGCGAGCCCGGCCGCGATGGCGTAGACCCGCTCGGCGGCCCGGCCCCAGCTCAGCGACTTCCACTCGTCGGGCCCCTGGCCGTCCGCCGCCGGCACCGGATAGCGGTAGGCCTCCAGGTCCGGGGTGGCCTCGACGCGCTGGACGAAGAGGGCCGCCACGGACGGTGGCCGGTTCTCGATCAAGGTGTGTGTATCGCTCACGACGTCCTCCGGGCTGGCCTGCGGCAGGGCTGCGGCTGCTTCTTGTTTAACTGGCGAGTAACCATCGGGCCGTGATCAGAGTAGAGCGCTCCCGCCCGGCGCGTAAGGGGCAGCGGAAGGTGGTTTCATAACGAACGGACCCCCACTCCGAAGAGCGGGGGTCCGTCGCGGCACAGGGTGGCTACTCGCCGGTCACTTCTTCTTGCTCGCAGACTCGTCGCTGGACAGCACCGCGATGAAGGCCTCCTGCGGAACCTCCACGGAACCGACCATCTTCATCCGCTTCTTGCCTTCCTTCTGCTTCTCGAGCAGCTTCCGCTTACGGGAGATGTCACCGCCGTAGCACTTGGCGAGGACGTCCTTGCGGATGGCGCGGATGGTCTCGCGGGCGATCACCCGGGAGCCGATCGCGGCCTGGATGGGCACCTCGAAGGCCTGCCTCGGGATCAGCTCGCGCAGCTTGGCGACGAGCCGCACCCCGTACGCGTACGCCGCGTCCTTGTGGGTGACGGCCGAGAAGGCGTCGACCTTGTCGCCGTGCAGCAGGATGTCGACCTTGACCAGGCTCGCGGACTGCTCGCCGGTGGGCTCGTAGTCGAGCGAGGCGTAGCCGCGCGTCTTCGACTTCAGCTGGTCGAAGAAGTCGAAGACGATCTCCGCGAGCGGCAGCGTGTAGCGGATCTCGACCCGGTCCTCGGAGAGGTAGTCCATGCCGAGCAGGGTGCCGCGCCGGGTCTGGCACAGCTCCATGATCGAGCCGATGAACTCCGAAGGGGCCAGGATCGTGGCACGCACGACCGGCTCGTACACGTCCGAGATCTTCCCCTCGGGGAACTCACTCGGATTGGTGACGGTGACCTCCTTGCCGTCCTCCAGGACGACCCGGTAGACCACGTTCGGCGCGGTGGCGATGAGGTCGAGCCCGAACTCGCGCTCCAGGCGCTCGCGGATCACGTCGAGGTGCAGCAGACCGAGGAAGCCGACGCGGAAGCCGAAGCCCAGCGCGGCCGAGGTCTCCGGCTCGTACACCAGCGCGGCGTCGTTGAGCTGGAGCTTGTCGAGGGCCTCGCGCAGGTCCGGGTAGTCCGACCCGTCCAGCGGATACAGACCCGAGAAGACCATCGGCTTCGGGTCCTTGTATCCGCCGAGCGCCTCGGTGGCGCCCTGGTGCAGGGAGGTGATGGTGTCACCGACCTTGGACTGGCGGACGTCCTTCACACCGGTGATCAGATAGCCGACCTCGCCCACGCCCAGCCCGTCGGCGGGCAGCATCTCGGGCGAGTTGGTGCCGATCTCCAGGAGCTCGTGCGTCGCCCCGGTCGACATCATCCGGATCCGCTCGCGCTTGTTGAGCTGCCCGTCGACGACCCGGACGTACGTGACGACGCCCCGGTACGAGTCGTAGACCGAGTCGAAGATCATCGCGCGGGCGGGGGCATCGGCCACGCCGACGGGCGCGGGCACGTCGCGCACCACTCGGTCGAGCAGCGCGTCCACGCCGACACCGGTCTTGGCGGAGACCTTCAGCACGTCCTCGGGCTGGCAGCCGATGAGGTTCGCCAGCTCCTCGGCGAACTTCTCGGGCTGCGCGGCCGGCAGGTCGATCTTGTTGAGGACGGGAACGATGGTGAGGTCGTTCTCCATCGCCAGATAGAGGTTGGCCAGGGTCTGCGCCTCGATGCCCTGAGCGGCGTCGACGAGCAGGACGGTGCCCTCACAGGCCGCGAGCGACCGCGACACCTCGTACGTGAAGTCCACGTGCCCCGGGGTGTCGATCATGTTGAGGATATGGGTCCGCCCCTGGTCGACCCCCTCGGTGGGAGCCCACGGCAACCGGACGGCCTGGCTCTTGATCGTGATGCCACGCTCACGCTCGATGTCCATGCGGTCGAGGTACTGGGCGCGCATCTGCCGCTGCTCGACCACACCGGTCAGCTGGAGCATCCGGTCGGCAAGGGTCGACTTGCCGTGGTCGATGTGCGCGATGATGCAGAAATTGCGGATCAGAGCCGGGTCGGTACGGCTCGGCTCGGGCACGTGGGGAGGAGTCGCGGGCACGCAGGGTCCTGATTCTTGAGACGCCGGGCGTCTCGTCTCGGGCGATGTCGGATCGATACGTAGCCCCCATCGTCCCATGGGAACGGGACTGCGCTCGGTTTGGGCCGCCAGCTGGACGGCTGGTAACCTGGGCAGCTGTGCCTCGTCTGCCCTCTCAGCGGCGAGCGCCACAGCTGTCTGACACATCTCTGATACATCGAACCTGAAAAGGCTCTTTCGTGGCGAACATCAAGTCCCAGATCAAGCGGAACAAGACCAACGAGAAGGCGCGCCTGCGCAACAAGGCCGTCAAGTCCGAGGTCAAGACCGCGATCCGCAAGGCCCGCGAGGCTGTCCTGGCCGGCGACGTCGAGGCGGCCGACACGGCTGTCCGCGCCGCCTCCAAGAAGCTGGACAAGGCTGTCAGCAAGGGTGTCATCCACAAGAACGCCGCCGCCAACAAGAAGTCGGCGCTGGCCTCCAAGGTCGCCACCCTCAAGGCTGCCTGAGCCCTGTCCCGAGTGACCGGCCCCCGGGCCGCTCGCCCGGCCGGCCTCCAAGGCTGACCACTTGATCAACCACCGGACGGGACCCAGCGGGCCCTCTCTTCCGCTCCCACCCGGTACCAGCACCACCGCCGCACGCGGCCTGCGTTCGCCACGCGGGTGCGGCGAACAGCTCCACCAGTTCCACCCGTTCCAAGCAGAACCCCGTTTCCGTCCGGCTGGGCGGGGGCGGGGTTTTGTGTTGGGGGGCGGGCGGCCGGGCCGTTGGGGTTCGGGCGGGAGGGTCGCGGCTGGCTATCTTGCTCGGCGGGGGTGCAGGGACGCAGCCCCGCCAGGGGTGCAGGGGGCGGAGCCCCCGCCGAGGTCCAGGGGCGAAGCCCCGACGAGGACGCGGCTTCGCAAGTTCCCCGCCCCCGCCCCAACCGGGGTGCAGGGGCGGAGCCCCGCCAGGGGTGCAGGGGGCGGAGCCCCCGCCGGGGTCCGGGGGCGGAGCCCCCGGGAAACCACCTCGACCCGCCCCCACCCCCGGAGGGTTCAGGGAAGGGGCGGGGAGGGGCATCCGTCGCCGTACAGCCATCGGCGCCGCCCTCGCCCTGGCCGCGGCCACCACCACCGCCGTCGTCCTGGCCGCCACCCACGACCCCGGCACGCCCGAGACCGCCCCCACCGTCGCCGGCACCTCCAGGCCCCCCACCACCCCGCCCCCCGGCACCAGGGGCGAGACCGGCTTCGCCTGGGCGCCCCCGCAGGGGTGGACGCGGACCGCGAAGAGCCCGTCCAACATCCACTACCACGCCCCCGGCGGAAAACAGGAGATCGCCGCCTCGTACGCACTCGTACGCGGCGGCGATCTCATGACCCAGTGGCAGGAGGCCGAACGCGGCTCCCACGACGTCCCGGGCTACCGGAACATCCGGCTGGAGCGGACCACCTTCAACGGCCGACCGGCCGTGGTCTGGGACTACTACTTCACGCAGGACGGCGACCCGTGGAAGGCCCGCCAGACGGGCTTCGACGAGGGCGGCAAGTCGTACCAGGTCAACATCTGGTACCTGGCCGCCACCGAGGACGAGGCCCTGCGCACCTACTCCGCGGTGACTTCCTCGTTCACACCGCTCTGAGCGACGGGCTGAGCCACGGGCTGGGCGGCGCCCGACGCCACCGCACCCCGCTGCACGAAGTCCCGCACCAGTGCGATGGCGACGACGACAGCCGCCACCAGCAGGGAAAGCAGCACCTGCTTGCGCCCGGCGTCATCGGTGAGCATGTACACCAGCACGAACGAGATCATCGCGATCGTCGCCCACGTCAGATACGGGAAGAACCACATCTTCACCGTCAGCTTCTCCGGCGTCTCGCGCAGGATGATCCCGCGCATCCGCAGCTGCGTGAAGCAGATGACCAGCCACACGAACAGCGCGACCGCGCCGGAGGAGTTGAGCAGGAAGTCGAAGACGGTGTCGGGCCACTTGTAGTTGAAGAAGACGGCGACGAAGCCGAAGAGGACCGAGCAGAGGATGGCCGCCTGCGGCACGCCCCGCGCGTTGGTACGGGCGAAGGCGCGCGGCGCGTCACCGCGCTGGCCGAGCGAGAAGGCCATCCGGGAGGCGGTGTACAGGCCGGAGTTGAGACAGGACAGCACCGCGGTCAGCACGATCACGTTCATGATCTGCCCGGCGTGCGGAATGCCGATCGAGTTCAGCGCGGCGACGTACGAGCCGTCCTTGACGATCGCCGGGTCGTTCCACTTCAGCAGCGTCAGCACGACGAGGATCGAGCCCAGGTAGAAGACGCCGATACGCCAGATCACGCTGTTCGTGGCCTTGGTGACGGCCCGCTGCGGGTCCTCGGACTCACCGGCGGCCAGGGTGACGATCTCGCTGCCCATGAAGGAGAAGACGACCATCAGGACGCCGGTGAGGATCGCTCCCGCGCCCTTCGGCATGAAGCCGCCCGCGTCCGTCAGATGCGCGAACCCGTCACCGGGGTTGTCGGAGCCGGGCAGGATGCCGAAGACGGCGAGCAGCCCGATCACCACGAACGCGCCGATGGCGACGACCTTGATCCCGGCGAACCAGAACTCGAACTCTCCGTACGAGGAGACGGAGACGAGGTTGGTGGCCGTCAGCACGACCATGACGATCAGCGCCCAGCCCCACTGCGGAACCCCGCCGACCCAGCCGTGCAGGATCTTCGCTCCGGCGGTCGCCTCGACGGCGAGCACCACGACCCAGAAGAACCAGTAGAGCCAGCCGATGGAGAAGCCGGCCCAGCGGCCGAGCGCGCGGTCGGCGTACGCGGAGAACGAGCCGGAGGTCGGCCGTGCGGCGGCCATCTCGCCCAGCATGCGCATCACGAACACGACCATCGTGCCGACGAGCGCGTACGAGAGCAGGATGGCGGGACCGGCGGCGGCGATGCCGGAGCTGGAGCCGACGAACAGCCCGGCTCCGATGACGCCGCCGATGGCGATCATCGACAGATGACGGTTCTTGAGACCGGCCTGGAGGCCGCCTGCGCCGTGCGGGGTGCCGACGGTGGAGTCAGACGTTCCGGGATCGCCCGGTCGGCCGTCTTCCTTCGCAAGGGAGGGTTGCGAGGTCATGGACGAATCCTTAGGTCTAAGGGTCGCTCGGGTTACGAACCAACGCATTGAAGCCCGGTACTCCCAGGTACGGAAGGCCTGACTCCGAATCGTGATGAGGGGCACAACGGCACAAGTCGGGAGGAACAAGGTCATCAGTCGTAGGGACGAAGGTCCTCACCCCGATGAACCCTGCCCGGCGGATCGCATGCCACACTCGGGGTCATGCGCGTGTACCTCGGTTCAGACCATGCCGGATACGAACTCAAGAACCACCTGGTCGAATGGCTCCAGGCCCATGGCCACGAGGCCGTCGACTGCGGTCCCCACATCTACGACGCCCAGGACGACTACCCGCCGTTCTGCCTGCGCGCCGCAGAGAAGACGGCCGCCGACCCGGACTCGCTGGGCATCGTGATCGGCGGCTCCGGCAACGGTGAGCAGATCGCCGCGAACAAGGTGAAGGGCGTACGGGCGGCCCTCGCCTGGAGCGAGCAGACGGCGGCGCTGGGCCGCGAGCACAACGACGCCAACGTGATCTCGATCGGCGGCCGGATGCACTCCCAGGAGGAGGCGACGAAGTTCGTCGAGATCTTCTTGAACACGCCGTACTCGGGTGAGGAGCGCCACACGCGCCGCATCGAGATGCTGTCCGAGTACGAGACGACGGGCGTGCTGCCGGAGATCCCCGCCCACCACCCCCAGCAGGACTGACCTGGCCTGATGCCCGAGGGTCACACGATTCACCGACTGGCCGCCGACCACGAGCAGTGGTTCGGCGGCCGTGTCGTACGCGCGTCCAGCCCGCAGGGGAAGTTCTCGGACGGGGCGGCGCTGGTGGACGGCCAGGTGCTGACGTCCGCCGAGGCGCACGGCAAGCACCTGTTCCTGGGGTTCGGCGGGGCCGGCTGGATCCACGTCCACCTGGGCCTGTTCGGCAAGTACGCGCTGGGGGCGGGGGCGCCGCCGCCGGCGACGGAGACGATCCGACTCCGCCTGGTCGCCGACACCGGTTACGCGGACCTGCGCGGTCCGACGACGTGCGCGCTGATCACCGCTCCGGAGAAACAGGCGATACACGACCGCCTCGGCCCGGATCCGCTGCGTCCCGCCGACGACGGCGAGAAGGCGTGGGCCCGGATCTCACGGAGCCGGACGACGATCGCGGCGCTGCTGATGGACCAGAAGGTGCTGGCCGGGGTGGGGAACGTGTACCGGGCCGAGGTCCTGTTCCGCCACGGCGTGGATCCGTACCGGGCGGGGCGGGATGTGTCGCGTGCCGAGTGGGACGCGATGTGGGCGGATCTGGTGGTGCTGATGCGGGAGGGGGTGCGGCTGAACCGGATCGACACGGTGCGGGACGAGCACACGCCCGAGGCGATGGGGCGGCCTCCTCGGGTGGACGACCACGGGGGTGAGGTGTACGTGTACCGCCGGGCGAACCTGCCGTGCCACGTGTGCGGTGCGCCGATCCGCACGGAGGCCTTGGCGGCCCGCAACCTGTTCTGGTGCCCCGGCTGCCAACCGGCCTGATTTTTCCCCACCCCGCCCCTTCCCGAAAGCTCTCCGGCGAGCGGCCTGTCTTTCGGCTGCGGACCGTGCTGGGTTGCTCGCGCAGTTCCCCGCGCCCCTAGGTAGTTAGGGGCGCGGGGAACTGCGCGACCAGCCACCCACGGTCCGCAGACGAACGACTCACCCCCGGAGGGTTTCGGGAAGGGGTGGGGTGGGGCCTAGAACCCGTGGGGGAGCCACGGCGCCACCGGCGTAGTGAAGGCCACGGACGCCTCCGTCAGGGCCCCCTCCCGGAGCTCCCTGACTCGGCCCGCCGCCGCGAGGGACGCCAGCGACACGCCTCCCAGGTACGCCGCACCAAGCTCGCGTACGGACAGCGAAACATCAGCCACATCCGCCGTGCGCGAGCACACCGCCCCCTTCGAGTCCCCGCTCAACCGCCACCGCCCCCCGTTCCACCCACAGAACGCATCCGCCACCTCGAACACCACATCCACCGGAACGGAATAGGTCCGGGAGGCCAGCGCGTCCCCCACCGACACCGGCCGCACATACATCCCGTCCCGCACCCGCACCCCGCACCGCCGCACATCGGACACGAGGTGCAGCAGCGGGTCGTCCACCGGCCGGTTGCCCGCTTTGACCGTCGACGTCAGGTCGATGTCGCAGAGGAAGCGCCACAGAACGGCGTACACCGCCGGGTCGTCCGCGCCGATGTCCCGCAGCGTCACGACCCCCTTCGGCCCCGCCGCGTCCCACACCGGCTTGGTGTGGAAGCGGACGTACCCCACGACCTCCCCGCCCCGCGAGGCGAGCACGCACTGGGCGGGCGAGCCGCCGTCCCGGAACCCCACGGGGTCGAGCAGCGGATGCCGCTCCCAGCCCGGCGTACGCAGGAACCGACCCGCGCGCGTGCCCGCCGCACGCCCGTAGACCGCCTCGCACACCGACGCGGCCTCGTCGACCGGCACGTACCGCAACGTGACGTCGTCCCCGTCCCCGGGCACCTCCACCCGGACCCGGGAGGAGTCGATCTCCAGTGCCATCTGCTGGGTGGCGAGCCCGAACCCGAACCGGCCGTAGATCCCGGCCTCCGACGCCGTGAGCACGGCGAGCGGCACGCCCTCCTCGTGCAGGACGTCCAGCTGCGCCCACATCATCGACCGCAGGATCCCGCGCCGGCGGTGCGTCGCCGCGACCCCCACCGCGCTGATCGCCCCGGTCGGTACGAGGCCACCGCCCGGCACCTCCACCGGCAGCGCGAAGGTCTGCGTGGTCCCGACGACCGTCGGCCCGTCGTACGCCGCCAGGCAGCGCGCCGGGTCGATCACCGTGCGCCAGAAGGCCTCCAGCTCCGGCTCCTCCGGTACGCCCCCGAACACTCTCTCCACCGCCCCGTACCACTGGTCGAAGTCGGCGGGGTCCAGAGCACGTACGTCCACAGTCATACGCCATGACTACCAGCGGGTATGTGATCCGGTCGACCCGATTTCGAACGTACTGCCAGAGGGGTCCCCCTGCGCACGCGCGCGTCCGCTGGATAGGGTCACCGGCAATGGCACGACGCGTGGGAGCGGATTCGTTCAGTGCCCGGTGGCGAAAGTCCGCGCACCGGGCACGCATAGCCCTGCGCAAGTCCGGGGTCGACTACTTCCGGGGCGACGGCTCGGACTGGATCGCCCTCGCGGGCCTCCTCCTCACCGTGCCCGCCATCGCCGCCGCGACCCTCGTCTCACCGGTCTGGTGCGCCCCCGGCGCGCTCGCCCTCCCGATCGTCGCGGGCGGCGTCCTGCTCCGCCCCGCGAGCCTGCTCGGTCTGTACGCGGCCGCGGCCCTGGCGCTGATCGTCGAGTCCGTCCAGCTCGGCCCGTACACCGAGGGCCCCGCCAGGGTCACCCCCGGCACGGTCCTGGTCGTCGCCGCCTGCGGCCTCTTCGGCCTCCTCATCGCCCAGTTCCGCGCCCGCGTCGGCGTGCCCTGGCGGCGCGGCGGCACCATGCTCTTCGACCTGCGCGAACGCATCCGCGTCCAGTCCGCCCTGCCCCGGCTGCCGCGCGGCTGGCACCGCGAGATGGCCCTGCGCCCGGCCGGCGGCCAGTCCTTCTCCGGCGACTTCGTGGTGGCCGCCCGTACGAACGGGAACCGCACCCTCGAAGTCGTCCTCACCGACGTCTCCGGCAAGGGCATGGACGCGGGCTCCCGCGCCCTTCTCCTTTCCGGCGCCTTCGGCGGCCTCCTCGGCTCGCTCCCGCCGCACGGCTTCCTGCCCGCCGCCAACGGCTATCTGCTCCGCCAGAACTGGGACGAGGGGTTCGCGACCTCGATCCACCTCGTCCTGGACCTGGACTCCGGCGACTACGAACTGCTCTCCGCCGGACACCTTCCCGCCCTCCACCTCCAGGCGGGCTCCGGCCGCTGGCGCGAGGTGTCGGGGGAGGGGCCGCTGCTCGGGGTGTACGACGGGGCCGAGTTCCACCCGGTGAAGGGTTCACTCGGCCCCGGCGACGTACTGATGCTGTTCACGGACGGCCTGGTCGAGACGGCCGAACGTGACATCGCGGAGGGCATCGACCGCCTCACGGGCGAGGCCGACCGCTATGTCACGACGGGCTTCGAGGGCGCGGCGTGGCACCTGATCGAGGCGGTGGCGAAGGACGTCAACGACGACCGTGCGCTGCTCCTGATCAGGCGTGACGCGTAAGGCTGTCGACGAACGCGCCGAACGCGCCCGGGCTGACGGTGAGGGCGGCGCCCTCGGGCCGCGTGGAGTCGCGGATGGCGACGAGGTGGGAGACCTCGGCGACCTCTACGCAGTCGCCGCCGCCACCGCCGCTGTACGAGGACTTACGCCACTGCACGTCCGCCAGGTCCTGACTGGTCCCCATAACGATCCTCCATTACGCGAGCGATCAGTGCAGCCGAGTCCTCGGGAGAGAGGGCAGCGGCTTGCAGGCGAGCGTATCCGACCGAACGCTCCCTGATCACTTGCGGGTTGGCGGTCATGTTCCCGGTGTCGTAGCTCTCCGCGTAGAACAGGTCTGGGTGGTCGTCAGCCCGTAGGAGGTTGAACGAGCCTCGGGTTGCCGGGTGTTCGCCAGCAGAGAAGGGCAGCACCTGGAGGTAGATCCACGAACGGCTGCAAACGCTCAGCAGGTAAGCGAGCTGATCTCGCATGACTGCTTTTCCGCCTACCTCACGGCACAGAACGGCCTCGTCGAGTACGACCCACAGCACCGGCGGACTGTCCCGTTCCAGGATCCGCTGGCGTTCGAGTCGAGCGGCCACCACTGTTTCGAGGTCTGTCGGATCGTGCGCGCCCAGCACGGCCCTCGCGTACCCCTTCGTCTGCAACAGGCCGTACACCACCTGCGCCTGGAAGGTGCTGATGTACGTCGCCTGCGACTCCATCTCTGCATACGGCTGGAACCACGTCGGCAGCTGGCTGCGCAACACCAGCCCCACTAGCCGCGAGAAGCGACCTTCCGTACCCAGCGCAGCGTCAATGCGCTCCGAAAAGTTCCTTGTCGGGACCTTGTTCGCCGTCTCGACCTGGCCGATCAGCGAAGCCGCGCAGAAGATGACCGAGCCCAACTGCTCCTGCGTCATCCCGGCCCGCTCCCGCTCCCTCCTCAACTCCGCCCCGTAATAGTCCAGCGGCGACGCGCTCGGATCCAGCGTGCGGATGTTCACCACGGCGGCCTCCCGGGGGCTCGCGGGTTACTTGGGTCACATTGCTGAGCGTAACCATTCGATCTCTCCCCGCGAGGGGAAACGGGTCAACTCCCGTACGGGGGTGGGGCTGGCCCCACCTCCGATCCGCCGGTCACCGCCATCGCCTCCGACCTGCCCGGATCCGTAACTTCGAGGCATCGGGCAACGGCTCGTACGAACGAGGAGAGGTCAGGGCGATGGCACTGCGACGGAGCAAGCGGCGGGCAACACCGGTCGAGGGCGTCGAGGGCGACCCCGGCTGGGCCGTGGAGTTGCGCGGGGTGCGGCGCCAGTACGGGAAGGGCGGCGCGGCCGTACACGCCCTGCGCGGGATAGACCTCCGGCTGCCGCGCGGCAGCTTCACGGCGGTGATGGGGCCCTCGGGCTCGGGCAAGTCGACGTTCCTCCAGTGCGCGGCGGGGCTCGACCGGCCCACGGACGGCTCCGTGCGGCTCGGCGGGACCGAGATCACCGGAATGAGCGAGAACAAGCTGACCGAACTGCGCCGGGCCCGGCTCGGATTCGTGTTCCAGGCGTTCAACCTGCTGCCGTCGCTGACGGTCGAGCAGAACGTCGTGCTGCCGATGCGGCTCGCGGGGCGGCGCCCGGACCACCGCCGAGCCGAGGAGCTGCTGGGGCAGGTGGGGCTGGCGGGGAAGGGGCGGCGACGGCCCGGTGAGCTGTCCGGCGGGCAGCAGCAGCGCGTGGCGATCGCCCGGGCGCTGGTGACCCGGCCGGACGTGGTGTTCGCGGACGAGCCGACGGGGGCGCTGGACACGACGACGGCGGCGGAGGTGCTGGCGCTGCTGCGGAACGCGGTGGACGGGCTGGGGGCGACTGTCGTCATGGTCACGCATGACCCTGGCGCCGCTGCCTATGCCGACCAGGTGCTGTTCCTGGCGGACGGCGGGATCGTCGACGCGCTCACGGGCGCCACCGCCGGGCAGATCGCGTCCCGGATGACGGCGCTGACGGCTCGACCGGCCGCGTACGCCGGGATGGCGGCGTAAGTCCCCCACCCCGCCCCTTCCCGAAAGTCCTCGGCGGACGGCCTGTCGTTCGTCTGCGGACCGTGGATGGCTGGTCGCGCAGTTCCCCGCGCCCCTAGGTGCCCAGGGGCGCGGGGAACTGCGCGAGCAACCCAGCACGGCCCGCAGACAAAAGACGTCCGCTGGGGCGAAGCCCCCGGCCGCCCGCCAGAGGGCTTTCGGGAAGGGGCGGGGTGGGGATTCGCCCGCCGCAGGCGCCCACGCACCCGCACACATCCACGCACAACAAGAGGTGACCCCCCATGACCCCCCGCCCCAACGGCCTCGCCCGCGCAGCGATCCGCTTCAAACCGTCCGCCTTCGTCGGCACCTTCGTCGCCCTCTTCATGGCCGCGATGATCGTGTCCGCGTGCGGGATCCTCCTGGAGACCGGGGTGCGCGCGTCCGTCCCGGCCGAGCGGTACGCGAACGCCCCCGTGATCGCCGCCGCCGACCAGCAGGCGCACTACACCACCGGCAGCGGCGAGGACCGCGAGACCGAGTCCGTCCCGCTGCCGGACAAGGCGCGGCTGGACGCCGCCCTCACCGCCCGCGCGGCCACCGCGCCCGGCGCCGCCAGGGCGATCGCGGACGTCTCCTTTCCCGTACGTACGGGAAATACGCCCGGCACCGCACACGGCTGGGGCTCGGCCTCCTTCACCGGTACCAAGCTCACCTCCGGCAAGGCGCCCCGCAGCGGCCAGGTGGTGACGGGGGGCGGCTCCGCCGTGGGGGACCGGGTCGCCCTCGACACCCCCTCCGGCACCCGCCAGTTCACGGTCTCCGGTACCGCCGACAGCCGCACCACTCACAGCCCCGGCACGGTGTGGTTCGACGACACCCAGGCCCTCGCCCTCTCCGGGCACCCCGGCAAGGCCGACGCCATCGCCGTGCTCGCCAAGCCGGGCGTCACCGCGTCCGCCCTCGCCGACCAGGTCGCCCAGCGGCTCGGGGACGCGGCCGAGGTGCACACCGGGGACGACCGGGGCGCCGTCGAGACGCGCGGGCTCGCCTTCGCCAAGGAGATGCTGAGCGGGCTCGGCGGCTCCTTCGGCGGCATGGCCACCATGGTCGCCGTCTTCACCGCCGCCGGAACCGTCACCCTCTCGGTCGGCCAGCGCCGCCGCGAGTACGCCCTGCTGCGCGCCATCGGCGCCACCCCGCGCCAGATCCGGCGCACCATCGCCACCGAGACCCTGCTGGTCGCCCCGCTCGCGGGCGCGCTCGGCTGCGTCCCGGGCGTGGCACTGGCCACCTGGTGGTTCGGGCAGCTGCGTGACAAGGGCGCGATCCCGTCGGCCGTGGACCTGTCGGTGTCCTGGATCCCGATGGTCGCGGCGGCCGGCGCGGCCGTGCTGACCTCGCTCTTCGCCGGGTACATGGCGGCCCGCCGCCCCTCCCGCGTCAAGCCCGGCGAGGCGCTGCGGGACGCGTCCGTGGAGCGGCTGCGGATCGGCTGGATCCGTACGCCGCTGGGCCTCGCGGCCCTCGGCGGCGGCATCGCCTTCGCGGGCGTGGCCGCCTCCGAGAAGGGCGAGGACTCCGCCAACGCGGCCCTCGGCGTGGTCATGCTCTTCATGCTGGCCGTCGCCCTGCTCGGCCCGCTGATCGCCCGCGCCTGCGCCACACTGTTCGGCCTGCCGCTGCGCGCGGCGGGCGCCCCGGCCTCGCTGGCCGCCGCCAACTCCCGTACCAACGCCCGTCGGCTGGCCTCCGCGATCACCCCGATCGTGCTGGCCATGGCGTTCTCCTCCACCCTCGTCTTCATGCACACCAGCGAGGACCACGTCACCGGGAAGCAGCAGCGGGCGGGCCTCGTCGCCGACCGGGTCGTCACCGGGCCGGACGGCCTCGCCTCGGACGCGGTGGCGCGGGCGAAGGCCACGCCCGGCGTCGACACGGCGGTCGGCCTGACCCGGACGTCCGTCCTGGTCCGCACCGGCGGCAGCCTCCAGTCGGTCTCCACCCAGGGCTTCACCGGCACCGGCGCCGACCTGGCCCGGGTCCAGGACCTGGGCGTGCGCACCGGCTCCCTGGACGCCCTGGTGCCCGGCACGGTCGCCCTCGACAAGACCCTGGCGGGCGATCTGAAGGCACGGGTCGGCGGCCGGGTCGACCTGGTCCTGCCCGACGGCGCCAAGGCCTCCCCGAAGCTCGTGGCCACGTACGACCGGGGCCTGGGACTGTCGCAGATCACGCTCCCGCAGCGCGATCTGGCCCCCCACACGACGACCGTCGGCGCCCCCACCGAACTCCTGCTCAAGGGGAGCGTCCGGGCCGCCGCGCTCGCCCCGCTCGGCACCGTCACGGACGCGGCCGGCTACGCCACCGCCAAGAGCGTCGACCGCGACCTGAACGCCTGGGCCAACACCACCATGGCGGCCGTCCTCGGCGGCTTCGCGGCCATCGCCGCCGCGAACACGCTGGTCATGACCGTCCTGGACCGCCGCCGCGAGCTCGGCACCCTGCGCCTGATCGGCACCACCCGCCGCCAGGTCATGGGGATGGTCCGCTGGGAGGCCCTGCTGGTGACCTCGGCGGGCCTGGTGCTGGGCACGGCGATCGCGCTGGCCACGCTCATCCCGATGATGAACGGCCTGACCGGCGAGAACCCGTACATCCCGCCCTTCCTGTACGCCTCGTTCGCGGCCGGCGTCCTGGGGCTGGGCCTCGCCGCCACGGCGCTGCCGGCCCGCGCGGCCCTACGCTGAGCCGCATGCTCACACTCCCCGAGATCGAGGCGCTCGCGCGGGCGGCCCACGCCGCCCAGACCGACAAGGCGGGCCGCCCGTACACCGAACACCTGGCGGCCGTCGCCGAGGGCGTACGCGCGCGTGGCGGCAGCGAGGCCCAGATCGCGGCGGCCTGGCTGCACGACTCGGTGGAGGACGGGGCGCTGACACGCCAGTGGCTGGCGGAGGCGGAACTGGCTCCCGGCGTACGGGAGATGGTCCTGGCGCTCACCAAGGAGCCCGGCGAGGACCTGGCGGCGTACACCGCCAGGATCCTCGCCACCCCCGGTGCGCTGCTGGTCAAGGCCTCCGACCTGGCCCACAACGCGGACCCCGCCCGCCTCGCCGCCCTCGACGGACCCACCCGTACCCGCCTCACCCACAAGTACGCCACCGTCCACGCACTCCTCGGACTCCCGGACCCGTACGCACGTTTGGGGTGATGCATACCTTGGCTATGTGTCAGGCGGCAGCATCTCAAGGGGTGTTGGTGGCACGATGGAGCGTGCGGGGTGTGCTCGGCGGCACATTCCGGGCCGGCAAGGCGGACCGACCAAGGGTGTGATCAGTTGTGGCCATTTCACTGTCTGTGGTGCTGCTGTTGGCGATCGTCCTCGTGGTGATGATCCGCGGCGGCTCCATCAAGACCGGCCCGGCCATAGTCGC
This sequence comes from Streptomyces crystallinus, assembly GCF_039521265.1. NCBI lineage: Bacteria > Bacillati > Actinomycetota > Actinomycetes > Kitasatosporales > Streptomycetaceae > Streptomyces > Streptomyces crystallinus. The sequence continues at coordinate 74,876 of NZ_BAAACA010000011.1, read as the reverse complement.
CGCGCTCTTCGGGTTCTTCATGGCCTCGACCGGAATGGCGCCGTCGATACAGCGCTTCCTGAACTCACTGGCGGACACGATCAACCAGATCAAGTTCTGAGCCGAGGCGAGTTCCGGAAGGCACCGGGCCCGGTGCGGAAAACACTTCGGGCCCGGTGAGGAAGTCACCGGGCCCGAGGCCGTGGAGCGGGCGACGGGAATCGAACCCGCGTAGCTAGTTTGGAAGACTAGGGCTCTACCATTGAGCTACGCCCGCGTGCGTCGCGTCGCAGGTCAGGAATGACCGCGGCACGAAGAGCATCGTAGCGGTTCACCCCCCGCGCGTGCACACCGCCTCCGGCCGCGCGGCCCGCCGCGGAAAGCGGCCGACGTATTCCCCGCGGGCATGTACCCTACGTGTCGCACCGACGGGGTGTGGCGCAGCTTGGTAGCGCGTCCGCTTTGGGAGCGGAAGGCCGTGGGTTCAAATCCCGCCACCCCGACCAGCGCGTCCTACCCGCTCGATCAGCGCGGATCAGCGCGCCCTCCGAGATTGCCCGGCGCGCCCCGCGCACTCTCGCCATCAGCGCCTTCGCGATCTCCGCGCACAAGATCACATTGTGGGTGGCATCCCGCTTGCGGTTACTATGCAAGCTGCGTGCCCGTGTGTCTGACGAATCCGAGGAACCGGGCCCGATCCGCCCGCGGCCGTCGGCCACCGGGTAGAACCCCCAGAAGTCAGCCACAAGGAGACCGAACCGTGAAGAGCGCCGTGGAGACCCTGAACCCGACCCGGGTTCGGCTCACTGTCGAGGTGCCCTTCGAGGAGCTCAAGGACAGCCTCGACGCGGCGTACAAGAAGATCAACCAGCAGGTCACGGTCAAGGGCTTCCGCAAGGGCAAGATCCCGGCCCGCGTCATCGACCAGCGGTTCGGCCGTGGTGCTGTGCTGGAGGAGGCCGTCAACGACGCCCTCCCGAAGTTCTACACCGAGGCGGTCAACGAGGCCGAGCTGAACCCGCTCGGCCAGCCCGAGGTCGACATCACGGAGCTGAAGGACGGCGAGACGCTGAACTTCACCGCCGAGGTCGACATCCGCCCGACCATCGAGATCCCGGACTACTCGGGCATCGAGGTCACCGTCGACGCCGTCGAGGTCTCCGACGAGGACGTCGAGAAGGCCGTCTCGGACCTGCGTGAGCGCTTCGCCTCGACCTCCCCGGTCGAGCGCGCCGCCACCGACGGTGACGTCGTCACCATCGACCTGGAGGCCAAGGTCGACGGCGAGGTCCTGGAGGACGGCGTCGCCGAGGGCGTCTCGTACACCATCGGCTCCGGCGAGCTCCTCGACGGCATCGACGAGGCCGTCAAGGGCCTGGAGGCCGGTGGCGAGGCCACCTTCACCTCGCAGCTCAAGGGCGGCTCGGCCGAGGGCAAGGACGCCGAGGTCAGCGTCAAGGTCACCCAGGTCGCCGCGCGTGAACTGCCGGAGCTGGACGACGACTTCGCGCAGCTCGCCTCCGAGTTCGACACCCTCGACGAGCTCAAGGCCGACAGCCGCAAGCGCCTCGAGAACATGAAGCAGTTCGACCAGGCCACCCAGGCCCAGGAGCGCGTGCTCGACGAGCTGCTCAAGATCACCGAGGTGCCGATCCCGGAGAAGCTGCTCGCGGACGAGATCCAGACCCGCAAGCACAACCTGGAGCACCACCAGCTCGGCCAGATGGGCCTCGACCTCGCGAAGTACCTGGAGATCCAGGGCAAGACGCAGGAAGAGTTCGACGCCGAGACCGAGGAAGCGGCCGTCAAGGGCATCAAGACGCAGTTCATCCTCGACGAGCTCGTCAACAAGGAGAAGCTGAACGTCAACCAGGAGGAGCTCACCGAGCACCTGGTGCGCCGTGCCGCCTCCTCCGGCATGTCCCCCGACCAGTTCGCCCAGGCCGTCGTCGAGGGTGGCCAGGTGCCGATGCTCGTCGGCGAGGTCGCCCGCGGCAAGGCGCTGGCCGTGGTCGTCGAGGCCGCCAAGGTCGTCGACACCAACGGTGAGACCGTCGACCTGGAGGACGATGAGGACGAGACCGCCGAGGTCGAGGCCGCCGAGGCCGACGCCGCCGAGGCCGACGCCGAGGAGAAGACCGAGGCCTGAGCCCCGGTCCGACCCCGTCCGGCCGAGGCCCTGGCTTCGGTCGGACCCCGTCCGCCAGGCACCGTCTGACCACGGACGACGTACGTGAGGAGGGGCCCGTGACGCAGCAGCGTCCGGGCCCCTTCGCGTACCCGGACCAGCCGTCCGCCCCGCCGGGGCGTGGCCGGTTCCGTACGGGCCCGCGCTTCAACCACCTTGCGCTCCGAGCGAACAGTTCGGGAACCGGGATGGCGTTGTCCTACCTGCGCGTTAGGGTCCATGAATACGGGGGTGGAGTCAGCCGGTGACGAGTCGGCCCCAAAGGCCCCGCCCTCTGAACGAAGACGCTGAGACGGCCGAAGCCGTCAGAGACGAGCAGGTGGATACGTGACGAATCTGATGCCTTACGCCGCCGGCGAGCCGTCCCTCGGTGGTGGCCTCGGCGACCATGTCTACAACCGGCTGCTCAACGAGCGCATCATCTTCCTCGGCCAGCAGGTCGACGACGACATCGCCAACAAGATCACCGCGCAGCTGCTCCTCCTGGCCGCCGAGCCGGAGAAGGACATCTACCTCTACATCAACAGCCCCGGCGGCTCGGTGACGGCCGGCATGGCGATCTACGACACCATGCAGTACATCCCGAACGACGTGGTCACGATCGGTATGGGCATGGCGGCCTCGATGGGCCAGTTCCTGCTCACCGGCGGCACCGCCGGCAAGCGCTTCGCCCTGCCGAACACCGACATCCTGATGCACCAGGGCTCGGCCGGCATCGGCGGCACCGCCTCGGACATCAAGATCCAGGCCGAGTACCTGCTGCGCACCAAGACGCGCATGGCGGAGATCACCGCCCACCACTCGGGCCAGACGGTCGAGACGATCATCCGCGACGGCGACCGCGACCGCTGGTACACGGCGGAGGAGGCCAAGGAGTACGGCCTCATCGACGACATCATGGCCCACGCGGCCGGTGTTCCGGGCGGCGGCGGCACCGGGGCCTGAGCCCCTCTCCCCGGCTCCGTGCGAGCCGGGGGACCCCAGCCCCGGCCCCGAAGCCCCAGAGCCCACCGAACGCCACCAGGATGGTGAACCCCGACATGCAGAACAACCTCTCCGCAAGCGGCCTCTACACCGGCCCGCAGGTGGACAACCGCTACATCGTGCCGCGCTTCGTCGAGCGCACCTCGCAGGGCGTGCGCGAGTACGACCCGTACGCGAAGCTGTTCGAGGAGCGCGTGATCTTCCTCGGCGTGCAGATCGACGACGCCTCCGCCAACGACGTCATGGCGCAGCTGCTGTGCCTGGAGTCGATGGACCCGGACCGCGACATCTCGATCTACATCAACAGCCCCGGCGGCTCCTTCACCGCGCTGACGGCCATCTACGACACGATGCAGTTCGTGAAGCCCGACATCCAGACGGTCTGCATGGGCCAGGCGGCCTCCGCCGCCGCCGTGCTGCTCGCCGCGGGCACCCCCGGCAAGCGCATGGCGCTGCCCAACGCGCGCGTGCTCATCCACCAGCCGTCCTCGCAGACCGGCCGTGAGCAGCTCTCCGACCTGGAGATCGCGGCCAACGAGATCCTGCGTATGCGCACCCAGCTGGAGGAGATGCTCGCCAAGCACTCCACCACGCCCATCGAGAAGATCCGGGACGACATCGAGCGGGACAAGATCCTCACCGCCGAGGACGCCCTGGCGTACGGCCTGGTCGACCAGATCGTGTCGACCCGCAAGACGACGTCGGCCGCGGCAGCCTGACGCAGCCGGAGCCCCTGGCGCGGTGCACTCGACGGCCCCCGTCGAAGTGAACCGCGCCAAGGGGGGCCCGAACGGGGGGCCAGGCAAGGTACCGTCGGATATGAGGCACCAGGAGCCGCTGAACGTGGCGTCTCCCAGGCGAAGGGGAAGCACCTCGTGGCACGCATCGGTGATGGCGGCGACCTGCTCAAGTGCTCGTTCTGCGGGAAGAGCCAGAAGCAGGTGAAGAAGCTCATCGCAGGCCCCGGTGTGTACATCTGCGACGAGTGCATCGATCTCTGCAACGAGATCATCGAGGAGGAGCTCGCCGAGTCCTCCGAGGTGCGGTGGGAGGAACTGCCCAAGCCGCGCGAGATCTACGAGTTCCTGGAGAGCTACGTGGTGGGCCAGGAGCCCGCCAAGAAGGCGCTCTCCGTAGCGGTCTACAACCACTACAAGCGCGTCCAGGCCGGCGAGAACGGCGGCGCCCAGGGCCGCGACGACGCGATCGAGCTCGCCAAGTCCAACATCCTGCTGTTGGGCCCCACGGGTTCGGGCAAGACCCTGCTGGCCCAGACCCTGGCCCGGATGCTCAACGTCCCGTTCGCCATCGCCGACGCGACGGCGCTGACGGAGGCGGGCTACGTCGGCGAGGACGTCGAGAACATCCTCCTGAAGCTCATCCAGGCCGCTGACTACGACGTCAAGAAGGCCGAGACGGGCATCATCTACATCGACGAGATCGACAAGGTCGCCCGGAAGAGCGAAAACCCGTCGATCACGCGCGATGTCTCCGGCGAGGGCGTGCAGCAGGCCCTGCTGAAGATCCTGGAGGGCACCACGGCGTCCGTGCCCCCGCAGGGCGGGCGCAAGCACCCCCACCAGGAGTTCATCCAGATCGACACGACGAACGTGCTGTTCATCGTGGGCGGCGCCTTCGCGGGCCTGGAGAAGATCATCGAGTCCCGGGCCGGCGCCAAGGGCATCGGCTTCGGCGCGACGATCCGCTCCAAGCGGGAGATCGAGGCCAGCGACCAGTTCCAGGAGGTCATGCCGGAGGACCTGGTGAAGTTCGGGATGATCCCCGAGTTCATCGGCCGCCTCCCCGTGCTGACCTCGGTCCACAACCTCGACCGCGAGGCGCTCCTCCAGATCCTGGTCGAGCCGCGCAACGCGCTGGTCAAGCAGTACCAGCGGCTCTTCGAACTCGACGGCGTGGAGCTGGACTTCGACCGCCCGGCGCTCGAGGCCATCGCCGACCAGGCGATCCTGCGCGGCACGGGCGCGCGGGGCCTGCGCGCGATCATGGAAGAGGTCCTGATGTCCGTGATGTACGAGGTCCCGTCCCGCAAGGACGTGGCCCGCGTCGTCATCACCTCGGACGTGGTCCACAACAACGTCAACCCGACCCTGGTCCCGCGCGAGCCGCGGATCGTGAAGAACGACGGGCGCCACGAGAAGAGCGCGTAGCGCGCCTGGGGACGAACGAGAAGGGCGCCCGCCCGGTTGGAGACCAACCGGGCGGGCGCCCTTGTGTCACCAGCTACTTCACCGGAACGCGCGCGTCCTTGCGGACCTTCGCCGTCGTGTCGGCGTTCTCGTCGAGCGAGATGCCCTTCGTGCCGGCCATGAGCGCGGCCGGGTCGACCACGGTGACCATGCCGAGGGTGCTGTGGTCGGCCCAGATGCAGATCGGGAACTGCAGCTCCTTGCCGCCGGTGCTCTTGTCGGCGTTGATCTTGGCGGACTGGCACTTCATGACGGCGCCGTCCAGCCCCGCCGGGGACTTCTTCTCGGGGCTGCCGACAAAGCTGCCCTTGGCGTCCTTGTCCGTCTCGGCGTTCTTCTTGACCTGAGCGAAGACGGCGTCGACGGCCTTCTCCGGATCGGCGATCTGGCCCCAGACACCGTTGAAGCTCATCTGCTTGGCGGGCGTGACGCCCGACGCCTTGTAACTCGCCTTGACCGTCGTCGGGTTCTTGATACCCGCCGCCTCGAAGTCCTTCTTGTCCTTCTCGGTGGTCTTGTCGGACGGGTCCTTCTTGTTGATGCTGTACGCGCCCGCGGCCACGCTGTCCGGCGTGATCAGCTTGTGCGCGCCGTCGTCGGCGACACTGCTGCCCCCGTCGCCCTTCGTCAGGAAGTACACGCCACCGCCGACCGCCGCGATCGCGACCACCACGGCCGTCACGATCAGACCGGTCCGCTTCTTCTTCGGCGGTGCCGGCGGCGGCATCATGGGCGCGCCGTACGGCGGCTGCTGGCCGTACTGGGGCTGCTGGGCCGGGTAGCCGTAGCCCTGCTGGGGCGGGACGCCCTGCGGGGGCTGCTGCGGGTAGCCGTAGCCGGGCTGGGGCTGCCCGTACGGCTGCTGCGGCGGCTGCTGACCGTACGGACCGGGCTGCTGGGGCTGGCCGCCGTACGGGCCCGGCTGGTTGTAGCTCATTGCTGGGATTCCCCCTAGGGATGCTTATCCGATCCCGACATCCTGACGGACGGTCCGGCCGCAGGGCGCATCGGGGGGCCGACCGTTACCAAAGATTCCCGTTTCAGTACCGGCCCGTGACACCCCTAAACTGGGCCCCGTGACCGAGAACACTCAGCAGCAGAACCCAGCGCCCACCACCGAACTGCCGACCCAGTACGCGCCGGCCGAGGTAGAGGGGGAGCTGTATGAGCGCTGGGTAGAGCGCGGTTACTTCGAGGCGGACGCGAAGAGCGACAAGGAGCCCTTCACCGTCGTCATCCCGCCGCCCAACGTCACCGGTTCGCTCCACCTGGGCCACGCCTTCGAGCACACGCTGATCGACGCCCTGACCCGCCGCAAGCGCATGCAGGGGTACGAGACGCTGTGGCAGCCGGGCATGGACCACGCCGGTATCGCCACCCAGAACGTCGTCGAGCGTGAGCTGGCCAAGGAGGGCAAGTCCCGCCACGACCTGGGCCGGGAGGCGTTCATCGAGCGCGTCTGGCAGTGGAAGGGCGAGTCCGGCGGTCAGATCTCCGGCCAGATGCGCCGCCTCGGTGACGGCGTCGACTGGTCGCGTGAGCGCTTCACCATGGACGAGGGCCTGTCCGAGGCCGTCCAGACCATCTTCAAGAAGCTCTACGACGACGAGCTGATCTACCGCGCCGAGCGCATCATCAACTGGTGTCCGCGCTGTCTGACCGCGATCTCCGACATCGAGGTCGAGTACCAGGACGACGACGGCGAGCTCGTCTCCATCCGGTACGGCGAGGGCGACGCGTCCATCGTCGTGGCCACCACCCGCGCCGAGACGATGCTGGGTGACACGGCCGTCGCCGTCCACCCCGAGGACGAGCGCTACAAGCACCTCGTCGGCACCGAGATCGAGCTGCCGCTCACCGGCCGCCGCATCCCGGTCGTCGCGGACGAGCACGTCGACCCCGAGTTCGGCACCGGCGCCGTCAAGGTGACCCCGGCGCACGACCCGAACGACTTCGAGATCGGGCAGCGCCACGGCCTGCCCAACCTCGCGGTCATGGACGAGCACGCGGTCATCACCGCCCACGGCCCCTTCCAGGGCCTGGACCGCCTGGAGGCCCGGTCGGCCATCGTCGCCGCGCTGCGCGCCGAGGGCCGCATCGTCGCCGAGAAGCGCCCGTACACCCACTCCGTGGGCCACTGCTCGCGCTGCAAGACGACGATCGAGCCGCGCCTTTCGATGCAGTGGTGGGTCAAGGTCGGCCCGCTCGCCCAGGCCGCCGGTGACGCGGTCCGCGACGGCAAGGTCAAGATCCACCCGCAGGAGATGGAGAAGCGGTACTTCGACTGGGTCGACAACCTCCACGACTGGTGCATCTCGCGCCAGCTCTGGTGGGGCCACCGCATCCCCGTCTGGTACGGCCCGAACGGCGAGATCGTCTGCGTCGGACCGGACGAGGAGGCGCCGACGGGTGAGGGCTGGCGCCAGGACACCGACGTCCTGGACACCTGGTTCTCCTCCGGCCTGTGGCCCTTCTCCACCCTCGGCTGGCCGCAGCAGACCGAGAGCCTCGCGAAGTTCTACCCGAACTCCGTCCTGGTCACCGGCTACGACATCCTCTTCTTCTGGGTCGCCCGGATGATGATGTTCGGTCTGTACGCGATGGACGGCACCCCGCCGTTCCACACCATCGCCCTGCACGGCATGGTCCGCGACCAGTTCGGCAAGAAGATGTCGAAGTCCTTCGGCAACGCGGTCAACCCGCTGGACTGGATGGACACGTACGGCTCCGACGCCGTCCGCTTCACCCTGGCACGCGGCGCCAACCCGGGCGTCGACGTCCCGATCGGCGAGGACTGGGTCCAGGCGTCCCGCAACTTCGCCAACAAGATCTGGAACGCCACGCGCTTCGCGCTGATGAACGGCGCCACGGTCGAGGGCGAACTGCCGCCCGTCGAGCAGCTCTCGGCGGTCGACCGCTGGATCCTGTCGCGACTCAACAAGACCGTGGCCGAGGTCGACGCGTTCTACGAGGACTACCAGTTCTCGAAGCTGTCGGACTCCCTGTACCACTTCGCCTGGGACGAGGTCTTCAGCTGGTACGTCGAGCTGTCGAAGACCACGTTCTTCGCGGGCGGCGAGCAGGCCAAGGTCTCCGGCCGGGTGCTGGGCGAGGTCCTGGACGTCATGCTGCGGCTGCTGCACCCCGTGGTCCCGTTCGTCACCGAGACGCTGTGGACCACGCTGACCGGGCGCGAGTCCCTGGTGATCGCCGAGTGGCCGCAGGACAGCGGCTTCCGTGACGAGGCCGCCGAGGCCGAGATCGAGCAGGTCCAGGCCGTGGTCACCGAGGTCCGCCGGTTCCGCAAGGAGCAGGGTCTCCAGGACGGGCAGAAGGTCCCGGCCCGTCTGGACCTGGCCGGTACGACGCTGGCCGCGCACGAGGCCGCGATCCGGCAGCTGCTGCGCCTCCAGCCGGAGGGCGAGGCCTTCAGCGCCACCGCCACCCTGCCGGTGGCCGGAGCGTCGGTCGCGCTCGACCTGTCGGGCACCATCGACGTGGCGGCCGAGCGCAAGCGTCTGGCCAAGGACCTGGCCGCGGCGGAGAAGGAGAAGCAGCAGGCCGAGGGCAAGCTCGGCAACGAGGCCTTCCTGGCCAAGGCGCCGGACAACGTGGTCGTCAAGATCAAGGCCCGCCTCGCCAAGGCCGAGGCGGACATCGACCGGATCACGACGCAGCTGGCGAACCTGCCGCAGGCGTAACGAGGCCGTGGAGGGGCCCCGGACCGTTGGACGGTCCGGGGCCCTTCGCGTGCTCAGGCGTGCCCAGCTCCGCGTCACGTGGGTCAAATCACGCGATTAGCCCCCAACAAGGGTCGAAAGTCAGTCATGCGGGGCCGAAAGACCTTGCATGATGGAAGACATGTCCGCTCCGTCCCCCGCCTCCGCGCTGCGGCGCGCGCTGGGTGACGACCGGGCGCTGGACGTGCTGATCGCGCTGGCCGCCTTCGCGCTGATGATCATCGATGTGCCGGGCCTGGCGGCGGCGGACAACTCGCTGACCGGGGCGACCGTGCCGCCGGTGCTCGCGGCCGGCTCGGCGACGCTGCTGCTGCGCCGCCGCTGGCCGTGGATCCCGTATCTGGCCGCGCTGCTCTTCCTCGGCTGGCTGCACCAGCTGACCCTGATCCAGTTCGCCCTGTACTCGCTGGGGCGCTTCCGCGGCCGTCGTACGGCGGTGGTGTCGACCGTGCTGTACGTGGCGGTGGCGTGCGGCCTCTACTACGTCCCCGGCTGGATCGGGCACCGCGCCGAGACCCTCAGCTCGTTCCTGAGCATCGTGGTGCCGATCGGGGTGCTGTCGGCGGCGGTGGGCGTCGCCACGTACCGCCAGGACCTGGTGCGCGAGGTCGAGGCGCTCCAGGCCGTGCAGGCCGAGCGGGCGTCGGTGGCGCGGGACGTGCACGACATGGTGGGGCGCGAGCTGACGATGCTGGCGGTGACGGCGGAGGTACGGGCCCGGCGCGCCGTGGGCGGCCCGCACGAGCAGGACTTCGACTCGCTGGCGGCTACGGCGCGGCGGGCGCATCTGATGCTGAACGAGATCATCGTGACGCGGGCGGACGAGCGGCGCGCCACGCCGGGCCTCGAGGGCCTGCCGTCGCTGGCGGCGGAGACCCGCCGGGCCGGGACGCCGGTGCGGCTGGACGTGGCCTCGGGGGCGTACGGGGTGTCCCCGTTGCGCCAGGCGGCGGTCTACCGGGTGGTGCAGGAGTGCCTCACGAACGCGGTGAAGCACGCGCGGGGGGAGGAGGTCGAGGTGGCGATCGACGTCCGGGGCGGCGAACTCGTCGTCCGCGTCCGCAACCGGCTGTCGTCCGCCGTGCCGTCGGCGGCGCCGGTGTCTTCGGGGACGGGGACGTTTTCCATGCGGGAGCGGGTGGAGAGTATGGGGGGTGCGTTGCGTACGCGGCGTACGGCGACGACGTACGAGGTTGAGGCGACCCTGCCGTCCGGCACGCCGTAATCCAACCCGGCCCGGCCTTTGTCTGCGCCCCGGTGGGTGGCTGGTCGCGCAGTTCCCCGCGCCCCTGGGTAGGACGGGCCGTTCGGGCGGTGCTGCGCGCCCCCTTTTGGGCCCGGTCTTCGTCTGCGGGCCGGTGGCCGCTTCTCGCGCAGTTCCCCGCGCCCCTAAAAGATCTGTGGCTGAGCAGGTTTCCCCGACTCCCGCCAACCCCCTAGGGGCGCGGGGAACTGCGCGAGCAACCGACCACGACCCGCAGACGAAAGCGGGGTCAGGGGCGCGGGGAACTGCGCGAGAAGCGGCCACGACGTGCAGACGAAGGCGGGTTTAGGGGCGCGGGGAACTGCGCGACCAGCCGGCCACCGGCCCGCAGACGGAGACCGGGCCGAGAAGGGGCGCGGGGCGCAGCCCCGTTCAGGGGGCCGGGGCAGAGCACCGGGAAAGGCGCTTCGGCCACTCACCCGGCCCGGGGGGCGGCTCCGTAGACTGGGGGCGTGACCGAGCAGCCCGACCACCGCACCCGCCCCGACGACCCCTTCGACGACATCGTCGAGGCCGAGACCCAGCGCGACCCCGACCTCGCCGTGATCGAGGCCGGCAGCCGCACCCTGCGTACGCACGGCGGCGCGCCGCAGACCGACCCCGTCCCCGCCCGCCCCGCCGACCCCGAGGTCGACAAGGCGCTGCGCGCGGTCGAGGCGGAGCTGGCCGGCCGCTGGGGCGAGACCAAGCTGGAGCCCTCCGTGGCCCGGATCGCCGCGCTGATGGACGTCCTGGGCGAGCCCCAGCGGGCGTACCCCTCGATCCACATCACCGGCACCAACGGCAAGACCTCCACCGCCCGCATGATCGAGGCGCTGCTCGCCGCCTTCGACCTGCGCACCGGCCGGTATACGTCCCCGCACGTCCAGTCGATCACCGAGCGCATCAGCCTGGACGGCGCGCCGATCACGGCCGAGCGGTTCATCGAGACGTACGAGGACATCAAGCCGTACGTGGAGATGGTCGACGCCCAGCAGGAGTACCGGCTGTCCTTCTTCGAGGTGCTCACCGGCATGGCGTACGCGGCCTTCGCGGACACCCCCGTGGACGTGGCCGTCGTCGAGGTCGGCATGGGCGGCAGCTGGGACGCGACCAACGTCATCGACGCCTCGGTGGCCGTCGTGACCCCCATCTCCCTGGACCACACCGACCGGCTCGGCTCCACACCCGCCGAGATCGCCGTGGAGAAGTCCGGGATCATCAAGCAGGACGCCACCGTCATCCTGGCCCAGCAGCCGGTCGACGCGGCCCAGGTGATGCTGAAGAAGGCGGTCGAGGCGGACGCCACGGTCGCGCGCGAGGGCATGGAGTTCGGGATCGTCGCGCGCGAGGTCGCGGTCGGCGGCCAGCTGCTGACCCTGCGCGGCCTCGGCGGCGAGTACGAGGAGGTCTTCCTCCCGCTGTACGGGGCGCACCAGGCGCACAACGCGGCCGTCGCCCTCGCCGCGGTCGAGGCGTTCTTCGGCATCGGCTCCGAGCACGCCCGCCCGCTGGACGTGGACACCGTCCGCAAGGCGTTCGCCTCCGTGGTCTCGCCCGGCCGCCTGGAGGTCGTACGCCGCAGCCCCACCGTCGTCCTGGACGCCGCCCACAACCCGGCGGGCGCCCAGGCCACGGCGGAGGGCCTGACCGAGGCGTTCGGCTTCTCGCGGCTGATCGGTGTGGTCGCGGCCAGCGCCGACAAGGACGTGAAGGGCCTCCTCGAAGCCTTCGAGCCGGTCTTCGCCGAGGTCGTCGTCACCGCCAATTCCAGCCACCGCTCGATGGACGTCGACGAGCTGGCCGCGGTCGCCGTCGAGGTCTTCGGCGACGAGCGGGTGGTGGTCGAGCCCCGGCTGGACGACGCGCTGGAGGCGGCGATCACGCTGGCGGAGGAAGAGGACGAGTACGCCGGTGCGGGAGTCCTCGTCACCGGTTCCGTGATCACGGTCGGCGAGGCCCGGCTGCTCCTGGGAAGGGGCTGACGCCCGATGCGCACGCTCTGCGCTTCCACCCTCATCGGTGAATTCTTCGTCATCGGGTTCGCCGGTCTGGTCGCCATGAAGGACGACAGCCTCACCGTGTCCACGGTGTGGACGGTCAGCGGCATCGCGATGCTGTTCTCGGTGCTCCTGTGCGGTGTGCTGACCCGTCCGGGCGGGCTCCAGCTGGGCTGGGCGCTGCAGATCGCCCTGATCGCGAGCGGCTTCGTCGTCCCGCACATGTTCTTCCTGGGCGCGGTCTTCGCGGGCCTGTGGTGGGCCTCGATCCACTACGGCCGCCAGGTGGACGCGGCCAAGGCCCGCTTCGCGGCCCAGGAACCGGAGCCGCAGGCGTAGTCCTTCGTCCGCGGACAGTGCTGGGTTGCTCGCGCAGTTCCCCGCGCCCCTGGCGGGTACGGGCCGGTCCGGGTGCGAGCGCCTCCCGTACCCCCTGTAGCCTCGCCTCACCGCACACGTATGCCGCAAGGAGCCGTACACCATGACCCAGCGCACTCTCGTCATCCTCAAGCCCGACGCCGTCCGTCGCGGCCTGATCGGCGAGATCCTCGGCCGGATCGAGCGCAAGGCCGGCTGGACCATCCCGGCGATGGAGCTGCGCACCCTGGACCAGGAGACCCTGGAGCAGCACTACGGCGAGCACAAGGGCAAGCCCTTCTACGAGCCGCTGATGGGCTTCATGGCCTCCGGCCCCGTCGTCGTCCTCGTCGTCGAGGGCGAGCGCGTCATCGAGGGCGTACGCCAGCTGGCGGGCCCCACCGACCCGATCGCCGCCGCCCCCGGCTCCATCCGCGGCGACTTCGGCACGATCGTCCGCGAGAACCTCATCCACGCGTCGGACTCCGAGGAGTCGGCCGAGCGGGAACTGAAGATCTTCTTCCCGGGTCGGGTCTGATTCCCTGACCGGGTGTCAGCCATATAGCGCTCATGACCTGGGGCGACCGAAGGAATTTCGGTCGCCCCTCGGCATATGCGGGAAGAAGTCGGGAACGCATCGGTCCGACAGATCGTCACCATTACTAGAGGTGGACCAACGCGCCGTGTCCGTGCAGGCGGCACTACGATGGAGCCTCACGCCCACACAGCACCCACCTCGCCGACCTAAAAAGCCGTCAACGCTCGATTAGGGAAGGCCGGACGCATCCTCATGGGGAGCAACAACATGTCGTTCATCGGCCGTGACATGGCTGTCGACCTCGGGACCGCCAACACGCTGGTGTACGTCAGGGGCCGCGGAATCGTCCTGAACGAGCCGTCCGTCGTCGCCATCAACACCAACACCGGCGGCATCCTCGCGGTCGGCGCCGAGGCGAAGAAGATGATCGGCCGTACGCCGGGCAACATCGTGGCCGTACGACCGCTGAAGGACGGCGTGATCGCCGACTTCGAGATCACGGAGCGGATGCTCCGCTACTTCATCCTGAAGATCCACAAGCGGCGTTACCTGGCCCGCCCGCGTGTCGTCGTCTGCGTGCCCTCCGGTATCACCGGAGTCGAGCGCCGCGCCGTCATCGAGGCCTCCACCCAGGCCGGCGCCCGCCAGGTGCACATCATCGAGGAGCCCATGGCGGCGGCCATCGGCTCCGGCCTGCCCGTCCATGAGGCGACCGGCAACATGGTCGTCGACATCGGTGGCGGCACCACCGAGGTCGCGGTGATCTCGCTCGGCGGAATCGTCACGGCGCAGTCCATCCGCGTCGCCGGCGACGAGCTGGACAACGCGATCATCCAGCACATCAAGAAGGAGTACAGCCTCCTCCTCGGTGAGCGCACCGCCGAGCAGATCAAGATCACCATCGGTTCGGCGTACGACCTGGACAAGGACGAGCACACCGAGATCCGCGGCCGCGACCTGGTCTCCGGGCTGCCCAAGACCGTGGTCATCTCGGCCGCCGAGGTCCGCAAGGCCATCGAGGAGCCGGTCAACGCGATCGTCGACGCCGTGAAGACGACGCTCGACAAGTGCCCGCCGGAGCTCTCCGGCGACATCATGGACCGCGGCATCGTCCTCACCGGCGGCGGCGCCCTGCTGCGGGGCCTGGACGAGCGGCTGCGCCGCGAGACCGGTATGCCCATCCACATCGCCGAGGACCCGCTGGATTCGGTCGCTCTGGGCTCCGGCAAGTGCGTGGAGGAGTTCGAGGCCCTCCAGCAGGTCCTCGACGCGCAGCCGCGCCGATAAGCACGATCGGCAGCCGTCCCCCCAAGTCATCCGATGACCTGGGGGGACCGCCCGTACGGGCCACTGCCAACCCGTACGGCGGATCGTTGATATACAGATCGAACAGATTCCGACGAGGAAGGCACGGCCGCCGCACGTGAGGGACACACGAGAGAGCCGGCTGCTCCTGGTGCTGCTGATCGCCGTAGCGTTCGCGCTGATCACGGTCGACATCCGGGGTGGGGAGAATTCACCGGTGGACGGGGCCCGGCAGGCCGCCGCCACGGTGTTCGGGCCGGTCGAGAACGGCATGGCGGCGGCCGTCGACCCGGTGGGCAACGCCATCGGGGCGGTGCGCGACTCGGGGGAGCGGCACAACAAGATCGCCGACCTCCAGCGGGAGAACGAGACGCTGAAGCAGAAGCTCGGCAGCGACGCCCGCAACCGCTCGCGCCTGAACCAGCTCGACGCGATGCTCAAGACCGCCGGCGAGGGCCAGTACGGCATCAAGGCCGCGCAGGTCATCGGAATAGGAGCGGCCCAGGGCTTCTCCTGGACCGTCACCATCGACGCCGGCTCGCACGACGGCATCAAGCGCGACATGACCGTACTGAACGGTGAGGGCCTGGTCGGCCGGGTCACCACCGTCGGCCCCTCCACCGCCACCGTGCTGCTCGCCAACGACCCGGACTTCACGGTCGGCACCCGGATGGAGAACAGCGACGAGCTGGGCTTCGCCACCGGGCGCGGCGACCGGCCGCTGTCGGTGCAGCTGCTCAACGGCAAGGCCAAGGTCAAGGCGGGCGACCGGCTGGTGACCTTCGGCTCGCAGGCCGACAAGCCGTTCGTGCCGGGCGTCCCGGTCGGCGAGGTCGTCAAGGTCGACCCGTCCGGCGGCGACCTGACCCGGACCATCTACGTCCGTCCGTACGTCGGGTTCACCAAGCTCGACATCGTCGGCGTCGTCGTCCAGGCCCCGCGCACCGACCCGCGCGACCAGGTGCTGCCTGCCAAGCCCAAGCCGACCCCGACGCCCACGGTGACCGTCACGGTCACCCCGCCCCCGCCGGGGAACGGGGTGGGCCCCAACCAGGCCGACCCGAACGTCCCCATCCCGAACGGCGACCCCAACCCGAACCAGAACCAGAACCAGAACGCGGTCCCGGACCCCAACGCGGACCCCCAGCGCAAGCCCAACGCCGTCCCCGGCGGCGATCCGAACGCGAACAACGCCGCCGCCGACGGCGACCAGTAGGAGCTGATCCAGATGCGTATCAACAGGGTCATCCTCTCCTGCGCCCTCGTCGTCGTCGCCCTCGTCGTCCAGGTGAGCGTCCTCGCCCGGCTCCAGCTGCCGGGCGCCGTCCCGGACCTGGTGCTGCTCACCGTCCTCGGCCTCGCCCTCGTCTACGGCCACCTCGGCGGCGCCTTCGTCGGCTTCGGCGCGGGCCTGCTGTGCGACCTCGCCCCGCCCGCCGACCACGCCGCCGGACGCTACGCCCTGGTCCTGTGCCTGGTGGGCTATGCGGCCGGGCTCGCCAAGCCCGACCACGGCCGGCTCCGCTCGGCCACCGGCCCGATGGTCGTGGTGGTCTGCGCGGCCATCGGCTCCACGCTCCTCTACGCGGGCGTGGGCGCCCTCGTCGGTGACACCGCGGCCCGCCATGTCGGCCTGCTGAACCTGCTGTTCACGGCCGCCGTCTACGACCTGCTGCTGGCCCCGTTCACGGTGCCGCTGATCATGGCGCTGGCCAGACGGGCCGAGAACGACCCGCTCGGCGAGACCTCCGGGGGCGGCGGCGCGGCCAAGAACGGCACGAGCATCGCCTCCGGCTGGCTCTCCGGCGGGACCGGGCTGCGGATCGGCAACCAGAAGGGCGGCCTGCGCGTGAAGGCCGCCCGCAACCGCGCGGCCCGGGCCGGCCGCATCAAGGGCGTCAAGCGACTGTGAACGAGGGGGCCACGGCGTGAGCAACATCCCCGAGACGGGACGCACCCCCCGGGTGCAGATCCGGCTCATCATCATCCAGGTCCTCGTCTTCTCCCTGCTCCTCACCCTCGGCGGGCGCCTCTGGTACCTCCAGATCCGCAACGGGCAGGAGTACGAGGACGAGGCCAAGAACAACCATGTGCAGCAGGTCGTCCAGCCCGCGGTGCGCGGGGCGATCCTGGACGCGCGCGGGGTGCCGCTCGCGGACAACGAGACCCGCCTGGTGGTCTCCGCCTCCCGTACCGACCTGACGAAGATGCCCGACAAGGGCAAGGCGGTGCTGACCCGGCTGGCCGCGGTGCTCGGCATGAAGCCGCAGGACGTCATGGACAAGGTGCGCCTGTGCGACGCCAAGACGCCCAAGCCGTGCTGGAACGGCTCGCCGTACCAGCCGATCCCGGTCACCGACAAGGCCACCACCCAGCAGGCCCTCCAGATCCGCGAGCGCTCCGAGGACTTCCCCGGCATCACCGCCGACCCCACCGCCGTGCGCCGCTACACCGCGCCCGGCAAGGCCAACACCGCCCAGGTGCTCGGCTACCTCTCGCCGGTCACCGACGAGGAGATCGACAAGGCGAAGGACACCGACTCGCCGTATCTGCGCTCGGACATGGTGGGCCGCTCGGGCCTGGAGCGCACGTACGACAGGCAGCTGCGCGGCAAGGCGGGCGTGACCCGTTACGAGGTGGACAACCTCGGCCGGGTCATCGGGCAGGCGCAGAGCGACAAGGCCGAGCCCGGCTCCAACATCGTCACGTCGATAGACGCCCGGGTGCAGGCCGTCGCCGAGTACGAGCTGAACCACGCGATGGAAGAGGCCCGCAAGGAGTTCGACAAGAACACCAACGAGAACTACAAGGCCGACGCGGGCGCCGTCGTGGTCATGGAGGCCAAGACCGGCCGCGTCGTCGCCATGGCCTCGCTGCCCAACTACGACCCGAACGCCTGGGTCGGCGGCATCTCCGCCAAGGACTACCAGGCGCTCACCGGCAAGGACTCCAACTACCCGCTGCTCAACCGCGCCATCCAGGGCCAGGCCGCCCCCGGCTCGATCTTCAAGGTGGTCTCCTCGGCGGCCGCGGTCCGCGCCGGGTACCCCTTCAACAACACCTACCCCTGCCCCAGTTCGTACTCGGTCGGCGGCCAGGTCTTCAAGAACTTCGAGTCCCAGGGCCACGGCAGCATCACCATCGGCCAGGCCCTGGAGGTCTCCTGCGACACCGTCTACTACGGCCTCGCGCACGACCAGTGGCTCAAGGACGGCGGCATGAAGCCGAAGAAGGACGCCGCCGACTGGTTCTACAAGACGGCGCACGACTTCGGCCTCGGCTCCAAGACCGGGATCGACCTGCCCAGCGAGGTCCCCGGCCGGGTCCCCGACCGCCAGTGGAAGCAGCGCTTCTGGGCGGCCAACAAGGACGCCTGGTGCAAGCACGGCAAGAAGGACGGCGACTACGTCGAGAAGATCGAGTACGAGAACTGCCTCGAAGGCAACCTCATGCGCGCCGGTGACTCGGTCAACTACTCCATCGGCCAGGGCGACACCCTCGTCACCCCCATCCAGATGGCCACGATCTACTCGGCGATCTCCAACGGCGGCACCCTCTACAACCCCACCGTCGGCAAGGCGGTGATCAGCGCCGACGGCAAGTCGGTCAAGGAGATCAAGCCCAAGTCGCACGGCAGGCTGCCGATGACGCGGGAGACCCGCGACGACATAGACGAAGCCCTCGCGGGCGTCGCCACCCGCGGCACCGCCGCCTGGCGCTTCGGCGGCTGGCCGCAGAAGCAGATCCCGATGCACGCCAAGACCGGCACCGCCGAGGTCTACGGCAAGCAGACCACCTCGTGGTTCGCCACGTACACCAAGGACTACTCGATCGTCATGACGATCTCGCAGGGTGGTACGGGCTCCGGCGCGTCCGGCCCCGCCGTGCGCAACATCTACGACGCGCTCTACGGCCTCGACGACGCCGGCAACCAGGACCTCAAGCGGGCGCTGCTGCCCGAGCCGCAGCAGGCCCTGCCCAGGATCCAGGCCGACGGCTCCATCGACGCGCCGAAGATCGAGCCGTACGACCCGGACTCGCAGAAGGTGCCCGAGAAGAAGACCGGTGAGCAGCAGCTCGCCGCGGCCAACACCGACAACCGGAACGGCGGACGGGGGCGCAGGGACTGATGGCCGGCTTCTCCGTCCAGCGCTACGCGCCGGAGCGCTCCACCTTCGCCAAGCTCACCGCGCGCGACTCGGTGCTGCGCCGGCTCGACTGGTGGCTGCTGCTGTCCGCGCTGGCGCTGTCGTTCATCGGCTCGCTGCTCGTGTGGTCGGCGACCCGCAACCGCACCCAGCTCAACAACGGCGACCCGTACTACTTCCTGATCCGGCACGCCATGAACACCGGCATCGGCCTGGGGCTGATGATCGGCACCATCTGGCTGGGCCACCGCACCCTGCGGGGCGCGGTGCCGGTGCTCTACGGGATCTCGGTGGTGCTCATCCTCGCGGTGCTCACCCCGCTGGGCGCGACCGTCAACGGCGCGCACGCCTGGATCATCATCGGCGGCGGCTTCTCGCTCCAGCCGTCCGAGTTCACCAAGATCACCATCATTCTGGGGATGGCGATGATACTGGCGTCGCGGGTCGACGCCGGGGACACGCCCCACCCCGACCACCGCACGGTGCTCAAGTCCCTGGGCATCGCGGCCCTGCCGATCCTGATCATCATGATGATGCCGGACCTCGGCTCGGTCATGGTCATCGTGATCATAATTCTGGGCGTGCTGCTCGCCTCCGGAGCCTCCAACCGCTGGGTGCTCGGCCTGATAGGGGCGGGCGTGGCGGGCGCGGTCGCGGTGGCGGCGCTCGGGCTGCTCGACGAGTACCAGATCAACCGCTTCGCGGCCTTCGCCAACCCCAACCTCGACCCGGCGGGCGTCGGCTACAACACCAACCAGGCCCGGATCGCCATCGGCTCCGGCGGGCTGACCGGCACCGGCCTGTTCAAGGGCAGCCAGACCACCGGCCAGTTCGTCCCCGAGCAGCAGACGGACTTCGTGTTCACCGTCGCGGGCGAGGAGCTCGGCTTCGTCGGCGCCGGACTGATCCTCCTGCTGCTCGGCGTGGTCCTGTGGCGCGCCTGCCGCATCGCCCGCGAGACGAGCGAGCTGTACGGAACGGTCGTGGCGGCCGGGATCATCGCCTGGTTCGGCTTCCAGTCCTTCGAGAACATCGGAATGACCCTCGGCATCATGCCGGTGGCGGGCCTCCCGCTGCCCTTCGTGTCGTACGGAGGCTCGTCCATGTTCGCGGTCTGGGTGGCGATCGGACTGCTCCAGTCGATCAGAGTGCAGCGGCCGATAACGGCCTGAGCGGCCCTGAGCGCCCGAGGGATGCCGGACCGGCCGCGATGGCCGGTCCGGCGCTCTGTTTAGGTTCCGGATTCGCGTCTAGATTCACTTCATGGCGGAGACGAAGCGCGAGATCGAGCGGAAGTACGAAGCCACCGGCGACGACGTCCGGCTCCCCGACCTCACCAGGGTCCGGGGCGTCGCCGGCGTCGTCGACAAGGGCGTCGTCGAGCTGGACGCCGTCTACTACGACACCCCGGACCTGCGCCTGGCCGTGGACTCCCTCACCCTGCGCCGGCGCACCGGCGGCGACGACGCCGGCTGGCACCTGAAGTTCCCGGTCGCCACCGGCATCCGCGACGAGATCCGCGCCCCCCTGTCCCCGGAGGTGCCCCGCACCCTGACGGCCCTGCTGCGCTCCCGCGTCCGCGACGCCCGGCTCGACCCCGTCGTGCGGCTGACCTCCTCCCGTGACGTACGCCAACTGGTCGACGGGGACGGCACGCTGCTCGCCGAGGTGAGCGTCGACGCGGTACGGGCCGTGCGGCTCGGCCCCGGCAAGGCGGGCGCCACGGCCGCCTGGACCGAGGTCGAGGTGGAGCTCGCCGACGAGGTGGACCCCGACCTCCTGGACCGCGTCGAGAAGCGGCTGCGCAAGGCGGGCCTGCGCCCCTCCGAGAGCGCCTCCAAGCTGGCCCGGGCGCTCGCCGAGACGGCCCCCGACGTGCCCGGCCTGCCCGAGCCCGCCCCCGCGAAGACCTTGGACGAGCACACCGCGGGCGGCCACGTCCTCGGCTATCTGCGCGCCCAGCGCGACGCCCTCGTCGCCCACGATCCGGCCGTCCGGCGCGACCTGCCCGACTCCGTCCACCAGATGCGCGTCGCCACCCGCCGGCTGCGCAGCGCCTTCAAGTCGTACCGCAAGGTCCTGGACCGGACCGTCACCGACCCTCTCGGGGAGGAGCTGAAGTGGCTCGCGGCCGAGCTCGGCGTCGACCGCGACCAGGAAGTGCTCACCGCCCGCCTCCAGAACCACCTGGCGTCCCTGCCCCGCCCCCTGGTGCTCGGCCCCGTCCGGGGCCGGCT
The DNA here is from genome assembly GCF_039521265.1 of Streptomyces crystallinus. NCBI lineage: Bacteria > Bacillati > Actinomycetota > Actinomycetes > Kitasatosporales > Streptomycetaceae > Streptomyces > Streptomyces crystallinus. Next base: position 53,950 of record NZ_BAAACA010000011.1, on the reverse strand, counting down.
GCGGATCTGGAGCGTGGCCCGCCGCTCCGGCTCGCGCCGCAAGACCCTCGCCGTCCTCGACAGCAGGCGCTACCTCGTACTGCTCGACACCCTGGACGCGCTGCTGGAGAGCCCGCCGCTGCGCCCGGCGGCCCGGCGGCCGGTCACCGAGGTGCTGCCCAAGGCGGTGATCAAGGACTACCACCGGCTGGCGGGGCGGATGGCGCACGCCCTGGAACTCGACTCGGGCGAGGCGCGCGACGTGGCCATGCACGAGGCCCGCAAGGCCGCCAAGCGCGCCCGTTACGCCGCCGAGGCCGCCAAGCCCGCGCTCGGCGCCCCCGCGAAGAAGTTCGCCAAGAAGATGAAGTCGGTGCAGACGGTCCTGGGCGACCACCAGGACAGCGTGGTGGCCCGCGAGGCCCTGCGCGGCCTGGCCGTCCAGGCCCATCTGGCCGGGGAGTCCGCGTTCACCTGGGGACTCCTGTACGGACGGGAGGCCGCGGCCGCCGCCGACCGCGAGCGCGAGCTGCCGCAGGCCTGGCACAAGGCCTCCCGGCCGAAGCTGCGCGAGCGGCTGCGGGACTGAGCCGGGGGAGCCGCGGGACCGAGCCGGGGGGCCGCGGGCGGCCGGGGGTACCTCGTGAGCGGGTTACGCTAGAGAGTCGCCCCCTGCCAGCTCACGAAAGTTCGTCGAGATGACTGCCGCCGAGTCCGTCTTCCCACAGCTCGAAGCCCTGCTCCCGCATGTGCAGAAGCCGATCCAGTACGTCGGCGGTGAGCTCAACTCCACGGTCAAGCCCTGGGAGAGCTGCGACGTCCGCTGGGCGCTCATGTACCCCGACGCGTACGAGGTCGGGCTGCCCAACCAGGGCGTCATGATCCTCTACGAGGTGCTGAACGAGCGCGAGGGCGTCCTGGCCGAGCGCACGTACAGCGTGTGGCCGGACATGGAGGCCCTGATGCGCGAGCACAAGGTGCCCCAGTTCACCGTGGACAGCCACCGGCCCGTCGGCGCCTTCGACGTCCTCGGCCTCAGCTTCTCCACCGAGCTCGGCTACACCAACATGCTCACGGCCCTGGACCTGGCGGGCATCCCGCTTGAGTCCAAGGACCGCACCCTCGACGACCCGATCGTCCTCGCGGGCGGCCACGCGGCCTTCAACCCCGAGCCGATCGCGGACTTCATCGACTGCGCGGTGATCGGCGACGGCGAGCAGGCCGTGCTCGACATGACCGAGATCATCCGCGCGTGGAAGGCCGAGGGCCGCCCCGGCGGCCGCGAGGAGGTCCTCTTCCGCCTCGCGAAGACCGGCAACGTGTACGTCCCGGCGTTCTACGACGTGGAGTACCTGCCGGACGGCCGCATCGGCCGGGTCGTACCGAACAAGTCGGGCGTGCCGTGGCGGGTGTCCAAGCACACGGTGATGGACCTGGACGAGTGGCCCTACCCCAAGCAGCCCCTGGTCCCCCTCGCCGAGACCGTCCACGAGCGCATGTCCGTGGAGATCTTCCGCGGCTGCACCCGCGGCTGCCGTTTCTGCCAGGCCGGCATGATCACGCGCCCCGTGCGGGAGCGAAGCATCACCGGCATCGGCGAGATGGTCGAGAAGGGCCTGAAGGCGACCGGCTTCGAAGAGGTGGGCCTGCTCTCCCTCTCCTCCGCCGACCACACCGAGATCGGTGAGATCGCCAAGGGCCTCGCGGACCGGTACACGGAGGACAAGATCGGTCTGTCCCTCCCCTCCACCCGCGTGGACGCCTTCAACGTCGACCTCGCCAACGAGCTGACCCGCAACGGCCGCCGCTCGGGCCTGACCTTCGCCCCCGAGGGCGGCTCCGAGCGCATGCGCAAGGTCATCAACAAGATGGTCTCCGAAGAGGACCTGATCCGTACGGTCGCGACGGCGTACGGCAACGGCTGGCGCCAGGTGAAGCTGTACTTCATGTGCGGCCTGCCCACCGAGACCGACGAGGACGTCCTCCAGATCGGCGACATGGCGGTCAACGTGATCGCCAAGGGCCGTGAGGTCTCGGGCCAGAACGACATCCGCTGCACGGTCTCCATCGGCGGCTTCGTGCCCAAGCCGCACACCCCGTTCCAGTGGGCCCCGCAGCTCTCGGCGGAGCAGACGGACGCCCGTCTCGAAAAGCTCCGCGACAAGATCCGCGGCGACAAGAAGTACGGCCGCTCCATCGGCTTCCGCTACCACGACGGCAAGCCCGGCATCGTCGAGGGCCTCCTCTCCCGTGGCGACCGCCGCGTGGGCGCGGTCATCCGTGCCGTCTACGAGGACGGCGGCCGCTTCGACGGCTGGCGCGAGCACTTCAGCTACGACCGCTGGATGGCGAGCGCCGAGAAGACCCTGCCGTCCTTCGGCGTCGACGTCGACTGGTACACGACGCGCGAGCGCACCTACGAGGAGGTCCTGCCCTGGGACCACCTGGACTCCGGCCTCGACAAGGACTGGCTCTGGGAGGACTGGCAGGACGCCCTCGACGAGACCGAGGTCGAGGACTGCCGCTGGACGCCGTGCTTCGACTGCGGGGTGTGCCCCCAGATGGACACCCACATCCAGATCGGCCCCACGGGCAAGAAGCTGCTTCCGCTGACGGTCGTGAAGTAGCCCGCTTCATTTCCGGTTGATCACAGCAGGCCCCGCACCGCAACGGTGCGGGGCCTGTGGTGCGTCCTGAGGCACATGGAACTCCAGCAGCAGCCGAAGCAGCCCGAGGGCTGTCTGACCGTGGCGGTCCGGCTTCCCGTACGGATCGTGGTCCTGGTCCTGGTGCTCCCGGTCCGGCTGGTCTGGGACGCGGTCGCGGCGGCGGGCCGGGCGGTGTATCGCGGGGTGCTGCGGCCGGTGGGGCGGGCGCTGGGCTGGCTGTGGCGGTACGGGGTCGCCGTGCCGGCGGGGTGGGTGTATCGGTACGTACTCACCCCCGTGGGGCGCGGGGTGTGGTGGGTGGTCGCCGGCCTGTGGTCGGGCCTCGTGTGGGTCCTCTCCGGTGTGTGGGCCGGGATCGCCTGGGTCGGCTCCGGTGTGGGGATCGGGCTCGGGTGGGTCGGCGCGTGGGTGTGGAGGGGGCTGTCGTGGCTCGGGCGGGGGCTCGGTGTGGTCCTCTCCGTGCTCGGAACTGCCCTCGTACGAGTGGGTTTGATCTTGTTTGTGGTACCCGTCGGGTGGTTCTGCCGGCGGGTGCTGAGGCCCCTCGGGCACGCCGTCGCGGTCGTCGCTCGCGAGGTCGGTGCCGCGTTCGGGCACGCGTGGCGGATCGCCGGGCAGGTCTCGCGGGCCGTCGGGCGCGCGCTGAAGTGGCTCGGGTGGCAGCTGGTGGGGCGGCCCGTGCGCTGGGTGTGGCGGACCGTGTGCGCACCCGTCGCGCACTGGGTGCGGGCCGTGCTGTGGGCCCCGGTGAAGCGGATCGCCGCCGAGGCAGGACGCACCGCGCGCGAGGCCCTCGTCTCGGCCCGCGAGACCGTGCGGCGGGCGCTGCGGGCCTGACGCCTGGACAGGTGGGTGCTTCGGCTGCGGACCGTGCTGGGCTGGTCGCGCAGTTCCCCGCGCCCCCGAAGACGCGCCCCTGCGGGGAACCGCGCGACCAGCCCCCTTCGAGCCGCAGCCGAAGTGCCCGCTCCCGCCCGTGCGGAACCCCGCAGCCCGTCCGACGCGTACTCTGGGTAGTACAACTACTGCCTCCGGCGCGGTGCCCGCCCCCGAGATCTCCCTCCGTACGACGGAGGGATGAGCCGGGTGGCGCGCGGGCCGTGACCGGAGGGCCCCCACAGGACAGGTGGGCGGCGCCCACCGCGCCCGCCCCGCACGAGGAGAAGAACCACTGGGCAAGCGACAGCCCGAAGGCCCGCCGCCCGCACCCGCGGTGCAGCGCATCCGACTGCGCTACACCAAGCGCGGCCGCCTCCGGTTCACCAGCCACCGTGACTTCCAGCGCGCCTTCGAGCGCGCGCTGCGCCGCGCCGAGGTGCCCATGGCGTACTCGGCGGGCTTCACCCCGCACCCCAAGGTGTCGTACGCGAACGCCGCCCCCACCGGCACCGGCTCCGAGGCCGAGTACCTGGAGATCGCGCTCACCGAGCACCGCGACCCGGCGACGCTGCTCGCGCTGCTCGACGAGTCGCTGCCCACCGGGCTCGACATCACCGACGCCGTGGAGGCCCGCACCTCGGGACTCGCCGACCGGCTCACCGCCTCCGTCTGGGAGATGCGGCTCGACGGCGTGCCCGTCGAGGACGCCGAGAAGGCCGTCGAGGCCTTCCTCGCCGCCGAGACCGTCGAGGTCCAGCGCCGCACCAAGAACGGCATGCGCACCTTCGACACGCGCGGCGCCGTCGCCGGGCTCCAGGCACTTCCTCCACAGGCTGATAGGCCGGTGGACAAGCCCTGTGCGATACTGCGCCTGGTGGTACGGCACCTGACACCTGCCGTGCGACCCGACGACGTCCTGTCCGGTCTCCGAGCTGTGGCCGACCTGGCGCCGCCGGTCCCCGCAGCGGTGACCAGGCTGGCGCAGGGGCTCTTCGACGAGGAGTCCGGCACGGTGACCGACCCGCTCGCGCCCGACCGCGAGGCAGCCCCGGCCGCTCCACCCAAGGCCGCCGGGACCGCTTCTGCGACGGCGCCTGAGGGAACCTCCCTGGCCCTTTAGGCCTTGGGGGCGGTCCTGCCGCGCAAGGGCACGTCGTTGTAGCGCAGCCCTGGTACTCGGGAGCCACCTGGGTCGGGCCGCGCACTGACCAGGAGACTTTCGCCAGGCCGTACGTACATCGCGTACGGAACCGGCGAGCCGGACATATCAGCTCCCGTGCGGCGCCCGCGCCCCGGACGGCGGCACCCGCGCTCATCGCGCGGACGTGCCGCCGGACCGGAACCAGGCGCGGCGCCCGGGAGCGTGACGGGAGCTACGCCCGCATGCTTGAGAACGAGAAGAACGAACCCGGCGTGACCGGGGACGACAACAACAGCCCCAGCGACACGCTGCCGCCGCGCCGCCGACGCCGCGCCGCGTCGCGGCCCGCCGGTCCGCCGGGAGCCGCCGGCGCCGACGCGCCCGAGACGCCCGCCGCGGCCACCGAGGCCCCGGCCGCCGAGGCCCAGGCCGGGACGCCCGCCGCCGAGGAGGCCGCTCCGGCCCGTCCGCGTCGCCGCGCCACCCGCAAGGCGACCGCTCCCTCGGGTGCGCCCGCCGCTGCCGCCGCCGAGGAGACCCCGGCCGAGGCGCCTGCCTCCGCCGAGGCCCCCGCCGCCGAGGAGGCGGCCCCCGCCCGTCCGCGGCGCCGTGCCACCCGCAAGGCGACCGCCCCGGTCGGCGCGCCCGCCGACGCGGTCGAGGCCGTCGAGGCCCCGGCCGCCGCCGAGCCCGAGGCCGAGGCCGCTGCCGAGGAGCCGGCCGCTCCGGCGCGTACGCGTCGTCGTGCGACCCGTAAGGCGACGGCTCCGGCCGGTGCGCCCAAGGCCGCCGAGGAGGCGGAGGTCGTGGTGGCGGCCGAGCCCGCGGAGGGCCCGGCTGCCGTTGAGCCCGAGGCCGTCGAGGAGAGCGCCGCCCCGGCTCGTACCCGCCGCCGCGCCACCCGCAAGGCCACCGCGCCCGCCGGCGCCCCCGCCGCCGAGGAGAGCCCGGCGCCCATCGGCGCGCCGCCGGCCGTCGCCGCCGAGGACCCGGTCGCCTCCCCGGCCGAGGAGGCCGCCGTCGTGGCCGCTGCCGAGGAGCCGGCCGCTCCGGCGCGTACGCGTCGTCGTGCGACCCGTAAGGCGACGGCTCCGGCCGGTGCGCCCAAGGCCGCCGAGGAGGCGGAGGTCGTGGTGGCGGCCGAGCCCGTGGAGGCCCCGGCCGCCGTTGAGCCCGAGGCCGTCGAGGAGAGCGCCGCCCCGGCGCGCACCCGCCGCCGCGCCACCCGCAAGGCCACCGCGCCGCAGTTCACCCCGGCCGCCGCCGAGGAGGCGGTGAAGGAGCCCGCGAAGGCGGCGGCGCCCGAGGCGCCGCAGGCCGAGGAGAAGCCGGAGACCGGCCGGTCCCGCCGCCGCGCCACCCGCCCCGCCGTCGCCGTCTTCCAGGCGCCGGTCTTCCACGAGCCGATGTTCCAGACCCCGGAGACCGCCGCCGCGGCCGCCGCCCAGGCCGCCGTCGAGGTGCCGGAGGAGGCCGAGGACGAGGAGGCGGTGGAGACCGTCGCCGAGCCCGTCGTCGAGCAGGCCGAGCCGCAGGGCGGCTCGCGCCGGCGCCGCCGCCGTCGCGGCGAGAGCGCCGAGGCCGCGCCCGAGCCGCAGGCCCCCGCCGCCGAGGAGGAGCCGGAGGCGGAGTCCGCCGAGGACGAGCCGGAGGGCGCCGAGGCCGAGGAGCACGAGGACGACCGTCCCTCGCGCCGTCGCCGCCGCGGTGGCCGCCGCCGTCGCCGGGGCGAGTCCGCCGAGGCCGAGGAGAACGAGGCGGAGGAGTCCGCGGAGGCCGAGGCCTTCGAGGACGAGGACGAGGAGTCCGAGGACACCCCGTCCGCCGCCGGTACCAGCAGCAGCCGTCGCCGTCGCCGGCGCCGCCGTCGCAGCGGTGACGGGGGCGACCACGAGACGGGCTCGGACGACCCGGAGCGCACCGTCGTCAAGGTCCGCGAGCCGCGCCCGGCCCGCGAGAAGGCCGAGCCGTCCGACGAGGTGCAGTCCATCAAGGGCTCGACCCGTCTGGAGGCGAAGAAGCAGCGCCGCCGCGAGGGCCGCGAGCAGGGCCGCCGCCGGGTGCCGATCATCACCGAGGCGGAGTTCCTGGCGCGCCGCGAGGCCGTCGAGCGCGTGATGGTCGTCCGGCAGAGCGGCGAGCGCACCCAGATCGGCGTCCTGGAAGACAACGTGCTGGTCGAGCACTACGTCAACAAGGAGCAGGCCACCTCGTACGTCGGCAACGTCTACCTGGGCAAGGTCCAGAACGTGCTGCCGTCGATGGAGGCCGCCTTCGTCGACATCGGCAAGGGCCGCAACGCCGTCCTGTACGCCGGTGAGGTCAACTTCGAGGCGCTGGGCATGGCCAACGGGCCGCGCCGCATCGAGGCCGCGCTCAAGTCCGGCCAGTCGGTCCTGGTGCAGGTCACCAAGGACCCGATCGGCCACAAGGGCGCCCGTCTGACCAGCCAGGTCTCGCTGCCCGGCCGCTACCTCGTGTACGTGCCCGAGGGCTCGATGACCGGCATCAGCCGCAAGCTCCCGGACACCGAGCGGGCGCGGCTGAAGACCATCCTCAAGAAGATCGTCCCCGAGGACGCGGGCGTCATCGTGCGCACCGCCGCCGAGGGCGCGAGCGAGGACGAGCTGCGCCGTGACGTCGAGCGTCTGCAGGCCCAGTGGGAGGAGATCTCCAAGAAGGCCAAGCAGATCACGACCTCCTCGCCGAGCCTGCTGTACGGCGAGCCGGACATGACCGTCCGCGTGGTGCGCGACATCTTCAACGAGGACTTCACCAAGGTCATCGTCAGCGGCGACGAGGCGTGGGAGACCATCCACGGCTACGTCTCGCACGTCGCCCCGGACCTCGCCGACCGCCTCCAGCGGTGGACCTCCGAGGTCGACGTCTTCGCGACGTACCGGATCGACGAGCAGCTCGCCAAGGCGCTGGACCGCAAGGTCTGGCTGCCGTCCGGCGGCTCGCTGGTGATCGACAAGACCGAGGCGATGATCGTCGTCGACGTCAACACCGGCAAGTTCACCGGCCAGGGCGGCAACCTCGAGGAGACCGTCACCAGGAACAACCTGGAGGCGGCCGAGGAGATCGTGCGCCAGCTGCGGCTGCGCGACCTGGGCGGCATCGTCGTCATCGACTTCATCGACATGGTCCTGGAGTCCAACCGGGACCTGGTGCTGCGGCGCCTGCTCGAATGCCTGGGCCGCGACCGTACGAAGCACCAGGTCGCGGAGGTCACCTCGCTGGGCCTGGTCCAGATGACCCGCAAGCGGGTCGGACAGGGTCTGCTGGAGTCCTTCTCCGAGACCTGTGTCCACTGCAACGGGCGCGGCGTGATCGTGCACATGGAGCAGCCGACCGGCGCCGGTGGCGGCGGCAACGGCAAGCGCTCCAAGAAGCGCGGCCGGGGCGGCGACGGGCACGACCACGAGGTGCACGAGCACGAGGTGGCTGCGGCCGGGGTCGTCGAGACGGGCGTCTCCGTCGACGCCGACGCCGACGCCGATGCCGACGTCGACGTCGTCGAGACCGAGGCGGAGGTCGCGGCCGAGGTCGCGGCTCCCGTCGCGCTCGCCGAGCCGGCGTTCGTGCCGGACGAGGAGCTGTACAGCAGCGCCGCCGAGGCGGAGGCGGCGGCCCGTGGCGGCCGTTCGCGCCGCCGCGCGACCCGTAAGGCGTCGGCCCCGGCCGGTGCGCCGCGGCGGGCCGCCGAGCCGGTCACCGAGGCGGAGCCCGTGGTGGCCGAGCCGGAGCCGCAGCCGGTGACGGTGGCGTCGTTCATCGAGGACGAGGCGCCGCGTGGGCGTACCCGGCGCCGGGCCACCCGCAAGGCGTCCGCCCCGGCGGGCCCGCCGGTCGCGGCCGAGCCGGTCGTGGTCGAGCCCGAGCCGGTCGTGGTCGAGCCCGTGGTGGCCGAGCCGGTGGCGGCCGAGCCCGCTGTCGAGGAGGCGCCGGTCGCCGCCCCGCCGAGGGCGCGTCGCCGGGTGACCCGCAAGGCCACGGCGCCTGCCGGTTCGCCGTCGGGCGCGGAGGAGGCGGCGGTCCTCGTGGTCGAGACCGCGCCCGCTCCTGCGGCCGCCGAGCCGGAGGAAGAGGCCCCGGCCCCGGCCAAGAAGACGGCTCGCAAGACGGCCAAGAAGGCCACGACCGCGAAGAAGGCCGTCGCGAAGAAGGCCGTCGCGAAGAAGACGGCGGCCAAGAAGACGGCGGCGAAGAAGACCGCGAAGAAGGCGGTGGCCGAGCCGGTGTCCACGGAGAGCTGATCTCTGCCGGTACGACGAGGAGGCCCGCCCCGGCCAAACCCGGGCCGGGCCTCCCCGTTTCCCCGGCCTTCGTCTGCGGCCCGGTGGCCGGTTGCTCGCGCAGTTCCCCGCGCCCCTGGGGGAGTCGGGCCGGAGTTCGTCTGCGGGTCGTGTCGGGCTGAGCGCGCAGTTCCCCGCGCCCCTAAAAGCCGGGGGTTGGCTCCCTCGGCGTGCCGGGAGCGGGGGAGAACAGGGCCGTAGGCCCGTTCCTTCAGGGGCGCGGGGAACTGCGCGACCAGCCCGCCACCGGCCCGCAGACGAAAGCGACTCACCCCGGCAGAGCCGCACCGAGCTGAACCGGTGCCCTACAGGGGCGCGGGGAACTGCGCGAGCGACCACCCACCCAGCCGCACACAAAGTCCGGGCACAGTCAGTCGCGGTGGGCTCGCCGCGCCGTGCGTAGCTGGTTCGCCAGGAACAGGGACGCCAGGGTCGGGATCGTGGCCCGGTAGCAGTCCGGGGTCGTGGCCCAGGCGTACACCGACGCCGGGACCAGCACAGCGAGCCCTCCCACCCGCACCCGCCACCAGCCACGGCTGCGCGGAACCGGGATCGCCGGAGTCCCCAGGTCCGTGGAGAGGGAGTCCCGGATGCCCCGCAACACACCCCGGCGGGCGAGGAGTTGCGCGCCCGGGACGGAGCGCAGCACCTCGTCCTGGGAGCCGAAGCCCGCAGGGAGCGGCGGCAGCCCGAGCGCCGCCACCAGGTCCGCCTGGCGCGCCCCGGGCGAGTCCGCCCCCCGCAGCAGCGCCACCAGCGGCCGGGCGTCCCGTACCGAGAAGGCCGCCGCCAGCGCCTGCGCCGTCGCGGAGGCCGCCGCGTGGTCGGTGACCGGGGCCACCGGGTCCCACTGGTGGGCCGCGGTCTCCGTGCCCTTCTGGAGGAGCGAGAGCCCGTACCGGGGCCCGCTGCGGCGCAGCACCAGCGCGGGCCACTTCTCGCCCGTGGTGAAGCTGCCGGCCGCCGCCGTCAGCCGGTCCTCGCGGGCCAGCGCGGCCCGCCGCCCGGGAGCCGGGTCGGGGACGAGCTCCACGTAACTCGTACCGGGCCGCGCGGGCGCGATCCGCAGCGAGACCCCGCACATCAGCGCGGCCTCCGCGACCTGGTGCGGCGGCGCGGCGGCTATCACGAGGGCGCGCGGCTGCCCGGGGCCACCTGCCGAGGAGTCGCCTGCCGACGGGCCGCCCGAGGGGCCGCCCGAGGGGGCGGCGGGCGCGGCCGGGGCGCGGCCGGGCCGCGAGAACAGCGGCGTACGCGAGGCCAGCTGCATCCGCACCCCCGACCGCAGCTCCACGAACTCGGTGCGCGGCTCGCCCAGATAGGCCCACGGATACGTCCGCGCCCGCACCCCGATCGCCCGGAACACCTCCAGCGCCTCGGCCCACCGCTCGTGCAGGATCAGCATCAGGACGAGGTGGTTGCGGAAGTCCGCCGCGTCCGGGTCGCCCGGCTCGTACCAGGTGGACAGCTCAAGGCCGCGCTCGACGGCCGCGTCGATCCTGGCCCGCTCGACGGGGCTCTGGCGCGGGTCGTCGGAGACCACCACGTACTCGACGGCCGCCAGCAGCGGCAGCGCGTGCAGCTTGGAGCCGGGCAGCGCGCTCTCGGCGGCCCGCTCGGCGAAGGCGAACATCTCGCCGTGCGAGCCGTACCACTTCTCGGAGAGGTACTGCAGGGCCGCCGCGTGGCAGCCGTAGTGGTGCGGCGAGCGGGCGACGGCCTCCGCCCAGTACGCGTCGAACACCTCCCGGGAGGCCTGGCTGCCACGGGCGTGGGTGAGCGCGATCTGCCAGGGCACCGGGTCGGTGGGGTTGAGCCGGGCGGCCGCCGACGCCACCGGGACCGCGTCGCCCAGCAGCGCGAAGAACGCCTGGAACTGCTCGGGCGCCACGTCCCTGGCGCGCGCCGCGCTGCGTATCTCCCACGCCTGGTGGACACAGAGCTCGGCCTTGACCAGCACGGCGTCGGGGTCCTCGGGCGACTCGTCGAGCCAGTCGTCCAGCCAGCCGGGGCTGTGCAGGGCGGCCGCGGCGAGCTGGGTGACATAGGTGCTGCGGCGCTCCCACTCGGCCCGCTCGCGGGTCCCGGCGAGCAGGGCGGCGGCCGGGCCGCGGTCGCCCGCGTGCAGGGCGGCCAGGGCGTCGGCCATCGGGCCGTCCGGGGCGTCGACGGTGACGGCCTCGTCGGGCGGCAGGTCCGCGCCCACGGACGAGCCGTGGCGGAGCATGCGGGGCATGGAGAGCAGCGAACGCAGGTGCACGAGTGATTATTGAATCAGTGACCGCCGGGGGCCGGGCCCCGGGCCCGGGGCAGCGAGGAGCGGGGGCCCGGGGCGGCGGGGCCCGGGCGGCGGGCCGGAGTCCTGGTTTGACCCCTGGGAGGGCGGCCCGTAACCTTGACCCTCGGCGTGTTTCCATGCGCGCCCACCCCTGAGCACCTCCCTCCCGGCGGCCGTCCGCGGCTGTGGGGAGAGGCCGCTCGTCCATTCCGGATCAGCACGGGTTCGCCCGTGTGACGCGGCTGGCTTCAGGGGTTCCGTTCCGAGCGAGAGAGAGATCCGCGTGTACGCCATCGTGCGCAGCGGTGGTCGCCAGCACAAGGTTGCTGTCGGCGACATCGTTGAGGTTGACAAGATTTCCACTGCCAAGGTTGGCGACACGGTCGAGCTCTCGACCCTGCTCGTTGTCGACGGCGACGCTGTCACCAGCGACCCGTGGGTGCTGGCCGGCATCAAGGTCACGGCCGAGGTCGTCGACCACCACAAGGGTGCCAAGATCGACATCCTTCGGTACAAGAACAAGACCGGTTACCGCCGTCGCCAGGGCCACCGCCAGCAGTACACGGCGATCAAGGTCACCGGCATCCCCGCGGCTGCGAAGTAAGGGACTGAGGAGACATGGCACACAAGAAGGGCGCATCGTCCACCCGGAACGGTCGCGACTCCAACGCTCAGCGGCTCGGTGTGAAGCGCTTCGGCGGTCAGACCGTCAACGCCGGTGAGATCCTGGTCCGCCAGCGTGGCACCCACTTCCACCCGGGCGCCGGTGTCGGCCGCGGTGGCGACGACACGCTGTTCGCCCTGGAGGCCGGCGCGGTGCAGTTCGGCACCCACCGTGGCCGCAAGGTCGTGAACATCGTTCCGGTCGCCTGACCGGTTCTTACGTGAGGCGGACCTCACTTCCCGTACGGACGCCGTACGGGAAGCAGGTCCGCCTTTCGCGTGTTTCTAATGAAACACGGCATTACAACGACATTCCGTACTCCCCCGGCCTCCCGCCGGGGGGACCCCCAGGAGGCAAAGCCCATGACCACCTTCGTGGACCGCGTCGAGCTGCACGTCGCCGCGGGTAACGGAGGCCACGGCTGCGCCTCCGTGCACCGGGAGAAGTTCAAGCCGCTCGGCGGCCCCGACGGCGGCAACGGCGGCCGCGGCGGCGACGTCATCCTGGTCGTCGACCAGTCGGTGACCACGCTGCTCGACTACCACCACAGCCCGCACCGCAAGGCCACCAACGGCGCGCCCGGCGCCGGTGACAACCGCTCCGGCAAGGACGGCCAGGACCTGGTCCTGCCGGTCCCGGACGGCACCGTCGTCCTCGACAAGGACGGCAACGTGCTCGCCGACCTGGTCGGCCAGGGCACCACCTTCGTCGCCGGCCAGGGCGGCCGCGGGGGCCTCGGCAACGCGGCGCTCGCCTCCGCCCGGCGCAAGGCCCCTGGCTTCGCGCTGCTCGGCGAGCCCGGCGAGGCCCGCGACGTGGTCATGGAGCTCAAGACCGTCGCGGACGTGGCCCTCGTCGGCTACCCGAGCGCCGGCAAGTCCTCGCTGATCTCGGTGCTCTCCGCCGCCAAGCCCAAGATCGCGGACTACCCGTTCACCACCCTGGTCCCCAACCTCGGCGTGGTCACCGCGGGCTCCACCGTCTACACCATCGCCGACGTCCCCGGCCTCATCCCCGGCGCCAGCCAGGGCAAGGGCCTGGGCCTGGAGTTCCTGCGGCACGTGGAGCGCTGCTCGGTCCTGGTGCACGTCCTGGACACCGCCACCCTCGAGTCCGACCGCGACCCGGTCTCCGACCTCGACATCATCGAGGCCGAGCTCAAGCAGTACGGCGGGCTCGAGGACCGGCCCCGTATCGTCGTCCTCAACAAGATCGACATCCCGGACGGCCAGGAGCTCGCGGACATGATCCGCGGCGATCTGGAGGAGCGCGGCTACCAGGTCTTCGAGGTCTCCGCGGTCGCCCGCACCGGTCTCAAGGAGCTCTCCTTCGCGCTCGCGAAGATCGTGGGCGAGGCGCGGGCCGCCAAGCCCGTCGAGGAGGCCACCCGGATCGTGATCCGCCCCAAGGCGGTCGACGACGCGGGCTTCACCGTCACCTACGACGAGGCGGCCGAGGTCTACCGGGTGCGCGGCGAGAAGCCGGAGCGCTGGATCCGCCAGACCGACTTCAACAACGACGAGGCCGTCGGCTACCTCGCCGACCGCCTCAGCCGGCTCGGCGTCGAGGACCAGCTGATGAAGGCGGGCGCCCGCGCGGGCGACGCCGTCGCCATCGGCCCCGAGGAGAACGCGGTCGTCTTCGACTGGGAGCCGACGATGATGGCGGGCGCGGAGATGCTGGGCCGGCGTGGTGAGGACCACCGCCTGGAGGCCCCGCGCCCCGCGGCGCAGCGCCGCCGGGACCGCGAGGCGGAGCGGGACGAGGCGCAGCAGGAGTACGACGACTTCAAGCCGTTCTAGCCGAGCGGCTCGGTCCGGCTGCGGGCGGGTTGCCCAGGGGCGCGGGGCTGTGACATGTGCGGCTCCGCCGCGCGGGCGCGAGCAACCCGGCACGGTCCGCAGCCGGACGGCGGCTTTCGTCTGCGGACCGTCGTGGCTGAGCGCGCAGTTCCCCGCGCCCCCAACTACCTAGGGGCGCGGGAAACTGCGCGACCAGCCATCCACGGCCCGCAGCCGAATCCGCACCGGGAAAACCCCTCTTCGGAGGCCGGAGGCCGCAGCGGCATACTGGACACGTTCAGCAAACGTACGATGTCCACCGAACGTCAAGGAGTAGCCCCCCGTGCGTAATCCCGAGGCACCGAGACTGCTGGGGGTCTACCGGCGGGCCGTGCCCGAGAGCGTCCGCAAGGCGATCGTCTCGCAGGTCGACGCCGATATGCGACGCCGCGTCAAGATGCGCATCGCCGGCGGCGCCGCCGTCGCCGAGAAGATGCGCGCCGCCCGCGTCACCAAGCGCTACCAGGCCCTCGCCTCCGGCGCCGACCGCGCCGTCGTGCACGTCGGCAAGGACCCCAAGGTCGCCCTGGTCACGCCCGGGGTCACCCCGCTCCAGGCCCGCCGCGCCAACCTCGACACCGTGCTGCGCGCCCTGCACGCGGCCGGTCTCGACCACTTCTGTGTGCGCGGCCGCTCGGAGACCGCCTCCGCCGTCGCCGTCCGCGAGGACGACCGTACGGCCGTGCTGAAGGTCCTCGAAGCCCTCTGCGGCGACCAGCCCGGCTACGTCACCCACGTCAAGGGCAACAACCCGGTCCCCGAGACCTCGCTGCCCGGCTACGAGGACGCCACCTGGCGCCGGTTCAAGAGCGCCGGGACCGTCCGCGTCACCTGGTACCGCACGGACGACACGCACCGCCTCATCCTCGGCAACCGCTACGGCTGCGACGTCGAGTTCTGGCACGAGGAGGACGGGCAGCTGGTGCCGCCGCGCGTCGGCAAGCTCGCCGAGACGCTCGCCCTGACGGGCCCCACCACCCGCGTCTCCGAGGCCTACTTCACCTACCTCGCCCCGCGCGAGGCCCCCGACGCCGCCCAGGTGCCGACCCGCGCCGAGTTCGCTATCCACCCCACCGACGAGATCACCTTCCCGATCGACGTCGTCTACACCTGGGTGAACGGCGCCGACCCCGACTGGCTGCGCCGCCGCGCGGCCTTCACCGGCGAGACCTACCACGCCGAGGCCGCCAACGCCGCGCGCTACCTCAGCCGCGACGAACTGCGCTACTCGCTGCGCTCGTTGCACATGTACGCGCCCTGGGTGCGCACCATCTACCTCGTCACCGACGACCAGACGCCGGAGTGGCTGGACACCAGCCAGCCCGGCATCAAGGTCGTCAGCCACAAGGAGATCTTCCGCGACCCGGGCCTGCTGCCCACCTTCAACTCGCACGCCATCGAGAGCCAGCTCCACCACATCGACGGCCTCGCCGAGCACTTCCTGTACTTCAACGACGACGTGATGCTCGGCAACGAGGTCACCCCGCAGGACTTCTTCCTCTCCAGCGGCCTCACCAAGTTCTTCCCGTCGCCCGCCCTCGTCCCGCTGGGCGCGCGCACCCCCGAGGACCCGCCGGTCGCCGCCGCGGGCAAGAACAACCGCCGCCTCATCGAGGAGCGGTACGGGGCGGTCGTCGTGCAGAAGATGAAGCACATGCCGCACCCGCTGCGGCGCAGCCTGCTCACCGAGATCGAGACCGAGTTCGAGCCGGAGTACCGCTACACCGAGGCGAGCCGGTTCCGCTCCGAGGACGACATCTCCATCTCGTCGTCCCTGCACCACTACTACGCGTACCACACCCAGCGCGCGGTGCCCTCCGAACTCCCGTACACCTACCTGGACCTGACCCACCCGTGGACGGAGACCCGGCTCGGGCGCCTGCTCGCCAACCGGGACAAGACGGTGTTCTGCGTCAACGACACGGTGTCCACGGAGCAGGACGTGCACGAGCAGAAGGACCTGATCACACCGTTCCTGGACGCGTACTTCCCGGTGCCCAGCCCGTTCGAGAAGTAACGCCCGCCCGAGCGGGTGGCAGAAAGGGGCTCGCCCCGGACCACGAGGTCCGGGGCGAGCCCCTTTTCCGTATCCGACGCGACAGGCGCGTCAGTCGCGCTCGAAGCGGGACTTCACCGGGAAGTACGCGCTCAGGAACGCCCGCAGTACGCGGTCCTGCTCCTCCACCGACACCTCCGCGTCGGCGGACTCGCCGATGCAGAACGTGTCGTGGGCGCGCTCGGCGAGCAGCCGGGTCAGCACCGTGTGGTGCTCGTAGTTGCCCACGTTGATGTAGCTGCACGAGATCGCGCTCGGCACCGAGCTGCCGATCAGATAGCCGTAGTGGTGGTGCAGCGACGACGTGATCGACAGGTCCGAGTTGGCGCGGAACGGGTTCGCCGCCGTACGGCCCACCTCGTCCGGGAACTTCTCGGCGATCTCGGTCAGCACACTGCGGCGCAGCGGGTGCGGCGCGTGCAGGAAGCTGGTCGTCGTGGTCCGCCCGAACGCCTTCTCCAGCAGTGCCCGGTTGTTCTTCGCGGCCGCGAAGTAGCCCTCGTCGTCCGGGGACGGCTCGGTCGGCGGGACGGCCGTGGGCGAGCGGAAGAACTTGGCCACGCCGTTGCTCAGGAAGAACGACGACGGGTTGAGCGGGCGGCCGATGAACACGTCGTCGTTGAGGTAGAGGAAGTGCTCGGCCAGACCGTCGATCCGGTACAGCTGGCTCTCGATGGCGTGCGAGTTGAACGTCGGCAGCCAGGCCTGGTCCTTGAAGATCTCCCGGTGGGTGACGACCTTGATGCCGGGCTGGGTGGTGTCCAGCCACTCCGGCGTCTGGTCGTCGGTGACCAGGTAGATGGTGCGCACCCAGGGCGCGAACATCTCCAGGGAGCGCAGCGAGTAGCGCAGCTCGTCGCGGTTGCGGAAGCGCACGTCGCCGCTGTCGGCGTCGTTGGTCGGCATGTCGCGGCTGCGGCGCACCGAGTCGCGGCGCTGCTGCCAGGCCGGGTCGGTGTCGTCGACCCAGGTGTAGACGACGTCGATCGGATAGTCGACGTCCCACATCAGCTGCTTGGTGAACTGCGCGAGCGTCGGGTAGTCGCGCTCGCCGACCCGCAGCTTGGCGGTGGCCTCCAGGTTCGGCAGCCGGCGCCCGAGCAGCGTGGTCAGGCGGGGCGTCTCCCGCCAGCCGTCCTCCTCCGACTCGGCCCAGAACTCCAGGCTGCAGCCGTAGGCCGGGCCGTAGCGCAGGGTGCGGCTCTCGGAGGTGATCGGCTTGAACACGCGCAGACCCGCGACCTCACCGATGTCGGCGAGGCGCTCGGCCAGCACCGCGCCGGGCGCGGCGCCGCGCGGGGTGACCAGCTCGGCGTAGACCGGCTTGCCGTGCAGGGCCGTCGACATGGCCTCCAGGACCCGTCGGCGCATCTCGACGGGGACGGCGACGCGATGGGCGACACCGGCGTCGTGGCGCAGCAGGATGTACGGGATCCCCGCGTCCTCCAGGACCTTGGCGGTGATCTCCAGGTTGATCTGCGCCATCCGCGGACCGGTGATGTCGTCGCGCTGCTCGGCGAGCCGGCCCGCCGAGCGGATCAGCGTCCCGGTGCGGTCCTGCGCCTGGATCATCACCTCGCGGGCCTTCTGCTCGTCCGCCGAGTTCGACAGGGCTGAGACGGGCGCGGCGACGCTGAAGCTGCGGGTGCCGCCGGCGGCGATGCGCAGCGCGGTGCGGTCGGCGCGCTGGGCCAGGCGCTCGGGGGTGTCGCGGCGGGCGACCAGCTTGGCGAAGAGCTGCTCCCAGCGGGCGGTGATGTCCTCGCCGCCGAACCGCTCGTACACGCCCTTGCGGGCGGCCTTGCCGAAGGCGTGCCGGGTGTCGTCCTCGCCCATCAGGCGGGACATCGCGGCGGCCAGCGAGTCGATGTCGCCGGGCGGCACCAGCAGGCCGTCCACGTCGTGGCGGATGATCTCGGCGGGCCCGGTGACGATGTCGTACGCGATGACCGGCACACCGGCCGCGAACATCTCCAGGAGCACCAGCGGGAAGGCCTCGTTGCGCGAGGGCAGCAGACAGACGCTGGCCTTGGCCCACTCCTGCTCCATCTGCGAGGAGCGGCCCACCAGTTCGATGCGCGAGTGCATGCCCAGGCCCTCGACCAGGCGGCGCAGACGCACCTCCTGCGGGCCGTCGCCGAAGATCCGCAGCTGCCACTCGGGGAAGTCCGCGGAGATCCGGTGGAAGGCGTGGATGGCGTGGTCCAGCTGCTTCTCCGGGGTCATCCGGGCAGCCAGGACGATCGTCTTGGACTCCAGGTCGGCGCGCGGACGGTAGCCGTCGGGCACCGCGTTGGGGATCGCGGCGAGCTCGGGGGCCGCCTCGCGCAGCGAGTCGGAGAACCAGTCGTTGGTGCGCTCGGTCAGCGACACCAGCGCGTCCACGCGCGGGCCGTAGACCAGCAGCGGCTCACCGGAGACCCCGCGCAGCTGGGAGGCGCGGTGCTCCTGGTGCACGGTGACGACGCGCGAGGGCGCCAGCTCCGCGGCCGCGGCCAGCAGCGCCGGAGTGGTGGTGACCAGCACGTCCGAGTCGAGGGAGCCGAGGGCGGCCGTCATCTCGATGTCGGAGAGCCGGTCGAACGTCGACTCCCAGGACGGCTTGATGATCTCGCTGGGCAGCGACTCCAGCGTGCGGCAGGCGTTCTCGTCCAGCGCGCTGGGGCGCACCGGGCGTCCGTACGATTCGGTCCTGTCCACCAGGTAGCGCCGCTTGACCTGCTGGGCCGCCGAGAAGAACGGCTCCGGGCGGGTCTTGAAGACGCTCAGCACCTCGACGTCGTGCCGCGGAGCGAGATGGATCGCCTGGGTGTAGGCGGCCATCTCGGTGCCGCCCATCTCGTCGCCCCAGGTGAGCAGAAACGTGATCTTCATGCAACTTCCTCTGCGCCACGGGGGGCGGTTCCGAATCCGGTACAGGACACGGCGAGCACGCCGGCCGGGGTCACATAGGCGTGCACCCGCGCCAGCGAACCGTTGTCGAGAGCGACGATACGGAACGGTGTCCGGTAGACCTGCTTGGGGTGACGCACATCGGTCAGCTTCCGGGCGATCTTGATCCGGTTCCCGCCGGCCTTCAGATGCATGTCCCAGGTGCGCGTGGAGCGGCCGACCGCCATCTCGGCGAGCGGCACGTCGAAGGTGAAGCGGTCGCCGTCCCAGACGGGCACGGCCGAAGCCGCCTTGCTGCTGCGCCGCAGCACCGCCTCCGCCACGTACTCCTCGACGGGGGCCTGGGGCGCGATGAGCCGGCCGTGCACCGTGATCCGGTCCCAGCGCAGCTCGAACGAGGTCAGCTCGGCCTGGTGGCGCGGGCCGCGCACGCTCAGCATCGAACGGCCGTCGACCGAGCGCACCGGACGGAAGACGGCGCCGCTGGAGGGTGACGGCGACGTGGACAGCGTGGGGCCGTCGGACGACTCCGCGGGAGCCGAGGCGATCTTCGCCCGCAGCTCACGGCCGTCACTGTCGGTGACCACGACCTCCATGCGCCACATCCCGGACGAGAGCACCGGACCGCGCGTGCCGGTCTCCGACGGATCGTCATGACGCAGCGGGGCGGTCGCCGTCAGAAGGAGACTTCCGTCACTCTGCGGCTCCTGCTCCAGCTCCACATGGACGACCTTGCGCCCGCGCGACATCTCCAGATGCGCCGCGCTCACCGCCTCCGGGCGGCGCGGGAACGTCACCGCGAAGTTGAGGGTGCGCCCACCGGAGACCGAGAAGTGCACGGGCTGCAGCAGCGGCCGCGGCTTGACTCCGTCGATGGCCGGTACGGTATGCATCTGCTCGACACGTCGGCGCATACGTACTGCCGCGCGGCGCGCCCGCTTGGCGGCGCCCACCGCATAGGGCAGCAGTGAGTCACTCACGGTGAACCTAGCTCTCGTCTGGGCTAATGGTCAGCGTTGCATGGTGCCAATAATGAGTAAGATCGGCAAGTTGCTTCGTAATTCTATCGATGCATCACGATTGCTTCATCGAGTGGAACCCAAATGAAGTTTCCGCCCTCTCCTCGTGTGGCGGTCTGCTTGATCGCAGATGAACGTGAAGCGGGGAGTGGGAGAAGGACATGGGACGCTGGCCGATGATGGGACGCCAGGTGGCCTCCCGGCGTACCGTGCTGGCTTCGCTGGCGGGGGTGGTGGCAGCGGGCGCGATCGCCGGCTGCGACAGCAAGCACCCCTCGGCCCGAGGCGCTGCCGTCACAAGTGAACCACCGAAGCCGGTCTCGCTGCTCCCGGTCGACCACCGCAGCAGCTTCGACACCCCCGGCCGCCCGCTCGCCATGGCGATCGTCGCGCACCCGGACGACGACCTGTTCTTCATGAACCCCGACACGCTCAACACGATCGAGCGAGGCGTGCCCGTCGTCTCCGTGTACGTCACCGGCGGCGGCTCCTTCGGCGTCAACCAGGCACCCGGCGAGCCCAAGGCCCGCCCCGACGTGCCCGCCTACGTCTCCGCGCGCCAGCAGGGACTGCGCCAGGCGTACGCCCGGATGCTCGGCGCGACCCTGTTCACCCCGTGGACCCGCACCGCCCTCAAGCTGCCCGGCGGCCGCGAGGCCGAGCTCAACGTCCTGGAGTACAACGGCCGCCGCGCCGAACTGATCTTCCTCGGGCTGCGGATGCACGAGAAGACCGGCCGCGGCTGGGTCGGCATGACCCAGCTGTGGAACACCCCCGGCGTGGTGCTGCGCACCCAGCCCACCCCCGAGTCCCCGGTCCGCGAGAAGTACACCTTCAGCCGCGACGAGCTCACCGACACGCTGCTCTTCCTGATGCGCAAGTACCGGCCCACGCTGGTGCGCACCCTCGACCCGGACCCCGACGCCCAGGTCCACGACAAGCTCCACCCGCGCGGCAGCGACCAGGTCGGCTACTCCGACCACCCCGACCACACCGCCGTCGCCCTGTTCACCTGGCGCGCGCTGGCCCAGTGGGGGAGCAGCCAGGGCGCCCGCACCCCCGGCTTCCTCACCGAGGCCTTCCGCGGCTACTACAACCAGCGCTGGCCGTACAACCTCCCCAACGACACCGTCCACCAGAAGACCGAGTACCTCAACGCCTACGGCGGCGCCTCCACCTGGCAGTGCGGCAACGGCTCCGGCTGCGGCGACTACTCCGTCGGCCTCAACGGCGTCCTCAAGTCCAAGAAGGGCTGGGTCCGCTCCACCCACCGCCGCTACCCCACCGCCGGCCCCAAGGTCGTCGTCGACAAGGACGGCCGGATGAGCGCCTACGCCGTCCTCGGCACCCGCGCCGCCCGCTGGCGCGAATCCGGCCCCTTCAGCGGCGGCTGGGGCGCGGCCGAGGACCTCGGCGGCGGCCCCCTCGCCCCCGCCCTCAGCGCGGTCGTCGCCGCCGACGGCCGCCACCTCGTCCTCGGCCTGCGCTTCACCGACCTCGGCTCCGCCGACAAGGACGACACCCGAGAGATAGTGGTGCTCCAGCAGAAGAGCGCCGGCGGCGACTTCGAGGACCGCTGGACCAGCCTCGGCAACCCCGAGACCGACCCCCGCCGCTCCCGCCTCACCGGCCCGCCCACCGCCGTCGCCGCCCCCGACGGCACCGTCCACGTCTTCGTGCGCAACGCCGCCAAGGGCATCAGCACCCGCGTCCGCGACAAGCAGGGCGTCTGGTCGCCGTGGCAGAAGCTGCCCGGCGGCGGACAGATCCAGGAAGGCCTCAGCGCCGCCGTCGACGGCGACGGCCGCGTCCACGTCTTCGGCTCCGCCTTCGGCTGGGTCGAGCACTGGACCCAGAAGGACGCCGGCGGCGCCATGGTCCGCGGCGCCCGGGGCCTCAAGACCCGCCCCGGCGACGCACCCGACGCGGTCGCCGCCAAGGACGGCTCCGTACTGCTCGCCTATCACAAGCCCTCCAGCGACCAGGTCAACGTCGCCCAGCTGCGCGGCGGCCAGGCCGGGCGCTGGACCGAACTGCCCGACCAGAAGGTCACCGGCTACGGCCCGGTCGCCCTCGTCGCCGGCCAGGACCTCGCCACCGGCGGCGTCATGCTCTCCTCCCGCAGCGGCACCGGCACCATAGAAATGGTCGACAGCGGCAAGCAGGTCACCCTCCACGGCGACGCGTCCTCCGGCTTCATGGTCGGGGCCCCCGCCGTCGTCCAGGACGCCGGCGAGGGCGTCGCCCTGGTCACCCTCGGCCTCAACACCACCCCCGCCGTCACCAGGGTCCCGCCGCGCGCCGGCACCGTCTGACCGACACACCGGTCCGCCCCGCCGAGCCGGGGCGGACCGGAGGCGCACGGGGGCGTGCGGACACCTCACGTACGCCTCATATGTCCCTACGTACGCCTCTTGCGCCTCGTAGGCCTCGTACGCCTCGGACATCCGGCCCCGCACACCCCGCGGCCCTTCGCGCCCCCACACCCCCGCACGTTCCTTACCGCGCTCTCACCTTCGTACGAAAAGTCACAGGAGTACCGGCGCCCGGCCCCGCCGACGGCCCCCGGACGCCTCCTAGACTGTCCGCATGACTTGGATGATCACAGGCGGTGCCGGCTACATCGGATCCCACGTGGTGAAGGCCCTCGTCGACAGCGGCGAGCAGGTCGTCGTCCTCGACGACCTCAGCACCGGCGACCCCGCCCGGCTCCCCGAAGGCGTCCGCCTGGAGCGCGGCACCGTCCTCGACCGCGACGTCCTCGACCGCGTCCTGCGCGAGAACGACGTCGACGGCGTCATCCACATCGCCGCCAAGAAGCAGGTCGGCGAATCCGTCGAACGCCCCCTGCACTACTACCGCGAGAACGTCGAAGGCCTGCGGACCGTCCTGGAAGCCGCCGCCGAAGCCGGCGTACGCCGCTTCCTGTTCTCCTCCTCCGCCGCCGTCTACGGCATGCCCGACGTCGACCTCGTCACCGAGCAGACCGCATGCCTGCCCATGAGCCCCTACGGCGAGACCAAGCTCGCCGGCGAGTGGCTCGTCAGCGCCGTCGGCAAGGCCCACGGCATGGCCACCGCTTCCCTGCGCTACTTCAACGTCGCGGGCGCCGCCAGCCCCGAACTCGGCGACCCCGGGATCTTCAACCTCGTCCCGATGGTCTTCGAGCGCCTCACCGAGGGCAAAGCCCCGCTGATCTTCGGCGACGACTACGCCACCCCCGACGGCACCTGCGTACGCGACTACATCCACGTCGAGGACATCGCCACCGCCCACCTCGCCGCCGCCCGCCGGCTCGCCGCCGACCCCACGGCCGCCCTCATCCTCAACATCGGCCGCGGCGAAGGCGCCTCCGTCGCCGAAATGGTCGACATCATCCGCGACGTCACCGGCATCACCGAACCCGCCCCCGAAGTCGCCCCCCGCCGCCCCGGCGACCCCGCCCGCGTCGTCGCCTCCGCCGAGCTCATCACCAAGGAACTCGACTGGAGCGCCCGCCACGACATCCGCGCCATGATCACCTCCGCCTGGGCAGGCTGGCAGCTGCGCCACCCGCGGGACTGAGACGGTTCCGGGCCGGCCGGCCGCGTGTGCCTCTACGCGCGGCCGGGCGGGCCCCGGGACGGCCGCCCCCTCCCGGACGGCCGCCCCCTTCCGGCCCCCCCCGGACGGCCCCGCCGCCCGGATCCCACAGGCCCCGCCCCATAGGGCGGAGGCGCGTCCAACGCTCGAAACGACCGTGCGCCCAGGCCCCCGCCTGGCATAGATTCCCCGGTGTGACAGTGGCAAGGCAGTACGTGACCCAGGCCCGCAGGATCGTCGTCAAGGTGGGCTCGTCCTCCCTCACCACCGCCTCCGGCGGCCTCGACGCCGACCGCGTCGACGCCCTCGTCGACGTCCTCGCCAAAGCCCGCAGCGGCGGCGAGAAGGAAATAGTGCTGGTCTCCTCCGGCGCCATCGCCGCCGGACTCGCCCCCCTCGGCCTGCGCCGCCGCCCCACCGACCTCGCCCGCCAGCAGGCCGCCGCCAGCGTCGGCCAAGGCCTCCTCGTCGCCCGCTACACCGCCTCCTTCGCCCGCTACGGCGTACGCGTCGGACAAGTCCTCCTGACCAGCGACGACACCAGCCGCCGCGCCCACTACCGCAACGCCTACCGCACCCTCGACCAGCTCCTCGCCATGGGCGCCCTGCCGGTCGTCAACGAGAACGACACCGTCGCCACCGACGAGATCCGCTTCGGCGACAACGACCGCCTCGCCGCCCTCGTCGCCCACCTCGTCCGCGCCGACCTCCTCGTCCTGCTCTCCGACGTCGACGGCCTCTACGACGGCGACCCCGCCCAGCCCGGCACCACCCGCATCGACGAGGTCCGCGGCCCCGACGACATCGCCCACGTGACGATCGGCAGCGCCGGCAAGGCAGGCGTCGGCACCGGCGGCATGGTCACCAAGGTCGAAGCCGCCCGCATCGCCGCCGCCGCGGGCGTCCCCGTCGTCCTCACCTCCGCCAGCCACGCCGCCGACGCCCTCGCCGGACGCGACACCGGCACCTACTTCCACCCCACCGGCCGCCGCTCCGCCGACCGCCTCCTGTGGCTCGCCCACGCCTCCACCCCCCAGGGCCACCTCGTCCTCGACGACGGAGCCGTCACCGCCGTCGTCGAACGCCACTCCTCCCTGCTGCCCGCCGGAATCGCCGCCGTGGAAGGCGAGTTCAGCGCCGGGGACCCCGTCGAACTGCGCGACACCAACGGCCGCGCCGTCGCCCGCGGCCTCGTCAACTTCGACGCCAAGGAGATCCCCCAGCTCCTCGGCCGCTCCACCCGCGAACTCGCCCGCGAACTCGGACCCGAATACGAGCGCGAAGTCGTACACAGGGACGATCTGGTCGTCCTGAACCCCTGAAACGGCTGAAAGTCCGGCCTTCGGACCGACACCTTCACGAAAACCACCCCGCGACCCTGCCCGGACTGGTCAACTTTGTTTCGGGGTACTCGCGGGGGTGACCCCGCGGGGGGTACGACACCGCATCACAGCATCACAGGAGGCCGCCGGTGAGACGAGCGCGCCCGGGGGCGGCGCCCCGAGTTGGGGGAACCCACGCCCGCAGGGCCGTGGGGGAGGACGGGCGGACCCTGACCAGCGTGGGCACGGGAACCGACGTAGCGCAGACCGAAGAGCGGGAGAAGCCCGGGGACACCCCCAGGCTCTGGCACATCACCCTCAGCGTCTCCGGCGCCGAGGCCCCGCTCAAAGAAGTCCGGCGCGGCCTCGAACAGCTCGCCCATGACCACCCCTTCTTACTCACCAGCAGATACGCAGGCGACCACGCCGAGATCCGCTACTGGGAAGAAGCCCGCGACCTGCACGACGCCGCCGCCGTCGCCCTGCGGCTGTGGGGCGAACACCGCTCCACCGCGAAACTCCCGCCCTGGGAGATCGTCGGCCTCGAAGTCATCGACCGCGAGACCTACCACCAGCGCCTCGCCGAAGGCTACGGACCACCACCGGCCGCACCCGTCGGCGTCCATCCCTTTTGACGCGGTCGCGTTTGACGCGGTCGCGTTTGAGGGAGCTGCGGAGGGGGGCCCGGGGGCCAGCAGGTGTGGCCGGGAGGGCTTGGGGGGCGTCGAGGGCGTGGAGGGTCTGGATGGGCCGGGCGGTCGGCAGGGCCTGGGCGGCCTAGACGGCCTGGATGGCCTGGGTGGCCCGGACGGCCTGGAGGGCCTGGAGGGCCTGGATGGCCGAGGTGGCCCGGACGGCCTGGACGGGCCGGGCGGCCTGGAGGGGCCGGTTCCGGGGGCTCGGGCTCCACGGGGCGCGGGGCCGACCGACCGAGCGGCGCCACCGGATCGCCCGGACCGACTGGCCCGTCCGGGCCCACAGTCCCGCGCGGACAGCCAGGACCGCGCGGCTCCGTCGGATCCGCCGGACCGTGAGAACGCCGTCTCGGAGAGTGGAATCCATGCGGAACGCGCCCGCCCGGCGCACTACCCTTCCGACATGAGCGCGTTCTCCCCCAACGACAACCAGTCCCCGGTCACCCAGGCCGCCCACCGGGCCCGCACGGCCGCCGCCGAAATCGCGCCATTGCCGCGCGCGGCCAAGGACGACGCGCTCCTGGCCATCGCCGACGCCCTCGAAGTGCGGACCAAGGAGATCGTCGAGGCCAACGCCGTCGACATCGCCAAAGCCCGCGAGGCCGGGACCAGCGAGACCGTCATCGACCGTCTCACCCTCACCCCGGAACGCGTCCGCGCCATCGCCTCCGACGTACGCGACGTCGCCGCCCTCCCCGACCCCGTCGGCGAAGTCGTCCGCGGCTCCACCCTCCCCAACGGCATCGACCTGCGCCAGGTCCGCGTACCCCTCGGCGTGGTCGGCATCATCTACGAAGCCCGGCCCAACGTCACCGTCGACGCCGCCGCCCTCTGCCTCAAGTCCGGCAACGCCGTCCTGCTGCGCGGCTCCTCCTCCGCGTACGAATCCAACACCGCCCTCGTCCGCGTCCTGCGCGACGCCGTCGGCGGCGCCGGACTGCCCGCCGACGCCATCCAGCTCGTCCCCGGTGAATCCCGCGACTCCGTACGCGAGTTGATGCGCGCCCGAGGCCTCGTCGACGTCCTCATCCCGCGCGGCGGCGCCTCCCTCATCCGCACCGTCGTCGAGGAATCCACCGTCCCCGTCATCGAGACCGGCACCGGCAACTGCCACGTCTACGTCGACGCCCAGGCCGACCTCGACATGGCCGTGGAGATCCTGATCAACTCCAAGGCCTCCCGGCCCTCCGTCTGCAACGCCGCCGAGACCCTCCTCGTCCACCAGGACATCGCCGACGCCTTCCTGCCCCGCGCCCTCGACGCCCTCGCCGAATCCGGCGTCACCGTCCACGGCGACGCACGCGTCCAGAGCTACGCCGACGCCACCAAGGCGACCGTCGTCGCGGCCACCGCCGAGGACTGGGAGACCGAATACCTCTCCTACGACATCGCCGCGGCCGTCGTCGACTCCCTCGACGCGGCCGTCACCCACATCCGGCGCTGGACCTCCGGCCACACCGAGGCGATCGTCACCACCTCCCAGGCCGCCGCCCGCCGCTTCACCCAGTTGGTCGACTCCACCACCGTCGCCGTGAACGCCTCCACCCGCTTCACCGACGGCGGCCAGTTCGGCTTCGGCGCCGAGATCGGCATCTCCACCCAGAAGCTCCACGCCCGGGGCCCGATGGGCCTGCCGGAGCTCACCTCCACCAAATACATCGTCACCGGCGACGGCCACGTGCGGTGACCGGGACCTCCACCGCGCTCCTCCGAAGGCCGCCCGAGGCATGCCCTGAGGCGTCACCCGAGGGGGAGAGTTCGGACACTCCCTGCCCAAAACGGCCGCGCCGGGGCTAGGCTGAATCCGTGCCGGACGACGTGGGGGGCAGGCCGTTCCCGGACGGCTGGGAGCCCGACGACGACCGCGGGGGCGCGGACGACCCATTCGCCTCCGTGGTCTTCGACGAGGACTTCGTACGAGCCGCCGAGATCCACGAACCGAGCGCGGTGGAGCGGCTGTTGGCCGCCGCCCAGGCCCGCGCCGAAGCCGAAGCGGCCAGAGCCCGCGCGGGCGCCGGAGCCGACGACGACTTCCCCTACCCCGCCCGCGACCCCGACGCCTACGGCTCCACCCTCCCCGGCGGCGCCGAGACCGGCCCCTACGGCCCGCACGGCGGCGCCCTGCGCCCCTACCGCGGCCGGGCCCGCTGGCACCGCCCCGTCGCCTGGCTGCTCGCCCTGATCATGGGCATCGGCATGGTCACCCTGGCCTTCGCAGCCGTCTACCGAGGCGCCTCCGGCAGCCGCGACGACCCCGCCCCGCCCCCGGCCACCAGCAACGTGGACAAGTCCGGGCTACCCGTGCCAGCCACGGTCGGCCCCACCGCCTCGGCGGACTATTCACCGCCGGCGGTGGCAGCCGTGCCTCGGAGGCCTTGAGGGGGGTGGGGGGCCTCCCCCCCCGCCCCCACCCCACCCCGCCCCCGCCCCCCTGACCGGATTCTGACCATGCTCTGACCCCGCCCTGCACAACCGCGTGGGAACTCGTCAGAACTTGTCGCGTAGCAGCGCGTTTATCGGCCCCTCCCGCGACCTACCCTGAAGGTATGGCAGGGCGTGGAGAGCCACCCGAGGGGACACCGGAGGGCCTCCCCGGCGGAGGTGAGGACGAGTACCGATCCGTCGTCTTCGACGAATCGTTCGTTCGTGCTGCCCGCCTCCAGGAGTTCTCCGCCCAGGAGCGGATGCGTGAGCACGCGCGTGCGGTCCGCAGCCGTTCCAGCTGGTCCTTCCGGCCCTTCACCAAGCAGATAGTCGCGCTGGTCGTCCTCCTCTTCATCGCCTTCGGTACCGCCGTCTACATGGGCCTGCGCCACCCCTACCAGCCCGGTGGCGGCAGCGTCGCCGCCGAGCCGCTGCGGATGACCGTGATACCCCTGGCCCCCCAGACCGTCGTGCCCGGTATCGACGTCGCCCGCCTCTTCGACCACAGCCCGGCCGCCCAGTTCCGCACCGGCGCCGACGGCATCAACCTCCCCGCCGTCCGCAGGACCGCCCACTTCTCCGAGAGCCAGATCATCGCCGGTGTCACCACCGCCAAGGAGTATCTGGTCCAGTCCTCCCTCGATCCCCAGGTCCTGACCGGCAAGTCCGTGCACCAGGTGCGGGCGCTGCTCGACCCGGAGCTGATCGCCCAGTTCGACCAGAGCATCGACAGCCCGGCCGACGACGGCCGCCACGCCGCCACCGGCTGGCTGGTGCGCTTCGATCCGGCCAAAGTGGCGCTGGCCGACCCCCAGGTGCGGGTGCAGGGCACCTTCCACTACGCCGAGTCCGGCCGGGACACCCTGGATGTGACGTCCGACCACACCTTCACGTACGCCCTGCGCCCGGCGGCCGCCGGCCCGGACAAGCCGGCCTCCCTCTTCACCGTCCGCCGTGAGCTGCACTTCCGCTTCGACCGCGACGACCTGCGGCTGCACCGGGTCGAGCTGCAGACCAGCTATGTGATGGCCGGACCGCAGGCCTGCTCGGCCGATGTCTCCGCGCAGCTGCGGCCGCTGCTCGCGGGTGAGCGGACCAGCGCGACCGGCCCGGCGGGCACCGACCCGTACGCGACCGGTCCCGCCACCGCCGCTCTCTGCGGCACCCTCGCCACCAGCGCCCAGCCGACGCCGTAACTCCGCCGCCGCCTCCTCCCTGGGCTCAGACGGTCGCAGCCCGGGCACCGCAGACCCTTCCGCGCGTCCACGCGTGCCTTCCCGGCGCCGACCGGATCCTCCTAGGCGTCCCGCCCCGGCTCGTCCCGAGGCCCGTCGCCGTCCGCCGCCGGGCCGGACGAGCCACCCTGCGGTCCGTCCTGCGGCTGGCCCTTCGGCCGGTCCGCGGTGCGCGAGGAGGAGCCCGCGCCCGTGAACTTGCCGTACAGCTTGCCGCCCAGGTCCGCTGTGCCGCCGGCTATGTCGCCGACCAGCTTCATCAGCGGGTCCTTGCTCGTGCGGACCGTCTCGGCGTACGAGGAAGCGGACTCGCGGAACGAGTCGGAGACCGAGGTGTCCTTGTCCTCCTCACGACGGGGGTAGTGACCGTCCATCAGGCGCTGGTAGTCACGGCTGGCGGCCCACTTCTTCAGCTCGGCCGCGCGCACGGTGGTGAACGGGTGCGAGCGGGGCAGCACGTTCAGGATCTTCAGGACGGAGTCGCGCAGGTCGCCGCCCGCCTCGTACTCCTCGGCCTGCTCCAGGAACGCGTCCACGTTCATCTCGTGGAGGTGGTTGCCGCCGGCTATCTTCATCAGGCCCCGCATCGACGCCTGGAGGTCCTGGCCGACGAGCAGTCCGGCCCGGTCGGCGGAGAGCTCCGACTTGCGGAACCATTCCCGCAGCGCGGTCACGATCGCCATCACCGCCACATTGCCCAGCGGGATCCAGGCGACCTTCAGTGCCAGGTTGGTGAGGAAGAGCAGGATCGTGCGGTAGACCGAATGGCCGGAGAGGGCGTGGCCGACCTCGTGGCCGACGACCGCGCGCATCTCCTCCTCGTCGAGCAGCTCCACCAGGCCGGTGGTGACGACGATGATCGGCTCGTCGAGGCCGATGCACATCGCGTTGGGCCGGGGGTCCTGTGTCACGTACATCGGGGGGACCTTCTCCAGGTCCAGGATGTAACAGGCGTCCCGCAGCATGGAGTTGAGGTGCGCGAACTGGGCGTCGCTCACGCGCACGGAGTCGGAGAGGAACAGCAGGCGCAGGCTGCGCTCGGGCAGCAGCCCGCTGAGCGCCTTGAAGACCGTGTCGAAGCCGCTGAGCTTGCGGAGCGCGACCAGCGCCGACCGGTCCGCGGGGTGTTCGTAGGCCCGGGAGGAGATCCCGGGGAAGCGCCGGCGCTGCCTGCTCGGCATGCCGTCCTGGTGGTCGTCGGTCATGGTTCCCCCTGTCGGAGAGTCTCGGCTCGTCCCCCTGACGACATCCACCCTAGGCGGTGGGGCTACCGTGGGGCGGGGGCCTGTGGATAACCAAGGAGACACCTGCCATGACGGATGCCGTCACGCTTCTCGCCGCCGCCTCGGACCAGCAGGGACCCGGCAACGTACTGCGGATCCTGCTGCTGGTGTCGATCCTCGGTGCGGGCGGCCTCGCCTGGCTGCTGCTGCGCGGCTACCGCTCGAACGACGGCGGCGACGCGGCGTCGGCCGGGCCGGACGGCGAGCCGGGCCGGGGCGTGCGCCCCGACGCGGAGGGCGTCGTCAAGGACTGAACGGCTGAGTCGGCGTGAGAGTGCCCGGGCGGCCCGCATACGATGTGCCCGAAGTCTCCGCTCCGACTCCCGGATAGGTCCTGCTGACGATGAGCCTCACCAGCACCGCCGCCACGCACCTGGTCACCCTCGCCGAGGGCACCGAGCACGGCGGCAACCACGAAAGCCTCAGCCCGTACGTCACCGGTGGCGGCGCCCTGTTCGCGCTGCTGCTCCTGCTGTGGATCACCACGCGCTTCAACCGCGACCGCTGAGTCGGGGCGTTTCCACCGGGCCAGTAGGCTCTGCACGCATGGGAGAGCAGGAAGTGCCTACCGGTCCGGTCAAGCGGCGCCTCGGCGTGATGGGCGGAACGTTCGACCCGATCCACCACGGACACCTGGTGGCCGCCAGTGAGGTGGCCTCTCAGTTCCATCTGGACGAGGTCGTGTTCGTGCCGACGGGGAAGCCGTGGCAGAAGAGCCACAAGAACGTTTCCGCGCCGGAGGACCGGTATCTGATGACGGTCATCGCGACCGCGTCGAACCCCCAGTTCTCGGTGAGCCGGATCGACATCGACCGCGGCGGCGCGACGTACACCGTGGACACGCTGCGGGACCTGCGGGCCCTCAACAGCGACGCGGACCTGTTCTTCATCACCGGCGCCGACGCGCTCTCGCAGATCCTCACCACCTGGCGTGACGTGGACGAGCTGTTCTCGCTCGCCCACTTCATCGGGGTGACCCGGCCCGGCCACATACTGACGGACGACGGTCTGCCCGAGGGCGGGGTGTCGCTGGTGGAGGTGCCCGCCCTGGCCATCTCGTCGACGGACTGCCGGGCGAGGGTCGCGCAGGGCGACCCGGTCTGGTATCTGGTTCCGGACGGTGTGGTGCGCTATATCGACAAGCGCCAGCTCTACCGCGGCGAGTGAGAGAAGGGCACCCGGTGAACGACCGACAGGACCCGTACGACCCCTATGCGCCGCAGGTGCAGCTTGTCGGTTATGACGAGTACGGCCAGCCGGTGTACCAGCAGGTGCCCCAGCAGGCTTCGTACGACCCGTATGCCCAGGCCCAGCCGCAGCAGTCCCACCAGTCTCAGCAGGACCACCAGGGTCAGCAGGGCCAGCAGCAGGCCGGTTACGGGTACGACCCGTACGCCCAGCAGCAGTCCTCGTACGACTACGGCTACGACGCGTACGGCCAGTCCGCGCAGCCGTCCGTGCCCCAGCAGCAACAGGGGTACGGCTACGACAGCACCCAGCAGTGGGGCCGCGAGCAGGCCCCGGTCCAGCAGGGCGCTCAGACACAGGCCCAGACCCAGGCCCAGGCTCCCGTGCGGGAGGCCGAGCCCGAGGCGGAGCCGGTGGCCGAGCAGGTTCCGGTGCTGCCGCAGCAGCGCAAGGACGAACGCGACTACCGCACCGAGCAGTTCTCGTTCATCGAGGAGCCCGACGAGGACTCCGAAGACGTCATCGACTGGCTGAAGTTCACCGAGAGCCGCAGCGAGCGGCGCGAGGAGGCCCGCCGCCGCGGCCGCAACCGGGTGGTCGCGCTCGTCGTCGTCCTCGCCCTGGCGGCGCTCGGCGGCGTCGGCTACCTGTGGTCGGCGGGCAAGCTGCCGGGCCTGTCGTCGTCCTCGGACTCCAAGAAGCCGGCGGTCGCGGTCGGGGCGCAGAAGCGCGACGTGATCGTCGTCCATCTGCACAACACCCAGAAGGGCGGCACCTCCACGGCGCTGCTCGTCAACAACGCGACCACCAAGCAGGGCACCACCGTCCTGCTGCCCAACACCCTCGCCGTCTCCAACGACGACGGCACCCGCGCCACGCTCGGCAAGTCCGTCGACGGAGACGGCTCGCAGGGGACCCGGGAGGCGCTCGGCAACCTGCTCGGCACCAAGATCACCGGAACCTGGCGGCTGGACACGCCCTTCCTGGAGAACCTGGTCGACCTGGTCGGAAACATCGACATCAGTACGGATGCCGACGTACCCGGCGCCAAGGCGGGCGCCGCCCCCGTGGTGAAGAAGGGCGAGGACCAGACGCTGACCGGGCAGATGGCCGTGGCGTACGCCACGTACAAGGGTCCGGGTGAGGCGGAGGCCAAGCAGCTGCAGCGGTTCGGGCAGGTGATGTACGGGGTGCTGCGCAAGATCTCGGACGACCCCAAGGCCGCGACGATCACCGTGCAGACGCTGGCGCAGATCCTGGACCCCTCGCTGCCGGAGGCCGACCTCGGCGCCGCGCTGGCCAAGCTCGCCGAGCACGCCAAGGTAGGCGCCTACAAGACGGCGCTGCTGCCGGTCCAGCCGGACGGCACGCTCAGCGCGCAGGCCGGCGACAGCGTGGTCAAGGACATCCTGGGCGGCTCGGTCACGGCGCCCGACAAGGGCGCGGCCGTACGCATCGGCGTCAGCAACGCCAGCGGCAACCCCAAGGCGGCCGACAAGGCCCGGGTCGACCTGGTCAACGGCGGCTACGCCGTCATCGACGCGGGCAGCGCGAGCACGGCGTCGTCGTCCTCGGTCACCTACGGTGACGCGGCCCAGAAGGCGAAGGCCGAGGAGGTGGCCAAGACGCTGGGGCTGCCGGCCGGAGCGGTCAGGCAGGGCAAGGCCGCGGCGAACGCGGACGTCACCGTGGTGCTGGGCAAGGACTACAAGGTCAAGTAATCCTTTCGGGGCTGTCGGCGGTCCGTGAGATCCTGGATGACGATCTGAATCGATCTGACCGCCGACGAAAGCCAGCTTGTGACCGCCACGGACCGTTCCATCGAGCTCATCACCGCCGCCGCCCAGGCGGCCGCCGACCGGCTCGCGCACGACATCATCGCGTACGACGTCAGCGATGTGCTGTCGATCACCGACGCCTTCCTGCTCGCCTCCGCCCCCAACGACCGCCAGGTCAAGTCCATCGCGGAGGAGGTCGAGGAGCGCCTGAACAAGGAGCTCGGCGCCAAGCCGGTGCGCCGTGAGGGCGACCGCGACGCCCGCTGGATCCTGCTGGACTACGTGGACATCGTCGTGCACGTCCAGCACAGCGAGGAGCGCGTCTTCTACGCCCTGGAGCGGCTCTGGAAGGACTGCCCCGAGCTGCCCCTTCCCGAGGACGCGGTGAAGACCCGCGGCAAGGCCGCCGAGCACGCCCAGCTGCACGGCGGGACGGAGGACGGTGAGCTGAGCTGAACGGCAGCGACACGAAGCCGGGCCGGGGCCGCCGGGTCGTCCTGTGGCGGCACGGCCAGACCGCGTGGAACCTGGAGCGCCGCTTCCAGGGCTCCACGGACATCGAGCTGACCGAGGCCGGTCTCGGCCAGGCGCGCCGCGCGGCGCGCCTGCTGGCCGCCCTGAAGCCGGACGCGATCGTCGCCTCCGACCTCAGCCGGGCCGCGGCGACCGCCAATGAGCTGGCCGCCGTCTGCGGGCTGCCGGTGACCCACGACGCCGCCCTGCGGGAGACGTACGCGGGCGCCTGGCAGGGCCTGACCCACGAGGAGATCGTCGAGCGCTACGGCGAGCAGTACGCGGCGTGGAAGCGCGGCGAGCCGGTGCGCCGGGGCGGCGGCGAGCTGGAGACCGAGGTGGCCGACCGGGCCGCCCCGGTGGTGCTGGCGCACGCCGACAAGCTGCCCGACGACGGCACCCTGGTCGTGGTCAGCCATGGCGGGACGATCCGTACGACCATCGGCCGCCTCCTCGGCCTGGAGGCGCGCCACTGGGAGGGCCTGGGCGGGCTCTCCAACTGCTGCTGGTCCGTCCTCGGCGAGGGCGCCCGCGGCTGGCGCCTGCTGGAGCACAACGCCGGGACGCTCCCCGAGCCGGTCCTCGGCGACGACGACTGAGGCGGCCGCCCGGCCCCCCACGGGGCCGCCGCCGGGGCGCGCGGAGTGCCCGCCCGGGCGGTGCGACCACCGGATTTCACTTTCCGGCAGGTCACAGGCTAAAGTTCTTCTTGTTCGCGGCGCGGAAACGCGGGAAACAAAGCGAACAGCGGGGCTATAGCTCAGTTGGTAGAGCGCCTGCATGGCATGCAGGAGGTCAGGAGTTCAATTCTCCTTAGCTCCACAGGTACGGGATCCCGTCCGGTCGATGCGACCGGGCGGGATCTCGCGTTTGCGGGCGGTGTCGCGCGCGGCCCCGGCGCGGGCCGGGCGGCGGCGGGAGTGAGGCGGCCGCCCAGCCCCGTGCCCGCGCGGCCGCCTCACGTCCAGATCTTCTCCCGCATCTCCCGCAGCGCCGCCGTGCGCGCGCCGCTCTCCTCGTCGTTCGGGGTGTACGTCACGATCCGGCACTCCGGCATCCCGTTGATGGACAGCGACACCGACGTCATCCGTATCTCACCGACCGCCGGGTGCCGGAACGTCTTCACCCTCGGCCCGGGCGGTACCACGTCGCCGTTGCGCCACAGCCGGGCGAAGTAGGGGCTCGCCTCGGAGAGCCTGGCGATGAACGTCTCCCAGGCGGGCTCCCCGGCATGGCGGCCGTACTCCGAGCGCAGGGTCGCCACCATCACCGGCAGCTCCTTCTCCCGGAACATCACCGGGCAGGCGGGCTCCGGCACCGTGAACAGCGCCCACAGCACGTTGCGCACGCCCATCGACCGGATCTCCGGGATGTCGAACAGGTCCCGGTAGGCGGGGTTGGTCGCCAGGATGTCGTAGCGCCCGTTGTAGACCACCGCCGGATGCGGGTCCAGGGCGTCGAGGATTCCCTGGATCTCCGGACCCACCTCCGCCGGCAGGGCCTCCCGGTCGGGCTCGCAGGGCACGTCCGCCAGGTGGTACAGGTGCTCGCGCTCCGGCTCGTCCAGGCGCAGGGTGCGCGCCACCGCGTCCAGGACCTGCGGCGAGGCGTTGATCGGGCGGCCCTGCTCCAGCCACGTGTACCAGGTCACGCCGACCCCGGAGAGCTGGGCGACCTCCTCCCGGCGCAGCCCGGGA
This sequence comes from Streptomyces crystallinus, assembly GCF_039521265.1. Lineage (NCBI taxonomy): Bacteria > Bacillati > Actinomycetota > Actinomycetes > Kitasatosporales > Streptomycetaceae > Streptomyces > Streptomyces crystallinus. The sequence goes on along the minus strand of NZ_BAAACA010000011.1, from coordinate 18,517 downwards.
GTGCGCCGCCGCAGACCCGGCGGCATGCCGACGTCGGCCGGTGTGACCCGCGCGCGTCTGCTGCGCAGGAACGAGGCGAGTTCCGGTCTGCGGCGTCCGCTCGGTGCGCTCACTATGGTCACGTCCCCCATCGTCGATTCCGTCGCCCGCCGCTGCCAGGTGCTGTCAGTACCAGCATCAGCGGGCTCTCGTTACCCGTATCCGTACGGGTCCAGGCTGGCTGCCATGACCACCGCGCTCTCCACGGGCCCAAGTCCCTTACTCAGTAAAGACCGTGCCACTGACAACCGGCCCACGCTGCTGCTCGCGATCGTGCTCGCGGCGCAGTTCATGGCACTCCTCGACGTCTTCATCGTCAACGTCGCCGCCCCCACGATCCGCACCGAACTGCACGCCTCCGGCGCCGCGTTGCAGCTGGTCGTCGCGGGTTACACCATCGCGTACGCGGTGCTGCTGATCACCGGGGCGCGCCTGGGCGACCTGCTCGGGCACCGGCGGCTCTACCTGGCCGGCCTCGCCGTCTTCACCGCCGCCTCCCTCGCCTGCGGCCTGGCCGGGACGGCCGGCCAGCTGATCGCCTTCCGGCTGGTGCAGGGCGCCGGGTCGGCGCTGATGATCCCGCAGGTGCTCAGCCTCATCCAGCGCAACTTCACCGGCGAGGCACGCGTGCGCGCCCTCGGGGTCTACTCCGCCGTGCTCGCCACTGGCGCCGCCGCCGGACAGGTGCTGGGCGGCATCCTGGTCAGCGCCGACCTCTTCGGCACCAGCTGGCGGCCGGTGTTCCTGGTCAACGTGCCGCTCGGGCTCGCCCTGCTGGTGCTCGGCATGCGCCATCTGCCCGGGGAGCGGCACGAGCACCGGGGCGCGGCCCGCTGGGTGCGCGACCTCGACCTGCCCGGCCTGGTGCTGCTCGGCTCCTCCGTCTCGCTCCTCACGGTGCCCCTGGTGCTCGGCCAGGAGGAGGACTGGCCGCTGTGGGCCTGGCTGTCACTGGCGTCGAGCGGGCTGCTGTTCGCCGCGTTCTGGGCGTACGAGTCGCGCCTTGCCCGGCGCGGTGGCGCGCCGCTGATCGCGCCGAGGGTGCTGCGGCTGCCCGGCATGGGCCTGGCGGTCGTCCGGATCGCCGTGGTGATGGCCATCAACGCGGGCTTCCTGTTCACCCTCACCCTGCACATCCAGGGCGGCCTCGGCTACAGCGCGCTGCGCGCGGGGCTGACCTTCGCGCCGACCGCCGTGGTCTTCGGTACGGTCGGGCTGACCTGGCGGCGCTGGCCGGCGCGTGCGCAACGCGCCCTGGTGCCGGGCGGGTTCGCGCTGACCGCGCTGTCCGCGCTGGCCACCGGAGCGCTCCAGCGCGACGGCGGTACGGGCGGACCCGTCATCTACCTGGCGTACGCGGGCGTGGGCGCCGGTCTTGCGCTGGCTTTCAGCCCCACCTTCGCGGGCGCGCTCGCGGGCGTGCGGCCCGAGGACGCCTCGGACGCCAGCGGGCTGCTCGCCACCGTCAACCAGCTCGGCCAGCTGATCGGCGTCGCCGCCTTCGGGACGCTCTTCCTGAACCGGCTCACGGCGGGGGCGCACGGCTCCGCCGACGCGCTGTGGGCGTGCTCTCTGGCGCTGTCCGCGGCGGCACTGGTGGGAGCGCTGACGGGTCTCGTATCACGACGTCGCTGACCCTCTTGCGCGACCATGGCAGAATCGTGACGGCCGGAGGGGGACGACGGACCGAACGGGAGGGAGACCGCGATGCCTGCGAGCCGCGACGGCGTCCCGGACCTGCCCGGTGCGCCGCGGACAGCGACCCGGATCAGCTGCCCTTCCTGCGGTTCCTCCCGTGTCGCGCAGATGCTCGGCGACAGCGGGGGAGTCTCCTACGTGTGCACGGCCTGCGGCCACAGCTGGAGCTGAGATGGGTGCACACAGGCGGAAGTGCGACTGGTGCGGCAGCGGTACGCCGATCGTCCGGGACATGGAACCGGTCAACGCCGACTACCAGTACTGGTGCGAGGAGTGCGCACGGGCGCTGATCATAAAAGGCGACCCCATCGAGACCTACCGGGAGCTGGAGGGAGAGCCGATCTACGGCCGCCTCCTGGAGGCGCACTGCACCCTCAAGAGGTTCTACTCGTTCGCGACGGCCTGACGGGCCTCCCGTCCGCCACCCCCGGCCCGAGAGGCCGACGGGTCCGCCGCCGCCCGGGCCGCGTCCCGCGTCGCGGGCCCAGCGCCACCGCCGCCACAAAGGCGGCCCCGGCCAGCGGATAGAGGGCCGACAGCGCCATCTGCGGCGCGCTCTGGGCGAGTTCGGGGCGGCCCGCCCCGTGAGGCACCCACCACAGGGCGTACGAGCCGAAGACCAGCGCCACCACGGCCCCGCCCATCCGGTCCGCCCCCAGCAGGACCAGTCCCGGCACACACCACACCCAGTGGTGCGACCAGGAGACCGGGCTCACCAGGAGCGCCGTCGCCGCGCAGCACAGCGCCGCCCGGGCCCGCTCCCCGCGCAGCTCGGCCCGTACCGCCGCGCACAGCCCCAGCGCCGCCGTGAGGGCCGCGGCGGCCACCCACCAGGCCCCCGGGTCGGCGGTGTGCAGCAGCCGGGCCAGCACCCCGCGCAGGCTCTGGTTGGCGGTGTCCTCGGCGTGGCCCACCCGGCTCGTCTCGAACACGGCCGACGTCCAGAAGCGGCGCGAGTCGGCGGGCAGCACCAGAGCCGCCGTGAGCGTCGCCCCGGCGAACACGGCCAGCGCCGTCGCCGCCTGCCGCAGCCACGGGTTCCAGCCCCCACGCGCGCGTACGAGACCGGTGAGCAGCAGGAACATCGCGAACAGGGCGGGTGTGAGCTTCACCGCAGCCGCGAGCCCGATACCCGCGCCCGCGCCCCGGTGGCCGGCGCGCCGGGTCAGGTCCCACAGGACCGCGACCGCCAGCAGCAGATTGATCTGGCCGTAGCGCAGGGTCGTCCACACCGGCTCGCACCACACCGCGAGCGCCGCCGCCCACAGGGCCGCGCCCGGCCGCTCCCGCCCCGCGAGGCGCAGCGAGAGATGGGCGAGCGCGACAAGGAGGGCGAGGTTCGCGGCCGTGGCGAGGGTGCGCATCTCGGGCACGCCGAGCAGCGTCAGCGGTGTGAACAGCAGCGCGGCGAACGGCGGGTAGGTGGTGGGCAGCCTCGCGCGCGTGGCGCGCATCGCGTACAGGTCCGCCCCGGCCCGTACGGCCCCGCCCTCCGCCCGGTAGACCATCAGGTCGATCATCGAGACCCCGGCGGCCCGCTGGGCGGCCCAGAAGGCGCCGAAGGAGAGCAGGCAGGCCGCGGCGGCGAGCGCCACCGGGCGGCGGGCGGAGGTGAGACGGGCGGCGGTGTGCGCGAGCACGTTCACGGTCACGAAAGGGGACGTTACCGGCCCTGTCCGTACAGAACGGCAATCGATTTGGTGGAGTGCCGGGGGGACCGTGTAATGTTCTCGATGTCGCCAGGGAAACCGGGCGGAAAACAGAACAAGGGGCTATAGCTCAGTTGGTAGAGCGCCTGCATGGCATGCAGGAGGTCAGGAGTTCAATTCTCCTTAGCTCCACAGTGAAGAAGGTGGCCACCCGATCCGGGTGGCCACCTTCTTGTTGTCACGGCTCAGCGGGTCAACCGCGGCCGCTGCCCAGGGCCTTGCGGGCCGGGGCGGCCAGCGCGGGCAGCTCGGCGGGCGCGCCCTCGATCCGCAGCGCCAGCGCGGGGCACCGGCGCACCGCCCGCTGCGCGCGCCCCCGCAGATGCATCGGGACGGTCGCGTCGGCCACCGCCGGGTAGCCGTCGGCGCCCAGCCGGATCAGCTCCGGGATGAGGTCCGCGCACAGCCCGTGCCCCTCGCACAGCGTCCAGTCGACCAGCACCTTCTCGCCGCTGGGGATGCCCTCCTCCTGGTAGCCGTCGCCCGGCAGCGGCAGCAGGCCCAGCGTGGGGCGGCCGCAGCCGCCGCCCAGGACGTGCGCCGCCAGGTCGTCGGTGAACGCGTTGACGGTGGACGCCAGGAAGCGGGCCGAGCCGTCCGGGTGCTTGCAGGCGCCGCGGCCCTTCACCGCCCCTGTCACCTCGCGCAGCGCCTCCAGGGCGGCCGGGCCGCCGCCGTTGAGGACGTCCGCCAGACCGCCCGCGGCGGCCGGCAGACCGAGCCGGCACGGGCCGCACTGGCCCGACGTCTCGGCCGCCAGCCAGTTGGCGATCCGCAGCGCCTCGCCCAGCGGACACGTCTCCGGCCCGATCGGCAGGATCGCGCCCGCGCCGAGCGCGCCGCCGAGCGCGGCCAGCGAGTCCCGCGAGATGACCGCGTCGTGCGCGGCGGCCGCGTCCAGCCAGCTGCCGTGGTAGCCGCCGGTCAGCACGCCCTGCGGCACCGGCGGGGCCCCGGCCAGCTGGAGCACGTACCGCAGCGGCACACCCGTCGGCACCTCCACCACCATGGGGCGGGCCACCGCCCCGGAGAGCGTGAGCAGGACCGTGCCGGGCTCGGTGGGCAGCCCGGAGTGGCTGTAGCGGCGCGGGCCCACCCGGGCGGCCACGGCGAGCTGCGCGTACGTCTCCGCGTTGGACAGCAGCGTCGGCGCGCCGCCGATGCCGGTGTCCGAGGCGCGTACCTTGCGCCCCGGCGGCAGCGCGGGTCCGCCGCCCGCCGCCCGGATCACGGACGAGGCCTCGCCGGAGACCATCCGCTCCGGGGTGCGCACCACACGCGCGCGCAGCGCGCTGCCGCGCCGGTCGGCGAGACCCCGCTCGGCGAACGCCGCCCGGATCGAGGCCTCCGTGGAATCCCGGGTCACGGCGACGACCAGAGTGCGGGCTCCAAGGGCCTCAGCGGCCAGCAGAGCGCCGTCCAGGACCAGATGGGGGGCACGGTTCACCAGCACCGTGTCCTTGCGGCAGGCGGGCTCTCCCTCGCTCGCGTTGACCACGACGACCGGACGCACTCCCCGCCGGATCGCGGACTTGGCGACCGCCCGCAGCTTGCGGGCGAACGGGAACCCGGCCCCGCCGCGCCCGTTGAGCGAGACGTCCTCGGCGAGCTGGGCCAGCTGCTCGCCGGGCACCGGCTCCAGCGGGCCGTGCACCTTCAGGTGCATGTCGAGGCCGAGCCGCTCGACGAGGTCGAACCCCGCGGTCAGTTGCGGGAGTCCGACGACCCGCACCTCGGGGACGTCGGGCAGTGGCGCGTTCACGGGCGGTCTCCTGCGGGGCTGTTCCAGGGCTCACCGGCGACGGGCTGGTGGAACGGGCTGGGCTGGGGGGAGGGGTCGGTCTGCGGCGCGGGGGCCTGGTAGGCGGCGCCGTCGTCTCCGTAGGGGACGGTCGGCAGCGGCGCGGTCTCGTCGAAGCCGCCGAAGTCCTGGCGGCCGAGGCCGTCGCCGCCGAGGCCAGGGCTGCCGAGGTCAGGGCCGCCGAAGCCGGCGCCTCCGTAGTCGGCGGAGCCGTAGTCCGCGCTTCCGTAGTCGGCGCTGTAGGCGGTGCCCGTGAGATCGGTGCCCGTGAGGTCGGTGCCGTCGAGGCCGCTGCCGCCGAGATCCGCGAAGCCGTTCTCCTGGAGCGGCATGTTCTCCGGCGGACGCGGGGTGGGCGTCGGCCAGCTCGGGGCGTACTGGGGCGGGGCGGGCGCCAGGGAGACCGCGCGGTAGGCGGCCGAGATGCCGGACGCGGGCGCCGGCCCGGACACGGCACGCGGCTGTTCGGCCCCGCGGAGCTCCTGGCCGCCGTACGGGTCGGCCGGGAGCGGGTCGGCCGGTTCGCGCTCGGCGGTGAAGCGGTCGGTCGCGAACGCGTCCGTCGGGTACGGATGCGGCGCGGGCGCCTCGTAGCGGGTCGAGGCGGGGTCCGCCGGGTGCGCCTGGGGGGTGGAGGCGTCCGGGGCGATCGCCTGGGCCGTCTCCACGCGCGCGAGGAGCGGCGCCAGCCAGCGGGTGACACGGCGGCGCGCCGGGCGCGGCAGGGACCGCAGCACCAGGGCGCCGGCCACCCCGGCCAGCGAGAGGCTGTACAGCGTGACGACCCAGCCGGCCGCCTGACGGCCCGCGTACAGGCCGTGGACCAGCGCGAAGCACCAGGCCGGGTAGGCCAGCATGTGCACCGAGCGCCAGTGGCCGGCCACCCGGTCGGGGTTGGCGAAGGCGCTGCGCAGGGCTCCGGTGGCGGCCGTGACGACCATGAGGACGGCGGCGAGCGAGCCGAGGCCGATCAGGCCGTCGGAGCCGGTGACGCCGAGCCCGAAGGGGACCAGGGCGCCGAGCAGGCCCACATGACCCACCGCGATCTTGACGGTGATGTGGACCAGGAGGAAGCCGATGGAGGACACCGCGGTCGCGCGGTGCACGGCCTGGGCGACGAGCCGGTGGCGCGTCGTCATCAGCAGCCGGTCGGTGGCGAGCAGGCCCCAGGCGACCGAGGCGGTCAGGCAGACCAGCGACAGGACGCCGGTGGTGAAGTCCAGCGCGGCACGGAAGCCGCCGCCGGTCGCGGCGGCGAGCACCGGTATGAGCACCGCCGAGGCGACCAGCAGCGCGCCGGACGCCCCTCCTTTCACCCGTCCCTTCAGGGACGGGATTTTCAGTGTCGGGGTGGAGCGGGGACTGTGAGGGTTCATGGGGCGACTCCGAAACGTTCAGCAAAGTGGTCCCGTGGCCGCATGCTAGGTCGCCTCATACCAAGCAGTACGGCGTTTGATTGGTTGCCCCAGAAGAGGTCGGTACGCGGAGTAACCTCTTCCGGCCGCGCTCGTTGGGGCGCCTCGTGAACGCTCAGTGCGGGCCGTGCGGGGCCTGCGGTACCCTGACGCCATGCGTGCCGTACGCCTTCTGCTTAGCGAGCCGCGCTGATCAGTCCCGACCGTGGATAGAGCCGGTCGGAATCGGCGCGGCGTCCCCTCCTGTGCGAGGGGCTTTTTCGTTTGGTGAATGTCGCAGCCGCTGGCAGAGACGATCGATGGAGCTTCAAAATCATGAGCGAGACGAACCCCGCTGCCGCAGAGCCGGTAGCGCCGCACCGCTACACGGCCACCCTGGCCGCCGACATCGAGGCACGCTGGCAGGACTTCTGGGACGCCGACGGCACCTACGCGGCGCCGAACCCCAGCGGTGACCTGGCCGGGGACCCGGCGGTCGTCGCCCGGCCCAAGAAGTTCATCATGGACATGTTCCCGTACCCCTCGGGCGCGGGGCTGCACGTCGGCCACCCGCTGGGCTACATCGCCACGGACGTCTTCGCCCGCCACCAGCGCATGACCGGCCACAACGTGCTGCACACGCTGGGCTTCGACGCCTTCGGCCTGCCCGCCGAGCAGTACGCGGTGCAGACGGGCACGCACCCGCGCGTGTCCACCGAGGCCAACATGGAGAACATGAAGGCGCAGCTGCGCCGGCTGGGCCTGGGCCACGACCGGCGCCGCTCCTTCGCGACGATCGACCCGGACTACTACAAGTGGACCCAGTGGATCTTCGTCCAGATCTTCAACTCCTGGTACGACACCGAGGCGAAGAAGGCCCGCCCGATCTCCGAGCTGGTCGCGCAGTTCGAGAGCGGTGAGCGCCAGGCTCCCGGTACGCGCGCGTGGAGCGAGCTGAGCGCCGCCGAGCGCTCCGACGTTCTGGGCGGCTACCGCCTGGCGTACGCCTCTGACGCGCCGGTCAACTGGTGCCCGGGCCTGGGCACCGTGCTGGCCAACGAGGAGGTCACCGGCGACGGCCGCTCCGAGCGCGGCAACTTCCCCGTCTTCAAGGCCAAGCTGCGCCAGTGGAACATGCGGATCACCGCCTACGCGGACCGCCTGCTGGACGACCTGGACGCGCTGGACTGGCCCGAGGCCATCAAGCTGCAGCAGCGCAACTGGATCGGCCGCTCCGAGGGCGCGCGCGTGGACTTCGCCGTGGGCGACGACGCGATCACCGTCTTCACCACCCGCCAGGACACCCTGTTCGGCGCCACCTACATGGTGCTGGCGCCCGAGCACGAGCTGGTCGACACGATCGTCCCGGCCGCCTGGCCCGAGGGCACCCACGAGGTGTGGACCGGCGGGCACGCCACCCCGGCCGAGGCCGTCGCCAAGTACCGGGCGTTCGCCGCGTCCAAGTCCGACGTGGAGCGCCAGGCCGACGCCAAGGAGAAGACGGGCGTCTTCACCGGCGCGTACGCGGTCAACCCGGTCAGCGGCGCCAAGGTCCCCGTCTTCATCGCGGACTACGTCCTGATGGGCTACGGCACCGGCGCGATCATGGCCGTGCCGGCGCACGACACCCGTGACTTCGCCTTCGCGCGCGCCTTCGAGCTGCCGATGCGCTGTGTCGTCGAGCCGTCCGACGGCCGCGGCACCGACCCCACCACCTGGGACGACGCCTTCGCCTCGTACGAGGCGAAGCTGGTCAACTCCGCCAACGAGGAGATCTCCCTGGACGGCCTGGGCGTCACCGACGCCAAGGCGAAGATCACCGAATGGCTGGCCGAGCGCGGCATCGGCGAGGGCACCGTCAACTTCCGGCTGCGCGACTGGCTGTTCAGCCGCCAGCGCTACTGGGGCGAGCCCTTCCCGATCGTCTACGACGAGGACGGCGTCGCCCACTCGCTGCCCGCCTCCATGCTGCCGCTGGAGCTGCCCGAGGTCGAGGACTACTCGCCGCGCACCTTCGACCCGGACGACGCGGACACCTCTCCGGAGACCCCGCTGTCGCGCAACGAGGACTGGGTGAACGTCACCCTGGACCTGGGCGACGGCCGCGGCCCGCGCGCGTACCGCCGCGAGACCAACACCATGCCCAACTGGGCCGGTTCCTGCTGGTACGAGCTGCGCTACCTGGACCCGCACAACAGCGAGAAGCTGGTCGACCCGGAGATCGAGCAGTACTGGATGGGCCCGCGCGAGGGGCAGCCGCACGGCGGCGTCGACCTGTACGTGGGCGGCGCCGAGCACGCCGTGCTGCACCTGCTGTACGCGCGCTTCTGGTCCAAGGTCCTGTTCGACCTGGGCCATGTCTCCTCCGCTGAGCCGTTCCACAAGCTGTACAACCAGGGCATGATCCAGGCGTACGTCTACCGGGACGCGCGCGGCTTCCCGGTGCCGGCCGCCGAGGTCGAGGAGCGCGACGGCACGTTCTTCTTCGAGGGCGAGCCGGTCAAGCGCGAGCTGGGCAAGATGGGCAAGTCCCTGAAGAACGCGGTCACTCCGGACGAGATTTGCGCCGAGTACGGCGCCGACACCCTGCGCCTGTACGAGATGGCGATGGGTCCGCTGGACGTGTCGCGGCCGTGGGACACGCGCGCGGTGGTCGGCCAGTACCGCCTGCTGCAGCGGCTGTGGCGCAACATCGTCGACGAGACGACCGGCGAGGTCACCGTCACCGACGCCGAGCCGGACGAGGCGACCCTGCGCGCTCTGCACAAGGCGATCGACGGCGCCGGCGGCGATCTGGCGGAGATGCGCTTCAACACCGCCATCGCCAAGATCACCGAGCTGAACAACCACCTGACCAAGGCGGGCGGCCCGCTGCCGCGTTCGGTCGCGGAGCCGCTGGTGCTGCTGGTGGCGCCGCTGGCCCCGCACATCGCCGAGGAGCTGTGGCGCCGGCTGGGTCACCAGGAGTCGGTCGTCCACCAGGACTTCCCGGTCGCCGACCCGGCGTACGTCGTCGACGAGACCGTGACCTGCGTCGTGCAGATCAAGGGCAAGGTCAAGGCGCGTCTGGAGATCCCGCCGACCATCTCCGACGAGGAGCTGGAGAAGCTGGCCCTGGCCGACGAGGCGGTCGTCGCGGCGCTGGGCGGCGCCGGGATCCGCAAGGTCATCGTCCGGGCGCCGAAGCTGGTGAACATCGTTCCCGCGTAACGGCTGAGCGGCACTGGGGGATTTCCCCTACGGGCAGGTTGGGGGTTCCCCGGGAACCCCCAACCTGCCCGCGCCGTTTACGGTGGAGAGAAGCCGGTGCGGGAAGCCGGCGTGGGAAGCCGACCGACGACGAGAGGCCGTTCATGGAAGCCGCGATCACGATCATGGCTCTGCTGTTCGTGGCCTTCGTCGTGCTGGGCGTCTATCTGACGGTGAAGGCGGTCGGCGCCGCCAGGCGCGGAGTGGAGCGCACCGTCACCCAGGCCCGCAAGGCCGTCGAGGACACGACGCTGCGGGCCAAGAGCATGGGGCAGGTCGGGGTGGGCGGCGAGCTCGCCCAGCTGCGCCTCGCCCTGCGTACCTCCATGCGGGCCACTCAGGACTCGCTGCACGCACGCGTGGAGCAGGACGAGTCCCTGAAGGAGTCGCTGAGCCTCTTCGAGCGGCTCAGCGGCCACGGCCACGAGCTGGACGACGAGCTCAAGCGCCTGGAGCGCGAGCCCGACAAGCGGCGCATAGCCGAGCGGATGCCGGAGCTGCGCGAGCGCACGGAACGGATCACGCACGCGGCGGACTCGCTGCGCTGGGCGGCCCGCGACCGGGCACGGCAGTTCGCCGACGACGACCTGGCGGCGTTGAGCGCGGAGATCGAGGTCGAGTCGGGCGCGCTGCGCGACTGGGCGACGAAGGGGCCCACCACGGGAGCCCCCACCGGCGCCCCGGGACCGGCGTCCGCTGCCCCGGCCTCCTCGGCACCGGTCGAGGATGCCGCGCGCGCCCCGTGGCCGGAGGCGATCGGTGCCGCGAAGCCCGCGCCCGTGTATCCCTGGCAGACGGCGGCCAAGCCGGAGACGACGAACTGAGGCGTGCGGGGCGAACGGTGAGCGGTCGCCCGCGGCGGCCCGCCCCCGCACGGGCGCCTGCGCGCGTCCGAACCGGTCAAGCCAGGTCCGAACCGATCATTGGACCGGGGCCGGGCTGCCGTGCGGCGGCCCCGGCGGGTAACCTCCCGCTCATGTCCCGCCATGTCGCGATCGTCACCGATTCAACGGCCTACCTGCCGCCGCAGACGATGGAGCGGCACGGCATCACAGCGGTGCCGCTGACCGTCGTCCTCGGCAACCAGGCGCTGGAGGAGGGCACCGAGATCTCGGCCCGCTCCCTCGCCCTGGCCCTGCAGAAACGCCGCTCCGTGACGACCTCGCGGCCCAGCCCGGACGTGTTCGCCGCCGCCTATCGGGCCGCGGCCGAAGCCGGTGCCACCGGGATCGTCTCACTGCACCTGTCGGCCGAGTTCTCCGGCACCTACGACGCCGCCGTGCTGGCGGCGAAGAGCGCGCCGGTGCCGGTACGGGTGGTGGACACCGGGATGGTCGCGATGGCGCTCGGCTTCTGCGCGCTCGCGGCGGCCGAAGCGGCGGAGGCGGGCGGCACCCTCGACGAGGCGGTGGCCGCGGCCGAGAAGCGCGCGGCGGGCACCTCCGCCTTCTTCTACGTGGACACGCTCGACTATCTGCGCCGGGGCGGCCGGATCGGCGCGGCGCAGGCGCTGTTCGGCTCGGCGCTCGCGGTCAAGCCGCTGCTCCAGCTGGACGGCGGCCGCATCGAGATGCTGGAGAAGGTGCGTACGGCGTCGCGGGCCATCGCCCGCCTCGAGGAGATCGTCGTCGACCGGGCCGGGGCGAGCCGGGTGGACATCGCCGTGCACCACCTCGCGGCACCCGAGCGCGCGGCGGTACTCGCGGACCGGCTGCGGGAGCGGGTGCCGGGCCTCGCGGACCTGCACGTCAGCGAGGTCGGCGCGGTGATCGGGGCGCATACGGGGCCGGGGTTGCTGGGGGCGGTGGTTTCGCCGCGCTGAGTTTTCGGCGGGCGGGGCGGGTTGCGGGCGCCGGGTTGCGGGCGTCTATGACGGTGGCCGTGGCCGTGGCCGTGTCTGTGGCCTTGGTGCCGGTCCCGGCCGGAGGCGGGGTGCGGCGGGCCGGGCAGGCCGGGGTGCGGCGGCGGGGGGGCGGACTCCGGCGGTTGGGCAGCTTGGGGAGGCGAGGGGGTCGGCCGAGCTCGGCGAGCCCGGGCGGGCACCGGTTCCCCGGGCGGAGACGGCCTTAGCCACCCGTTCGAGTGGCGGAGTTATCCACAACGGCTGGGATATCCACGGGAATTGAGCCTGCTCAGCGAGGTCGGCAGGAGCTGCCTACCGTCGAGACATGGCTATCCGATCACCACGCATCGCAACGAGCGGGCCGGGCCGCGCCGCGGGTTCGGACGGCCGTGCCCGCCATGGTCACGGCCGTCGCCCACGCGGCGCCCAGGTCCGGGCCTCCGCCGGAGCGGCCGCGCGGCGGCGGGCGGAGGCGCTGCTCCCGACGCCCCCGAGCACAGAACCGCTCTCATCGACCGATCTGTCCCTCCCGACTGATCCGCCCGCGCTGCTCGCGGGGGCTCCACCGGCCGACCCGCCCGCGCTGCTGCCGGCGGCTCCACCGACTGATCAGCCCGCACCGCTTGCGGCACCCCCACGGGTCGATCCCCCCTCGCCGTCAGTCACGCGGTCAACCGCACCCGCCCGACCCGCATTTCCAGGCGTACGGGAGCGGGCCTGGACGGCGTTGTGGGAGCGGCTGCCCGTGTGGGTGCAGGTGCGGTGCGGGCTCACGCCGAGGAGCCTGGCCGCGCTGAGCGTGGTGCTGGTCATCGCCGTGGGGTTCGCCGTGCAGCACTTCTGGTCGGGGCGGCCCGAGCCGGTGCGAGCCCCGGAAAGGGTGACGGGACCAGCGCCTCCCGCCCGCGCGCCTGCCCCAAGTCCGGGGCGGACGCCTGCTCCGGTGGCTGGCGCGAGCGGGGCGCCCGGGCTCTCCCCGGGCGGGGGCATCGTGGTCGACGTCAGCGGCAAGGTGCGGCGGCCTGGCATCCGACGGCTGCCCCCGGGCTCCCGCGTCGCGGACGCGCTGGCTGCGGCGGGCGGGGTGCGGGACGGCGTGGATGTCACGGGGCTCAACCGGGCCCGGTTGCTCACGGACGGCGAGCAGGTGGTCGTGGGCGTGCCGGGTGCGACACCGGACGGGGCCGCACCGGTGGCCGGCGGCGCAGGAACGGCCGGGGCGGGGGCGGGAGCGGGTGCGCCGGTCAGTCTCAGCTCCGCCACGGTGGACCAGCTCGACACCTTGCCGGGGGTCGGTCCCGTGCTCGCCCAGCACATCGTCGACTACCGCGCCGAGCACGGCGGCTTCCGGTCCGTCGACGAGTTACGGGAGGTCAACGGGATCGGGGACCGCCGGTTCGAGGACCTCCGGCCCTTGGTGCGGCCATGAACAGGGCCGTGGTCCACGTCGAGTCGGACAGCGCGCGCGGCGCCGCGAACCCGCACCAAGAGGGCCCGCCGGACCTCCGCCTGGTTCCACCGGCACTGGGCGCCTGGGCCGCTGCCGCAGTGGCGCTCAATGCGCCTGCTCGATGGGTGACTTGGGGGATCGTCGCCATGCTCACGGCGGCCGGGGTCTTGCTGGGGCCGACGGTTCGGCGCTGGAGGAGCGGGGCGCGGCCCGGCCGTGCCGAAGGCGCGACCGGAGCCGGACCGGCGCCGCCCGCGGCGCGGGCGGGACGCCCCGGGCCCTGGTGGGCGAACCGGGTCGCCGTCGCCGCCGTACTGCTGTGCGCGGCCGCCGGGGCCACCGCGAGCGCTCTGCACGTGGCCGAGGCGCGACGGGGGCCGGTCCCCGGACTGGCCCGGCAGTACGCGCACGCCACCGTCGAGTTGACCGTGACCTCCGACCCGAGGCCGATCCGGGCGCGGGCGGCGTGGGGCGGGCGGTCGGTGGTGATCCAGGCCGTGGTCACCCGGGTCGCGGGCCCGGCCGGAAGTGCCGACCGGGTGCGGACGCCGGTTCTGGTGATCGCGCCGGAGCCGTGGCAGCGGCTGCTGCCCTCGGCGCGGGTGCGGGTGTCCGCCCGGCTCGCGCCGCCGAGGCCGGACGACAAGTGGGCGGCGGCCGTGGTGCGGGTGCCCGAGCGGGCGGCGCCGCAGGTCGTGGGGGAGCCGACCGCCGTGCAGCGGACGGCGGCCGGGTTGCGGGCTGGGCTGCGGAAGGCGGCCGAAGGGCTGAGCCCGGACGCCCGGGCGCTGCTGCCGGGGCTGGTCATCGGGGACACCTCGCGGGTGACGCCCGAGCTGCGGGACGCCTTCGAGGCGACCGACCTCACGCATCTGATGGCGGTGTCCGGCAGCAACCTGGTGATCGTTCTCGTGCTGCTGATCGGACCACCGGGCCGGGCCTCACTTGCCGAACGGGGCGGACTGGCCCCGCGCCTGGGCATCTCGCTGCGGGCGACGGCGCTGCTCGGCGGGGTGATCACCGTGGCGTTCGTCGTGGTGTGCCGACCGGAGCCGAGCGTGCTGCGCGCGGCGGCCTGCGGACTCGTCACGCTGCTCGCCATCGCCACGGGCCGGCGCAGATCGCTGGTCCCGGCGCTGGCCGCCGCCGTACTGGTCCTGGTGCTGTACGCGCCGGAGCTCGCGGGGAGTTACGGGTTCCTGCTCTCCGTCCTGGCCACGGGGGCGCTGCTCACGATCGCCCCGGGGTGGAGTGAGGCGCTGCGGCGGCGCGGGGTGCCGGGCAGGCTCGCGGAGGTGCTGGCGGCGGCGGGGGCGGCGCAGGCGGTGTGCGCGCCGGTGGTGGCGGTGTTCGCGGCGCGGGTGAGCCTGGTGGCCGTGCCGTGCAATCTGCTGGCGGAGCTGGCGGTGGCGCCGGCCACGGTGCTGGGGTTCGCGGCCCTGGCCGTGGCCCCGGTCGCGATGCCGGTCGCCGAGCTGCTGGCCCGGTGTGCGGGCTGGCCCGCGGGGTGGATCGCCGATGTCGCCCGGACCGGGGCGGCGTTGCCGGGGGCGCAGACGGGTTGGCCGGGCGGCTGGGGCGGCGGAGCGCTGCTGGCCGGGGTGACGGTCGGCGTGGTGTTCCTGGCCAGACGGCTGCCCCGCTATCCGTGGGTGGCCGCCGGGTGTGCGGTGCTCCTGCTGCTCGCGGTGGTGCGGCCCGCCCCGCTGACCAGGATCGTCACCGGCTGGCCCCCGCCCGGCTGGGTGTTCGCGATGTGCGATGTGGGGCAGGGCGACGCCACGGTGCTCGCGGCCGGGGACGGGTCGGCGGTGGTGGTCGACACAGGGCCCGACCCCGTTCCGGCCGACCGCTGCCTCAGGGCGTTGGGCGTCACCCGGATTCCGCTGCTCCTGCTCACCCACTTCCACGCCGACCATGTGGCCGGGCTGGCCGGGGTGTTGCGGGACCGGGCCATCGGGGTGATCGAGACGACGACGTTCGAGGAGCCGCCGGAGCAGGCCCGGTTCGTGCACAGAGCCGCCGCCGAGGCGGGGGTGGCGGTCGTCCCGGTGCAGCCGGGGGAGCGGCGGGCGGTGGGCGGCCCGGACGGGCTCTCCTGGGAGGTGCTGTGGCCGCTGCCGCCGCCGGCGAGCACGCCCGACGGGCCGAACGACGCCAGCGTCACGCTGCTGGTGCGGGTCAAAGGGCTCACCCTGCTGCTCCCGGGCGACCTCGAACCGCCCGCCCAGCAGGCCCTGTTGCGGGCACATCCGGAGCTGCCGCCGGTGGATGTGCTCAAGGTCGCCCACCACGGCTCGGCCCACCAGGACCCCGCGCTGCTGCGCGCGATCCGGCCCCGGTTGGCGTTGATCTCGGCGGGCCGGGGCAATCCGTACGGCCATCCGGCGCCCGCCACGGTGTCGCTGCTCGGCTCGTCCGGGGCGCGGGTGCTGCGTACGGACAGGGACGGCGCCATTGCGGTGACCGGAAGGGGGAATGGAGCGGGAAGCGGGTTGACGGCGGTGCCGTTGGGGCGGAGCCCGTGAGGGCGGACACGGGGCGCGCCCGTGGGCCACCTCGCGCCCCTGGACCGCGAACCCATCGACCCCGCACATCTGTTGATCCGTGAGCCCAGGGCATGACGGGGCATTCAGGGCGCGCTATGTGGGGCTTCGTCGGGTGTAACTCGGGGTAGCAATTCGGGCCTCTCTGGACAGTGTTGCTCAACACGTCATATGGGTCTCGTTTGCCTCGAACGGGTCATCAGTGATCGAATGCATCTTCGTCAAGGGTCGCAAGTCCTGCCGTGACGAGGATGTCCTGGCCGGGCGCGGCCCGGAAGTTCCTTCTCGCACGGGAGTGTGTGCACCGTGTTCAGCCGCTGGTCCGGCAGGCGTTCGACCGATTCTTCCCGTACGGCCCGGAGTGGCCCGCTCGCGGCGGTCGCCGTTCCGCCGACGGCCGGGGTGCTCAGCTGCCGGGTCCTGGACCCGGTCAGCGAGCCGGTCCGGCAGGCCGAGTTCGTGGTCAGCGACAGCGCGGGCCGCAAGGTCCTCGCGGGGGAGACCGATCCGTACGGCAGTGTCATGGCGACGGTGCCGGCGGGGGAGTACCGGCTGGCGGTGACGGCGGAGGGGTATACGCCGTTCCACAGCAACGCGGTGGTGGCGCAGAACACGCTCGCTGGGCTCGGGGACGTCAAGCTCCAACTCGCGCAGCCGCCCGCGTTGCCCGAGCCGGGGGAGTGGGAGCTCGACCCGGCGCACTCCCAGATCGGCTTCACGGCACGGCACATCGGGCTGGCGCGGATCCACGGGCGGTTCAACACGTTCGCCGGGGCCATTCGGATCGGGGAGCGGATGGAGGAGTCCGCGATGCATGTCGTCGTCGACGCGGCGTCCATCGATACGGGGGTCCGGCTGCGCGACGACCATCTGCGGTCCGGGGACTTCCTGGACGTGGGGCGGTGCCCGACGCTGGAGTTCTACAGCGACCGGTTCGTGCACCGGGGCGGCAGTCGCTGGGCGATCATCGGCGGGCTGACGCTGCACGGGGTGAGCCGTACGGTCACGCTCGACACGCAGTACCTGGGGCTGGGGACCGGGCTTGAGGGCGAGACGCGGGCGGCCTGCCGGGCGACGACGGAGCTGCACCGGGAGGACTTCACGCTGACCTGGCAGACCATGCTGGCGCGGGGGATCGCGGCGATCGGGTCGTCGATCTCCATCGACATGGATATTCAGGTCGTACCGAAGGCGGGCTGAGCCCCCGGGGTGCGGGTGGGGGTGTCTGCGGGTGGCTCTGCCTGGGGCGCGCCCGCCTCCCGGGGCTCCTGCCTACCCCGCCTCCCGGGGCCCGGGCCTTACGGCGCCTCCAGCCAGCCCTCGTACTCCTCGGCGAGTTCGTTCAGGGCGGCGGGGTCGAGGCGGTGGTCGGGGTCCTCGATGACGACCAGCCACTGGGCGTCCTCGGCGTCGTCCTCGCCGGCCAGGGCGTCGCGTACGAGCTGGGGCTCCTCGGCCACGGCGAAGCGGGCGGGGAGTTCCTCGGCCACCTCGTCGGCGGCGTCGCGGTCGGGCAGGACGAGTACGTGTCGGGTCACATCGCTCACCTGGACATTCTCCGGTATCGGGAGGGGTGAGGGGGACAGAGGGGGACAGTCGGCGGGGGAGCGGACGGGGGGAGCGGACGGGGAGGGGGCCGGGGTGCCTCCGGCCCTGGGGGAGTAGGGGGAGTAGCCGGGGGTTGTCAGTGGGGCGTGGGATGCTGGACGGCGATGGCCACCAGGAAGAATTCCACCGACGATCCGCTCGCCCCCGTCACGCTCGCCGTGGGGCAGGAGGACCTGCTGCTCGACCGCGCCGTGCAGCAGGTGGTGGCGGCCGCTCGGGCCGCCGACGCCGACACCGATGTGCGCGACCTCGCCTCCGACCAGCTCCAGCCCG
This sequence comes from Streptomyces crystallinus, assembly GCF_039521265.1. Taxonomy (NCBI): domain Bacteria; kingdom Bacillati; phylum Actinomycetota; class Actinomycetes; order Kitasatosporales; family Streptomycetaceae; genus Streptomyces; species Streptomyces crystallinus. The sequence goes on along the minus strand of NZ_BAAACA010000011.1, from coordinate 907 downwards.
GCACGCTGGCCGAGCTGACCAGCCCTTCGCTGTTCGCGGAGCGCAAGGTCGTGGTCGTACGGAACGCGCAGGATCTGTCGGCGGACACGATCAAGGATGTGAAGGCGTATCTCGATGCGCCTGCCGAGGAGATCACGCTCGTGCTGCTGCACGCGGGCGGCGCCAAGGGCAAGGGGCTGCTGGACGCGGCGCGCAAGGCGGGGGCGCGGGAAGTGGCGTGCCCCAAGACGACGAAGCCGGCGGAACGGCTGACGTTCGTGCGGGGGGAGTTCCGGGCGCTGGGGCGTTCGGCGACGCCCGAGGCGTGCCAGGCGCTGGTCGACTCGATCGGCAGCGATCTGCGGGAGCTCGCCTCGGCGGTGTCGCAGCTGTGCGCGGACGTGGCGGGGACGATCGACGAGGCGGTCGTCGGGCGCTACTACACCGGGCGGGCGGAGGCGTCGAGCTTCACCGTCGCCGACCGGGCGGTGGAGGGGCGGGCGGCCGAGGCGCTCGAGGCGCTGCGGTGGTCGCTGTCGACCGGGGTCGCGCCGGTGATGATCACGAGTGCACTGGCTCAGGGGGTGCGGGCGATCGGGAAGCTGTCGTCGGCCCGGGGTGGGCGGCCCGCCGATCTCGCTCGTGAGCTGGGGATGCCGCCGTGGAAGATCGACCGGGTGCGGCAGCAGATGCGGGGGTGGACGCCGGACGGGGTCGCCTTCGCTCTGCGGGCTGTGGCTGAGGCGGATGCGGGGGTGAAGGGCGGGGGGGACGATCCTGAGTACGCCCTGGAGCGGGCGGTGGTGGCTGTGGCTCGGGCCGCGCGTAGTCGTGGGTGAGGGGGGTTGCCCCTCCCCGCCCCTTCCCTAGACCCTCCGGGGGTGGGTGGGGGTGAAGGTGGTTTCCCGGGGGCTCCGCCCCCGGACCC
>NZ_BAAACA010000010.1:0-37684 GCF_039521265.1 Streptomyces crystallinus | reverse complement strand
GAACTGCGCGGCCAGCCAGCCACGGTCCGCAGACGGGCGCCTACCCCCGGAGGGTTTCGGGAAGGGGTGGGGTGGGGGCCGGCTCCGCCGAGGGCGACGGCTCCGTACCGAACCACGCCACCCCCACCGCCCCCCCGACCGCCAGCACGAACCCCAGCGCCGCCATCCACCCGAACCCCGCCCGCGACGCGTCGCCCAGCCACAGCACCCCGATCGCCCCCGGCAGCACCGTCTCGCCGACCACCAGCGCCGCCGTCGCCCCGTTGACCGAGCCGATCTGGAGCGCCACCGTGTGCAGATACATTCCGCCGATCCCCGCCACCAGGATCGCGTAGAGCGCGGGGTCGGCGAGCAGCCTGCCGAGGTCGAAGGGGTCGACGCCGTTCAGGACGCGGACGCCGACGCCCAGCGCGCCGAACCCGAGCCCCGACAGCAGACCCGCCAGGATCGCGGCGCGGGCGCCCAGCACCCGTACCGCCGCAGCCCCGCCCGCCATCAGCACCACCGACACCACCAGCAGCCACCAGTGCGTGGCCGTGGACGTGTGGCCGCTGCCCTCCGCGCCCGCCGCCGTGGCGAGCAGCACCAGCGCCGAGCAGACCACCGCGATGGAACCCCACTCCGCGCGGCTCAGCCGCAGCCCCAGCAGCCGTACGCTCAGCACCGCCGTGATCACCAGGTTCGCGCTGATGACCGTCTGCGAGAGGAACAGCGGGAGCAGCCGGGCCGCCAGCGCGCCCAGGCCGAAGCCCACGAAGTCCAGGACGGTGCCGACCATGAACTCCCAGGTCAGCGCCGCTTTAGCGGTGGAGGACAGACTGGGGCCGCCGTGCTGGGTCAGGGCCGTCGCCGCCGCCTCTTGGCGCGCGGACTTGCGGGATCCGACGGCTTGCAGGACCGAGCCCGTGCCGTAACAGATCGAGGCCGCGATCGCGGTCAGTAGGCCGATCAGCACCAGAAGCTCCGTTCAGGGGGTGGAGGGACACGTTCTGCTCCCCAGCAGCAGACGTGCCGAGCCCGCCCCGCGTTGCCTGGTGTGATCTATCCCGTACGCGCTCTCCGCCCCGCGAGGCTCACGCCGACAGGCGGGCCAGCTCCTGCGCCGCCTCGTCCACCGAGTCCACCAGCGCGATCCGCGCCGCCATCGGGCGGCCCTCGGCGAGCGCCTGGAGCAGCGGCCAGGTGGGCAGCCGCCGCGTCCAGTGCTCCCGGTCCACCAGCACCATCGGCGTGGGCTCGCCGCGCGAGCCGTAGTAGTTGGGGGTCGCGTTGTCGAAGATCTCCTGTACGGTCCCGGCCGCGCCCGGCAGGAACACCACGCCCGCGTTGGAGCGGGCGAGCAGGCCGTCCTCGCGGGTCGCGTTGGCGAAGTACTTCGCGATGTGGCTGGCGAACGCGTTCGGCGGCTCATGGCCGTAGAACCAGGTGGGGATGCCCACCGACACCCCGCCCCCGGGGTGGCGCCCGCGCACCTCGAAGGCCGCCCGCGCCCACTCGGAGACGGACGGCGCGAACGACGGCGCCTTGGCGAGCAGCTCCAGCGCCTCGTCGAGCACCGCGTCCGCCAGCGGCGCCGTGTAGGCGCCCAGGTTCGCGGCCTCCATCGCGCCCGGGCCGCCGCCCGTCGCCACGGTGAACCCGGCCCGCGCGAGCGTACGGCCGAGCCGGGCCGCCCCGGCGTAGGCGTCGCCGCCCCGGCCCATCGCGTGGCCGCCCATCACGCCCACCACCCGCGTCCCCGCCAGGAACTCCTCCAGGGCGTCCGAGACCGAGTCGTCGTGGATCGAGCGGAGCATGGAGGCGAACACGTCGCCGTCCGACTTGGTGCGCTGGAACCAGGCGTACGAGCGGGCGTCCGGCGTGTGCTCATAACCGCCGTCGAGGTCCTCGAACAGCTCGTCGGGGGTGTAGAGCAGCCCCCGGTACGGGTCGAAGGGCAGGTCCGGCACCGGAGGGAAGACCAGGGCGCCGTCCGCGCGCACCTTGACGGCGGCCTCCGGCGCCATCCGGCAGCCGAGGAAGACCGCGCCCGCGGTGTCGACCGACAGGAGCGCGAACGTACGGTCCGTCAGTTCCAGGGACTGGAGGCGGAAGCCGGCCAGGGTGCCGCGCGCGACCACCTCGTCGAACTCGGCGACGGACTCGATCTCCCGGTCCCGAGCGTCCGGGATCCGCTGAAAGTCTTCACTGGCCATCCGGTCACCCTAGGCCGTACGGCAGTTGACGGCCCGGGCGGGTCGCCGGGGCCGCTCAGCCCGTCAGCGGCAGCGCCGCGAGCTCGGCGATGCCCCAGGTCACCGGGCCGAACAGGGCCACGATCGCGGCCGCGCGCAACGCGGCCGAGGCGCGCAGCAGCTTGGCCGGGGCGCCCAGGCGCAGCAGCGCCTCGGTGGTCTCGCCGCGCGCGTGCTTGGACTCCAGGGCCGCCGTCAGCAGCGTCGCCACCGTGCAGCCGGTCACCAGCGCCGCGCCGAGCCCGGTGAGCGGGCCGAAGGGGTGCGGGCCGGCCTCGTCCCCGTACAGCGTGGCGGCCGCGATCGTCGCCGAGGCCACCGCGCACACCACGCCCAGCGGGCGCCCGATGCGGCGGGCCTCCTCCATCAGGACGCGCCCCGCGAGCAGCCGGGCCGCCCCCGGACGCGCGGTCTGGAGCAGCCTGCCGCACAGATGGGTCAGGGCCGGACCCGCCACCGCCAGGCCGAACGCCGTGAGGACCCAGCCGGCGAGCACCCCGGCGGGGCTGCTGTCGGGGTGGCCCGGCATGGGGATCGCGGATCCCGGGTTGCCCCGGCTCGCGAACGTCTCGACGGCCAGGCCCGCCGTGATGAACGTGATGCCCCAGGGCAGCCCCGAGGGCACGGATGCCGGGGGCCGCTCGGTGCCGCGCGGGCGGGGCGGCTCCTTGCGCGGGCGCAGGGCGAGTCCGGCCGCCGCCGACGCGGTCAGTGGCAGCACCGTGAGCAGGGTGAGGGCGGCGGCCAGCGGCAGCGGCTGGTCGGCGGCGAGCAGCCCGGCCGCGGCGCCGTCGAAGGGCAGCCCGGTGATGTCGCCGCGCAGATGGAGGTAGACCAGCAGGGCGACCGTCGAGCCGAGCGTGCAGGCCACCGCCGTGGACGCGGCGGCGATCGCGGTGAGCCGCCCGGGGCCCAGGCCCACCGCGGAGAGCCCGGGGCGGGGGCGGGTGCTCGGGTCCGTACGGGCCACGGCGACCGCGAAGTGGACGGTGGCGGCCAGCGGCACCGCGCACCACAGCAGCCGCAGCACCGAGCCGCCGGGGTGCGCCACGGCGTGGCCCAGGGTGCACAGGAGCAGGAAGCCGACCCCCGCCGAGGCCGCGGCCACCAGCAGGCGGCGCAGCAGGACCAGCGGGTGGGTGCCCCGGGCTAGGCGGAGAGCGAGCACGCGGAGCGGCCCTCCGCGTCGGGGGCGCCGGCGGGCCCGGCCGCGGTGACCCGGCGGCCGTCGAGCAGCCGCACCGTACGGTCGGCGAGCGCCGCGACCTCGGGGTCGTGCGTGGCCAGGACCGTGGTGATGGCGTGCGAGCGGGCGGCGGCCATCAGGGTGCGCAGCACCTGGGCGGCCTCGGCGCGGTGCAGCGTGGCGGTCGGCTCGTCCGCGAAGAGCACGGCGGGGGAGGTGACCAGGGCGCGGGCGATCGCCACGCGCTGGCGCTGGGTGGTCGGCAGGGCGTGCGGGCGGCGCCGTGCGCAGGCCCCGATGTCGAGCCGCTCCAGCCACTCCAGGGCGGCCTTCTTGGCGGTGCGGTGGGAGATGCCGCGCAGCAGCAGCGGCAGCGCCGCGTTCTCCCAGGCGTTGAGCTCGGGCACCAGCGTCGGCTCGGGGTCGATCCAGCCGAACCGGTCGCGGCGCAGCCGCTCGCGCGAGAGCGCTCCCATGGTGTGGACGGGGGCGCTGTTGAACCACACCTCGCCCTGGTCGGGCACCAGCTGGCCGGACAGGGCCCGCAGCAGGGTCGTCTTGCCGCTGCCGCGCGGGCCGGCGACCGCCAGGATCTCCCCCTCGCGGATCCCGAGGGAGACCCCGGTCAGGGCGGGCGAGCCGCCGTGGGAGTGGTGCAGGGAACGTCCCCAGAGCACATCGTTGTCCGGCGGGGCCACCATGGCGTACACCTCGGTTCAGATCAGATTTCCTGCTCCCCGTACGGGGGAACGAAGGCAGGGCCGATCGGTCACTGGGCACCGTAGGGACTGATGTGCGCCGGTCCTGACAGCACGCGGCCCGGTGGCGCCCATCTCACTCGGATGGGCGCCACCGGGCCGGTGCGTTCAGACGAATCGCGCGGGACCGTCCGGGGACGGCTACAGCTTGGTCCAGGCCTCCGTCAGGACGTGGCGCAGGACGCCCTCGATCTCGTCGAAGGTCTCCTGGTTCGAGATCAGCGGCGGGGCCAGCTGGACCACCGGGTCGCCCCGGTCGTCGGCGCGGCAGTACAGGCCGTTGTCGTACAGCGCCTTGGAGAGGAAGCCGTACAGGACGCGCTCGGTCTCCTCGTCGTTGAAGGACTCCTTGGTGTTCTTGTCCTTCACCAGCTCGATGCCGTAGAAGAAGCCGTTGCCGCGCACGTCGCCGACGATCGGCAGGTCGTGGAGCTTCTTGAGGGTGTCGAAGAAGGCGCCCTCGTTGTCGAGCACGTGCTGGTTGAGGCCCTCGCGCTCGAAGATGTCGAGGTTGGCCAGGCCCACGGCCGCGGAGACCGGGTGGCCGCCGAAGGTATAGCCGTGCAGGAAGGTGTTGTCGCCCTTGTAGAACGGCTCGGCGATCTTGTCGGAGACGATGCAGGCGCCGATGGGGGAGTAGCCCGAGGTCATGCCCTTGGCGCAGGTGATCATGTCCGGTACGTAGCCGAACTTGTCGCAGGCGAACATCGTGCCCAGGCGGCCGAAGGCGCAGATGACCTCGTCGGAGACGAGCAGCACGTCGTACTTGTCGCAGATCTCGCGGACCCGCTGGAAGTAGCCGGGCGGCGGCGGGAAGCAGCCGCCGGCGTTCTGCACGGGCTCCAGGAAGACCGCGGCGACGGTGTCGGGGCCCTCGAAGAGGATCTCCTGCTCGATCTGGTCGGCGGCCCAGCGGCCGAAGGCCTCGGGGTCGTCGCCGTGGATCGGGGCGCGGTAGATGTTGGTGTTCGGCACCTTGTGCGCGCCCGGGACCAGCGGCTCGAAGGGGGCCTTGAGCGCGGGCAGACCGGTGATCGACAGGGCGCCCTGCGGGGTGCCGTGGTAGGCGACCGCACGCGAGATGACCTTGTACTTCGTGTGGTTGCCGGTAAGCTTGTGGTACTGCTTCGCCAGCTTCCAGGCGGTCTCGACGGCCTCGCCGCCGCCGGTGGTGAAGAAGACCTTGTTGAGGTCGCCCGGGGCGTAGTTCGCCAGGCGCTCGGCGAGCTCCACGGCCTTGGGGTGGGCGTAGGACCACACCGGGAAGAAGGCCAGCTCCTGCGCCTGCTTGTAGGCGGTCTCGGCGAGCTCGTGACGGCCGTGGCCGGCGTTGACGACGAAGAGGCCGGACAGACCGTCGAGGTACTTCTTGCCCTTGTCGTCGTAGATGTAGGTGCCCTCGCCCCGGACGATGGTGGGAACGGGCGCGTTCTCGTACGACGACATGCGGGTGAAGTGCATCCACAGGTGGTCGTAGGCGGTCTGGCTCAGGTCCTTGCTCACGGCTATCGGGTTCCCCACATATAGGTCTGCTTCTTCAACTTGAGGTAGACGAAGCTCTCGGTGGAGCGCACGCCGGGGAGGGCGCGGATCCGCTTGTTGATGACGTCCAGCAGGTGGTCGTCGTCCTCGCAGACGACCTCCACCATCAGGTCGAAGGAGCCCGCGGTCATCACCACGTACTCGCACTCGGCCATGGCCGTCAGCGCGTCGGCGACGGGGTCGAGGTCTCCCTCGACGTTGATGCCGACCATCGCCTGGCGCCGGAACCCCACGGTGAGGGGGTCGGTGACGGCGACGATCTGCATCACGCCCTGGTCCAGGAGTTTCTGCACGCGCTGTCGCACGGCCGCCTCCGACAGGCCCACGGCCTTGCCGATCGCGGCGTACGGGCGGCGCCCGTCCTCCTGGAGCTGTTCGATGATCGCCAGGGACACGGCATCGATCGACGGGGACGACCCGTTTCCGGTCCTGGTGTCTGCGCTTCGACTGGCCACGGAGCCACTGTGCACCCGACTCGTCTGTCCCGCAACCCCAAAGCGATGAAATTCGTTGTTCCGTGACCGTGGAAGCACTGAATCCGAAGTTGCCGGGCGGCGGGTCTGTCGAAAGCGACACTTCACCGACTAAGGTGGGCGTCTCACCCATCGGACATCGGACCGGGAGGCCAGCGAAGTGACCACCGAACTGCGTCGTTTGCGCAACTACATCGACGGAGAGTTCCGGGACGCCGCCGACGGGCGGACCATCGAGGTGGTCAACCCGGCCACGGGCGAGGCGTACGCCACCTCTCCGCTCTCCGGCCAGGCGGACGTCGACGCCGCCATGGCCGCCGCCGCCGCGGCCTTCCCGGCCTGGCGCGACACCACGCCGGCCGAGCGCCAGAAGGTGCTGCTGAAGATCGCGGACGCCTTCGAGGAGCGCGCCGAGGAGCTGATCGCGGCCGAGTCGGAGAACACCGGCAAGCCGATCGCGCTGACCGCCAGCGAAGAGATCCCGCCGATGGTGGACCAGATCCGCTTCTTCGCGGGCGCCGCCCGGCTGCTCGAGGGCCGCTCGGCCGGCGAGTACATGGAGGGCCTGACCTCCATCGTGCGCCGTGAGCCGGTCGGTGTGTGCGCGCAGGTCGCGCCGTGGAACTACCCGATGATGATGGCCGTGTGGAAGTTCGCCCCGGCGCTCGCCGCGGGCAACACGGTCGTCCTCAAGCCCTCGGACACCACCCCCGCCTCCACCGTCCTGATCGCCGAGATCATCGGCGCGATCGTCCCGAAGGGCGTCTTCAACGTCATCTGCGGCGACCGCGACACCGGCCGCGCGATGGTCGAGCACCCCACCCCCGCGATGGCCTCCATCACCGGTTCCGTACGCGCCGGTATGCAGGTCGCCGAGTCGGCCGCCAAGGACGTCAAGCGCGTCCACCTGGAGCTCGGCGGCAAGGCCCCGGTCGTGGTCTTCGAGGACGCCGACATCGCCAAGGCCGTCGAGGACATCGCGGTGGCGGGCTACTTCAACGCCGGCCAGGACTGTACGGCCGCGACCCGCGTGCTCGTCCACGAGTCCATCCACGACGAGTTCGTCGCCGCGCTCGCCAAGGCCGCCGCCGACACCAAGACGGGGCAGCCGGACGACGAGGACGTGCTGTACGGCCCGCTCAACAACGCCAACCAGCTCAAGCAGGTCACCGGCTTCATCGACCGCCTGCCGGCGCACGCCAAGGTCGAGGCGGGCGGCCACCGGGTCGGCGACAAGGGTTACTTCTACGCCCCGACCGTGGTCTCCGGCCTCAAGCAGGACGACGAGATCATCCAGAACGAGGTCTTCGGCCCGGTCATCACCGTCCAGTCCTTCACGGACGAGAAGCAGGCCCTGGAGTTCGCCAACGGCGTCGAGTACGCCCTGGCCTCCTCGGTCTGGACGAAGGACCACGCCCGCGCGATGCGCATGTCCAAGTACCTGGACTTCGGCTGCGTCTGGATCAACACGCACATCCCGCTGGTCGCGGAGATGCCGCACGGCGGCTTCAAGAAGTCCGGCTACGGCAAGGACCTCTCGGCGTACGGCTTCGAGGACTACACGCGGATCAAGCACGTGATGACGTCGTACGAGGGCTGACACCCTCTCAGCGGATGCCCCGCGCCCGTTTGGGGCGCGGGGCATCCGCGCGACCAGCCACCCACGGCCCGCAGCCGAAAGACCTCCGTTCCCGCGCGGTCGACAGGTTGTCGGGCCTGCCTCGCACGGCTGTACGCACCGTCCATTGCCCCCGCGACGGCGGCCCCGGCATCCTTCGGGAGTGCGAGCGACCCCCATGAACCCCCTCTCCCGCCGCCACCTGCTGCGCGCGCTCGGCGGCGGCGCCGCCGCGGCCGCGCTGGCGGGCTGCGGAGTGCCCGCGGCGTACGTCGCCCCCGGTGAACGCGCCGCGCGCGACCGCTCGGCCGCCGACCGCCGGCTCACCTTCGCCAACTGGCCGCTGTACATCGACACCGACGAGGACGACAAGTCGAAGCGGCCCACCCTCGACGCGTTCACGAGGAAGACCGGGATCTCCGTCACGTACACCGAGGAGATCAACGACAACGACGAGTTCTTCGGGAAGATCAGCCCGGCCCTGATGAACCATCAGGCCACCGGCCGCGACCTCGTCGTCATCAGCGACTGGATGGCGGCGCGCTTCGTGCGGCTCGGCTGGGTGCAGCAGATGGACCGCTCCCGCCAGCCGAACGTCGCCCGGTACCTGGACCCGCAGCTGGCCGTGCCCGCCTACGACAAGGGGCGGCTGCACAGCGTCCCCTGGCAGTCCGGGATCACCGGCATCGCGTACAACAGGAAGAAGCTCGGCCGCGAGATCAAGCACACCAGTGACCTGTGGGACCCGCGCCTGGCGGGCAAGGTGACGCTGCTGTCGGGCCTGGACGAGTCGTTCGCGCTGCTGATGCAGGGCGACGGCGTCGATGTGACGCGCTGGACCGCCGACGACTTCCACCGGATGTGCGACAAGGTCGAGAAGCAGGTGCACAAGAAGCAGATACGCCGCTTCACCGGCAACGACTACATCAAGGACCTCTCCACCGGAGACGTGCTGGCCTGCCAGGCCTACTCGGGCGATGTCATCCAGCTCCAGGCGGACAACCCCGACATCGAGTTCGTGGTGCCCGAGGAGGGGGCCGAGCTGTGGGCCGAGTCGATGATGGTCCCCAACCTGGCCCGCCACAAGGCCAACGCGGAAGCGCTGATCGACTACTACTACGACCCGCACGTGGCGGCGGAGCTCGCCGTCTGGGTCAACTACGTCTGCCCGGTCCCGGCCGCGCGCGAGGTGCTGGCCGCCTCCAAGGACAAGGAGCGGGCCGAACTCGCGGAGGACCCGCTGGTCTTCCCGGATGCCGAGATGCGCCGACGGCTGGCGATCGCCCGGGACATCACGTCGCAGGAGCGGATGGAGTTCGCCAAGAGGTGGAACTCGATCGTGGGGCTGTAGAGCGTTCCGTAGATCCCGAGGGCAGGTTTGAACGCGTTCAAACCGCAGCGTAGGCTGCGGTCATGAGCGAGCGAAGAGCTGCCCTCGTGCGGCGCATACGCCTGTGGCTTGTCGTCTTCATCGTCTGTCTGGTGCTCAGCGGGCTGACCGCCTTCCCGCTGGTGCACGAACTGCGCTGGACCCAGGGCCTGTTGCGGTCGACACCGCTGGGGGACTGGTTCCCGGGGCTCACCGGCTGGATCGACCGGGTGCGCGAAGGGCTGGACGCGACCGACGCGAAGTACCCCTTCGTCCTCTACGGGACCGACTGGCTCGCCTTCGCGCACCTCGTCATCGCGGTCGCCTTCTACGGGCCCTACCGCGACCCGGTCCGCAATATCTGGGTGATCGAGTTCGGGATGATCGCCTGCGCCGGGATCATCCCGCTGGCGCTGATCTGCGGGCCGGTCCGCGGCATCCCCCTGTGGTGGTCGGTGATCGACATGTCGTTCGGCGTGTTCGGGGTGATCCCCCTCTATGTCGTACGCCGCAAGATCAAGGAACTGGAGGCGCTGACGGCGGGGGACGGTCGGCCTCTGCCAGGACCGCGCTCAGCGCGTCCAGCCGGTTCGTGGTGACCGCGTCCACGCCGTGGCCGAGCAGTCGGCGCATCGTACGCTTGGTGTCGGCCGTCCACACCGACACCAGCATCCCGTCGCGGTGGATCCGCGCCGCCAGCTCGTGACTCATCAGCCCGAAGCGGTAGTTGAGCCAGCGCGGCTTCACCGCCGCGATCAGCTCCGGGCGCGGCGGGGCGAGGGTCGTCCAGGTCAGGGCGATCTCGGCGGCCGGGTCGGCGGCGCGGACCTTCAGCATGGCGGCGGCGCCCGCGCAGTAGTAGACGCGGTCGCCCGCCCCGCACTCCCGCACGGTGGCGACGACCGCGCGCACCGCCGCCTCGGTCGCACCCGGCAGATCGATCATCACCCGGTGCGCGCCCGCCGCCGTCAGGGCCGCGCGCAGGGTGGGGACGCCGGAGCGGGTCAGCTCGCGCACGTCCTCGTACACCAGAGAGGACAGCGGGCGCTCGTGGCCCCACAGCCGGTCCAGTGTGTCGTCGTGGAGCAGTACGGGGACGCCGTCGCGGGTGAGGCGTACGTCGATCTCGACCGCGTCCGCGCCGCGCTCCAGCGCCGAGCGGATCGACGGGAGCGTGTTCTCACGGACGCGGTACGGGTCGCCGCGGTGGGCCACAGCAGTCACGGTGCGCATGGGCCCCATTGTCACCAGGTGTTACTTCGCCAGCCACTGCGCGGTGTAGTCGTCGATCTCGGTGGCCAGCCGCGACTTGCCCGCCTCGTCGAGGAAGGACGCCTCCACGGCGTTCTTGGCGAGGTCGGCCAGGCCGCGCTCGTCCAGCTCCAGAAGGCGGGCGGCGACGGCGTACTCGTTGTTGAGGTCGCTGCCGAACATCGGCGGGTCGTCGCTGTTGACGGTCACCAGCACGCCCGCCTGGACCATCTCCCTTATGGGGTGCTGCTCGATGTCGGCGACGACGCGGGTGGCCAGGTTGGAGGTCGGGCAGACCTCCAGGGCGATCCGGTGGTCGGCGAGGTGCTGGAGGAGGGTGCGGTCCTGGGTGGCGCTGGTGCCGTGGCCGATGCGCTCGGCGCGCAGGTCGTGCAGGGCGTCCCAGATGGACTGCGGGCCGGTGGACTCGCCCGAGTGCGGCACCGAGTGCAGTCCGGCGGCGATGGCCTGGTCGAAGTACGGCTTGAACTGCGGACGCGGTACGCCGATCTCGGGGCCGCCGAGGCCGAAGGAGACCAGGCCCTCGGGGCGGACGGCGTCGGCGGTGGCGAGGCGGGTCGTCTCGGCGGCGGCCTCCAGACCGGCCTCGCCCGGGATGTCGAAGCACCAGCGCAGCACCGTGCCGAGCTCCTTCTCGGCCGCCTTGCGGGCGTCCTCGATCGCGTCCATGAAGGCGCGCTCGTCGATGCCGCGGCGGGTGGAGGAGAAGGGGGTGATGGTCAGTTCGGCGTACCGGATGTTCTGCCGGGCCATGTCGCGGGCGACCTCGTACGTGAGAAGCCGCACATCCTCCGGGGTGCGGATCAGGTCGACGACCGAGAGGTAGACCTCGATGAAGTGCGCGAAGTCGGTGAACGTGAAGTAGTCCGCGAGGGCCTCGGGGTCGGTGGGGACCTTCGAGTCCGGGTGGCGGGCGGCCAGTTCGGCGACGATACGGGGGGAGGCCGAGCCGACGTGGTGCACATGGAGCTCCGCCTTGGGCAGGCCCGCGATGAACGGGTGCAGGTCGGTCATGGTTTCCTCCGCAGCTGTCGGCTTCCCTCTTCGGGGATCATGTTAGGCCGGGCGGGTCCCCCGGAACCCCGCGGATCCCGCGGCGGGCGGGAGCTTTAGCATGTCGGAACCACGATGGGGGAGGCCCATGTCAGACAACCACGATCAGCCGTCGTCGGGCGCGGAGCCGGTGGATCCGTGGGCGCCGCCGGAGCGGAAGGGGGCGGCGGGGGTGCCTGATGCGTCGGTGCCTGGTGCTTCGGTTCCGCCCGGGCCTTCGGTGCCGCCGGTTTCGCTGGGGAAGCCGGATTCCTCGGCGGGGCCGGTGCATGATCAGCCGACTGTGGCGTCGATGCCGGGGGCGGATACGGGTGCGGGTGCGGGTTCGGGGGCTGTTCCGCCGCCGCCGGCCGCGCCCGGCGGTTACGGGTATCCGGCGGGGTACCCCGCCTACCCCGGTTACGGGTACGGCCACCCCGGCTGGACCGGTATGGGTACGCCGCTCAACGGCTTCGGGACGACCGCGCTGGTGCTGGGCATCCTGTCCGTCGTGCTGTTCTGCATGTGGGGCCTGGGGGTCGTCCTGGGCATCCTGGCGCTGATCTTCGGGTTCCTGGGGCGGGGGCGGGCGAAGCGCGGGCAGGCGACGAACGGGGGGCAGGCGCTGGCCGGGGTCATTCTCGGGGCGGTGGGGATTGTGGTGAGCGGGGTGTTTTTGGGGTTGATGATCTGGGCGGTGGTGAATGACGAGGGTGGGGATGACTCGTATCGGTACGATGACCCGTTCGCGACGTCGCTGGTGGTGAGGGAGGGCGCCCCCACCCCGCCCCTTCCCTAAACCCTCCGGGGGCGAACGGGGCCCCCGGGGCCCTCAGCCCCGGCCCCCCGAGCCCCACTCCCGGAGGCCTGCGGCCCCCCACACCGCGCTGCGCGTTTGCCTGCGGTACCCGCATCCCGCTGCGCGTTTGTCTGCCGCTCGGTGGTGGGCTGGTCGCGCAGTTCCCCGCGCCCCTGAGGGCACGGGGCCTGCGGCCCCTGTGCCCCGCACCCCTGATCGCCGCAGGAGCCGCACCCCCTAGGGGCGCGGGGAACTGCGCGAGAAGCGGCCACGGTCCGCACCCGACCGAGGGTTTAGGGGCGCGGGAACTGCGCGGGAAGCGGCCACGGTCTGCACTCGACCGAGGGTTTGGGGGCGCGGGGAACTGCGCGAGCAACCCTCCACGGCCTGCGGGCGGGCACCGGGCCCCACCCGCACCGGCACACGCCCCCCCGGCCGAGGGGTTTAGGGGAGGGGCGGGGTGGGGGACGCGTCCCCGGCCAGCAAAGCCCGGGCTTCCATCAGCGCGAACCCCAACAAGTTCTCCCCCCGCCACCGCCCCGGATCCCCCGCCTCCGGCGCGTCCGCCGCCAGGCCGATTCCCCAGACCCGGTCCAGCGGGCTCGCCTCCACCAGGACCCGCGTCCCCGTGGACAGCAGATAGGCCCGCAGCGCAGGCGACTGGCCGAACTTGTGGAGCGAGCCGGCCAGGACGATCCCGTACCGCTCGCGCCGCCAGACGGACTCGTCGAAGCCCCGCACCAGGCGCCCCGCCTTCTTCGCCTCCGCCGGAGTCCGCGCCGCCAGCGCCGCCCGCTCCGCCTCTGCGTCGGCGAAGAGGCGGGCCTTGGCGGCCATCATCCAGTGCTCCGCCGTCGCGTACTCCACCCCGTCCACCGTGAACGGCGAAGGCCACCACTGGCTGAAACAGCTCGGCCCCAGACTCCCGTCCCGCCGGGGCGTGTGGCCCCAGAAGTGCAGAAACTTGACCCTTTCACCATCCTTGACCTGCGCGATCAAATTGTCGATCTTCTCCATACACGCGAGTCTGGCATCCGCCACTGACACTCCGTACGGGTATTTACGGCCTGACCCGACACATGGTCGACAGATTCCGTCGCGTAACCAAAAGGCAACAACGGAATCACTTGTTGGTCAGATGCCGCTCTGTCAGGATCGGCACTCAAATCGAGCTGGAGCTACGGAGACCGTGAGCGAGATGGGCAACAGCAACAGCAGTCGCTTCCCGGCGCAGGACCGTTTCGAAGGCGGCGCCCAGTACATCGGCGGGCGCCTCGCGCCCGGCACCTCCGGGCGCAAGCAGGACGTCGTCGACCCCGCCACGGGGCAGACCGTGTACACGTACGAACTGGCCGGGTCGGGTGACGTGGACACCGCCGTCGCCGCCGCGAAGGAGGCCTTCCCGGGGTGGGCCGGTGCCACCCCCGCCGAGCGCTCCGACGCACTGCACCGCTTCGCCGCCGTCCTCGCCGACCGCGCGGAGGAGTTCGCGCAGGCCGAGTCCCTCCAGTGCGGCAAGCCGATCAAGCTCAGCCGGGAGTTCGACGTCCCCGGGACCGTCGACAACACCGCGTTCTTCGCGGGGGCCGCCCGCCACCTCCAGGGGCAGTCCGCCGGGGAGTACTCGGGCGACCACACCTCGTACGTACGCCGCGAGGCCCTCGGGGTCGTCGGGTCCATCGCTCCCTGGAACTACCCCCTCCAGATGGCCGCCTGGAAGGTCCTCCCGGCCGTCGCCGCCGGCAACACCATCGTCCTCAAGCCCGCCGAGATCACCCCGCTGACCTCGCTCCTCTTCGCCCAGGCCGCCTCTGTCGCCGGGATTCCCGACGGGGTCATCAACATCGTCTCCGGTGGGGGGCGTGAGGCGGGGGAGCACCTCGTCGCGCACCCCGACGTCGTCATGACCTCCTTCACCGGGTCCACCGCCGTCGGCAGGCGCGTCGCCGAGATCGCCACCGCCACCGTCAAGCGCACCCATCTGGAGCTCGGCGGCAAGGCGCCCTTCGTCGTCTTCGACGACGCCGACCTGGAGGCCGCCGTGCACGGCGCGGTCGCCGCCTCCCTCATCAACTCCGGCCAGGACTGCACCGCCGCCACGCGCGCGTACGTACAGCGGCCGCTGTACGACGCCTTCGTGGCCGGGGTCGCCGATCTGATGGCGACCGTCCGGGTCGGTGATCCCTTCGACCCCGCCACCGACCTGGGCCCGCTGATCAGCCACGTCCACCGCGACCGGGTCGCCGGTTTCGTCGAGCGCGCCCGCTCCTACGCCCGGATCGTCACCGGCGGCCGGGCCCCCGACAGCGAGGGCGCCTTCTATCTGCCGACGCTGATCGCCGACGCGCCGCAGGGCAGCGAGGCCGTGCAGTCCGAGATCTTCGGGCCGGTGCTCGCCGTGCTGCCCTTCGACTCCGACGACGAGGGCATCCGGCTCGCCAACGACACCCCCTACGGCCTCGCCGCCTCCGCCTGGAGCCGGGACGTCTACCGGGCGGGCCGCGCCACCCGGGAGATCAAGGCCGGGTGCGTCTGGGTCAACGACCACATTCCGATCATCAGCGAGATGCCGCACGGCGGCTACAAGGCGAGTGGCTACGGAAAGGACATGTCGGCGTACTCCTTCGAGGAATACACGCAGGTCAAGCATGTGATGTATGACAACACGGCGGTCGCCGCGAAGGACTGGCACCGCACGATCTTCGGGGACCGATAAAGCATCCGATCAGCGGCGCCGCCGCGTGGCGGCCGCCTGACCAGCGGCCGCCACCTCCACCCGAAAGGGCACACAGCGCATGGAGCAGTACGAGCCGGACCGTCTGTCCGGGGCCCAACTGGCCGCCATACAGCGCAGCCTGACCAGCGGCCGGGGCGCCCTGACCCGCCGTTCGCTGATGCGGGCCATGGGCTTCGGCGCGCTCGCCGTCGGCGGCCTGGCCGGGCTCGCCGGGTGCGGCATCCCGGCCGCCAAGAAGGAGGGCGGCCAGGCCCCGGCCTCGGACGACCACTCGGCCGCGGAGAAGGTGATCAACTTCTCCAACTGGACCGAGTACATGGACGTCAGCGACGACAAGAAGCACCGGCCGACGCTGGACGGCTTCGTCCGGCGGACCGGCATCCAGGTCAAGTACACCGAGGACATCAACGACAACGTCGAGTTCTTCGGCAAGATCAAGCCGCAGCTCGCGGCCGGCCAGGACATCGGCCGCGACCTCATCGTGGTCACCGACTGGCTGGCCGGACGGCTCATCCGGTTCGGCTGGGCGCAGAAGCTCGACGCGTCGAAGCTGCCGCACGCCTTCGCCAACCTCTCCGCGCCCTTCCGCACCCCCGACTGGGACCCGGGCCGGGCCTACTCCTACCCGTGGACCGGTATCCCCGCCGTCATCGCGTACAACTCCAAGGCGACCGGCGGCAGGACCGTCGACTCGGTCACCCAGCTGCTCGACGACCCCACGCTCAAGGGCCGGGTGGGCTTCCTCACCGAGATGCGCGACACCGTCGGGATGACCCTGCTCGACATGGGCAAGGACCCGGCGAACTTCACCGACGCCGACTACGACGCGGCGATCGGACGGCTCCAGAAGGGCGTCGACAAGAAGCAGATCCGGCGCTTCACCGGCAACGACTACACCGGCGACCTGGACAAGGGCGACATCGCCGCGTGTGTGGCCTGGGGCGGCGACATCACCCAGCTGCGCACCGACAACCCGGACATCAAGTACGCGATCCCGGCGGCCGGCTACATGCTCTCCAGCGACAACCTGCTGGTCCCCGCGAAGGCCCGGCACCGCTCCAACGCCGAGCGACTGATCGACTACTACTACGAGCCGCCGGTCGCGGCCAAGCTCGCCGCGTACATCAACTACGTGTGCCCGGTCGACGGCGTGCGCGAGGAGCTGACCAGGATCGACCCGGAGCTGGCCGGGAACACGCTGATCCTGCCCGACAAGGCCATGGCCGCCAAGGCGCACTCCTTCCGCTCGCTCAGCAGCGAGGAGGAGACGAAGTACGAGGAGAAGTTCGCCAAGCTCATCGGCGCGTGACAGCGGGCCCGCGCCCCGGGCCGCCCCGCCCCCCCACACCCTCCCCTCATCCCCTCTCCACCCCTGGGATCGCAACCCATGACTGACGACAAGAACGACGGCGGCGACGTCCGCCTCACCGGGATCAGCAAGACGTACGGCTCCTTCACCGCCGTCCATCCGCTCGAACTGACCGTCCCGCAGGGCTCGTTCTTCGCCCTCCTCGGCGCCTCCGGGTGCGGCAAGACCACCACTCTGCGCATGATCGCCGGCCTTGAGGAGCCCACCACCGGGACCGTCTTCCTCGGCGACCGGGACGTCACCGCGCTGCCGCCCTACAAGCGGCCGGTGAACACCGTCTTCCAGTCGTACGCGCTCTTCCCGCATCTGAACGTCTCCGAGAACGTCGCCTTCGGGCTGCGCCGCCGGGGCATCAAGTCGGTGAAGAAGCAGGTCGACGACATGCTGGAGCTCGTCCAGCTCGGCGACTTCGCGGGGCGCAAGCCGCACCAGCTCTCCGGCGGCCAGCAGCAGCGCGTGGCGGTCGCCCGCGCGCTCATCAACCACCCGCAGGTGCTGCTCCTCGACGAGCCGCTCGGCGCCCTCGACCTCAAGCTGCGCCGCCAGATGCAGCTGGAGCTCAAGCGCATCCAGACCGAGGTCGGCATCACCTTCGTGCACGTCACCCACGACCAGGAGGAGGCCATGACCATGGCCGACACGGTCGCGGTGATGAACGGCGGCCGCGTCGAGCAGCTCGGCGCGCCCGCCGACCTCTACGAGAACCCCAGGACCACGTTCGTGGCGAACTTCCTCGGCACCTCCAACCTCATCGAGGCCGAGGTCGTCGAAAGGAGCGGCGAGGACGTGCTGGTCACGGCGGGCGGTGCCAAGCTGCGGCTGCCCGGGGAGCGATGTTCGGCCCCGGCAACCGGCGGCGGCAAGCTCCTCGTGGGCGTGCGCCCCGAGAAGATCTCGCTCGCCCACCGGGACGACGAGGGCTCGATAGCGGAAGGCCGCAACCGGGTCCCCGGCCGCATCGTCGACTCCTCCTTCATCGGCGTCTCCACGCAGTACCTCATCGACTCCCCGGCAGGTCAGGGGCTCTCGGTGTACGAGCAGAACATCGAGCGCGACACCCGGCTGGTGCCCGGCGCCGAGGTCGTCCTGCACTGGAACCCCGCGCACACCTTCGGCCTCGACGCGGCGCAGGCGATCGACGCGGGCGTGGAGAAGGTCGAGGACGCCGCGTGAGCGCCCTGACCGAGGCGCCCCCGGCCGCCGACCTCCCCGTACGCAAGGCGTCGGTCCGCAAGCGGCTGGTGCCCTACTGGCTGCTGGTGCCCGGCCTGCTCTGGCTGATCGTCTTCTTCGCGCTGCCGCTGGTCTACCAGGCCTCCACCTCGGTGCAGACCGGCACCCTGGAGAAGGGCTTCCAGGTCACCTGGCACTTCCAGACCTACTGGGACGCGTTCAAGGAGTACTACCCGCAGTTCGTGCGCTCCCTGCTGTACGCGGGCACGGCGACCGTGCTGTGTCTGCTGCTCGGGTATCCGCTCGCGTATCTGATCGCCTTCAAGGCGGGGCGCTGGCGCAATGTGATCCTGGTGCTGGTCATCGCGCCGTTCTTCACCAGCTTCCTGATCCGCACGCTCGCCTGGAAGACGATCCTGGCGGACGGCGGTCCGGTGGTCCACGCGCTGAACTCGCTGCACGTGCTGGACGTGACGAGCTGGCTGGGCTTCACCGAGGGCGACCGGGTGCTGGCCACGCCGATGGCGGTGGTCTGCGGTCTCACGTACAACTTCCTGCCGTTCATGATCCTGCCGCTGTACACCTCGCTGGAGCGGATCGACTCCCGGCTGCACGAGGCCGCGGGCGATCTGTACGCGACCCCCGCGACCACCTTCCGCAAGGTCACCTTCCCGCTCTCCATGCCCGGTGTCGTCTCGGGCACGCTGCTCACCTTCATCCCGGCGAGCGGCGACTACGTCAACGCCGAACTGCTCGGTTCCACCGACCAGAAGATGGTCGGCAACGTCATCCAGTCGCAGTTCCTGCGGGTCCTCGACTATCCGACGGCCGCCGCCCTCTCCTTCATCCTCATGGCGATCGTGCTGGTCATGGTCACCGTCTACATCCGCCGAGCCGGGACGGAGGACCTGGTCTGATGCGCTGGCTCCGACGCAACGTCATCGTCATCGCGGGGCTCGCCACCCTCGCGTACCTGATCCTGCCGAACGTCGTCGTGATGGTGTTCTCGTTCAACAAGCCGAACGGGCGCTTCAACTACTCCTGGCAGCGGTTCTCCACCGACGCCTGGAAGGACCCCTGCGGCGTCGCCGACATGTGCGGCTCGCTCTCGCTCTCGCTCCAGATCGCCGCCTGGGCGACGGTCGGGGCGACCGTCCTCGGCACGATGATCGCCTTCGCGCTGGTGCGCTACCGGTTCCGGGCGCGCGGCGCGATCAACTCGCTGATCTTCCTGCCGATGGCGATGCCCGAGGTCGTCATGGCCGCCTCGCTGCTCACGCTCTTCCTCAACCTGGGCGCGCAGCTGGGCTTCTGGACCATCCTCATCGCGCACATCATGTTCTGTCTGAGCTTCGTGGTGACGGCGGTCAAGGCGCGGGTGATGTCGATGGACCCGAGGCTCGAAGAGGCCGCGCGCGACCTCTACGCGGGGCCGGTCCAGACGTTCGTGCGGGTCACCCTGCCGATCGCGGCCCCCGGGATCGTCGCGGGCGCGCTGCTCGCCTTCGCGCTCTCCTTCGACGACTTCATCATCACCAACTTCAACGCGGGCTCCACCGTGACGTTTCCCATGTTCGTCTGGGGATCGGCGCAGCGGGGCACGCCCGTTCAGATCAATGTCATCGGTACGGCGATGTTCGTCATCGCCGTGGTGGTGGTCGTCGCCGGCCAGCTCGCCGCGAACCGGCGCGCCAACAGTGCCAAAGCCTGAGCAGTAACTGACCCGAACCCTTCGAGGGAGTTGGAAGTCATGGCCGTCTCCCGAGCCATGCGCAGTGCGGCAGCCCATTCACTCACGGACGCCCAGCCCGTCCCCTTCTGGCTGGAGGACCCGGGCAGGCCCGCCCCCCACCCCGCCCTCGCGGGCGACGAGCGGTGCGACCTGCTCGTCGTCGGCGGCGGCTACAGCGGACTGTGGACCGCGCTCCTGGCCAAGGAGCGCGACCCCGGCCGCGATGTGGTCCTCATCGAGGGCAAGGAGATCGGCTGGGCGGCCTCGGGCCGCAACGGCGGCTTCTGCGCCGCCTCCCTCACCCACGGCCTGGGCAACGGCCTGGCCCGCTGGCCGGACGAACTGCCCCGGCTGGAGAAGCTGGGCGCGGCCAACCTCGACGCCATCGAGGCGGCCGTCGCCCGCTACTCGCTGGACTGCGACTTCGAGCGCACCGGCGAGATCGACGTGGCCACCGAGCCGCACCAGCTCGACGAGCTGCACGAGATGTACGAGGAGGCGGTGGACCTCGGCTTCGAGGGCCTGGAACTGCTCGACCAGGACGCGATGCGGGCCGAGGTCCACTCGCCGACCTTCCTCGGCGGCCTGTGGGACCGGCGCGGTGTCGCGATGCTGCACCCCGCCAAACTCGCCTGGGGCCTCAAGCGCGCCTGTCGGGAACTCGGCGTACGGATCTACGAGCACACCCCCGGCCTCGATCTGGTCGCGGCCGGACCGGGCATGGCGGTGCGCACCCCGTACGGGCGGATCCGGGCCCGCCGGGTGGCGCTCGGCACCAATGTGTTCCCGTCGCTGGTCAAGCGGGTACGCGCGTACACCGTGCCGGTCTACGACTACGCCCTGATGACCGAGCCGCTCACCGACGAGCAGCTCGCCTCCGTCGGCTGGAAGAACCGCCAGGGCCTGGGCGACTCGGCCAACCAGTTCCACTACTTCCGGATCACCGCCGACCAGCGGATCCTGTGGGGCGGTTACGACGCGATCTACAAGTACGGCGGGAAGGTGCGGGCCGAGTACGACGACCGGCCCGCCACCTACCTCAAGCTGGCCGAGCACTTCTTCCGCTGCTTCCCGCAGCTGGAGGGGCTGCGTTTCAGCCATGCCTGGGGCGGGGCGATCGACACCTGCTCGCGCTTCTCGGCGTTCTTCGGTACGGCCCACGGGGGCAAGGTCGCGTACGCCGCCGGGTACACCGGCCTCGGCGTCGGCGCGACCCGCTTCGGCGGGGACGTGATGCTCGACCTGCTGGCGGGGGAGCGCACCGAGCGCACGGAGCTGGAGATGGTCCGCAAGAAGCCGCTGCCGTTCCCGCCGGAGCCGGTCGCCTGGGCGGGCATCGGCATCACCAAATGGGCGCTGGCCCGGGCCGACGCGAACGGCGGCCGCCGGAACCTGTGGCTGAAGGCGATGGACCGGGCGGGCCTGGGCTTCGACAGCTGACCGTCACCTCTTCAACTAGATCATTTCGCTCCCGTCCACGCCGGGGGCGCACAACCCGCGATCATGGCGCGCCCCGGTTCACTACCGACAAGTAGCGAAACCCGCGTCATAGCCGGGCCGCACCCCGCTCTCCATACGTGACCGCGCAACTCCGCGCTCACGGAAGGAAGACCGGGTGATGAATGGCTCCGGCCCGAAGACAGCGGTGGAATGGCTGGCGTCGGTGGCGCCGGATCCCGACGCCTGCCGGTGGGAGTGGGAGCGCAACCCCCTCGGGGTCGCGCTGCTGCCCGCCGGCAGGCGCTGGGACGTACTGATCCTGCCGGGCGAACTGGGGCACCCCGCGCTCGACGTACTGCTCAGGCTCGTGGACCGGCCCGGCCCGGTCCTCGCCGACTTCGGCGACGCGCGCCTGGGCTTCTTCGTGCCCCCCGGCACCGCCGCGCGCTGGCTCGGCACCGGGGTGCGCGGGGCCGGGCAGGGGACCTGGATCGTGGTCCCCTACCCCGGCCGGATCACCGGCGGGGTGCGCTGGCTGGTCCCGCCCGACGGCTCGGGCACCCTCACCGACCCGGCGCTGCTGGAGCTCGCGATGCACGAGGCGGCGGCGCGGATCGCACGGGAGGAACGGGACTGAACGGGTGCTGCCCACCACCGGAGGACCGCGAACCGGCGGACCGCTGTCAGAGGTCTTGACAACCCGATTGGTCTGGACCACATTGTGGCGGGCTCGGACTCATCCCCGCCGTTCCCGGATCCGCCCGCCCCGCCCGGATCCGATTCCCCCCTGCCCGGAGGACGTTGTGGACCGCACCGGACGCCTTGCCAGAACCTCCAGACCCCCCAGACTCCTCGCCGCCGTCACGGCGGCCGTCCTCGCCGCGGGCGCGCTGGTCGCCTCCGCACAGACCGCCCGCGCCGCCGACACCGAACTGGCCCGCAACGGCGGCTTCGAAGCCGCGCTCGACGGCTGGAGCTGTACGGCCGGCAGCGGCGCGGCGGTCAGCTCGCCCGTGCACGGCGGGGCAGGGGCGCTCAAGGCCACCCCGGCCGGGAGCGACAACGCCCAGTGCTCCCAGACCGTCACGGTCAAGCCCGGCTCCACGTACACCCTGAGCTCGTACGTCCAGGGGAGTTACGTCTATCTGGGCGCCCTCGGCACCGGTACCACCGACGTCAGCACCTGGACCCAGTCGGCGCCGTCCTGGCAGCGGCTGGCCACCACCTTCACGACCGGCGCCACGACCACCTCGGTGACCATCTACACGCACGGCTGGTACGGCACCGGCGCCTACTACGCCGACGACGTCAGCCTGCTGGGCCCCGGCGGCGGGCCCGTCCAGCTCCCCGGCGCCCCCACCGGGCTCACCGCGGGCTCCGCGACCTCCTCCAGCATCGCCCTGAGCTGGGCGGCCGTGCCCGGCGCCACCGGCTACAACATCTACCAGGGCGGCTCCAAGGTCCTCTCGGTGAGCGGGACTTCGGCCACCGTGACGGGTCTGGCCGCGTCCACCGCGTACACCTTCCAGGTCACCGCCGCCAACACGGCGGGCGAGTCCCCGAAGTCGGCGGCCGTCACCGCCTCCACCACCAGCGGCGGGGGAGGCAACCCGGGCGGCGGTCTGCCGACACACGCGCTCGTCGGCTATCTGCACGCCAGTTTCGCCAACGGCTCCGGCTACACCCGGATGGCCGACGTCCCCGACTCCTGGGACGTCATCGACCTGGCCTTCGGCGAGCCGACCTCGGTCACCTCCGGCGACATCCGGTTCAGCCTCTGCCCGGTGAGCGAGTGCCCCGGGGTGGAGTCCGCCGCCGAGTTCAAGGCCGCCGTCAAGGCCAAGCAGGCCGCGGGCAAGAAGGTGCTGATCTCCATCGGCGGCCAGAACGGCCAGGTCCAGCTCGCCACCACGGCCGCCCGGGACACCTTCGTCTCGTCCGTCTCGAAGATCATCGACGAGTACGGACTCGACGGCCTGGACGTCGACTTCGAGGGCCACTCGCTCGCGCTGAACACCGGTGACACGGACTTCCGCAACCCGACCACGCCCGTGGTCGTGAACCTCATATCGGCGCTGAAGACCCTCAAGGCCAAGTACGGCGCGAAGTTCGTGCTGTCGATGGCCCCGGAGACGTTCTTCGTGCAGCTCGGCTACCAGTACTACGGCTCGGGCCCCTGGGGCGGCCAGGACCCGCGCTGCGGCGCCTATCTGCCGGTGATCCACGCGCTGCGCGACGACCTGACGCTGCTGCACGTCCAGGACTACAACTCGGGCTCCATCATGGGCCTGGACAACCAGTACCACTCGATGGGCGGCGCGGACTTCCACATCGCCATGACCGACATGCTGCTCACCGGCTTCCCGGTGGCGGGGGACACCAGCCGGATGTTCCCGGCGCTCCGCCCCGACCAGGTCGCCATCGGCCTCCCGGCGTCCACCAACGCGGGCAACGGCTACACCGCGCCCGCCGAGGTCACCAAGGCCCTGGACTGCCTGACCAGGAAGGCGAACTGCGGCTCGTACCAGACCCATGGGAGCTGGCCGGGGCTGCGCGGGCTGATGACCTGGTCCGTCAACTGGGACCGGTTCAACGGCGCGGAGTTCTCGAAGAACTTCGACGCATACCCGTGGAGCTGAGCAGCAGGAGCATCCCGCACAGGCAGCCGCTCGCCAGCACGTCCAGGGGCCAGTGGTAGCCGTGCAGCACCAGACCGGTGCCCGTCGCCGCGGTGAGCACTCCCGCGGCGGCGGGCATCACCCATGTCCGGCGCGCGGCGGTGTACCGGGCGAGCAGCAGGGCCGCGCCGCCGTACGCCACCATCGCGGTCGCCGTGTGGCCGGACGGGTAGTAGCCGGTGTCCGAGGTGAGCGGGCCCGCGCGGTCGGTCCAGATCTTCAGCGGGACGACCAGCGCCGGGACCAGGGCCATGGTGACGGCCGTGATCAGCGCGTCGACGCGGGCCCCGCGCCACACCGCGTACCCGAGGGCGAGGGCCAGGACCGGCAGGGCGACGGGCATGGAGCCCAGGTCGGCCAGCACCTCGGCCAGGCCCTGCGGGCCGCGGCCCGCGAGCCGGCCGTCCAGGCGCTCGTCGAGGCGGCGCAACGGGCCGTCGGCGACGACCTGCCAGGTGAGGAGCGCGAAGAGCGCCGCGAGAGCGGCGAAGAGGAAAGCCGGCCGCCCCGGAACAGGGGGGGAGGTTCCGGGGCGGCCGGCTCGACCGGTGTGCCGTACGCCCCGGGGGGTGTGGGGCGGACGGCCATCCGATCGGTGAGGAGTTCCGGAGCCAGAGGCTCCAGCGGTGTGCGCCAGGGCACGACCAGAACGAGGCTGGGGATGCGCCGCCCTGGAGCCGCCCGCAGTCCCCTGCGGGCGAGGTGTTTCTCTCATCCGCAGAAACCGTACGGCAGCGGGCGGGGGGACCGACAGCCGGAACGCCATAGCGCCATCGGCCCCCCACACGTTCTTCACAGGCCGGTTCCCCGCCCTGTGATGAGCCGTTGATCAGCCCGTTGATCAGAGCGCGGCGAGGGCCTGCTCGATGACGTCGAGGCCCTCGTTCAGCAGGTCCTCGCCGATGACCAGCGGCGGCAGGAAGCGCAGCACGTTGCCGTAGGTGCCGCAGGTCAGGACCAGCACGCCCTCCGCGTGGCAGGCCTTGGCGAGCGCCGCGGCGGCGGCCGCGTGCGGCTCCTTGGTGGCGCGGTCCTGGACCAGCTCGATGGCGATCATGGCGCCGCGGCCGCGGATGTCGCCGATGATGTCGAACTTCTCGGCCATGGCGGAGAGGCGGCCCTTCATGACCTCCTCGATGCGCTTGGCCTTGCCGTTGAGGTCGAGCTCCTTCATGGTCTCGATCGCACCGAGCGCGCCGGCGCAGGCCACCGGGTTGCCGCCGTAGGTGCCGCCGAGGCCGCCGGCGTGCGCGGCGTCCATGATCTCGGCGCGGCCGGTCACGGCGGACAGCGGCAGACCGCCCGCGATGCCCTTGGCGGTGGTGATCAGGTCCGGGACGATGCCCTCGTCCTCACAGGCGAACCACTGGCCGGTGCGGCAGAAGCCGGACTGGATCTCGTCGGCGACGAAGACGATCCCGTTGTCCTTGGCGAACTGGGCGATCGCGGGCAGGAAGCCCTTGGCGGGCTCGATGAAGCCGCCCTCGCCGAGGACCGGCTCGATGATGATGGCGGCGACGTTGTCGGCGCCGATCTGCTTGGTGATGTTGTCGATCGCCTGGGCGGCGGCCTCGGGGCCGCAGTTCTCGGCGCCGGTCGGCCAGCGGTAGCCGTAGGCGACCGGGACGCGGTAGACCTCGGGCGCGAACGGGCCGAAGCCGTTCTTGTACGGCATGTTCTTGGCGGTCAGGGCCATCGTCAGGTTGGTACGGCCGTGGTAGCCGTGGTCGAAGACGACGACGGCCTGGCGCTTGGTGTACGCACGGGCGATCTTGACGGCGTTCTCGACGGCCTCGGCGCCGCTGTTGAACAGCGCGGACTTCTTGGCGTGGTCGCCCGGGGTGAGCTCGGCGAGGGCCTCGGCGACCTCGACGTAACCCTCGTACGGCGTGACCATGAAGCACGTGTGGGTGAAGTCCGCGAGCTGCGCGGAGGCGCGGCGCACGACGGCCTCGGCGGAGGCGCCGACGCTGGTCACGGCGATGCCGGAGCCGAAGTCGATCAGACGGTTGCCGTCGACGTCCTCGATGATGCCGCCGCCCGCGCGGGCGGTGAAGACGGGCAGGGTGGAGCCCACGCCGGCCGCGACCGCGGCGAGGCGGCGCTCCTGCAGCTCCTGCGACTTGGGGCCGGGGATCGCGGTGACGATGCGGCGCTCCTGCGGGATCGCGGTCATGGGGGCTCCTGGAGGATCTGGGGGTGTTATCGGACGCTTCCGTGGCTTTCTTCGCAGGCTAAGGGTGGGGAGCTGGCGCGGGCATGCGCCGTTCGGGAGTGGTGCGGGTGTGTCGTTGTCCGTCGCGGACATAGTGGCCCGGCCTTTGTCTGCGGGCCGGTGGCCGCTTCTCGCGCAGTTCCCCGCGCCCCTCGAGTGCGCCCCTGCGGGGCGCCCAACCCCCGATCGCCCCGCAGGGGCGCCTTTTAGGGGCGCGGGGAGCTGCGCGAGCAACCCACCACTCAGCCGCAGACAAAGACCGGGCGTGCTCCCCCCGTAAGGGCCCCGTTCCGTTTAGATTGGCCGCTGGACTCCGTAACGGACCTGGCTGGTCAGGGGGCAAAGGGTCGATGGACAGCGAAGGCACGCACGACGCACGGGGTACCGAGGCGCGGCCGGTGCCGCGTCCTGCCGCGCCGCCGCCCGTCCCGGCGCTGCCGCCCGCCTTCCCGCCGCAGCCCGCCCGGCCCCCCGGGCGCCCGGCGCTGGGCGAGTGGCTGCGGACCCCGCGCGCGGCCGCCGAGCCGGGGCTGTGGCGGTACGGGCACAAGCCGCGCCCCACCGGCGCCGTGCACCGCGTGCCCGACCGCCAGCTGCTCAGCGGCGCCGTGATCGCGCTGCTCGCGGCGGTCCTGGTCTGGTCGCTGTGGCGCAACGGCTATGTGCCGCACCGCAGGGTGCCGTTGGAGCTGTTCACCCCGTCCGACTGGTGGGAGCCCTTCCACCGCAAGCCCCCCGCCGCGCTGACCGCGCTCGCCGCGTACAACAGCCTGGTCGCGGTCGCCGTCATCTACGTCTTCGGGCACTTCGGCAACTGGCGCGAGGTCTTCCGGCGGTACGCGGTGGACCACCCGCAGCCCGCGCGCGCGGTCCGCACCGCTCTGGTGGCCGTCGCCCTGGCCTGGTTCGTCATCTGGGCCGACGACTGGCTCCCCTTCTACTCGCTCGCCTTCGGCGTGGTGCCGCACTCGTGGATCTTCAGCGACGACCCGGTGGCCACCAAGGACGCCACCGACACGGTCACCACCGTCTACCACGTGCTGGTGGTCGCGGCCGCGCTGTGGGTCTGCGGCCGGGCCGGTGACTGGCTCGGGCTCTTCCGCGAGCGCACCGGCCGGGCCCCGAGCGGCCCGGCGCCCGCCGGCCCCACCGACCGCGGCCCCGCGGACTGGCCCCAGCTGCGCGAGGCCGGGCAGCACGCGGCCGCCGACCGGCTGGCCGCCGACGCCGAGAGCGGCCGGATGAACGACGTGGACTGCGCCCGCGTCCGCCGCGCCTGGGCCTCGGTCGTCGCCGACCCGGCCCGGCTCCCGGCGTTCACCGACGCCGTGCTGCGCGACGGCTCCCGCGCCTGTCTGCACCCCTCCGGCGACCGCGACCTGCCCGCCCGCACCGCCACCCACGACCTGCTCACCTCCCAGGTCAGGATCGGCCGGTACGCCGACCTGGAGAACAACCCGCCCGCCCGCCGGGGCGCGGGTGCCGCCGTCGACCCGGCGGCGCTCGGCACCTCGCTGCTCGCCCTCGGCCCCTCCGGCGCGGGCAAGACCCGCCATCTGGTGCGGCCCGTGGTGGAGTCGCTGGCGCTCCAGGCGCTCGCCGGGCAGGCCGCCGTGGTCGCCGTCGGTGCCGCGGGCACCCCGCTGGGCGCCGACGAGGCGTACGACGTGATCGTGCGGCCCGGCGACCCGGCCTCCGAGTACGACCTCGACCTCTACGGCGGCACGGTCGACCCCGACGAGGCCGCCGCCCTGCTCGCCGAGGGCTGCGCCGGGGACCTGCCCGACGCCGACGTGCGGCGCGCCGCGACCGCGCTCGCCCAGCTCCTCGGCCCCTACCGGGCGGCGTACGGCCGCTTCCCCTCGCTGCCCCGGCTGCGTGAGCTCCTCGACGGCTCCGGCGACGCGCTCGACGAACTCCGCGCCGACCTCGACCGCGAGGCGCACCCCGCACTCCACCGCGAACTGGACGCGCGGGTGCGGCAGGCCGACGTCCCCGGCGACCCGGGTCTGCTCCTCGCGGACCGGCTGGCGCCGCTGGACCGGCCCGCCTTCGCCGCCTTCTTCGACACCACCGGCCACAGCCGCCCGTTCTCGCTGCGCGCCCTGGAGCACCCCGTACGGGTCAGGGTCGACCTGCCCGAGCGGGCGCACCCGGAGGCGGCGCGGCTGCTGAACCGGCTGCTGCTCGCGCAGTTCACCACGAACGCCCTGGCCCGCCAGGACCGCTCGCTCTTCGCCTGTCTGGTCCTGGACGACGCCACGCACGCGGTCACCGCCGGTTCCGTACGGGCCCTGCAACGGCTGCGGCAGGCCAACGCCGGGGTGGTGCTCACGCTGCGGGCGCTCGCCGACGTACCGGAGCGGCTGCACACCTCGCTGCTCGCCTCGGTCGGCTGCCACATGGCGTTCCGCGGGATCACCACCTGGGACGGGCAGCTCCTGTCGCAGCTGTGGGGCACCGAGTGGGTCGAGACGACGGAGGTCGCCCAGCACGCGGTCTTCGCTGACCAGCCGCTGACCCGGGCGCTGCACTCGCTGCGCAAGCTGGCCACGGGCAAGGCGGTGACCCGGGACGCGGTGACCGTGCGCAAGGTCGAGCGGGAGCGCTGGTCGGCCTCGCAGCTCGCCCACCAGGTGCCCGCCGGGCACGCGGTGCTCTCCCTCACCGACGTCGGGGGCGAGCACGCGCCACCGCTCCTGGTGGACCTGCGGGGCTGAGAACCGCTGGAACCGCCTTCTCGGGTGCGCCCGGACCCCGCCGTCCTGGCAGAATCGGGATGCGCCGTTCATACGGGATGGCGCATTCCCCCCACACCCCCTCGAAGGTCGTCGAAGCTCCCCATGCCGCCCACCCTCGCCTCCCTGGTCCAGCACTCGGCGCTGAAGCTCACCGTGCGCGCGGGCGAGGACCGGCTGGACACGCCGGTGCGCTGGGCGCACGTCAGCGAGCTCGCCGACCCCGTCCCGTACATGGAGGGCGGCGAACTCCTCCTCATCACCGCGATGACGCTGGACGCCGAGGACCCGCAGGCCATGCGCCGCTATGTGCGGCGTCTGGCCGGCGCGGGGGTCGTCGGGCTCGGCTTCGCGGTCGGCGTCACCTATGACACGGTGCCGGACGCCCTGCTCGACGCGGCCCGCGCCGAGGACTTCCCGCTCCTGGAGGTGCCGCGCCGCACCCCGTTCCTGGCGATCTCCAAGGCCGTCTCGGCGGCGATCGCGGCCGACCAGTACCGGGCGGTGACGGCGGGCTTCGAGGCCCAGCGCGAGCTGACCCGGGCCGCGCTCGCGGGCCCCGGCGAACTGCTCGCCCGGCTCGCGGCGCACGTGGACGGGTGGGCCGCGCTGTACGACACCTCGGGCGCGGTGGTCGCGGTGCAGCCGGAGTGGGCGGGGCGGCGGGCGGCCCGGCTCACCGCCGACGTGGCCCGGCTGCGCGACCGGGCGGCGCCCGCCAGCGCGGTGGTCGGCGGCTCGGACGACCGCGTCGAGCTCCAGTCGCTCGGTACCGGGCGGCGGGTGCGGGGCGCGCTCGCGGTCGGTACGGGGGCGCCGCTCGGGACGGCCGAGCGGTACGCCGTGCACTCCGCGGTCGCGCTCCTCACCCTCACCACGGAACGGACCCGGGCCCTCCAGCTCGCCGAGCAGCGCCTGGGCGCGGCGGTGCTGCGGATGCTGCTGTCCGGGCAGCAGGACCACGCCCGGGCGGTGGCGGGCGATCTCTACGGCGACCTCCTCGACGCCCCCTTCCGGCTCGTCATCGCCGAGGCGGCGGGGGAGTCGGCCGACCTCGGGGTGCTCGCCGAGGCGATGGAGTCGGCGGCGGCGCGGGCCGGGGAGGCGGTCCTGGTGGTGCCGGAGGGCGAGCGGCTGGTGGTGCTGGCGGCCGACGGCGGCGACGCGGTGGCGGCGTGCGTCTCCTTCGCCCCGGAGGAGGGCGCCGAACTCGTCACCGGTCTCTCCGCCCCCGCCGGGCCGATAGCGGCCGCCTCCGCCTACAAGCAGGCCGAGCAGGCCCTCTCGGTGGCCCGGCGTCGGGGCCGCCCGCTCGTGGAGCACGAGGAGCTGGTGGCGGGCTCGCTGGTGCCGCTGCTCGCGGACGACGCGGTACGGGCGTTCGCGGACGGGATGCTGCGGGCGCTGTACGAGCACGACGCGACGGGGCGGGGGGATCTGGTGGCGTCGCTGCGGGCGTGGTTGTCGCGGCACGGGCAGTGGGACGCGGCGGCGGCGGACCTGGGTGTGCACCGGCACACTCTGCGGTACCGGATGCGGCGGGTGGAGGAGATTCTGGGGCGGTCGCTGGACGACCCGGATGTCCGGATGGAGCTGTGGCTGGCACTGAAGGCGACGACGTCGCCGGAGACGTGAATCTCTCCCCACCCCGCCCCTTCCCTAGACCCTCCGGGGGTGGGTGGGGGCTGACCCCCGGGCCCCTGGGCGGGGCTGCGCCCCTGCACCCCCTTATGCGTTCGCGGCTGAGTGGGTGGCTGGTCGCGCAGTTCCCCGCGCCCCTTGGGTAGTCGGCCGCAGCCGGAGAACGCAGCTCAGCCACAGGCGCTTTTAGGGGCGCGGGGAACTGCGCGAGCAACCGGCCACGCAGCCGCAGACGAACGAGGCTTTTCAGGGGCGCGGGGAACTGCGCGAGCGACCGGCCACGGCCCGCAGACGAACGACGCTTTTCAGGGGCGCGGGGAACTGCGCGAGCAGCCCACCACCGGGCCGCAGTCGAACGTGCAGCGGAATGCACAGGGCGGGGCCCTCCAAAAGGGTGCGGGCCGAGGCCGTACCACTCCAACCCGGACAACCCCCCTCCCGCCCGCCCCGGCCTACCGTGGGAGGGACAAGCCACAAGAACCCAACCTCGGAAGGGCCGGGATTCGTATGACTTCCACCCATGCCTTCTGGCTCGCCGGCCGCCAGGCCACCGGTGAGGACAGCTTCGACGTCACCTCCCCCTGGGACGGCCGGCTCGTCGGCAAGGTGAGCGTGCCCACCGAGGCCCAGGTCGAGGAGGCCGTCGCCGCGGCGCACGCCGTGGTCGACGAGTTCGCCGCGACCCCCGCGCACGTACGCGCCGCGGCCCTCGACCACGTCTCCAAGCGCCTCGCCGAGCGCACCGAGGAGATCGCCCAGCTGATCTCCGCCGAGAACGGCAAGCCCATCAAGTGGGCCCGCGGCGAGGTCGGCCGTGCCGTCTCGGTGTTCCGGTTCGCGGCCGAGGAGGCCCGGCGCTTCAACGGCGGCGAGGCCCAGCGCCTGGACACCGACGCCGGCGGCCAGGGCCGCTTCGCGCTGACCCGTCGCTTCCCCAAGGGCGTCGTCCTCGGCATCGCGCCGTTCAACTTCCCGCTGAACCTGTGCGCCCACAAGGTCGCCCCGGCCATCGCGGTGGGCGCGCCGATCATCCTCAAGCCCGCCCCGGCCACTCCGCTCTCCGGCCTCATCCTCGGTGAGCTGCTCGCCGAGACCGAGCTGCCCGCGGGCTCCTGGAGCATCCTGCCGGTCGCCAACGACAAGATGCCGGCCCTGGTGCAGGACGACCGCCTCCCGGTCATCTCCTTCACCGGCTCCGACAAGGTCGGCTACGCGATCATGGACTCGGTGCCGCGCAAGCACTGCACCCTGGAGCTCGGCGGCAACGGCGCTGCCGTCGTCCTGGCCGACTTCGCCTCGGACGCGGACCTGGACTGGGCGGCGACCCGTATCGCCACCTTCTCCAACTACCAGGGCGGCCAGTCCTGCATCTCCGTGCAGCGCGTGATCGCCGACGCCGCCGTCTACGACCGGCTGCTGCCGAAGATCGTCGCGGCCGTCGAGGCCCAGGTCACCGGTGACCCCTCCGACGCCTCCACCGACGTCGGCCCGCTGGTCAGCGAGGACGCCGCCAAGCGCGTCGAGTCCTGGGTCGACGAGGCCGTCTCGGCCGGCGCGAAGCTCCTCGCCGGCGGCAAGCGCGACGGCGCCTCCTACGCCCCGACCGTGCTCACCGAGGTCCCGGCCGACACCACCCTCGCCTGCGAGGAGGTCTTCGGACCGGTCCTCACCGTGCAGAAGGTGGACGGCGAGGAGGCGGCCTTCGCGGCCGTCAACTCCTCCAAGTACGGCCTCCAGGCAGGCGTCTTCACGCACAACCTGCAGACCGCCTTCCGCGCCCACCGCGCCCTGGAGGTCGGCGGCGTGATCATCGGCGACGTCCCCTCGTACCGCGCGGACCAGATGCCGTACGGCGGCGCCAAGGCCTCCGGCGTCGGCCGCGAGGGCGTGCGCTACGCGATGGACGACTACACGTACGAGCGCGTGCTGGTCCTGACGGGCCTCGCCCTCTAGGACGTGGGTACGCCACGGCCGGAGCCCGGCATCGGGCTCCGGCCGTTTCGCGTTCCAGGGGTGGTCGGGCCGCCGGGAATCGGGTACATACGGACGAGTAGCACTGTCCGGTAACGGGCGCGTGCGCGCGCCCCGCCAACCTCGCGGCGAGGAGAACCCCTCAATGACCGCACCACACGGCACACCGAAGGTCTCCGAGCGCGAAGCGCGCCGGGTCGCCGAAGCCGCGCGCGAGCAGGACTGGCGCAAACCGAGCTTCGCGAAGGAACTCTTCCTCGGGCGCTTCCGGCTCGACCTCATCCATCCGCACCCGCTGCCCGCGACCGAGGACGCGGAGCGCGGCGAGGCGTTCCTCGCCAAGCTGCGCGACTTCTGCGAGACGAAGATCGACGGCGCCCTGATCGAGCGCGAGTCGAAGATCCCCGACGAGGTGATCAACGGGCTCAAGGAGCTCGGCGCCCTCGGGATGAAGATCGACACCAAGTACGGCGGCCTCGGCCTCACCCAGGTGTACTACAACAAGGCGCTCGCGCTGGCCGGTTCCGCCAGCCCCGCGATCGGCGCGCTGCTCTCGGCCCATCAGTCGATCGGCGTACCGCAGCCGCTGAAACTCTTCGGCACCCAGGAGCAGCGCGACACCTTCCTGCCGCGCTGCGCCCGTACCGACATCTCCGCCTTCCTGCTCACCGAGCCGGACGTCGGCTCGGACCCGGCCCGGCTCGCCACCTCGGCGGTCCCGGACGGGGACGACGCCTACGTCCTGGACGGCGTGAAGCTCTGGACCACCAACGGTGTCGTCGCGGACCTGCTGGTCGTCATGGCGCGGGTGCCGAAGTCCGAGGGGCACAAGGGCGGCATCACCGCCTTCGTCGTCGAGGCCGACTCGCCCGGCATCACCGTGGAGAACCGCAACGCCTTCATGGGCCTGCGCGGCCTGGAGAACGGCGTGACCCGCTTCCACCAGGTCCGGGTCCCGGCATCGCACCGCATCGGCCCCGAGGGCGCCGGGCTGAAGATCGCCCTGACCACGCTGAACACCGGCCGCCTGTCGCTGCCCGCGATGTGCGTCGGCGCCGGGAAGTGGTGTCTGAAGATCGCCCGCGAGTGGTCGGCGGCGCGCGAGCAGTGGGGCAAGCCGATCGCCCAGCACGAGGCCGTCGGCAGCAAGATCTCCTTTATCGCGGCCACCACCTTCGCCCTGGAGGCGGTGCTCGACCTCTCCTCGCAGATGGCCGACGAGGACCGCAACGACATCCGCATCGAGGCCGCCCTCGCCAAGCTCTACGGCTCCGAGATGGCCTGGCTGATGGCCGACGAGCTGGTGCAGATCCGCGGCGGGCGCGGCTTCGAGACCGCCGACTCGCTGGCCGCCCGGGGCGAGCGGGCCGTACCGGCCGAGCAGATCCTGCGCGATCTGCGCATCAACCGGATCTTCGAGGGCTCCACCGAGATCATGCACCTGCTGATCGCGCGCGAGGCCGTCGACGCCCACCTCTCGGTCGCGGGCGATCTCATCGACCCGGACAAGAAGCTGCCGGACAAGGCCAGGGCGGGCGCGAACGCCGCCGCCTTCTACGCCCGCTGGCTCCCCAAGCTCCTCTCCGGCCCGGGCCAACTGCCCAACTCCTACAGCGAGTTCGGCGACCTCGCCCAGCACATCCGGTACGTCGAGCGGTCCGCCCGCAAGCTGGCCCGCTCCACCTTCTACGCGATGTCGCGCTGGCAGGGCCGGATGGAGACCAAACAGGGCTTCCTCGGCCGGATCGTGGACATCGGCGCGGAACTGTTCGCGATGAGCGCCGCCTGTGTCCGGGCGGAGCTGCTGCGCACGACCGGCGCGCACGGCCGCGAGGCCCACCAGCTGGCCGACGTCTTCTGCCGCCAGGCCCGCATCCGGGTGGACGAGCTCTTCGAGCGGCTGTGGGCCAACACCGACGACCTCGACCGCAGGGTCGTCACCGGGGTGCTGGCGGGCTCGTACACCTGGCTGGAGGAGGGCGTCGTCGACCCGTCGGGCGAGGGCCCGTGGATCGCGGACGCGACCCCGGGACCGGCGAAGCGGGACAACGTCCACCGCCCGATCCGCTGAATCCGCCCGGCCGTTGGGACGCCGGGGAGGCGCGCTCCCCGGTGTCCCGGCGCCCCCGCGGGGCGCCGCGCGGCTCCGGCACGGGGGAGTGCTTTCCCGGCGCACAGCCGATGCGGCAAGAATGGGGGCATGAGCGACAGCCCAGCCCCCCTCGCCGACCCGCACATCGCCTTCGACACCACTGAAGGCCGCCGGGACATCGTCGTCCTCGGCTCCACCGGGTCCATCGGCACCCAGGCCATCGACCTGGTGCTGCGCAACCCCGACCGGTTCCGCGTCACCGCGCTCGCCGCGTCGGGCGGACGGGTCGCGCTCCTCGCCGAGCAGGCGCGCCGACTGCGGGTGCGCGCGGTCGCGGTCGCCCGGCCGGACGCGGTGCCCGCGCTGCGCGAGGCGCTGAAGGAGCAGTACGGCACCGAGCCGCTGCCCGAGATCCTCGCCGGCCCCGACGCGGCCACCGAGCTCGCCGCCTCCGCGTGCCACACCGTCCTCAACGGCATCACCGGTTCCATCGGCCTGGCGCCCACGCTGGCCGCCCTCACGGCGGGCCGCACCCTGGCGCTCGCCAACAAGGAGTCGCTGATCGTCGGCGGCCCCCTGGTGAAGGCGCTCGCGAAGCCCGGCCAGATCATCCCGGTCGACTCCGAGCACGCCGCCCTCTTCCAGTCCCTCGCCGCGGGCACCCGCGCCGACGTGCGCAAGCTGGTGGTCACCGCCTCCGGCGGCCCCTTCCGCGGCCGTACGCGCGCGGAGCTCGCGGACGTACGGCCCGAGGACGCCCTGGCGCACCCCACCTGGGCCATGGGCCCGGTGATCACCGTCAACTCGGCCACCCTGGTGAACAAGGGCCTGGAGGTCATCGAGGCCCATCTGCTGTACGACATCCCCTTCGAGCGCATCGAGGTCGTCGTGCACCCGCAGTCCTACGTCCACTCCATGGTCGAGTTCACCGACGGCTCCACCCTCGCCCAGGCCACCCCGCCGGACATGCGCGGCCCGATCGCCATCGGCATCGGCTGGCCCGAGCGGGTGCCGGACGCGGCCCCCGCCTTCGACTGGACCAAGGCGTCGAGCTGGGAGTTCTTCCCGCTGGACACCGAGGCCTTCCCCTCGGTCGGACTCGCCCGGCACGTCGGGGAGCTGGGCGGAACCGCTCCGGCGGTGTTCAATGCCGCGAACGAGGAGTGCGTGGACGCTTTCCTCGCGGGACGGCTGCCTTTCAACGGAATCATGGATACGGTCACAGAGGTCGTGGCCGAGCACGGCACCCCCGCCGAGGGAACTTCCCTCACGGTCTCGGACGTCCTGGAAGCGGAGACCTGGGCACGGGCCCGGGCTCGTGAACTCGCGGTGAAGGCGACAGCAAAGGCGCGCGCATGACGATTTTGATGACGGTCCTCGGCATAGTCGTCTTCGTGGTCGGCCTGCTCGTCTCGATCGCGTGGCACGAGCTGGGCCACCTCTCCACGGCCAAGATGTTCGGCATCCGGGTGCCGCAGTACATGGTCGGCTTCGGCCCGACCATCTGGTCGCGGAAGAAGGGCGACACCGAGTACGGCATCAAGGCCGTCCCCCTCGGCGGGTACATCCGTATGATCGGCATGTTCCCGCCCGGCGAGGACGGGCGGATCACCGCACGCTCCACCTCGCCCTGGCGCGGCATGATCGAGGACGCCCGCTCGGCGGCCTTCGAGGAGCTCCAGCCGGGCGACGAGACGCGCCTCTTCTACACGCGCAAGCCGTGGAAGCGCGTGATCGTGATGTTCGCCGGGCCGTTCATGAACCTGATCCTGGCCGTGGCGATCTTCTTCGGCGTGATGATGACGTTCGGCGTCAACACCCAGACCACCCAGGTGGGCAAGGTCTCCGACTGTGTGATCTCGCAGAAGGAGCAGCGCGACACCTGCAAGGCCTCCGACCCGGTGGCCCCCGCCAAGCAGGCCGGGCTGAAGGCGGGCGACAAGATCGTCGCGTTCAACGGCGAGAAGGTCGGCGACTGGTCGGCGCTGCAGAAGCACATCCGCGACACCATCGGCCCGGCCACGATCACCGTCCAGCGCGACGGCAAGCCGCTCGACCTGCACGCCAGCCTGATCAAGAACGACGTGGCGAAGATCGACGGCTCCGGCAACTACACCTCCGGCACCACCTCGGCGGGCTTCCTCGGCTTCAGCCCCGCCACCGGCATCGTCCAGCAGTCCTTCGGCCAGTCCGTGGACCGTATGGGCGACATGATGCGCTCCGGGGTGAAGTCGCTGGTCGCGATCCCCTCCAAGGTCCCGGACCTGTGGAACGCGGCCTTCAACGGCGAGGACCGCAAGGCCGACTCCCCGATGGGCGTCGTCGGCGCGGCCCGGGTCGGCGGCGAGGTGTTCACCCTCGACATCCCGCCGGAGAACCAGATCGCGATGATGCTGTTCCTGGTCGCCGGGTTCAACCTCTCGCTGTTCCTCTTCAACATGCTGCCGCTGCTGCCGCTGGACGGCGGGCACATCGCGGGCGCGCTGTGGGAGTCGCTGCGCCGCACGGTCGCGCGCGTCTTCAAGCGCCCCGACCCGGGCCCGTTCGACGTGGCGAAGCTGATGCCGGTGGCGTACGTGGTGGCCGGGATCTTCATCTGCTTCACGCTGCTCGTGCTGGTCGCGGACGTGGTGAACCCGGTGAAGATCTCCTAGTCGGATCTTCTGGTCGTACGCGTGTACGGGGCGGTCCGGATGCTTAACGTGCCCGGGCCGCCCCTTTGCGTGAACTCCGGGGGCGGGGTGTGCTGGGGCGCCCCGGGGTGCCGTAACCTCGAAGGCTGGAGCCCGCCGATCTCGGGACCTTGATCCACACCTTGGGGTTGCACAGCAGATGACTGCGATTTCACTGGGAATGCCGTCCGTACCGACCAGGCTGGCCGAGCGTCGCAAGAGCCGTCAGATCCAGGTCGGGTCGGTGGCGGTCGGCGGGGATGCTCCTGTGTCGGTGCAGTCGATGACGACGACGCGGACGTCGGACATCGGGGCGACGTTGCAGCAGATCGCGGAGCTGACGGCGTCGGGCTGTCAGATCGTGCGGGTGGCGTGTCCGACGCAGGATGATGCGGACGCGTTGGCGACGATCGCGAAGAAGTCGCAGATCCCGGTGATCGCGGATATTCATTTCCAGCCGAAGTACGTGTTCGCGGCGATCGATGCGGGCTGTGCGGCGGTGCGGGTGAATCCGGGCAATATCAAGCAGTTCGATGACAAGGTGAAGGAGATCGCGCGGGCGGCGAAGGACGCGGGGACGCCGATTCGTATCGGGGTGAACGCGGGGTCGCTGGATGCGCGGCTGCTGAGGAAGTACGGCAGGGCCACGCCGGAGGCGCTGGTGGAGTCGGCTCTGTGGGAGGCGTCGCTCTTCGAGGAGCACGATTTCCGGGACATCAAGATCTCGGTGAAGCACAACGATCCGGTGGTGATGGTCGAGGCCTACCGGCAGCTGGCGGCGCAGTGTGACTATCCGTTGCATTTGGGGGTGACGGAGGCGGGTCCGGCGTTCCAGGGGACGATCAAGTCGGCGGTGGCTTTCGGTGCGCTGTTGAGCCAGGGGATCGGTGACACGATCCGGGTGTCGTTGTCGGCGCCGCCGGCGGAGGAGATCAAGGTGGGG
>NZ_BAAACA010000009.1:219725-449731 GCF_039521265.1 Streptomyces crystallinus | reverse complement strand
GCGGAAGGGGGGCGCGGCGCTCGCGCGCAGGAGGGGGCGCCGGGCGAACGGCCGGTTTCCGTC
The DNA here is from genome assembly GCF_039521265.1 of Streptomyces crystallinus. Taxonomy (NCBI): domain Bacteria; kingdom Bacillati; phylum Actinomycetota; class Actinomycetes; order Kitasatosporales; family Streptomycetaceae; genus Streptomyces; species Streptomyces crystallinus. Next base: position 449,668 of record NZ_BAAACA010000009.1, on the reverse strand, counting down.
TGTCCGTTGGCCGTCACGCCGTGGTCTCGCGGCGGAACAGCGCCGTCCGCAGGAACGGCTCACCGAAGCGCGGCGAGTCCGGCGGCTCGCTGTCCATCCGGCGCAGCTCGGCCCCCGCGACCCGCCCGCGAGTGCGGGAGGGGAGCCGGGGTCCGTCAGCGCGTCAGCGGCCGGGACCGGTGCCCCGCCGCCTCGTCGATCTCGACGTGCGCCTTCTGCAGCAGCTGGGACGCCAGGTCCATCAGGACCCGCGAACCGGCGATCTCCTCGCCGACCCTCAGCTGCTCGGGGTCCAAGGGGTGGCGCATGGCGTAGCCGTGCCCCTTCAGCTCGGTGCCGTCACCGAGTCTGACCAGGCCCACCGCGCTGGTGCGGTCACCGACCTCGGAGAACTCCAGCTCCACATGCCACCCGACGAGTGTGGTCATGGCGGATCACCTCCAGGTCTCGCCCTTCGTACTCCCAGGGTCCCTCCGCCGCGTCCCGGCCGCGAGGGGGACCCGGAGTGCGGCGGCCGAGGGGCGTTCTACCCTGGAGGACGGAGCAGGCCGCCCCTTGGAGGACGCGATGACCGCCCAGCCCGACCCGCATCTGGACACGATCCGCGACGTGGCGCCGCGCACCCCGCAGGGCTGCGAGGACTGTCTGCGCCTCGGCTCCCCGTGGGTCCATCTGCGGCTCTGCCTCGCCTGCGGCCATGTCGGCTGCTGCGACTCGTCGCCGCTGCGGCACGCCCGCGCGCACGCCGAGAGCGAGGCGCACCCCATCGTGCGCTCCTTCGAGCCCGGCGAGGACTGGCGCTGGTGCTTCGTCCACGAGGCCCTGGTCTGACCCGTGGGCGACATCCATCCCACCACCTGAACACCAGGACCCGCCATACCCAACATTGGGGATGGCGAGCACCGCCCCCTGGCCCGAGCATGAACGGGAAGGACGATGACGGGGGGCGACGGTGGAGGACCACGGACGGAGACCGGCCCGGGCGCGGGGAGCCGAGGGCACGGCGGGGCGGGGAGTGCTGGAGGGCGCCTTCTCGCTCCTCGAGGTACTGGCGCGGGTGGAGGAGGGCGGCCTCAGCGAGCTGGCGGCCGGTGCGGGGCTGCCCAAGACGACCGTGCACCGCATGCTGGACCAGCTCGTGGCGCTGGACGCGGTGGAGCGCCGCTCGGGCCGGTACCGGATGGGACCGGCGATCGTCCGGCTGGGGCGGGCCTGGAGCCCCGACCGGTCGCTGCGTACGGCCGCGGCCGGGCCGTTGCGGCACCTCGCCGCGGCCACCCGCGCCAGCGTCAGCATCAGTGTGCCGGGCGCCGACAGCCCGCTGGTCGTGGCCGCGCTGCCCGGCGAGGTGGACCAGGTGATCGCCCTGCGGGCGGGGTCGCTGCTGCCCACCGGGAGCGCCGCCGAGGTGGTCCTGGCGGCCGCCCGGCCCCTGGCGCCGCCGGAGGACGACTGCGCCGCGCGCTGGCGGCTGCGGATCGACGCGGCGCGCGAGCAGGGCACGGCGGTCGACCACTACGAGGCCGACACCATGGTGGCCTGTCTGGCGGCGCCGGTCCGCTCCCCTTCGGGCAAGGTCGTCGCCGCGCTCGCCGTCTCCGTCCTCGAACGCCGCCGGCTCACCGCCGCAGACGAACCGCTGCGCCGTGCCGCCCGGATGATCGGCGCGAACCTGGCCCGGCTGCCGCAGGCGTGGCAGCGGTGAAAAACGCCCGAGCCCCTGGGGCCCGAGCCGTGTTTCCATGGCGCGATGAACAGCGAGAACACCAACGCGTCCGGCGCGCGCCCGAATCCGTACGTCCGCCCGCGGGACGCTCGCGACCTGGACGCGTGCGTCCGCGCGCTCGCCGCCGTCCACGAGCGCGACGGCTACCCGGTGAACTGGCCCGACCGCCCCGGCGACTGGCTCGCCCAGCCGTCGCTGCTCGCGGCCTGGGTGGCGGAGCTGGACGGCCGGGTCGCCGGACACGTCGGACTGTCGCTCAGCGGTACGGGGGATGTGGCCCCCGGTCTGTGGAGTGCCCGGGCCGGGGCGGATCCGGAGGCGGCGGCCGTGGTCAGCCGTCTGTTCGTCGCGCCCTGGGCACGCGGTCACGGGCTCGGACGGCTGCTGCTGGACCGGGCGGTGGGCGAGGCCCGCGAGCGCGGGCTGCACCCGGTGCTCGACGTGGTGGCCTCCGACACCGCCGCGACCGCCCTGTACGAGCGGCTCGGCTGGCAGCTGCTGGCCGAGGCCGAGCAGGAGTGGGGGCCCCGGCAGACCGTGACCGTCCGCAGCTACGCGGCGGGCGTCTGACGGCCTGTCCTCGACAGCCCGGGGCCCCCTCGGCTCAGCCCACCGGGTGCGTCTCGCGCAGGAAGCCGACGAGCAGCGCGTTCACCTCGTCGGGCCGCTCCAGGTTGGGGAGGTGGCCCGCCCAGGAGAGCTCGACGTGGCGGGCGTTCGCGAGCCGGCCGGTGAGGTGGACGGCGATGGAGCGGAAGTCCGCGAAGTCGTGATCGCCGGAGACGAGCAGGGCCGGGGCCTTGATCGTGGCGGGGTCGGTCTCGACCCTGACCTGGCCGAACTCCTCCTCGGCGGCGAGCTGGACGTCGAAGGCGTTGCGCTGCATCCGGCGCACCAGCTCGCGGACCTCCGCGTCGGCCTCGGGGCCCACCCAGGCGTCCACGTTGAGGTCGGTCGCCCCCGCGATGTCACCGGACTCGATCAGCGCGTCCTCGCGGTCGCCGAACGCCTCCAGCTCCGCGCTCGGCTCGTGTCCGACCAGCGCGGTGCACAGCAGAGCCAGCGCGCCGGTCCGCTCCGGCCACCGGGCCGCGAGCTCCAGCGCGACCCGGCCGCCGCCGGACGACGCGATCAGCGCCGCGCGCTCGATGCCGAGCGTGTCCAGGAGGGCGAGCACGTCCTCCGCGTTGTTGTACGGCCGGTCGGGCATGGGCGATGCGCCGAAGCCCCGGAAGTCGCAGCGCACCACCTGGTAGCCGGCGCCGACGAGGGCGGGCACTTGCGGGTCCCACATCCGGCGGTCGCAGACCGTGGAGTGGAGCAGGACAACCGCAGGGCCGCTTCCGGCCACATCATGGGAAAGAGTCACCGCGTAACAGTAAAGATCACCTGCCCGCGGCGCAATCAGAATTTTCCGGCCGCGAGGGAGTCCGCCGGGCTCTGCCCCTCCACGCCGTCGCCCGCCGTCGGCAACGTCGCGACGGGCCACCAGAAGTCGTCCAGCACGGCGTCCTCGGTGGATGCGTCGGTCTCCGGCCGTTCGCCGGGCGGGCGTCGAGTCATACGCTCAAGTGTGGTGTCCGCGCGGTCTGTTGGGGAGTCGATTTCTAGAACAGTTTTCTATAGCTTGCTGCGCTAGGGTGGCCGTCATGGCAGACAGCATCCCGATCGGCGCCCTCGGGGGCGCCCTCAGCGCCCGAGGTCGACGGAGCGGGCACGGCAGGCCCCGGGCGGGACGCGGCCATGTCGCCTAGGCAGCTGCGCGGCGAGGCCACCGTCGACCGGCTGCTGACCTCCGCGCTGCGGGTGTTCGCCGAATCCGGCCAGCAGGGGTTCACCGTCAGCGCCGTCACCCGCGCCAGCGGGGTCAGCCTCGGCAGCCTCTACCACCACTTCGGCAGCTTCGACGGTCTCGCCGCCGCGCTCTACACCCGGTGCATGGAGCAGCTCTTCGACGAGATGACAGCCGTGCTCACCCGGGCCCGCACCGCCCGCACCGGCATCCGCGCGCTCGTCCAGTGCTATCTGCGCTTCACCGAGGAGCACCCGGACGTCGCCCTGTTCCTGCACGCCTCCGCCTACTCCGGCTATCTCGCGGCGCACGCCGACGAGATCCGCAGGGTCAAGGCGAGGAAACTGGCCGTCATCGCCGCCTGGCTGGGGCCCCGGGTCGAGGCCGGCGAGATCGCGCCGCTGCCCTCGCCCCTGATCGACGTCCTCATCCTCGGTCCTCCGGCCGAAACCGCACGCCGCTGGCTGTCCAGCACGTACGACATCGACCTCGCCCAGGCCTACCGGATCCTGCCGGACCGGGTGTGGCGGTCGCTCCAGCCGGACTGACGCGTTGGCGGGGGCCCGGTCCTTGTCCGGAGACGGAGAGGTTTCCGATCCGGGTGGCAAGGTAATCGTGAGTTATGGTGCAAATCGGCTACACGATGATGACCGAGCAGACCGGCCCCCGCGCCCTCGTCTCCGACCTGGTCGCCGCGGAGGGCGCCGGCTTCGACTTCTCCGTCACCTCCGACCACTACTTCCCCTGGCTGGCGTCGCAGGGCCACGCCTCGTACGCCTGGAGCGTGCTCGGCGCGGCCGCCCAGGCCACCTCGCGGATCCCGCTGATGACGTATGTGACCTGCCCGACGGTCCGTTACCACCCCGTCGTCGTGGCGCAGAAGGCCGCCACGATGCAACTGCTCTCCGAGGGGCGGTTCCGCCTCGGGCTGGGCTCCGGCGAGAACCTCAACGAACACGTGGTGGGTGCCGGATGGCCCTCGCCGCAGGTGCGCCTGGAGATGCTGGACGAGGCCGTCGACATCATCCGCGCCCTGTTCGCGGGCGGCAACGTCAACCACCAGGGTGCCCACTTCGACGTGGCGAACGCCCGGCTGTGGGACCTGCCCGACGAGCTGCCGCCCATCGGTATCGCCGTCTCGGGCGAGCGCTCCTGCGCGCTGGCGGGCCGCTCCGCCGACCTCGTCATCGCCACCGAGCCCAAGGCGGAGCTGATCGACTCCTTCGACCGGCACGGCGGTGCCGGAAAGCCGCGCGTGGGCCAGCTGCCGGTCTGCTACGACACCGACCGGGACGCGGCGGTCGCCCGCGCCCACGACCAGTTCCGCTGGTTCGGCGGCGGCTGGCCGGTGAACTCGGAGCTCCCGGGGCCGTCCGGTTTCGAGGGCGCCACCCAGTTCGTCACCCCGCAGGACGTGGCCGAGGCGATTCCGTGCGGCGACGACGTGGACGCCTTCGTCGACGCCGTACGGCCCTTCGTCGACGCGGGCTTCACCGAGGTGGCCCTCGTCCAGATCGGCGGCGAGCACCAACTCCCGTTCATCCGCTGGGCCGAGACGAAGCTGCTGCCCGCCCTGCGCGAGCTGTGAGGCCTCGGCCTTCAGCCGCGCGTGCCGACGGGGTCCGGCTCGCCGCGTCCACACTTTTCCACATCGTGGGAAGGTCGCGGGTAGCGACGAGGAGCGGTGAGCCGGGTTCCCGCCGGGGCGGGGTGCCCGTCGCGCCGTGCCCCACGCGGGCGGTCAGCCCGTGAGGACGCCCGGCAGTGCGAGGGCGCCGAGCAGGGCGGTGCCTGCCAGCAGCCAGGCGACGTAGTCCCCGATGTGGCCGGAGTGCAGCCTGCGCAGCGGCTCGCTCCAGCGGTACGGTTCACGGCGCGCCCCACCGCGCACCGCCGCGGTGGCCAGACCCGCCGCCAGGGCCGCCGATGCGAGCCCGAGCATCACGCCCGGCGGCGTCCAGTGGGGCGCTTGGTGCGCGTCCACGCCGAACGCCCGGCCCGTCGCGTGCGCCAGTGCGGGCACCAGCCCCGTCGTCAGCGACCCTGCGAGCAGCAGCGCGGGCACCGCGAGCATGGTGGCGGGCACCCGGCCCAGCCGGCCCTCGGTCTCCGGCTCCTCGCCCTCGCCGCTCGTCTCGTACGCCGGGTCGCCCAGCGGCGCCGGCCCGATGCCCAGGAACACCCGTGCGGCCACCCGGAGCACGGCTCCCGCGGTCAGCGCCGACACGGCGACGAACAGCACGGTGAAGCCACCGCCCGCCGCCTCCTCGGTCACCGACTTGCCCAGCCCCGTGCCGAACGGCGGCAGCCCCGCCAGCGCCAGCGCTCCGGCCGTGAAGAGGACGGCGACGAGGGGCAGCTCCCGGGCGCGGCCGTGCAGCTCGTGCTCGTCGACGCTGCCGTAGCGGTCGAGCAGGATGCCGGTGCAGGCGAACAGGGCGGCCTTCGCGCCCGCGTGGCCCAGGATGTACAGCGCCACCGCGCCGGTCGCCTCCGGCCGCAGCAGGCCGACGCCGACGAGGAAGAGCCCGGTGTGGGCGACCGTCGAGTAGGCGAGCAGCCGTTTGATGTGCCGCTGCTGCCAGCACATCAGCGCGCCGACCAGTGCGGTCAGCGTGCCCAGCACGACCAGGGCGCGCTCGGCGTCCGGCGCGGGCAGGCCGCCGGGGCCCGCGAAGACGGTGGTGTGGACCCGCCAGGTGCCGTACACCCCCAGCTCCACCATCACCCCCGACAGCAGCATGCACACGGGCGTCGGCGCCACCGCGTGCGCGTCGGGCAGCCAGAAGTGGAAGGGCGCCGCGGCCGCCTTGACCAGCAGGCCGGTCAGGACGAGGGCGAAGGCTGCCAGGGTCAGCGCGTCCGGCCCGCCGTGCGCGTCCAGGCGCGCCCCGATCTGCCGCATGCCCAGCTCGCCCGTGCGGGCGTAGAGCAGCACGATGCCGGTCAGGGTGGCGTACGCGCCCAGCGAGTTGACCACGCCGAAGGTGAGCGCGCCCTGGACGGCCTTCGCCTCCTCGACGCGGTAGCCGGTCAGCGCGTACGCCACCACGCTCATCAGCTCGAAGAACACGAACGCGTTGAACAGGTCCCCGGTGAGCGCGAAGCCGCACATGCCCGCCTGGAAGAGCAGGACCAGCGCGGGGAAGGAGCCCGCCTGGCGCCGGGGCGGCTCGTCGAAGTAGCGCCAGGAGTAGACGAGCACGGCGACGACCAGCACGGAGACCAGTGCGGCGAGCCCGGTGCCGGGGCCGTCCCCGACCAGCACGATGCCGACGCTCGCCCCGTCCTTGGGGCGCCAGCCGCCCACCCACTCCTCGGTCGCGGCGGGACCGGCGCAGGAGTGGACGAGGAGGACCAGGCACAGGACGGCCGTCGCCGCGGCGGTGCCGGCGCCGACCGACTCGGCGACGATCCTCGGCAGCCGCCGCCCGGCGGCCACCAGAGCGGCGGCGCCGAGCAGCGGCAGGGCCACGACCAGTGGCAGCAACTGGCTCATCCGCGCAGCTCGGACAGCTCGTCGGGATCCACCGTGCCGTGCCGCTTGGCCACCTGCATCACCAGCGCGAGCAGCAGCGCGGTCACCGTCGCCCCGACCACCACATCGGTCAGCGCCAGCGCCTGCACCACGGGGTCGACGACCGGCCGGGAGCCCGGTTCCAGGTCGGAGTGGACCGGCGCGGTGGCGCCGTCCCGGTAGCCCACCGAGAGCAGCAGCACATAGGTGGACGACTGGCAGACCGCCAGACAGCCCACCGCGTGAACCAGATGGCGGCTGGTGGCGAGGCCGTAGCAGCCCGCCAGGAAGATCCAGCCGGCGACCAGGTACGGCAGTACGGACATCACCGCGCGCTCGTGCCCCCGTTCATGCGTCTCGGTCCTTTCCGCCGGCCGTGGTGCTCTGCTCGATCTCCACGGCCTGGTCGAGGAAGCGGGCGAGCAGCACCACCACCGCGCAGCCCACCTCCATGCCGACCGCCGCGTTGAGGAGCGGGACGGTGCCGCCCGAGGCCAGGGTGTTGAACGTGCCGTACGGCAGCAGGGTGTTGGCGAGGAACGCCGAGCCGCCGACGAGTCCCGCGACGCCGAGGATCAGATAGGTCGCCTCGCCCGCCGCGTCCCCGACCTCGTAGATGCCGACCGGCCGGATCCGCTCCAAAGCGCGGTAGTCGGCCCCGATGTAGAGCAGGTGCAGTGCGGTCGCCACGACCACACCGCCCTGGAAGCCGCCGCCGGGGCTCAGCTGTCCGTGCGCGATGACGTAGAGGCCGGTCAGCAGCGCGATCGGCAGCAGGGCCAGGGCGTACCGGCGGACGGGAGCGGCCACCTTCTCGGGGGCGGGGCGCACCTGGCGCTCGTCGCGGGTCTGGCGCAGCAGGACGACGGTCCCGAGCACCGAGGCGAACAGGATGGTCTCCTCGCCCAGGGTGTCGAACGCCCGCTGGTCGAAGTTGACGGACGCGATGGTGTTGGAGGTGCGGCGGGCCAGGGAGGCCTCGACGGCCCGGTCCCCGTAAGGGTGGACGGCGCCGCCGAAGTCCGGCAGCCGCAGATACGCGGCGGCCAGCAGCGCGGCCACACCGAGGCCGCCCAGCGCCAGCACCCACAGCCGCAGCCGCCGGCTCACCGGCCGCCGTCCTTGGGCCGGCCCCGGCGCCGCACCTTGCGTACGGACAGCAGGATCAGCAGCGGGGTGAGCGCGGAGCCGACCGCGAGCTGCGACAGGGCCACGTCCGGTGCCTGCAGCACGGTGAACAGGACGGCCAGCGCGAGTCCCAGCACCGCGAGCACCAGCGCCTGGCGGGCCGGGTCGCGGACCGCCACCGCCGCCGTCGCGGACGCCGCGACGAGCAGCAGGGCGACGACCACGGGCAGCTCAGCCATGGGACGCCTCCGTGTTCCGGTAGCCGCCCGCGACCGCCCGGGACGCCACGACGTTCCCGGCGACCAGCAGGGCCCCGGTCGCCAGCAGTTTGGCCATGGCCCGGCCCGGTCCGGTGGCCGCGCTCGTCGCCACGACCACCGCCGTGGTGGCGAGGGCGGCGGCCGCGGTCAGCACATCGGTGTGGGCCGGGCGGGGGACCAGGTCGTCGGCGAGCAGCCGTGCGTACACCAGGGTGCCGACCGGGCCCAGCACGGCGAGCACCAGGGCGAGGTCGGTGTACGACGGCCGCCCGTAGCCCTGCGCGAGCAGCAGCATCACCAGACAGACCACCGAGGTGGCGAAGTTCTGGGCGACCACCCGGCGTCCCACCGGCCCCGTCGCCACGCCCCACACCACGGGTGCGAACCCCACCGCGAGCAGGACGGTCGCACTCCACAGCCAGCCGTTCACCGGCCGCTCATCGCCCGTCGGGCCGCGCAGGCGGCGATCGCCGCGAGCAGGGCGCTGCCCGCCCCGACGAACGCCTCCAGGAGGTCGACCGTACTGATAAACACCAGCCACGCGGCCATCAGCAGGAGCCACCACGCGAGGAGTTCGGCGGTCACGGCCGCCGCTCGACCCATCCGTACATCACCTCGACAGCGGTCGGGAGCCGGTGGGCGCGCCCGGGCCGGGCGCGTCCGCGTCGTATGGAGTGCGCTCATGAAAGCACCGTGAGCACGCGGGCCGCGGACGGCGCGCGGCGCCACCGCGGCACACCGCGCGCCTGGCCGCCCCGGCCCTCTCCGGGCGAGCGGGTACCCGGCGGCCGGGGCGGCAATCCCCCGGACGGCGGGGCCGCTGTTTCGCCGGGGCCACCGAGGGCACCCGGCACCGGGCCGCGGCCCATGTGGCCGGATACCCGGCGGTCGGAGATGCTCGGTCGTAACGCGGCGCAGGGCCGGGTCCGCACGCGGTGCGACACGAAGGGAGCGCACGCCATGCAGGTGGCATCGACCCCGTGGGTGCGCGATGACGTCCACGGCGGCTGAGGGCGACGACGGCCGCGAGCCGGAGCCGTCGTCGGCGGGGCCGGAGCGCACGGGTGCGCTGCGGGGTGCGAGCCGCCGGGGTGTGGGCGGCCGGTCGTGGTTCGCCGTCGGGTTCTCGCTGGGCCTGGGCGCGACGCTGGCGTGGCTGACCGTGCAGACCGTGCTCGAGGTCGGCAGTCTGCTCACCCTGCTGCTGCTCGCGGTGTTCCTCGCGCTCGCCCTCGAACCCGTCGTCGTCTGGCTCACCCGGCACGGGATGCGCCGCGGCTGGGCGGTGGCGGCCGTCCTGGTGCTGCTTCTCGCGGTGTTCGCGGGGTTCCTGGCGTTGGTCGTCCCACCGGCCGCCGACGAGATCGACGCGCTGGTGAAGGCCGTGCCCGGCTGGCTGCGGGACTTGCACGACCACAACTCCACGCTGGGCCGGTTCGAGGACCGCTACCACCTGGTGGAGAAGGCCAAGCGCCAGTTCTCCTCCGGCGGGGCGGCCGGGCTCGCCGGAGGGCTGCTGGGCGCCGGGAAGTTCGTGGTGGGCGCGGTGACCTCGGCCGCCATCGTCGTCGTGGTGACGGTGTACGTGATGGCGTTCCTGCCCGCGCTCAAGGAGTTCTGTCTGCGCTTCGTGGCGGCCCGCAAGCGCCCGCACGCGCAGGAGGTCACCGAGGAGGTCCTCAACCGCGTGGGCCGTTACATGCTCGGCAACGTGGCCACCTCCGTGATCGCCGGCGCCGCCACCTTCGTCTGGTGCATCGCCCTGGGGGTCCCCTATCCGGCGGCCATGGGCGTCTTCATCGCCCTGATGGACCTCATCCCCATCGTCGGCACCACCATCGGCGGCATCGTCGTCAGCCTGGTGGCCCTGTCGGTGTCCCTGCCGGTCGCCCTGGCCACGGCGGGCTTCTACGTGGGGTTCCGGCTGGCCGAGGACTATCTGATCGTGCCCCGGGTGATGCGGTTCGCCGTGGACGTCCATCCGCTCGTCACGGTGGTGGGCGTCCTGGTCGGCGGGGCGCTGCTGGGGGTCGTGGGCGCCCTGGTCGCCATCCCGGCCGCCGTCGCCATCGGGATCGTGCTGGACGAGCACGTCTTCTCGCGGACGGACGCGTCGTGACGGCGAGTGTCCGCTCACTCTCGTAACGGCGGGCGTCCGCTCACTCTCGTACGCCGGGCCACGGGGAAGGGGCTGGATGCCGAAAGGCGGTCCAGCGGGGCGTCGCGCTAGCCGGACGTCGGCGGGGGAGCGGCCGGGGCGAGCGGGGCGGGGCGCGCGCGCCGCAGGTAGCGCTCGGCGGCGTGCACGGCCTCGCGGGCGGTGCGCTCGCCCATGAGCACGCAGAGCGTGTACGCGGTGTCCTCGAAGCGTCTGCGCAGAGCGGGATCGTGGGGCTGTGCCAGGACCGCGCGTTCGTGCGCCCGGTAGTGCGAGAGCAGCCGCGCGAGGATCTCCTTGTCGGGCAGCAGCATCATGTCCTCCTGAACAGGGGGCGGGCCCCAGCCCACCCATCCTGACCGCGTCCGCCGAACCGCGCGAGCCGTAGCGCTGCGCTCCGTGACGATCCATGCGAGCGGGGCCCCGCGGAGTGCTCCGCAGGGCCCCGCAGCGCCAGGGGCGCCGGCTACTCCCGGAAGGCGTCCTTGGCCTTCTCCTTGGCCTGCCGGAGGTCGCCCTTCGACTTCTCGGCGCGGCCCTCGGCGGCCTTGCTCTCGTTGCCGACCGCGCGGGCCACCGTCTCCTTGGCCTTTCCCTTGGCCTGCTCGGCCTTCGCCTTGGCCTTCTCGTTCTTTGCGGTCACGGTACTCACACCTTGATCTTTCGGGAATTCCGTCGGTCACATCCGAGTGTGACCGCTCAGTGGGTTCTCAAACGTGCACCCGCACGCCGGGAATTGCCCCGGTTAGCGCATTCACCATCGGTACCAACGGCTTCGCCGCCCGCTGCCGGCGGCCGGACGCGCGACGAAACCCACGAGCCACAGCACCAGAACGACAAGGGCGACCCACCACAGGACCTGGAGTGCGAAACCGGCGCCGAAGAGAAGCAGCGCGAGCAGCAGAACGACAAGCAGGGGAACCATGCTATGCACCTCCGATAAAAACGAGTCCCCCGGTCGGGCCGGGCCATGCCCGGTGAATTCAGGACAGGTCTTTCCGGGAATTCCGTGGCCGGGATCCGTTCAGGCCGTACGGTCGCCACGCGTGCGGCGGCCGGCCGTGGCGGCGTCCGTCACGTCGAGGAACACCTGGTCGGCGTCGGGCCAGATGTTGGCCACCGAGTCCTTGATCCGCTCGCAGACCAGCTCGATCTCCTCGCTCTCCATCCCCGGCACCAGATCGACCCGGGCCGCGACCAGCGCGGAGTCGGTGCCGAGCCGCATGGTGAGCAGTGCCTCCACGCTGTCGATCTCCGGCTGGGCGGCGAGCAGCGACCTGATGCGGTCGCGCATCTCGGGGTCGACCGCCTCGCCGATGAGCTGGTCGCGCGCGTCCTTGCCGAGCCGGTAGGCCACGTAAAGGAGCAGTACGCCGATGGCCAGCGAGGCCGAGCCCTCCCAGACGGCCTGCCCGGTCGCCATGTGCAGGGCCATCCCCGCGATCGCGAGGGCCACGCCGAGGACGGCCGTCCCGTCCTCGGCGACCACCGTGCGCAGCGCGGGGTCGCGCCCGATGCCGCCGGACTGGCCGCGCACCTGGTGCAGGGCCCGCAGCAGGGACGCGCCCTCGGCCACGAGGGCGACCCCCAGGACGATGAGTCCGGCGATGTACCCGGAGTGCGACTCGTGGGCGCCGGAGCGCAGCGCCTCGATGCCCTGGAAGACGGAGAAGCAGCCGCCCATCACGAAGATGCCCACCGCCGCGAGCAGGGACCAGAAGAAGCGCTCCTTGCCGTAGCCGAAGGGGTGGCGGTGGTCCGGCGGGCGGCGGCTGCGGCGCAGCGCGGCCAGCAGGAAGACCTCGTTGAAGCTGTCCGCGACGGAGTGGGCCGCCTCGGAGAGCAGCGCCGGCGACCCGGCGACGACCCCGCCGACCGCCTTGGCCACGGCGATCAGCAGATTGGCGCCGAGCGCGACGAAGACGGTGAGCCGGGTACCGGAGTCCTTGCTCCCGCCGGCCTTGGCCGTCCCGCCGCCGCTGTTCCGGCTCACCGTCCGAGCTCCTCACCGGGACCGCCGCCACCGGGACCGTCCGCGCCGGAGGGCTCCACCGGCAGCAGCGGGCCGAGCGGGCCGAGGTCGATGTTGAGGTCCTCCGGGCGCAGCCCGAACCTCGACCTCAGTTCGCCCATCCGGTCCTCGAGGAGCATCAGGGTAAGCCCGATGCGCTCCTCCTGCTCGTCCGTGAGCTCGCCGGTCTCGACCCGGCGCAGCGCCTGGCGCTCCATGAGCTGGCGCAGCAGTTCGACCACGGTCAGCACCAGCCGCGCCAGATCGCGCTCCACCGTGTCGGGGTCCAGCTCCACGCGCCGCCGCCCGCTCATGCGCCCTCCTCGGAGCCGAAGGGGCCGTACGGGTCGTCGTCGGCGGGCAGCGCGGGCGCGTCGCTCCCATAGCCGAGCGGCGCAGCGCTCTCACAGGCGCTCTCGAACGGCGAGGGCACCTGTGCGCTCACCGAGCTGATCAGCGCGTTCAGGTCGATCCGGACGAGGTCCACGTCCGCGATGCGCAGGGTGAGGTCACCGGCGAGCACCACGCCTCCCGCGAGCAGCCGGTCGAGCAGGTCGACGAGGGCGACCTGCCGCTCGGCGTACGCGGCCTCAGTGGACGGCGTCGGGCTCACCGGCTCCTCCTCCCCGCGCGTCCACCGTGCCCGCGAAGGAGTACGGCGCCCACGGCCCGGTGACCTCCACCCGCACGCCCGCCGCCTGCGACCGGTGCCGCTCGACGAGCGAGACGAACTCCGCGCTGCGCTCGCGCGGCACCAGATAGGCGGCGTTGAGCACGTTCTCGCCGGGCTGCCCGGAGACCCGCGTGCTCTGCGGCCGGTGCAGCCGCTGCGCCTCGGCGTGCCCGGACAGCTCCCGGTGCAGACTGCGGGAGAGGTCGCCCGCCCGGCGCCAGGTGTCCTCGCGCTCCTGGCGGTGCCCCAGCCTGCGGCGCAGATACTCCCGCCCGGTCGCGGGCTTCGCCCCCGGCGCCGCCGCGGGCTTGGGGCTCGCGGCCTCCGCGTACACCTTGACGCCCCATTCGACCCGCCCGTCCAGCCGCTCCAGGGCCGGTACGAACATGGCGCGCCCCTCGTCGAGCAGCCGGCGCACCCCGCTCGTCTCGCGGCAGACCGTGGCGAGCCGCAGGGGAACCGCGCAGGTCACCGAGGACAGCGCGGCCACCACCGCCTGATGGGCGCGGGCAGTCGCGGCGAGCCAGTCCAGGTCCTCCAGATGCCTGCGCAGCGGGGCGGCGTCGAAGTCCGCGGCGGGCACCGGGCTCGCCGCGGCGCACAGACCGCCGTGCTCGATCAGCCTCGGCGGCTCGCCGTCCAGCGCGCGCACACCGTCGGGCAGCGCGCCCTCGAAGGGCCGCACGACCGCGTAGACGTACCAGAGCGACTCATTCATCACGTGTCACCTCCGCCCGTTCCTCCGGGGAGCCGTAGCGGCTCTCCAGCTCGGCGACCCTGGCCTGCAACTGCTCGTTCTCGCGGGCGAGTTCCCGGCGGCGGGCGGCGCCGGAGAGCGCGGGGTCGTCCTCCCACCAGTCGATGCCCATTTCCTTCGCCTTGTCCAGCGAGGCCACGATGAGACGCAGCTTGATGGTGAGCAGTTCGATGTCGAGGAGATTGATGCGGATGTCCCCGGCTATGACGATTCCCTTGTCGAGGACGCGTTCGAGGATATCGGCGAGATTCGCGCTGCCACCGTCCGACGCATACGGATCGGAGAGCCGTCCCGGGGTGGTCATCAGCGCCTCCGCGAACCGGACTTGGCGGGGCGGCGACCGGATTCCTCGGGCTCGGGCTCGTCGGCCGCGTCCTCTTCCCATTCGTCGTCGTATTCGACGGCGTCGGATTCCTCGGCGTCCTCGGGAGCGGTGTCGGCGTCTTCCTCGGGAAGCTCCTCGTCCTCCTCCGGCTCTTCCTCGTATTCGCCCTCGACCGGCTCCTCGCCCTCAGCGGGCTCCTCCTCGTGCTCGTCCGGCTCGTCGTCATAGGCCTCCTCGTAGCTGTCCTGCGAGGCCTTCTCGCTGCCTTCCACTTCCTCGTCGCGCGTCTTCTCCTCGCGCTCCAGCGCGTCCTCGTGGCTGAGGACCACCTCGCCGTCGCGGATCTCGCCGCGCCAGCCGTCGGGGGCCTCGCCGCGCAGGGCGATGTGCCGGGCGTAGTTCTTAAGGTCGAGCCGGGCCCGGCGGCCCTGGGCGCGCCAGATGTTGCCGGTCCGCTCGAACACGCCCTTGGGGTAGTACTCGATCACCAGCAGCACCCGCGTCAGGGAGTCACCCAGCGGATGGAAGGTGACCACGCCCTTGGTGGTGCCCTTGGCGCCCTCCGAGGTCCAGGAGATGCGCGCGTCGGGGATCTGCTCGGTGGTGTGCGCCTTCCAGCTGCGGCTGGACCAGAAGACCTTCAGCTTCCAGTCGGAGGTCGTGTCGTCCGCGCGCTCGGCGCTGCGGACCCCCTTGGTGAAGTGCGAGAACTCCTGGTACTGGGTCCACTGGTCGTACGCGTCACGGACCGGCACGCCGACGTCCACCGACTCCATGATGACGGTGGGCTTGCGGCCGCCGCCGCCCTTGCCGCGCTTGCCGCCGAGGTTCTTGACCGCCTCGGTGACGTTGTCCTTGAGGTGGCCGGCGCCCAGCTCCAGGGCGGTGCGCATGGGCCCCTTGCCCTCGGTGAGCTTGCGGCCGCCCTTCAGGGCCAGCGCCGAGAACCCGGGGCTGCGCCCCTCGGCGATGTCGTTCAGCTTCACCGTGGACTCGCCCAGTTTGCGCCCGATGCCGGTCAGCGCCCGCTCCAGCTGGGCGAGCGCGAGGGCCTGGACCTCGGACTTGAGGCGGTCCGTGACCGCGCTGTCGACCAGCCGCGTCGCCTGCTTCCCCTCAGTCACGGGAGCGGCCCCCCTTCGCCTCCGCGCGCTCCGAGGAGCGGCTCTTGGTACCGGTGGTGCGGCGCGCCGCGGTCTTCTTGGCGCCACCGACCGCCCGGCGCGCCGGCTCGGACTTCTTCGCCGACTGCGCCTTCTTCGCCGGCGCGGACCGCTTGGCCCGGTCGGTGGTCTTCCTGGCGGTGTCGCCTGCCTTCTCGGCTCCTTCCTTCGCGTCCTCGGGCACCACCCCGGCGATCCGGTCCTGGACGTCGAGGGTGCGGTCGTGCAGCCTGTCCGCGATCCCTTCGAGCTGCCGGTTGACCAGGGCGCCGGTGGCCGCCTTGCCCACCCCGCGCAGGTCCTGGCGCAGTTGGTCGCCGATCTCCTTGAACTGGGGGTTGTGCTCCAGCTGCCCGGCCGCGAACTCCGCGAGCGCCCCGGGGCTGAGTTTGAGCCGTTTGCCCAGCACCATGGTGCCGATGCCGAAAGCGAGCTTGGCCTTCTTGGTGCGACCGAGCACATAGCCCGCGCCTACCGCGAGCCCTATTGCCAGCCGGTTGTTCATCGTGATGGATTCCTGTTCTCCAGCCGGTCGAGGAGCTCGTCCTCGCGGCGGTCGAACTCGGCCTCGTCGATCTCGCCCGCCATCAACTTCTCCTCCAGCAGGGCGAGTTCGTTGCGTATGGCCGAGGGGTCGTAGTACTGCTGTTCCGCCTGCGCCACCACCTGCTCCAGCACCCAGAAGGTGCCGCGCACGGGTGCCGCCGGGAGCAGCAGCAGTTCCTTGAGCAGGCCCACGCGGACCCTCCCGTCGGCTCGCTCAGTCCGTGAAGCTGTACGGGGGCAGCGGGCCGTGCACCTGGACGACGAGGTGCGGGGCCTCCTTGCGCAGGGCCGCCACGGACGCCACGAACTCGTCGGCGCGCTCGCGTGCCACCAGGTACGAGAGGTTGGCGAGCCAGCCCGTGGACTGCGGCCCGGGCCGCTCGTCCTCGGCGGCGTGCTCCAGGGCCCGCTGGATCAGCACGGCGTCCCGCGCCTCGCGCTGCTGGACCGCCGCGGCGATCCGCTCGCCCAGGTGCAGCTTCTGCTCGTAGGTGCCGCCGCCCGCCTGGCGGTTGGCCTCGCTCATGGCGCGCAGCTCGGGGCTCTCGGAGAGCACCTGGTGCAGCACGGCCTCCTCGTCGTGGGCGGCCTTGATGTTGTACTCGACCTTGCCCTCCAGCGCTTCGAGGCGCTCCAGATACCGCTCGCCGTGCTCGGCGAGCGCGGCCCGTACGGCCTCGTCGTCGGGGGAGACGCCGCCGAACCGCATCGGCAGCACCGCGCCGCCCGCGCCCGCCTCGGCCAGCACGCTCTGATGCGCCATCAGATCGCGCCGCTTGGGCCGCAGGTCCTCAGGGGCGTCGCTGACCAGCGCCACCAGATCGCCCTCGGCGACGGTCCGCACCGGGCGCGGCGGATCGCCGACGCCGCCCATCTGCTCGGGCAGGTGCGCGTGGGTGCGGTGCGCGATCCCGTAGACGTACGTGGTCATTCCTGCTCCTCCTTCCGGCGAGCGGCGGGGCGCCGGGTGCGCGGGCGCTTCTCCGGCTCCGACTCGCCTTCCTCACGCGCCTGCTGGAAGGCGTCGGAGATGGTCTGGGCGGCGCCCGAGAGCGCGCCCTTGGACTTGCCGCGCGCACCGGACTCGGTGATCTCGCCGACCAGGTCGGGCAGTCCGGGGCTCTTGCGCGGGCCCGCCTCCAGGTCGAGCCGGTTGCAGGCCTCGGCGAAGCGCAGATAGGTGTCGACGCTCGCGACGACCACCCGTACGTCGATCTTGAGGATCTCGATGCCGACGAGGGAGACGCGCACGAACGCGTCGATCACGAGCCCCCGGTCGAGGACGAGCTCCAGCACGTCGTAGAGACCACTGGTCCCGCCGCTGCCGCCTTGTTGTGCCGGGACAACCGTCATGGTGTCCGCCCCTCCTTGTCTGTGAAGTCGTACCTGATGTGACGTGGTGTCAGGCGCAGGTCGTGTCCGTGGTACGCGCTCACGGGTTGCGGTCGGCCCGCCCCCGCTCGTACCGGCGCAGCCGCCGGTAGCCGGTCAGCTCGCCGTGCCGGTCCAGCTCCACCTCGTAACTGGCGAGCAGGCTCATGGTGTCCGGCACCCGGGCGAGCTCCAGGACCTCGATGCGCAGCAGCCAGCCGTTCTCCGAGCGTTCGAAGGAGGAGACCGACTCCGCCTCCATGCCGGTGAGTTCGGCGAGCTGGGCCCGGGCGCCGCGCAGCACGTCCATAGCGCCGGGCAGCTCCTCCTCCTCGGCCTTGCGCCTGTCCGCTGACTGGTTCTCTGATGTGTTCGCCATGTCACCTCGCGTCTGAGGCCTTTCGGGTAGCCCCGCGCGGGCGGGGCAAACCCGTTCGATCAGCTGGTGACGACCCGTTCGTAGAGCACCCGGACGGTCGCCGTGATGGACGCCGCGTCGATCCCCGCCTCCGCCAGCTGCTCCTCGGGGGTGCCGGAGCCGGGCATGTTCTCCACCGCGAGCCGGACCAGGCGGGGCATCGTGCGGCCGTCGGAGAAGCACTCGGCGACCGCGTCGCCGATGCCGCCCTCGACGCGGTGGTCCTCGATGGTGACCAGACACCCCGTCAGAGCGGCCGCCTCCTGGAGCACCTGCTCGTCGACCGGCTTGACCGAGTAGAGGTCGACCACCCGCACCGGGATGCCGCCCTCCTCCAGCGCGTCCGCCGCGACCAGCGCCTCGTGGACCGTGACGCCCGCCGCGACCAGCGTCACCTTGTCGTGCGGCGAGGAGCGCAGCACCTTGGCGCCGCCGACGGGGAACTCCTCGTCGGGCCCGTAGAGCACCGGGGTGTCGCCCCGGGTGGTGCGCAGATAGCGGATGCCCTCCCCGTCGGCCGCCGCCGCGACGAGCCTGGCCGTCTGGTTGGCGTCGCAGGGGTAGAGCACCGTACTGCCGTGCACCGCGCGGAACATCGCCAGGTCCTCGAGCCCCATCTGCGACGGCCCGTCCTGCCCGATGGCGACCCCGGCGTGCGAGCCCGCCACGGTGAGCGAGGCCCGGCTGATCGCGGCCATCCGCAGGAAGTCGTGGGCGCGGGTCAGGAACGCGGCGAACGTGGCGGCGTACGGGGTCCAGCCCCGGGTCGCCAGTCCCACGGCGGCCGCGATCATCTGCTGTTCCGCGATGTAGCACTCGAAGTAGCGCTCGGGGTGCTCCTTGGCGAAGAGCTCCGCCTTCGTCGAGTCGCCCACCTCGCCGTCGAGCACCACCACGTCGCCGCGCGCGGTGCCGAGGGCGGCGAGCGCCTGCCCGTACGCCGTGCGGGTCGCGACCTTGTCGCCGACTTCGTAGCGGGGCAGTTCGAGGCGGCCGGACGGCGGTTTGGGCGCGCGGCCCGACGGCGGCGCCGCCACGTCGACACGGATGAAGCGGGGGCCGCCGAGCTCGGTCACGGCGGCCTCGGTGTCCGGCAGCGGTTTGCCGTGCAGGCCCTCGCGGTCCTCGACGGAGGCCACGCCCTTGCCCTTCACCGTGCCCGCGAGGATCGCCGTGGGCTGCCGCGAGGTGGACGCCGCCTCCTTGTAGGCCGCGTCGATCGCCTCGACGTCGTGGCCGTCCACCTCGATGGTGTGCCAGTCGAAGGCGCGGAACCTGCGCGCGTAGGCGGCGAGGTCGCGCTGGTGGCGGGTGGGGCCGCGCTGGCCGAGCCGGTTGACGTCGACGATGAGGGTGAGGTTGTCCAGATGCTGGTCCCCGGCGTGCTCGGCGGCCTCCCAGACCGAGCCCTCCGCCAGCTCGCTGTCGCCGCACACCACCCAGACGCGGTACGGAAGGCGGTCGAGGTGCTTGCCCGCGAGCGCCATGCCGACCCCCACCGGCAGCCCCTGGCCGAGCGAGCCGGTCGCCACGTCCACCCAGGGCAGCTTCGGCGTGGGATGGCCCTCCAGACGGCTGCCGAGCCTGCGGAAGGTGAGCAGCTCCTCGTCGTCGACCACCCCGGCCGCGCGGTACATCGCGTACAGCAGCGGGGAGGCGTGCCCCTTGGAGAGGATCAGCCGGTCGTTGGCGGGGTGCTCGGGCTTGTCGAAGTCGTACCGCAGATGTCCGGCCAGCAGCACGGCGGCCAGATCGGCCGCGGACATCGAGGAGGTGGGATGGCCGGAGCCGGCGGCCCCGGCGGCGCGGACGGCGTCGACCCTCAACTGCTGTCCGAGCTCGGTCAGTTCGGTGCGGTCGGCGGTGCGGGCGCTCTTCATGGTCAGTCCTTTCGGGTCGTGGCCGCGGGGCCGCCGGGAAGGCGGGCCTGCTCCGGCGTCGCCGTGTCCAGCGGCACCGACCAGGACCGCACCAGGCCCAGCTGGACACCCTGGCGGGGGAGTGCGGCGTCCAGCAGCCAGTCGGCCGCCACCCGCACCCGGTTGCCGGGCATGGCGGCGAGGTGGTAGCCACGGGTGACGGCTCCGGCGAGCGGGCCCGACAGCGGCACGCCCAGCGGGTTGGCCGCGGCCTGCACCCCGCCGAGGTCCACGGCGAACCCCAGGTCATGGTGTTTGTAGGGCTGTTGGACGCCGTGGCCGAGGGAGGCGGCGACGTTGAGCGCGGCCGTCTTGCCCTGTCGGGCGGCGTGCTGCGCGGTCATCGGGGTGAACTCGCCCGGCCGGGTCAGATCGGGCACCGCCGCCGCGTCGCCGCAGGCGAACACCTCGGGCCGGCCCGGCACGCTCAGCTGCGGCTCCACCAGCAGCCGCCCGCGCTCCACGGACAGGCCGAGCTCGGAGACCAGCGGATCCGGCCGCACTCCCACGCACCAGATCAGCGTGCGGGTCGGGACGAACTCGCCGTCGTCCAGGTGCACGCCGTCCTCGGTCGCCTCCTTCACCGAGGTGCCGGTGCGTACGTCCACACCCCGGCGGCGCAGCACCCGGTCGGCCGTGCTGGACAGCCTGCGGTCGAGTTCGGGCAGCAGCCGGTCCGCGATGTCGACCAGGATCCAGCGCGCCGGTGCCCGCCGGTCCAGGGCGTCCGTGAACATCTTCCCGTGCGCGGCCACCTCGGTGCCGGTGTAGCCGCCGCCGACCACCACGAAGGTGCGCCGTGCGGACCGCTCCGCCGGGCTGTCGGTGCCCTGCGCGGCCAGCTCCATCTGCCGGGTGACGTGGTCGCGCAGATACAGCGCCTCGGGCATCCCCCGGAAGCCGTGCGCGTGCTCGGTGACCCCGGGCACCGGAAGCAGCTTGTTGACGCTGCCGACGGCGAGCACCAGCCGGTCGTACTCCAGCTCGCCCTGCCGCCCCTCGGGTCCGGTGTAGTGGACCTTCGAGCCGTCCAGGTCGACCCGGTCGGCCTCACCGAGGACGAGCCGTACGCCGGGCAGCGTCCCGCGCAGCGAGACGGTGACCCGGCGCGGCTCCAGGATCCCGGCGGAGACCTGGGGGAGCAGGGGGAGGTAGAGGAAGTAGTCCGTCGGGTTGAGCAGGGTGATCCGGGCGCGGCCGCGCATCCGGCGGGAGAGGGTGCGGGCGGCCTGGTATCCGGCGAACCCGGCCCCCACGACGACGATGCGGGGACGGTCCGGAGTATGGGTGGTCACGTACGGCTCCCGTGGGCTGGGGGCAGGCGGACAGATCTCCCGCGTGCCCTCGGCGGGCGGTGCCAAACACGGTGGTGGTGTCACCCGGCCGGATGACGGAGGCAACCCCGGAGCCCCATCCTCCGTCCGGCCGGGTACGAAGCCGCTGTACGAGCCGTGACGCGAAGCCGGGTCGTGGTCAGAACGCGGAGTGGGTGAACCAGCGCTCCAGCAGCTCCGCGTCCCCGTCGGTCCGCACCGCCTCCGACGAGCGGTCGAGGCGGCCGTAGACGAGCAGCAGGAGGTCGGCGGCGGTGGCCCGGACGGTGGCGTCGGCGGCCCTCCCGTCCTCCCCCCGGACCGGGCCGAAACCGTCGGGACGCAGCTGTACGAGCCAGTCACCGTCCGCATCCGCGCAGGTGAAGCGGATGTGCTGGACCCGGCCGGCGCCCCGCAGCTCGGTGACCCCGGGCGCGAAGAACGCGGCGAAGGGCAGGTTGACCAGGAACTCGTCGACGCCGTCCCGGGCGAGCGCCGGGTCGATTTCGGACGGCAGGCCCAGCGTCCGCTCCGCGTCGAAGCGGTGCACCAGGGTCTCGAAGAGCATCCGGCGCACCCAGAAACGGGCGTGGCCGTCCGCGCCCCACACCCACATCGGAGCGTCGAGGTCGGTGCTCGCGAACGCCTCGGCGGCCTCGTCCGCGCCCGCCGCCAGCCAGTCCGCGTACCCCTCCGGCCGCTCCGGCAGCCGCATCTCCACGTCCCGGCTCCTGGGCCGCTCCTGGACCAGGCCGCGCAGCAGCGCGGTGAACATGCGCTGGGCGCCGCCGGTGTGCCGCACCAGGTCGAGCAGGGTCCAGCCGGGGCAGGTGGGCACGGGGAGCGTGAGGTCGGCGCCCTCGAGCAGGCCCGCGAACCGGGCGCTCTCCGCGGCGACGGCCGTGCGGTGGTCGAGCGGTTCGGCAGTGTTCATGGGTGCGCGCCTCCTGGCAGACCGGGTCTTTCCCCGGAGAGCGTGTCACAGCCGCCCCGGCCCCGGGCCGGGGGTACCCGGGCGCCGGGGCGCGGGTGCCTCGGCCCTGCCCTACTCCACCGCGGCGCTGGCCAGCACCGCGTCCACCTCACGCCCGTCGATCTGCTCGGCGGGCTCGGACGCCCCGGCCGGGGACTCCGTGACGCCGAGGAGGAAGGCCGACCGGTCGTCGCCGCGCTCGACGATGGTCAGCCGGATCCGGCCCGCCCTCCCGCTGTCGTCGTGCACGTTCAGCACCACGGTGTGGGCGGGGCGTCCGCTCACCGTCGTGGCCCGCGACTCCTCCCGGCTCGATGTGCCGTCCGGATAGAAGAACTCCGCGTTGGAGCGGGCCGCCGTCTCCGTCCGCTGCTTCAGGGAGGACTCGTCGACCGGCGCGCCCCGCCCGGCGAGCACGGCGGCTCCGCCGTGGCCGTCCGGCCCCTTGGTGGTGATCGACGAGGTGAAGGCCTGGATCAGGTCCTTGCCGTCATTGCGCTTCCAGCCCTCGGGAACGCCGTACGAGAGCCCGGCCGCGCTGTCCGTGACGCGCGGCCGCCCGGCGAGCGGGGAGTCGTCCTCGTCGCGGGCCAGCCACCACACCGCCGCCCCGGCGAGGAGCACCAGGACCAGCGCGCCGACGGCGCCGGCGAGCCAGGCGCGCCGGGCGGGCGGCCGCCCGGGCTGGAACGGAGGCGTGGGCGGAAGGGGCGGCGGGCTGACGAAGGACGGTGTGGTCATGCCCCCAGCTTCCGGCTCCCGGCCGGGCGCGCACCTGAGCGGTCGTACTCAGTTCCCTACTCAGATCCCCCTGGTGGACACCCGTATCGGGTGGAGGGGCACACCAGTTCCCCCAAGCGCCGTTTCGATCCGGCTGAGCCCGGGGAAGGAAAGGCGCCATGACCACACTCGGCGCCGTCTTCCGTCCGCAGAACGCTCCCGAACGTCTCCGCTCCGTCGCCCTCGCCGCCGACGCGGCCGGTCTCGAACAACTCTGGCTCTGGGAGGACTGCTTCCTGGAGAGCGGCATCGCCGCCGCGTCGGCGGCGCTGGCGTGGACCGAGCGGCTGCACGTGGGCGTCGGGCTGCTGCCGGTGCCGCTGCGCAACGTGGCGCTGACCGCGATGGAGAGCGCGACGCTGCACCGGCTCTTCCCCGGTCGCGTCACCCTGGCCGTCGGGCACGGCGTGCAGGACTGGATGGGGCAGGTCGGCGCCCGGGCCGAGTCGCCGCTGACGCTGCTGCGGGAGCATCTGGAGGCGCTGCGGGCGCTGTTGGGAGGCGAGAGCGTCACCGTCGCCGGGCGGTATGTGCGCCTCGACGGGGTCGCGCTGGACTATCCGCCGCACGGGCCCGCCCCGGTGCTCTCCGGCGCGACCGGCCCGCGCACCCTGCGGCTGTCCGGCGAGGCGTCCGACGGCAGCGTCCTGGTGGCGGGCACCGGCCCGGACGGGGTGCGCCGGGCCCATACGCTCGTCGACGAAGGGCGCACCGCCGCCGCCCGCACCGGCCACCACCCCTTGGTCGTCTATCTGCTCGCCGCCACCGGGCCGGACGCCGGCGCCCGGGTCCGCGCGGAGCTCGCGGCGAAGAAGGGCGGGGACGGGTTCGGCGTCGCCGGGGACGCCGCTGCCGTCGCGGACGCGGTGCGCGCGCTCGTCGAGGCGGGGGCGGACAGCGTCGTCCTGGAGCCGACCGCCGACGAGCCGGACACCGAGGCGTTCGTACGGTTCACCGCCGAGGAGGTCCGCCCGCTGGTCCCGTGACCGGCCTCACCCGGCGCTGGAGCGCGCGAGGGCGAACCCGGCGCCCTCGCGCCGGATTTCGACGACCCCGCCCCGCCGGGAGGAGGCCACCGGCCGCTGCCGGGAGGCCCGTCGGGGAGATCCCGCCCGCGCGACGCCGTGGCCGGGGGACGATGGGGGCGTGCCGATACGCAGACGAACCACGCCGCAGCCCGCCCCGGTCGACGACCCTCTCCTGGAGCAGGCCCTCTCCGACCTCGACTGGTACGCGCGGGCCCGCGACCGGGCCCGGCGGTGGCACTGGGTCACCGAACTCGGCGCCCTGTCCACCGGCGCCGCCACCGTGGTGGCGGCGGGCATCCAGGCGCCCCCCGCCACCACGGCCACCCTGGCCGGACTCAGCGTCTTCATCGGGGGGTTCCGGCAGGTGTTCAACCACACCGAGCGCCATGTGCTGGCCGCCGAGGCCTGGTCGAGGCTGCGGCTGGCGATCCGGCGCTACCGGCTGATCCCCGAGGCCGAGCGGGACGAGGAGACCCGGCGGCGGCTCCAGGAGGAGATGGAGGACGTGGCCACCAGCGAGCTGCGCGACTGGGCGGCGAGCCGCCGCGCACTCCAGGCCGGGCCGCTGCCGGGGGGCGGGCTCACGCAGTGACACCGCGGGAGCCCGCCCGGGCCGTGACGCCTCAACCGACCTGCCACCGCTGGTACGCCGAGCCGTCGGGCTTCTGCTGGGTGACCAGGGCGCCGTCGGTGGCGGACGCGGTGGTCAGCAGGAGCGCGCTGTTCTTGTTGGCCACCGAGTAGCCGCCCGCGCCGAGCGCGGTGAGCTGCCAGTGCTGACTGTCGCGGCCGGTGCAGCCGGCCTGGACGACGGCCGCGCCCGCGGTGGTGGAGCTCCCGGCCACGTCCGCGCACAGTTTGGAAGCGCCGTTCACCATCGTGTAGCTGCCGTCGCCGTTGAGGGTGAGCTGCCACTGCTGGTTGGGACCGCCGTGCGGGGTCCAGGTGATCAGCTGGGTGCCGGACGTGCCGGAGCTCGCCGGGTCGTCGAGCGCCTTGCCGCTCGCGGTGAGGGTACGGGTGCCGCTCAACTGGCCGCCGTACACCTCGAACTCGTACAGCGAGTAGCCGTACGAGGTGCCGCGCTGGGTGCCGTACAGGCGGATGTAGCGGCCGGAGCCGGAGAGCCCGGTGAGGTCCTGGACGCCGCCGCTGCCGCTGGTGGTGGAGTAGAGCGTGCGCCAGGTCGTGGCGTCGTCGGAGACCTGGATCTGGAAGGCCTTGCCGTACGCCGCCTCCCAGCGGAGCACCACGCGGCCGACGCTCTGGGTGGAGCCGAGGTCGACCTGGAGCCACTGCGGGTCGCTGTAGGCGCTGGACCAGCGGGTTGCCGGATCTCCGTCGGTGGCAGAGGCGGGCGGGAAGCCGGCCGTCTCGGTGCTGGAGGCGGTGGTGGGGCGGTTGCGGGCGAGGTTGCCGGGCTGGGCGAGGCCGGGCCAGGCGGGGTTGTGGCCGACGGCGGCGACGATCGGGGTGAAGGCCGCGTAGCCGCTCACCGGCTTCGGGGACCCCCAGGTCTGCTGGGCCAGGCCGCGCAGCGGGTACATGATGCCGCCCGCGATCTGGTCCTCCGTCTCGGCGCCCGGGTTGTCGCACCACACATGGATCAGCGAGCCGGGGTTCTTGGCGGGGTCGCTCAGGGTGGTGCCGCCCTGGAAGAGGTCCGGGGTCCACGTCTCGTACATCCACTTGGTGTCGGGCTTGGCGCCCCCGAGGACGTAGTAGGTGGGTGTCCAGGACTCGTTGGCCACGGTGTGCCCGGCCGCCGCCAACTGCTGCGGGGTGAGGCCGTAGTTGTACCAGTACTCGACGAGGATGTCCGCGTTCGGGGTGACCGTGCCGTCGCCGGACTTGATGCCGTCGTTCCACATCCGGGTGGTCTTGCCGCCCGCCCGCACCAGCGCGTCGGCCCAGTTGACGTATCCGTAGTAGGTGTCCTTGGCGGTGGCGTTGGACCCGTAGTGGGCGCGGGCGTAGCCGAGCAGCTGGGGGTAGGCGTTGTAGTCGGTGACGTACTCGTCCGCGCCGATGTGCCAGTAGCGGGCGGGGAAGAGCGGCAGGTACTCCTCGACCAGGTCCTTGATCAGGGTGTACGAGCCGGGCAGCGACAGGTCGATGAACTCGGCGCTGGCCGTGCCGGAGCTGTTCTTGAGCCTGAGCTCGGGGTGGGCGGCCAGGATCGCGTTCATATGTCCCGGGGTGTCGATCTCCGGGACGATGGTGACGTGGTACTTCTGCCCGAGCGCCACCAGATCGGCGATGTCCTGCTTGGTGTAGTGGTCGGCGGAGACGATCTCGGGGTGGGTGGAGCTCTCCAGCCGGAAGCCGAACGTGTCCGACAGATGGAAGTGGAAGTAGTTGAGCTTGAGGTAGGCCAGCTCCTTGATGTGCTGCTTCACCCAGGGGACCGTGAAGAACTTCCGGCCCTGGTCGATCATGAGGCCGCGCTCGGGCTTGGTGGGCCAGTCCACCGCCGTCCCGGCGGGCACCGAGGCGGACTGGTGCAGCAGCTGGAGGAGCGTGCGGGTGCCGTAGAAGGCGCCGGTGCCGGTCCCGGCCCTGATGGTGACGGCCGGGCCGACGGTCATCCGGTAGCCCTCGGCCGGCAGGGAGGTGTCGCCGAGGGTGAGGCCGATGTCGCCGGTGGCGGGGGTGCCGGTGACGACGGCGACGGTCCGCCCGGTCTGCGCGGCGAGGTCGTCCGCCAACGTGGCGGCCTCGTCGGCGAGTTGGGTGGCGTAGGCGGGGTCGACGGTGATCCGGCTGGTGGCGGTGAAGGTGTACGCGCCGGAGCCGGCCGTCCACTGCCGCAGCGCCGGAACGGTCTGCGGGACCGCGGCGGCGGCCCGTGCGGGAGCGGCGGCGACAGCGGGCAGGGCGAGCGCGGCCAGTGCGCAGACCGCGGCGATCAGGAATCTGAGCAGTCGCATGGCGAGTCCCTGGTCATGGGAGGGGCAGGGGGCGTGCGAGCGGGTGGCGCGGTGCACCAGTGCAGCGCAGCGCCGCACACATGTCAATAGATGCTCGAAACCTCGCTGGAACGAGCACGATCGAGCAGAGAGTGGCGGGGAAACGGGCCGCCGGCGCGCGAGAAAAACCCAAGAGGCGGCGACGAAAACACATGTACTCCGGCCGCCCCCGGCAGTGGGATCGGGGCCACCGCCCCTCGGAGAGAAAGGACGACGAGCTGTGTCACGCCTGCGAAGAGCCCTCGCGACAGCGGCCGCCGCCATCCCCCTGCTGTCCGGCGCCGTACTGGCCCCGGACACCGCCTCGGCCGCCGCGCCCGACCCCACGTACACGGTCTCGATCGGGTCGGTGAGCCCCTACAAGTACCCGACCGACACCCCGGCCTCCTCCTACGTCGACAAGGACGGCACCTTCTACTTCCAGCAGTCCGCCGCGCTCTACGGCGCCAAGGACCCCCGGTACTGGGACTT
Organism: Streptomyces crystallinus; assembly: GCF_039521265.1. Classification (NCBI taxonomy): domain Bacteria; kingdom Bacillati; phylum Actinomycetota; class Actinomycetes; order Kitasatosporales; family Streptomycetaceae; genus Streptomyces; species Streptomyces crystallinus. Next base: position 422,370 of record NZ_BAAACA010000009.1, on the reverse strand, counting down.
CTACACCGGCAGGGACTTCGACGACGCCACCCGTTCGACCGCGGTGAGCGACGCGGTGAACCCGGCCAACCCCAGCGACCGCAACAACGACACCACCTGGCGCTGCAACAACAGCCCCACCGGCGTGGAGGCGACGGCGGCCGGGTCCGGCTCGGGCTACTCCCAGAAGAACTTCTGCGACCTGGTCGGGGTGTGGGTCGACCCGGACACCGGGGACTGGTACGGCCTGGTGCACAACGAGTTCACCCCGCAGCCGTTCGGCGACGGGCTGCACTACGACGCCATCGACTACGCCGTCTCCCGGAACCAGGGCAAGGTGTGGACCATCCTGGGCCACGCCATCACCTCGCCGTACCCCACGGCCCGCGGTGACGCGAAGACCTTCCCGAAGCAGACCTACGACTACGGCGACGGCGACCAACGGCTCTTCGTCGACCCGGCCTCGGGCTACTTCTACGTGTACTACGGCTCCCGGATCGTGCCCAAGGGCGGCGTCGGCGGGAGCACCGGCGGGCTGGCGCATGTGGCGCGGGCGCCGATCTCGTCCAAGATGGCGAGCGGCTCCTGGTCCAAGTGGTACGACGGCGCCTGGTCGCAGCCCGGTGTGGGCGGCCGGGAGAGCAACATGGTCCCGGCGACCCCGGCCAACCCCGGCGGCTACACGCCCGTGGCCGACGACTACGACCCGGCCAACGGCGGCACCGTCGACCAGCAGGTCGCGGCGGGCGAACTCCCCGCCAAGTCGGACCTGTTCATCATGAACATCGCCTACGACGCCCATCTGGGCCGCTACATCGGCGAGCCCGAGGTCGTCTCGGGGACGGCGCCCCAGCGCTTCTACGTGACCGACGACCTGGCGACGCAGAAGTGGCGTCTGATCGGGGACTCGGGCAGCTACACCTCCGGCTCCTGGTACCGCTGGATGGTGGACTCCGCGAACCGGACGAACTCCACGATCGTCGGCAAGACCTTCCGCTCGTACTGCTCCATCGCCTGCGCCCGCTCCGACGGTGAGTACGCCGACGTCACGGTGAGCTCGTCCGCGCCCGCCGCGCCGCCCGTCGACCCGGCGAAGACCTACCGCATCGGCAGCGGGTCCGGCCGGGTGCTCGTCCAGGCCCCGGGCGGCTCGTCGGTCACCTCGGCGGGCTCCGCCACCGGGTCGGCCCTGGAGGCGTGGACCTTCACGGGCAACGGCGACGGCTCGTACCGGATCGCCAACGCGGCCACCGGAAGCCTGCTGGGCGTCGACTCCGCCGGGAAGTCCGGCCGCGCCTGGGCGGCCAAGCCCTCGGCGACCGCGCCCGGATCCGGCGGGCCCACCGTCGGGCAGCAGTGGTTCCTGGTGCCCGAGGTGTCGTCCGGCGGTGCGCGCAGCGGCGCGTACCGGCTGGTGAACCGCTACAGCGGACTGGTGCTCGGGATGTCGTCGCAGGCCACCCGGCTCGCCGAGACCACGCCGGTCCGCACCTGGACCGACCCGACCGGCGGCGGCGTCGGCGGTTCGCGCACCGCCGCCGAGCAGACGCTCACCCTGACCGCGGCCGGCCCGGCCCCGGCGAACCTGAACGGCCCGCACACCCTCGCCGTGTCCGGCAAGGCGCTCGACGACCCCGACTGGTCCAAGGCGACCGGGGTGCGGCTGGTCACCTGGTCGCTCACCGGCGGCGCCAACCAGACCTGGAACCTCACCCAGCAGTCCGACGGCTCGTACACGCTCGTCAACGCCCACTCCGGCCTGTGCGCGGACGACGAGGGCGGGGGCACCGCGCCGGGCACGGCGGTGATCCAGTGGACCTGCACCGGCGGCGCCAACCAGCACTGGAGAGTCACCCGGCTCACCTCGGGCGCGTACACCCTCACCAATGTGCACAGCGGACTGCTGCTGACGACGTCGTCGGCCTCCGACGGCGGCCTGGTGACACAGCAGGCCGACGCCCGGACGGCACTTCAGCAGTGGACGATCACCTGACGGGGGCGCTGGTGCGGCTCAGTCCCGCGCGGCCGTGAACACCCCCGCGCGTGCGGCGGCGGCCGCGGCCTCGGCGGCGCGGTCGGCGGCTGCCTCGTCGAGGGGGGCGCCGGTGGTCAGCAGCCGGTAGTACAGGGGGGCCGACACGGCGCGGATCACCTCGCGCGCGTCGGTCCCCTGCGCCAACTCCCCGCGCTCGACGGCCTGTTGTACGCACGGCGCCCACTCCGTGACACGTGTCTCGTAGAAGCGGTGCAGGGCGGCGGCCGTCTGCTCGTCGCAGGTCGCGGCGGCGATCACGGCCTTGAAGAGCGGGCCCTGGCGGGCGTCGGCCAGGGTGCGCTGGACGAGCCGGGCGTTGGCGCGCAGATCACCCAGGAGCGTGCCCGTCTCGGTTCGCGGGAGCGACTGCTCGGCCATGTCCGCGAGGAGGTCCGCGACCAGGCCCGCCGGAGTGCCCCAGCGCCGGTAGACCGTGGTCTTGCCGACCTCGGCGCGGCGGGCCACCTCGGCGAGGTCCAGCTGGGCGAGCCCGCCCCGCGCGAGCGCGTCACCGGCGGCGGCCAGCACCGACGCCCGTACGCGCGCGGTCCTCCCACCGGGCCGGACGGTCCCTGGATCTGCGTCTCCCGGATTCATAACGGGACTCCTGTTCCATTAATGGCCGATGCTCTGCTACGTTGAGGGCACATCCTAACGGAACCGCAGAACCGTTAGCGGTCGCCAGTGCGGGCGGCCGCACCGGCTGTGCGGAGAGCTGCGCACGGAGAGCCGTGCACGGAGAGGAACGGTCATGGAATACAGGAGGCTGGGCGCGTCGGGGCTGATGGTGCCGGCACTGAGCTTCGGCGCCGGCACGTTCGGCGGCCGGGGCGAGCTCTTCGGCGCCTGGGGCGACACCGACGCCCAACAGGCCCGCCGACTGGTGGACATCTGCCTGGAGGCCGGGGTCACCATGTTCGACACCGCCGACGTCTACTCCGCCGGCGCCTCCGAGGAGGTGCTCGGGGCGGCGGTCAAGGGGCGGCGCGACGAGGTGATCCTCTCCACCAAGGCCGGACTGCCCACGGGTGACGGGCCGGGCGACGCGGGCACCTCCCGCTCACGGCTCATCCGGGGCGTCGAGGACGCGCTGCGCCGCCTCGGCACGGACTACATCGACCTCTTCCAGCTGCACGCCTACGACGCGGGGACGCCGATCGAGGAGGTCATGGCCACCCTCGACGACCTCGTGCGGGCCGGAAAGATCCGCTACACCGGCGTCTCCAACTTCTCCGGCTGGCAGCTGATGAAGTCGCAGGCCACGGCGGACCGCCACGGCTACCAGCGCTACGCGGCCCACCAGGTCTACTACTCCCTCGTGGGCCGGGACTACGAGTGGGAGCTGATGCCGCTCGGGGCCGACCAGGGGGTGGGCGCGGTGGTGTGGAGCCCGCTCGGCTGGGGGCGGCTCACCGGGAAGATCCGCCGCGGGCAGCCGCTGCCGGAGCAGAGCCGGCTGCACACCACCGCGGACTTCGGCCCGCCCGTCGAGGACGAGCTCCTCTACCGCGTGGTCGACGTGCTCGACGAGCTGGCGGGGGAGACCGGCCGGACCGTCCCGCAGATCGCCCTCAACTGGCTGCTGCGCCGCCCCACCGTCTCCTCGGTCATCATCGGAGCCCGCGACGAGCAGCAGCTGAGGCAGAACCTCGGCGCGGTCGGCTGGAGCCTGACCGACGACCAGGTCGCCCGGCTGGACGCGGCGAGCACCCGGACCGCGCCCTACCCGTACTTCCCGTACGAGCGCCAGGAGGGGTTCGCCCGCCTCAACCCGCCGATGACCGGCCGGGGGGCGCAGGGGCAGGCGTGACCGGGGTCAGGCGGCGTACTCGGGGACGTTCGCCCCGGCCCAGGCGGCGAGGACGCGGGCGCACTCGGCCACCGACTCCCGCCACGTCCTGGCCGCGCCCTCGCCGGCCTCGTCGCTGACGTGCTTGACCATCTGGAGCGGGACCCCGGCCCGCTGGGCGACGGACGCGAGCGCGTAGCCCTCCATGTCGACCAGGTGAGCGCGCAGCGCCAGCCGGGCGCGCGCCTCCTCGTCCGCGATGAACGTGTCGCCGGTCGCCAGCGTCGGCCCGTCCCGGTCCGACATGTCCAGCTGCGGGCCGTACAGCTCGCCGGTCAGCGCGGCCAGCACGTCGCTGTCCAGGTCGTGCTGGAGCACCGAGCCTATGACGTGGGTGCCCGTCCACCCCGGGCGCAGCGCCCCGGCCGTCCCCAGGTTGACGACGCGCGAGGGGCGCGGGCCGCGCCCCAGGACGGTGGCCAGCGCGCTCGCCGCGTTCACCTTGCCGATACCGGTGAGCAGGACGGGCAGATCCGTGTCGAGGAACTGCGCCTCCTCCTTGACGGCCAGCACGAGCAGCGGGCGGTTGGTGTCGATGTGTCCGGAGAGCTCCATGGGGACCAGGGTATTTCCGCGCGGCCGGTGCTCCGGCAGCGGGTGGGGTGTCCGAGGGTGAGCGGCTGACCTGCGCCCCGTTTGATCCTCGCGTTTCAAGGAAGGCGCAGCGGAGGGACGGCGCACCACGCCTCCCGCACACTTCCCGCACACCGGGACCAGCAACTGAGGGAATGGAGAACGCCATGGCTGCCGTGAAGAGCTCGCTGCCGGATGCCGACCTGAAGGTCGTGGGGACCGCGCTGCAGGGCGCCCTGGTGGATCTGGTGGATCTGTCACTCGCGGCCAAGCAGGTGCACTGGAACGTGGTGGGCCCGCGCTTCCGCTCGGTCCACCTCCAGCTCGACGAGGTGGTCACCACCGCGCGTACGCACTCCGACGTGGTGGCCGAACGCGCCTCCGCGCTCGGCATCACCCCCGACGGCCGGGCCGCCACCGTGGCGGAGTCCTCCGCCATCGGCACCGTGCCGGAGGGCTGGATCAAGGACACCGAGGCCGTGCAGGTGCTGGTGGTGGCGCTGGGCCGGGTGGTCGAGCGGATGCGTGAGCGCATCGCCGCCACCGAGAAGCCGGACCCGGTCACCCAGGACCTGCTCATCGCCGTCACCGGCGAGCTGGAGAAGCACGCCTGGATGTTCCAGGCGGAGAACGTCTGATCCGCGGTTGGAGGGCCCAGGGCGTACGCCCTGGGCCCTCCAACCGCCGGGTCGCTACGACGTGTGGTGGTCGTGCTCCGGGGCGTCCGGCCCCTGCGGGTGACCCGGCGGGGCCTCGGCGTCGGGCGTCTGCCAGGAGTCCGCGCGCGGCTGGGGCTCCTGCGGGGGCGCCGGCCGCCGCGCGGCCCGGCGGCTGCCGTACCAGAAGGCCGCGATCAGCACGGCCACCACGAGGGCGCCCACGATCACGAACAGCCAGGACGACGAGGTGCTCGCGGCGAGGGTCTGGGACAGCGTGACGGTGTTCATGGGTGGCTCCTAAACGAGCTGGGGTCCCGGCCGGGCCGCCGTCCTAGGCGAGCTGCGGCAGGACCTTGGTGCGGTAGAAGTCGAAGAAGCCGCGTTGCTCCTTGCCGATCTGGTTGACGTACACGGTGTCGAACCCGGCGTCGGCGTACTCGCGCACCGCGGCGAGGTGCACGTCCACCTCGCTCCCGCAGGGCACGTTCTCGCCCACCCGCTCGGGCGTCACCAGCTCGGACGCCTGCTCGAAGTGGCGCGGTGTCGGCAGCACCTGAGGCAGCTCGCCCGGCAGCTGCTCGTTGGCCCACAGCCGGTGCGCCTCGTGGACCGCCGCCTCGCGGTCGGGCCCCCAGCACACCTTCAGCCCGGCGGACACGGGCTTGCCGCCGCCTCCGCCGCGCCGGAAGCGCTCGATCAGCGCCTGGTCCGGTGCCATGGCGACGAGACCGTCGCCGGCCCGGCTCGCCAGCTCCCCGGCCTGCGGGCCGAAGGCGGACACGTCGATCGGCACCGGCTCGTCAGGAACGGTGTACAGCCGCGCGTTCTCCACGGTGTAGTGCTTGCCCCGGTGGCTGACCTGATCACCCGTGAACAGCAGCCGCATCACCTGGATGGCCTCTTCCAGCATCTCCAGCCGCACCGAGGCCTCCGGCCAGGCGTCACCGAGGATGTGCTCGTTGAGGGCCTCGCCCGAGCCGACCCCGAGGCGGAAGCGGCCACCGAGCTGTACGGCGCTGGTCGCGGCGGCCTGGGCGACGACCGCCGGGTGCATCCGCACGGTCGGGCACGTCACCGCGGTCTCCACCGGCAGCGAGACGGCCTCCGACAGTGCGCCGACCACCGACCAGACGAACGGGGACTGGCCCTGGCTGTCGTTCCAGGGGTGGTAGTGGTCGGATATCCACAGTGAGGTGAATCCCGCCTGCTCGGCCATCCTGGCCTGCTCGACCAGCTCGGCGGGCGTGTGCTCCTCGCTCGACAGGAAGTAGCCGTACTCGGTCATCGCCGCTCCTCGGGACGCGCTGGTGCACGCCGGGTGACCGGTGGGCGCGAAAGAAAACATCCACCGGGCGGCCGTGTGAGGTGCCCGCGCGCGGGTACCGGGCCAAGCGCGCCGGTCGGGCCCCCGGCGGCCGGGCCGCGGCTCGACGGTCCGGCGTTTTCAGCGGGTCCGGCGGATGCGACGGTTCGACGGTTTCGACGGAGAGGGTTTTCCATGGGCGCGACCGGCGGGACGGCCTCACGCGGTGGCGAGCCGCAGGAGCGCCCCTCCCTGGAGCAGGCGCTGCGCGACCGGGTGGACGGCGAGGTGCGCTTCGACGCCGGCAGCCGCGGGGCCTACGCCACCGACGCCTCCAACTACCGCCAGGTGCCGATCGGCGTCGTGGTGCCGCACACCGTCGAGGCCGCGGTCACCGCGATCGAAGTGTGCCGTGAGTACGACGCCCCGGTGCTCTCGCGCGGCGGCGGCACCAGCCTGGGCGGGCAGTGCACCAACACCGCCGTGGTCCTCGACTGGACCAAGTACTGCAACCGCCTGGTGTCGGTGGACCCCGAGCGGCGTACGTGCGTGGTCGAGCCCGGTATCGTCCTGGACGAGCTGAACCGTCAACTGGCGCCCCACAAGCTGAAGTTCGGGCCCAAGCCCGCCACCCACAACCACTGCTCGCTGGGCGGCATGATCGGCAACAACTCGTGCGGTGCCTCGGCCCAGGCGTACGGCAAGACCGCCGACAACGTACGGCGTCTGGAGGTCCTCACCTACGACGGCACCCGGATGTGGGTGGGGCCGACGACGGACGCCGAGTTCGAGGAGATCATGGCCGCGGGCGGGCGCCCGGCCGAGCTGTACGGCGGGCTGCGCGAGCTGATCGGGCGCTATCTGGGCGAGGTGCGGCGCGGCTATCCGCCCATTCCGCGCCGGGTGTCCGGCTACAACCTCGACGCCCTGCTCCCGGAGAACGGCTTCGATGTCGCCCGAGCCCTGGTGGGCAGCGAGAACACGCTGGTCATCGTGGTGCGGGCGGAGCTGGAGCTGGTGCCGGTGCCGCCCTTCGAGTCGATGCTGGTGCTCGGCTACGACGACATCTGCGCCGCGGCGGACGACGTGCCCCGGCTGCTCTCGCACAGCGAACCCACCCAGCTGGAGGCGCTGGACGACCGGATGGCGCAGCTGATGCGCGCCGAGCACGCCCATGTCGAGTCGCTGGACAGCTTTCCGGCGGGTCGCAGCTGGCTGCTGGTGCAGTTCGCGGGCGACACCCAGGAGGCGGTGGACGAGCAGGCGCACGCGCTGCTGCGGGCGCTCGGGCGCGACGCCGAGGACGACACCGTCACGTTCTCCGACGACCCCGCACGCGAACAGGAGATGCTCAAGGCCCGCGAAGCCGGACTGGGGGTGACCGCGCGTCCGCCGGACGAGCGCGAGACCTGGGAGGGCTGGGAGGACTCGGCGGTGCCGCCGGACCGGCTCGGCGACTATCTGCGCGACCTCAAGGAGCTGTTCCACGAGTTCGACTACGACCACCCCTCGCTGTACGGGCACTTCGGGCAGGGCTGCGTCCACACCCGAATCCCCTTCGGGCTCAAGACCGCCGAAGGGGTCGCGGACTTCCGCGCCTTCCTGTTCAAGGCGGCGCGGCTGGTGAGCTCGTACGGTGGCTCGCTCTCCGGTGAGCACGGCGACGGCCAGGCCCGCGCCGAGCTGCTGCCGGTGATGTTCGGGGACGCGCTGGTCACCGCGATGAGCGAGGTCAAGGCGCTCTTCGACCCCGGCAACCGGATGAACCCGGGCAAGGTCGTCTCGCCCGGGCCCGCCCAGCCGCACCGCGTCGACGAGAACCTGCGGCTCGGCCCCCGCTGGCGCCCCGCCGCCTCACGCACCCGCTTCGCCTACCCGGACGACGACAACTCCTTCACCCGGGCGGTGCTGCGCTGCGTCGGCATCGGCAACTGCCGCACCCACAGCGGCGGGGTGATGTGCCCGTCGTTCCGGGCGACCGGCGAGGAGGAGCACTCCACCCGGGGCCGGGCCCGGCTGCTCTTCGAGATGCTCGACGGACACACCGACTCGCCCGTCACCGACGGCTGGCGCTCCACCGCCGTACGCGACGCCCTCGACCTGTGTCTTGCCTGCAAGGGCTGCAAGTCCGACTGCCCCACCGGCGTCGACATGGCCACCTACAAGGCCGAGTTCCTCTCCCACCACTACGCCGGCCGGCTGCGCCCGGCCGCCCACTACGCGCTGGGCTGGCTGCCGCTGTGGGCCCGGCTCTCCCGGGTGGGCCCCGGCGCGGTCAACGCGCTGCTGCGGGCGCCGGTGCTCGCCAAGGCCGGCAAGCGGCTGGCCGGGGTCGCGCCCGAACGCGAGGCCCCCGCCTTCGCCGGGCAGTCCTTCCTCCAGTGGTGGCGGGCCCGCGCCACGGCCGAGCCCGTGCCGGGCGACCCGAAGGCCGTGGTGCTGTGGCCGGACACCTTCAGCACCTACTTCCACCCGGCGGTCGCCCGCTCCGCCGTGAAGGTACTGGAGGACGCCGGGTTCCGGGTCGCGGTGCCGAGCCGCCCGGTGTGCTGCGGCCTCACCTGGATCTCCACGGGCCAACTCGGCGTCGCCAAGCGGGTGTTGCGCCGCAGTGTGCGCGTGCTGCGGCCGTGGATCGAGGCGGGTACGCCGGTCATCGGCCTGGAGCCGTCGTGCACCGCGGTGTTCCGCGCCGACGCGCCCGACCTGCTGCCCGAGGACGAGGACGTACGCAGGCTCGCGGGCCGCTTCCGCACCTTCTCCGAGCAGCTGGTCAACCACGCCCCGGACGGCTGGCACCCGCCGACGGTGAGCCGGGCCGCCACCGTGCAGACCCACTGCCACCAGCACGCCGTGCTGAAGGACGACGCCGACCGCGAGCTGATGCGCCGCAGCGGCCTGGACGCCGACGTCCTGGACGCCGGCTGCTGCGGTCTGGCCGGGAACTTCGGCTTCGAGCGCGGCCACTACGACCTGTCCATGAAGATCGGCGAGCAGGGCGTGCTGCCCGCCGTGCGCGACACCGCGCCCGATGCCCTGGTGCTCGCCGACGGCTTCAGCTGCCGCACCCAGATCGAGCAGGGCGGCACCGGCCGCCGCGCGCTCCACCTCGCGGAGGCGCTGGCCCTGGGCCTCGGCGGGCCCCTTCCCGCCGACCACCCGGAACGGGCCGCCGACCGCCCCGCCACCCCCTGAGCCTCCTGTCCCCACCCCTTGGAAAGGTCACATCACATGTCGATGAAAGTCTCCGACTACGTGCTGGAACGGCTGCGGCAGTGGGAGGTCGAGCACGTCTTCGCCTACGCGGGCGACGGCATCAACGGCCTGCTCGCCGCCTGGGGCCGGGCCGACGACCAGCCCCGGTTCATCCAGGCGCGGCACGAGGAGATGGCCGCGTTCGAAGCGGTGGGCTACGCCAAGTTCTCCGGCAAGGTGGGGGTGTGCGCGGCCACTTCGGGCCCCGGCGCGATCCATCTGCTGAACGGCCTCTACGACGCCAAGCTCGACCATGTGCCGATCGTGGCGATCGTCGGGCAGACCAACCGCAGCGCCATGGGCGGCTCGTACCAGCAGGAGGTCGATCTGCTGAGCCTGTTCAAGGACGTGGCCTCCGAGTACTGCGAGATGGTGACCGTCCCCGAGCAGCTGCCCAACGTCATCGACCGGGCCATGCGCACGGCCGCCGCCCGGCGGACCGTGACCGCCGTGATCATCCCGGCCGATGTGCAGGAACTCGACTACGAGCCGCCCGGCCACGCCTTCAAGATGGTGCCCTCCAGCCTCGGCGCCGCCCGCTACGCGCCCGTCCCCGCCGACGACGAGATCGCGCGCGCCGCCGAGGTGCTGAACGCGGGGGAGAAGGTGGCCGTGCTGGTCGGCCAGGGCGCGCGGGGCGCCCGGGCCGAGGTCGAACAGCTCGCGGACGTGCTGGGCGCGGGCGTCGCCAAGGCGCTCCTCGGCAAGGACGCCCTCCCGGACGACCTGCCGTACGTCACCGGGTCCATCGGCCTGCTGGGCACCCGGCCCTCGTACGAGCTGATGCAGGACTGCGACACCCTGCTCGTGGTGGGGTCCAGCTTCCCGTACACCCAGTTCCTGCCCGAGTTCGGCCAGGCGCGGGCGGTGCAGATCGACATCGACCCGTTCATGGTCGGACTGCGCTATCCCTTCGAGGTCAACCTCGTCGGCGACTCCCGGGAGACGCTGACACGGCTGCTGCCGAGGCTCAAGCGCAAGAAGCACGACAAGTGGCGGAAGAAGATCGAGAAGGACACCGCCCGCTGGTGGGAGGTGATGGAGCGGCGGGCGGCCGTCGACGCGGACCCGATCAACCCCGAGTACGTGGTGCACTCCCTCGACGCGCTGCTGCCCGACGACGTCATCCTCGCCGCGGACTCCGGCTCTGCCGCCAACTGGTACGCGAGGCACCTGCGGATGCGCGGCACGATGCGCGGCTCGCTCTCCGGCACGCTGGCCACGATGGGGCCGGGCGTCCCGTATGTGATCGGCGCCAAGTTCGCCCACCCGGACCGCCCGGCGCTGGCCATCGTCGGTGACGGGGCCATGCAGATGAACGGGCTCGCGGAGCTCATCACCGTCTCGAAGTACTGGCAGGAGTGGGAGAACCCGCATCTGATCGTCGCCGTGCTCAACAACCAGGACCTCAACCAGGTCACCTGGGAGATGCGGGCCATGTCCGGCGCCCCGCAGTTCCTGCCCTCGCAGCAGCTGCCCGATGTGCCGTACGCGGACTTCGCGCGCTCCATCGGGCTCGACGGCGTCCGGGTGGAGAAGCCCGAGGACGTCGAGGGCGCCTGGCGGCGGGCGCTCGCCGCGGACCGGCCGTGCGTGGTGGAGTTCCTCACCGACCCGGCGGTTCCGCCGATCCCGCCGCACGCCTCACTGGACCAGATCGAGGCCGCCGCGGCGTCGATCGTGAAGGGGGACAGCGACCGGGTCGGCATGATCCGGCAGGGCCTGAAGGCGAAGGTCCAGGAGATGCTGCCGGGCGGCAAGCACCGCGAGTGACCGGCCGGGTGGCCACACCCGACGACCGGCGAACCACAGTGAACGAGGCAGAAGGAGTCACCCCATGAAGCCCACCGCCGCATCCCAGGCGCCGCCGGAGCAACGAGTCCAGGTGGTGCTCAGCGCGTGCTCGGCCGCCGACGCCGAGACGGTGCTGGCCGCGCTGTGCCGGTACTTCTCGGTGGACGCGGGCGACGAGGGAACCGGTCACGGGCCCGCGAGCCCCGATCCGGCGCGTCCCACCGTGTGGACGGCGAGGTTCGACACCTCCCGGGTGCCGGAGGAGGTCAGCCGGTCCGCACTGGGCGACACGGTGACCGTCGACGCCCAGGGCGGACCCGTCGCGGTCGCCCGGCTGCGGGACGTCCTGCACCGGACCTTCGAGGTGGAGGACGCCGGGACGGCCTCCGGCGACCAGGAAGTGGATCTGCAGATGCGGCTGCGGGGGCGGTAGGCGCCGGCGTACGCGGACGGGTGCGGGCCGAGCCCGCGACCGGCGTGCACGGGGCCTCCCGAGGCCCCGCGCACGCCCGCGCTCGTCCTCGGACCGCACGCGGCAGGGGCTCCTGGACTCCTCCCCGTGCCCCACGGCCCGTGGCTGAGCGGAGCACTCCGGCCGCGGGCCGTGTTCCGCCCGGGATAGGTCAGCCCCGCTGTTCCAGCTCCGCCACCGGGCTGTCGTCGAGCGCGGCCAGCAGCGCCGCCGGGTCGTCGTACACCGCCGTCGCCCCCGACTCCTCCAGGTCGGCGCGTGGGATGCCGCCCGCCAGCACGCCCACCGGCCGGACCCCGGCCCTGGCCGCCGCCTTCATGTCCCAGACCGTGTCACCGACGAACACCGACGACCCGGCGTCGCCGTCGACCAGCTCCAGCGCCTGGTGGACGGGGTCGGGGGCCGGCTTCCCGGACTCGACGTCGTCCGCGCTGGCCACCCCCGCGATCACGTCGTCGGCGTCGATGGCCTTGCGCAGCGCGCCCAGTTCGGCTCCGCCCGCCGAGGTGGCGAGCACCACCCGCCAGCCCCGCCCGTCCAGTGCCCGCAGGAGATCCGCGGCGCCCGCGACGGGAGCCAGCCGCTCGAAGTACGTGGCGTACAAGGCCGTGTGCGTGGCGCTGAGCTCCTCGTCCTCGTCCTTGTCGCGGTCCTCGCCCAGCAGATGGGCGATCAGGTCCTCCGAGGGCAGCCCGACCGCCCGGTGGATGTCGTGCGTCGCCACCTCGTGTCCGGCCTGCCGGAACGCCTCCCACCAACACACCACATGCAGATGGTTGGTGTCGACGAGGGTCCCGTCGACATCGAAGATCGCCGCGCGCGTCATACCGGCCGCCTTTCGCCCTGCCCTGACCTTGACCTTGACCTTGCTCCGACCGTACGGGTCGAGCGGCTCAGCCGCCCGTGCGGCGCGCCCTCGACCACCGCAGCACCGCCGCCCCCGCCAGGGCGCCCGCCCCGGCCGCGAGCGCGGGGTGGCGGGCGAGGGCCGCCTGGGGCGAGCGCCCGGTCGCGCTCTCGTCGAAGGCCCCGTGTGCGCCGTGGTCCTCGCCGGGGCGCTCGTCCAGCGGCTGCCACAGGTTGCCGGGCCCGGCGACCGGCGGAGGCGAGTCGGTTTGCTGCGAGGAGTAGCCCGTACGGGCCAGATAGCGGTCGAGCGCAGCAGGGACGAACCGGTTGGCCCAGAGGGTGGCGACCGTGGAGGCGCCGACGTAGTACTGCTTGCGTCCCGGGTGGTCCGCCGCGTACCCGATCGTCCGGGCCACGACCTCGGGCTGGTAGATCGGCGGCACCGGCTGCGGGTGCTTCGGCAGCCGTGAGCGCACCCAGGAGAACTGCGGGGTGTTCACCGCCGGCAGCTGCACCACGGTGATCCGCACGCGGCTTCCGTCGTGCAGGAGTTCGGTGCGCACCGACGAGGTGAAGCCGTTGACGGCGTGCTTGGCGCCGCAGTACGCCGACTGGAGCGGGATGGAGCGCTCGCCGAGGGCGGAGCCGACCTGGACGACGGCGCCGCGGTCGCGCGGGACCATCCGGGCCAGGGCGGCGCGGGTGCCGTTGACGTAGCCCAGATACGCCACGTCCGTCACCCGCTGGAACTCCTCCGGGCCGATCTCGGCGAAGGGCGCGAAGACGGAGGTGAAGGCGACGTTGATCCATACGTCGATCGGCCCGAACTCGGCCTCGGTGAGCTCGGCGGCCTTCTCCACCTCCTGGTGGTGGGCGACGTCGGTGGGCAGCACCAGGGCCCGCCCGCCGGCCGCCGCCACCTCCTCGGCTGCGGCTTCGAGCCCTGCCCGGCCGCGGGCGAGCAGCGCGATGTTCGCGCCGCGCCGCGCGAAGAGCCGGGCGGTGGCACGGCCGACGCCGGCGCTGGCGCCGGTGATCACCACGGTCTGCGGCATGATCTCGTCCCGTCCTTCTTTCCACGTCTTCACGGGGCCCGCCCGGCCGGTTCCGGCGGCCCGGCGACGGGGTACCCCGCGAAAGGCCGCCCATTCCCCTGAACGGACACCGTTTGGACTCCGGAAATGCGGTCACCGAAAAGGGGTCACCGATAAATCGTCCCCCGAAATGTGTGTGGCCGCCCAATGGGGGCACACGGAGGGCTGGAGGTTGATTTCCATGGTCCCGTTGCTTCTCGTTCTACTGCTGGTGCTGATCCTTTTCGGCGCCGGCTTCGCACTCAAGGTCCTGTGGTGGGTCGCGATCGCCGTACTGGTGCTGTGGCTCATCGGCTTCGTCGCGCGTCCCAAGGGTGGCTCGGGCCGCTGGTACCGCTGGTAGCGGCGGTTCCCGCGGCAGGTTCCGTCAAGGCCGAAAACGCGATGTGTCGGCCGGGGGAACTCGGGCACCCGGCTTGTCGGGAGAGAGCGTCACCGAGTGGTTTACGCGGCGACGCTCTTCCGGCGCACAACACGAAAGGAAGCACGTTTCATGACGGAGAACATCTGGGGCTACCCGGAGACCAGTGGCCACCTCGCGGGCGCGGATCTGCGCGGCTGGAGCGTCGAGGCCACCGACGGGAGCATCGGTAAGGTCGACAAGCACTCCGACGAGGTCGGCTCCGCGTACATCGTGGTCGACACCGGTGTGTGGATCTTCGGCAAGCACGTGCTGCTGCCCGCCGGTACCGTGACGCAGCTCGACGCGGCCGAGAAGAAGGTCTACGTGAACCGGACCAAGGCCGAGATCAAGTCCGCTCCCGAGTTCGACCGGGAGAAGCACATCGGTGACCCCGGCTACCACGACCAGGTAGGTGGCTATTACAGCGGCCGCCCGCCGGTCGTCTGACACCGGCATCAAAACCGTCTGACAACAGCAGGTCGTGCCTCAGCGGGGCCGCCCGGGCCGAGAGCCCGGGCGGCCCCGCTGCCGGTGCGCCCGAATTCACCAACTGCCGGGAACAATAGGCGAGTCGGCGGCATTGCGGATTCCGGCCTCGCCCATTCCGTAACCGTGCACTTCCGGTGAAACGGGCTGTATGGATGCTGCGGGGGACAATTGTGTGAACTCCGTTGTGCGCGCGGGAAACGGATGGAGATACGCGGCCGAGGGAATGCCAGGGGCGCCGTCGTACGGGTGTGGGCATACGCGGGACGCCGTCGGCCGGAGCTGGTTAGATCGGTTGAGCGCGATCTGGGCGTGGATCGCGAACGGCGCCCGCCAGGGCAGAGGGAGACACGATGACCACGGCCAGCAGCACGGACACGGGATCGCCCGCCCGGCGCGGTGCGGAGAGCCACGATCTGCTCCGTGTGCACGGCGCGCGCGTGAACAACCTGAAGGACGTCAGCGTCGAGATCCCCAAACGGCGGCTTACCGTGTTCACCGGTGTCTCCGGCTCCGGCAAGAGCTCGCTGGTCTTCGACACCATCGCCGCGGAGTCGCAGCGGCTGATCAACGAGACGTACAGCGCCTTCGTACAGGGCTTCATGCCCACGCTGGCGCGGCCCGACGTGGACGTCCTCGAAGGGCTGACCACCGCGATCGTCGTCGACCAGGAGCGCTTGGGCGCCGACCCCCGCTCCACGGTCGGCACCGCCACGGACGCCAACGCGATGCTGCGCATCCTCTTCAGCCGGCTCGGGCAGCCGCACATCGGGCCGCCCAACGCGTTCGCCTTCAACGTCCCCTCGGTCCGGGCCAGCGGCGCGATCACGGTGGAGCGCGGGGCCGGGAAGACCGAGGCCGTGAAGGCCACCTACCAGCGCACCGGCGGTATGTGCACCCGCTGCGAGGGCCGGGGTTCGGTCTCCGACATCGACCTGAGCCAGCTCTACGACGACACCAAGTCGATCGCCGAGGGCGCGTTCACCATCCCCGGCTGGAAGTCGGACAGCTTCTGGACCGTGCGGGTGTACGCCGAGTCGGGCATCCTCGACCCGAACAAGCCGATCCGGAGGTTCACCAAGAAGGAGATGCACGACTTCCTCTACGGGGAGCCCACCAAGGTGAAGGTGGAGGGTGTCAACCTCACCTACGAGGGGCTGATCCCGAAGATCCAGAAGTCGATGCTCTCCAAGGACCGGGAGGCGCTCCAGCCGCACATCCGGGAGTTCGTGGACCGGGCGGTCACCTTCACCGCCTGCCCCGAGTGCGACGGCACCCGGCTCAGCGAGGCGGCCCGGTCCTCGAAGGTCGCGGGCATCAGCATCGCCGACGCCTGCGCGATGCAGATCAGCGATCTGGCCGCCTGGGTACGGGAACGCGACGAGCCGACCGTGGCGCCGCTGCTCGCCAACCTCGGGCGCACGCTCGACTCGTTCGTGGAGATCGGCCTCGGCTATCTCGCGCTCGACCGGCCGTCGGGCTCGCTGTCGGGCGGTGAGGCGCAGCGCGTCAAGATGGTTCGCCACCTCGGCTCCTCACTCACCGATGTCACCTATGTCTTCGACGAGCCCACCACGGGTCTGCACCCCCATGACATCGCGCGGA
This sequence comes from Streptomyces crystallinus, assembly GCF_039521265.1. NCBI lineage: Bacteria > Bacillati > Actinomycetota > Actinomycetes > Kitasatosporales > Streptomycetaceae > Streptomyces > Streptomyces crystallinus. Next base: position 406,014 of record NZ_BAAACA010000009.1, on the reverse strand, counting down.
TGAACGACCTGCTGCTGCGGCTGCGCGACAAGGGCAACACGGTGCTGGTGGTGGAGCACAAGCCGCAGACCATCGCGATCGCCGACCACGTCGTGGACCTCGGCCCCGGCGCGGGGACCGCGGGCGGCACCGTCTGCTTCGAGGGCACCGTCGAGGGGCTGCGGGCGGGCGACACCGTCACCGGCCGCCACCTCGACGACCGGGCCGCCCTCAAGGAGAAGACGCGTACGCCCAGCGGTGTGCTAGAGATCCGGGGCGCGACCGCGCACAACCTGCGCGAGGTCGACGTCGACCTGCCGCTGGGCGTGCTCTGCGTGGTCACCGGTGTGGCGGGCTCCGGCAAGAGCTCCCTGGTGCACGGCTCGGTGCCGCCGGGCGCGGGCGTGGTCTCGGTCGACCAGGGACCCATCAAAGGCTCCCGGCGCAGCAACCCCGCCACGTACACCGGGCTGCTGGACCCGATCCGCAAGGCGTTCGCCAAGGCCAACGGGGTGAAGCCGGCGCTGTTCAGCGCCAACTCCGAGGGCGCCTGCCCCGGTTGCAACGGCGCCGGGGTGATCTACACCGACCTGGCGATGATGGCCGGTGTCGCCACCACCTGCGAGGAGTGCGAGGGGAAGCGGTTCGAGGCGTCGGTCCTCGATCACCACCTCGGCGGCCGGGACATCAGCGAGGTGCTGGCGATGCCGGTGAGCGAGGCCCTTGAGTTCTTCGCCGACGGCGAGGCGCGCACCCCGGCGGCGCACCGGATCCTCACCCGGCTCACCGACGTCGGGCTCGGCTACCTCACCCTCGGCCAGCCGCTCACCACCCTGTCCGGCGGCGAGCGGCAGCGGCTCAAACTTGCCACCCATATGGCCGAGAAGGGCGGCGTCTACGTCCTCGACGAGCCGACCACCGGTCTGCACCTGGCCGATGTCGCGCAGTTGCTCCAGCTGCTGGACCGGCTCGTCGACGCCGGGAAGTCGGTCATCGTCGTCGAGCACCACCCGGCGGTGATGGCGCACGCGGACTGGATCGTGGACCTCGGCCCCGGGGCGGGCCACGACGGCGGCCGGATCGTCTTCGAGGGCACCCCGGCCGACCTGGTCGCGGCGCGCTCCACCCTGACGGGTGAACACCTGGCGGACTACGTCGGCGCGTGAGCCGAACGGGGCCCGGCAGCCGCCGGGCCCCTGCCACAAAACCCACAAAACCGCTCAGGCCTTGACGCTCTGGCTCGTGACCAGGTCGATCACTGCCGGAATGCCGCCTTCCGTGAAGGCCCGGTGCTGCCGGTCGGCGCCGGTTCCCCGCCGCAGCAACCGCTGCATCAGGGAGTGCACCTCCAGTCCGTCGCCCGCCGCCTCCAGGGCGGGGCCGATGTGCCGGGCCAGCTGGCACAGCACATCGCCGCAGCTGCGCCGCTGCCCGGCCGGGTCCAGGAGCACACCGTTGAGCCCTTCGCGGGCCGCGCGCCAGGTCGCGGCCTGGAGCAGTTCGAGCGGGCACTCCGGCACCGGGTCGCCGTCCTTGTGCTCGCGGATCGCGGTGGCGACCAGGGCGCGGATGATGCCGGCGAGCATCACCGCCTCGTCGACCCGCACCTGCACGTCCAGACAGCGCACCTCGATGGTGGGGTAGCGCTCGGAGAGACGGGCGTGCCAGTAGAGCTGCCCGCTGTCGCTGACCGCCCCGGCGCTGATCAGCGCCTCCGCGCGGCTCTCGTAGTCGTCGAGGTCGACGAAGCGCGGCGGCGGTCCGCTGACCGGCCAGCGGCTGAAGACCAGGGTGCGCCAGCTGGCGAAGCCGGTGTCCCGGCCGTGCCACAGCGGTGAGTTGGCGGACATGGCCAGCAGGGTGGGCAGCCAGACACGGATGCGGTTGAGCACCGCGACACCGACCTCCCGGTCGGGTACGCCGACGTGCACATGCATCCCGTTGATCAGCTGCTCGTCGACCAGCTGTCCCGCGTTCGTCTGCATCGCCAGATAGCGGGGACGCGGCGTGACCGGGACGGGTCCGGCGCCGTTGACGGGGGCGGCCCCCACGGCGGCGACCCGGCACCCCAGCCGCTCCGCCGCGGTCCCCACCGTGTGCCGCAGCCGCACCAGATGGCCCCCAAGCTCCGCCATGGCCACGCAGACCGGGGTCGCGACCTCCACCTGAGCCTGGAGCAGCTCGAGCTGCACCTCCGGCTCCTCGACCGTGTCCGGTCCGGTCAGCGCCCGTACCTCTTCCGAACGGGGCAGGGGCCGGCCGGTCACGGGGTCCACCAGCAAATACTCTTCTTCGACCCCAAAGGTGAGCATGAGAGGTGGTTACCCGCCCGTGGACCGCGCGAACCGACGTGCGTTTGCGCCACTCGGCCGGTACGGGCCCGGCGCAGACCCGGCGCGTGGGGCGCACACGTGGCGGTCGGAGCAGTGGGACGGGCTGCCGAGATGCCGGAGGGCGTCGGCTGTACGAGGGTGGAGACTCCGCCGACCCGAGGAGCCGTGAGGATGGAAGCAAGCGATGGCCCGCGTGACCCCGGCACCGAACCCGGCTCCGCAGCGGCCGAGCGCGGAGGCGTACTCCCGCCGACACACTCACGCGTCACCCTGCGGGTGAACGACACCGAGCACGTCCTCGAGCTCGACCACCGCACCACGCTGCTCGACCTGCTGCGCGAGCACCTCGCCCTGACCGGCTCGAAGAAGGGGTGCGACCAGGGCCAGTGCGGGGCGTGCACGGTGCTGCTCGACGGTCGGCGGGTCAACAGCTGTCTGCTGCTGGCCGTGTGCCAGGAAGGGCGCGAGGTGGTCACCGTGGAGGGGCTCGCCGAGGCGACGGTCGCGGACGGCGGTCTGCACCCCCTGCAACAGGCGTTCCTGGACCGCGACGCGCTCCAGTGCGGCTACTGCACACCGGGCCAGCTCTGCTCGGCCGTCGGCATGCTGGAGGAGGCCAAGTCGGGTCAGCCCTCGGTCGTCACCGACACCGAACGGCCGGGCGACGCCCCCGTACAGCTGACGGTGGAGGAGATCCGGGAGCGGCTCAGCGGCAACCTGTGCCGCTGCGGGGCCTACCCGCACATCGTGGAGGCGGTTCAGGAAGTGGTCGTACGGGACATGGCCGCCAGGGAGGTGACGGCGTGAAACCGATGACCTATGTGCGCGCCCGCAGCGTCGAGGAGGCTGCCGCTGCCCACGCGGGCCGCCCGGACGCCCGGTATCTGGCGGGCGGCACCAACCTCGTCGACCTGATGAAGCTCGGTGTGGAGCGGCCCGAGCTGCTCGTGGACATCACCCGGCTTCCCCTCGACCGGGTGGAGGAGCTGCCCGACGGGGGGCTGCGGATCGGCGCGACCGTGCCGAACAGCGACCTCGCCGGGCACCCCGTGGTCCGCGAGCGGTACCCGGTGCTGTCACAGGCGCTGCTCAGCGGCGCCTCCGGCCAGTTGCGCAACGTGGCCACCACGGCGGGAAACCTCCTCCAGCGCACCCGCTGCGCCTACTTCCAGGACCTCGGCAAACCGTGCAACAAACGGGTGCCGGGCAGTGGCTGCGGCGCCCTGGAAGGCGTCAACCGCGACCACGCGGTGCTCGGCCACTCGGAGCACTGCGTCGCCACCCACCCCTCCGACCTCGCCGTCGCGCTGGCGGCCCTGGACGCGGTGGTGGAGATGGCGGGGCCCGGCGGCGGCCGGACGGTGGAGCTCACCGAGTTCCACCGGCTGCCGCAGGACAGCCCCGACCAGGACACCGTGATCCGCCCCGGCGAGCTCATCACCGGTGTGCTGCTGCCGGCCCTGCCCACCGGTGCGCTCTCGCGCTACCGCAAGGCGCGCGACCGGGCCTCGTACGCCTTCGCCCTCGCCTCGGTGGCCGCCGTGGTCCAGCTGGACGGGGGAGTGGTCCGCCAGATCGGCGTCGCGTTCGGCGGTCTGGCCCACCGCCCGTGGCGCGCCCGGCGCACGGAGGCCGCGCTCCTCGGCAGCAGGGCCACTCCCGAGGCACTCGCCCAGGCCGTGGACGCCGAGCTCGCGGCCGCCGTCCCGCTGCGGGACAACGCGTACAAGGTGTCGCTCGCCCGTGACCTCGCGCGCGAGGTGCTCGGTTCGCTGATCGCCCGGTCCTGAACACCCCGTAAGGAGAGCCGCCGTGGGATCGAGCTCCAGTGCCCTGGGTGCGTCCGTCGAGCGCCGGGAGGGCCGTGCGAAGGTGACCGGCGCCGCCAAGTACGCGACGGAGTACGGGCCGCCCGGCCTGGTGTACGCCTGGCCGGTGCCCGCCACCGTCGCGCGTGGGGAGGTCGCCTCCCTCGACACCTCGGCCGCCCTGGCGCTGCCCGGTGTGCTCGCCGTCCTCACCCCGGACTCCGCGCCCCGGCTCGCCGACGCGGACGATCCGACGCTGGCCGTGCTCCAGGACTCCCGGGTGCCGCACCACGGCTGGCCGGTCGCGCTGGCCGTCGCCGAGACCCTGGAGACGGCACGGGCCGCCGCCCGGGCGGTACGGGTGAGCTATACGAGCGAACCGCACGATGTGACCCTGACCTGGGACCACCCGGACGCCTATCTCCCCGAGGAGGCCAACGGAGGGCACCCCGGGGAGCGCCGGCAGGGCGATCCCGAGGGCGCCTTCGCCGAGGCGGCGGTGCGGGTGGACGTGTCGTACACGGTGCCGCCGCTGCACAACCACCCGATGGAGCCGCACGGGGCGATCGCGCTGTGGCGGGACGACGACCTCACCGTCTTCGACACCAGCCAGGGCGCCGACACCGTACGCACCGTCCTGGCCGGGCTCTTCTCGCTGCCCGAGGAGCGGGTGAGCGTCGTCAGCGAACACGTCGGCGGCGGCTTCGGCTCCAAGGGCACCCCCCGCCCCCATGTCGTCCTCGCCGCCCTGGCCGCCCGGCACACCGGCCGCCCGGTCCAACTCGCCCTGCCGCGCAGGGAGTTGACCGAGCTGGTCGGCCATCGCGCGCCCACCCTGCACCGTGTGCGCCTCGGCGCCCTGCCCGACGGCACCCTCACCTCGCTGATCCACGAGGTGACCACGCACACCTCGCGGGTCAAGGAGTTCGTCGAGCAGGCGGCCGTGCCCGCCCGGGTGATGTACGCCAGCGGCAGCAGCCGCACCACCCACCGGGCGGTGGCCCTGGACGTGCCCACCCCGTCCTGGATGCGCGCACCCGGGGAGACACCCGGTATGTACGCGCTGGAGTCCGCCGTCGACGAACTCGCCTGTGCGCTGGGGATGGACCCGGTCGATCTGCGGGTGTACAACGAACCCCCGGTCGAACCGGACAGCGGGAAGGCCTTCAGCAGCCGCCACCTCGTGGAGTGCCTGCGCGAGGGCGCGCGGCGCTTCGGGTGGGCGAGCCGCGACCCCCGGCCGGGGGTGCGCCGCTCGGGGCCGTGGCTGACCGGCACCGGAGTCGCTGCCGCCACCTACCCGGTGCTGGTCTCGCCCAGCCGCGCCACGGTCACCGCCCACCCCGACGGGCTCTACGTGGTACGGATCAACGCCACCGACATCGGCACCGGCGCCCGTACCGTACTCGCGCAGGTCGCCGCCGACGCGCTGGGCGTCGGGGTGGACTCGGTGCGCACCGAGATCGGTGTCACCGGGCTGCCGAAGGCCGCGCTCGCGGGCGGCTCCGCCGGCACCGCGTCCTGGGGCTGGGCCGTGCACGAGGCGTGCCGGGATCTGGCCCGTCAACTCGCCGACGGCCAAGGCCCGTTGCCGCCCGGGGGCCTAACCGCGTCGGCCGACACCGAGGGCACGGCGGACGCGGAATCCCCCTACGCGCGGCACGCGTTCGGCGCCCACTTCGCCGAAGCGGCCGTCGACACCGACACCGGCGAGGTCCGGGTGCGCCGGCTGCTCGGGGTGTACGCGGCAGGGCGGATCCTCAACGCCCGCACCGCCCGCTCGCAGTTCATCGGCGGCATGGTCATGGGCCTGGGCATGGCGCTCACCGAGGCAGGCAGCGTGGACCCCGCCTCCGGCGCCTTCATCGGCAGCGACCTCGCGGGCTATCACGTGCCCAGCCACGCCGACGTGCCCGCGATCGAGGCGCACTGGATCGACGAGGAGGACCCGCACCTCAACCCGATGGGCAGCAAGGGCATCGGCGAGATCGGCATCGTGGGGACGGCGGCCGCCATCGGCAACGCCGTCCACCACGCCACCGGGGTGCGCCTGCGCGAACTGCCGCTCACCCCGGACCGCGTACACGGCACACTGCCGCGCGGGTGAGGGTCACACGCGGCGGCGGTGGCTGGTGTCGCACCACGGGTAGGTGCGGCTGCGGCGGCAGGTGCACAGGGCGACCACACAGCGGTCGGAGAACGCGCTGGTGCCGTCCTCCAGGACCACTTCCACCGGCCCCTCGACGAGGACGGGCCCCTCGCGCCGCACCCGGATGCGGCGCGGCTCCTCAGACGGGTCGTTCGGCACGGATGACCACCAGCTCTTCCGTCGTCCTGTCGTCCTCGATCAGCCCCTGCTCGTCGAGCCACTCCCGCCGGGACCGCAGCACGGGCCCGAAGGGGATGAACCGGCGCGCGATGACCGCCGCTTTCAGGCCCGCGGCACGCAGCTCGCGCAGGCTCGCCTCGGGCCCGCTGAGCGCGGAGTGGACCATCAGCAGCACACCGCCGGGGCGCAGCAGCAGCGGTGCCTCCTGGCAGATGCGGCGCACCAGGAGCCGCCCGTCGTGGCCGGCGTCCCAGGCCCGGGCGGCGCCGTGCCGGGGTGCGGTCGCGGCGCGCGCGGGAACGTAGGGAGGGTTGCTCAGAATGAGGTCGTAGGCGCGGTCCGCGACCGGTTTCAGCAGGTTGCCGCGGACCACCCGGACCGGCAGCCCGGCCAGCCGGGCGTTGAGACGCGCGGTGACCACGGCGCGCCAGGAGATGTCGACGGCGGTCACCCTCGCTCCGCGCCGGGCCGCGGCGAGGGCCAGCGCGCCGGTGCCGGTGCCCACGTCCAGGACCTGGGCGCCCGGGGGCACCGGCTCGTCGCGCAGGGCCTCGGCCAGCAAGGCGGTGTCGGCCTGCGGGGTGTAGACGCCGGGTGGGGCCAGAAGTGTCATGAACCCCGAGTGCCCGGCAATCCGGGAAAGATCCTCGCAAATACGCGTTTATCGGTCCGAAGACGGCTCCGGCCCGTCCTCGGCGCCGTCCTCGAAGGAGCCCGCGAGCGGCTTGCGCAGCGAGGTGCGGCCCGCTCGCCAGTGACCGAGCAGCTCCTCACCGAAGCGGTCCTCCAGGAACACCGTGGCGTCGATCCCGAACGCCACGTCGGCCGCGAGCTCCGGCTCCTGCTCGAGCAGACCGCCGATCACCTCGTGCCGCACCACCTGCTCGTGCACCGCGTCGGCCTCCACGTGCTCGGTGTAGAAGAGCTCCGCGGCCGGGCCCGCGCCCGCGCGCTTCATCGCGAGCGCCAGACGCCGGGACCCGGGCGAGGAGGTGACCTCCAGGGTCGCGAAGTGGCCGACCAGCGCGCCCCGCAGCGCGCGGTGCAGCCCCAGCAGCGACATGAGGTTGACGGTGGCGAGCATCGCCGCCGACCCGGCGTCCAGATAGCGCCCGTAGGCGGTGTCGAGGCCGAGGTCGGTCATCAGGTCGGCGAAGAGCTTGGCGTGCACCCGCTCGGCGCGCCCGCCGCCGAACTCGTCGAACTCCACCGCCGCCATCCCCGCCTTGGCCCGCCCCCACAGCCTCGGAAGCACCCAGGCGTGCGGATCGGCCTCCTTGAGGTGGTAGAGCGAGCGCTGGGCCGCGTACTCGCGCAACTGCCACAGCCGGCCCTCCTCCTGGAGGTAGTGCGAGACGCCGGTGCCGTGGACGGGCTCCACCAGGAGCTCGCCCATCGCCTCGTCCACGTCGTGCCCGCGCGCCGCGTCACGGCGCAGCGCGGCCAGGAAACGGGCCTCCAGCAGGGCGCGCGCGGTGAGCAGCGCCGGATCCCACTCGCAGGCGTCGTCCACCCCGGCGAAGCCGCGGTAGTGGGGCTCGTAGCAGACGTACAGCGCCAGCTGGAGGTCGTCGCCGTAGGGGTCGGCGCGGTCGACGGCCGCCGCGTCCGGCAGCGGGGTGTCCTCGCCGCGCAGGTGGGCGATCACCGCCGCGGAGACCTCCCCGCGGGCTTCCGGCAGGGCGGGGCCCCGTTGATCGATGGTCATGACATGTGGGTACCCGCAGAACGCCGTCCGCAACGGGCGCCCCGGCCGTTCCGCCGGGGCGGGGCCCGGCTGATTGCGATCCGTGAGAGCGGGTACCGATGCGTGACCGCGCGCGCCACGCGCGGCAGCGGGCGGCCGTGCCGGGACGCGTACGAGTGGCAGGAGGACGTCATGGACAGCGACGGCGACAGCGGGCGGCGTTCGGACGACGGGCGCGACGAGAGCCCCGCGGACCGCGCCGACCGCAAGTGGGGCGACCTGCTCCAGGAGATCAGGGTCGCCCAGACCGGGGTGCAGATCCTCTTCGGCTTCCTCCTGACCGTCGCCTTCACCCCGCTCTTCCACCAGCTGGGCCACGTGGAGAAGGGCATCTACGTCTGCACGGTCGTCCTCGGCTCGGTGACCACGGGCGCCCTGGTGGCTCCCGTGTCCTTCCACCGGATCCTGGCCGGCCGCCACATCAAACCCACCGCCGTCATCTGGGCCTCCCGGCTCACCGTCGTCGGCCTGGTACTGCTGCTGGCCACCATGACGTCCTCGCTCGTCCTGGTGCTGCGGGTGGCGTCGCACGGCGGGTACTGGCCGTGGCTGGTGGCCGGGGTGGTCCTGTGGTACCTGGTGTGCTGGTTCGTGCTGCCGCTGTGGGTGCGGCAACGGCACTCGACGGACCGGCGGCAGTGAGCGCGTACACCTCCCCGCGCCGGGCGGCTGACCGAGAGCCGGGGGCGCCGCGCGGGTAAAATCCGCAGGAGACACGCCGGCCCGCTCTGCGACCACTCGGGACGGGGGATGCCGTGAACAAGCCGGTGCAGCAAACCTCGGAGACCGTGGGCGGGCAGACGGCCGCCACCATCGCCGCGCTCTTCGCCGAGGCCGGCCGGCTCCGCGCCGAGCGCGCCCGCCGGCACCTCCTCGACCTGGCCACCGGCGTCCTCGCCGCGCAGCTGGAGGTCGGCCCCGCCCAGGCGCGCGAGCACCTGGAGAACCTCGCGCGGGCCGCCGGTGTGCACCTCGAGGACCTCGCCGCGGACGTGGTGAACGGCGTCGCGGGCGAACCCGGGGCCGCCCCCGCCGTCGAGAGCGGAACACCCCTCGCCGACGCCCGCAGGTCGCGCCGCGCCCTGGCGGCCGCCGAGACCCACGACACCGTCGACGAATCCGCCCGGGCCCTGCTGGAGGGCGGACTCGCACCCCTGGGCGCCCAGAGCCTGTGGCTGTGGCGCCTCACCGAGACGGGGTGTCTGCGGCTCACCGGGCACGCGGGGGTCAGCGCCGCCGAAGCGGTCGTGTGGCAGTGGATCCCGCCGGGCGCCCCGGCGGTGTTCCACTCGGCCGTCGTCGAGGGCACCCCCCGCTGGCTCGGCTCCGGCCCGCCCGTGGGGGAGGTGCTGCCGGGTCCCGGCAGACGGGCGGCCCGGGCGCTGCTGCCGCTGGCCGTCCAGGGGGCCGTGGTGGGCCTGGCGCTCGTCGTGTGGCCCGGCCAGGTGGATTTCGAACCACGGCTGCGCCGCGCCCTCACCGGCCTGGTGGAGGTCGCCGGGACCGTGCTCGAGGGGATCGAGGGCGGGCCGCCGGACCTCCCCACTCTGATGGACGTACTGGATGCGCTCGGCCACCCCGCGATGGTGCTGCGGGGAGCCCCGGAGACCCTGGCGCTGTCCGTCGAGTACACCAACCCGCCCGCCGACCGGAGCCTGGGCGCCGCCGCGCCGCCCGTCGGCCGGCCGCTCGCCCTCGCCTTCCCGTACGTCCACGCCGAGCTGGCCCGGCTGGCCCGCGGCGCCCACGCCTCGGCCCGGCGGCAGAGCGTGGCCCGGCTGCCGCGGAGCGCGGGGGAGGGCACGGGGGCCCCGCTCCTGGACGTACGGGTGCTGCCGGCGGGCGGCGACCGCACCGTGGTGCTCTGGCACGCCAGCAGCGACCCCGAGATGTCCGCCACCCGGGCCGTCGGCCACCTCGAAGGCGTGGCGCTGTTCCGGGACAGCGTGGTCGGCGGCGAGTCGGTGTGGTCGGCGCCCGCCTACCGCATCTTCGGCATCGACCGGGCCGCGGCGCCCGTCCCGCTGCTCGCCATGCGCTCGTGGCTGCACCCGGACGACGGCGACGTCCTGACGCAACTGCTCACCACCCTCACCGAACACCAGCGGGGCGCGCTCGCGGTGCTGCGGATCATCCGGGCCGACGGCACCCTGCGGTACGTCCGGGTCGCGGCCGAGCCGCTGGTCGACGACGGGGTGGTCACCGGCATCAGCGGCGTCTACCAGGACGTCTCCGCGAGCCGGCGCACCGAGGCCGCGCTCACCGCGACGTTCGACCAGCTCACCGCCGTGCAGAAGCAGGCGGCCATCCGCGACGAGATGGCCCTGCGGCTCCAGCGGGCCATCGTCCCGGAGTCCCTGGGGATCCAGGAGCTGCCCGGCCTCTCGGTGGCGGCCCGCTACCGGCCGGCCGCGCAGGAGTACCGCGTGGGCGGCGACTGGTACGACGCGCTGCCGCTGCCCGACGGCCGGGTGCTCCTCGCGGTCGGCGACATCGCCGGACACGGCATCGACTCCGCGACCGGCATGGTGGCGCTGCGCAACGCACTGCGCGGACTGGCCTTCAGCGGCCACACCCCGGGGCGGCTGATGCAGTGGCTCAACGAGGTGACGCTGCGCACCAGCGGCAACCCCACCGCCACCGCCGTGTGCGCCCTCTACGACCCGGCCGACCGGTCGCTGCGCTGGTCCAGCGCGGGCCATCTGCCGTTGCTGCTGCTGCGCGAGGGACGTGCCCGGCTGCTCGACGGGCCGCACGACCTGCTGCTCGGCGCGACGCCTTCGGTGACCTACCAGGAGGTCCACACCCCGCTGCGCCGCGACGACACGCTGCTGCTCTACACCGACGGCCTGGTCGAGCGCCGCCACGACGCGCTGGACCAGGGGCTGGAGACGCTGATGGGCCTCGCCGAACGGTGGAGCGGCTGCGCGGTCGACGAACAGGTGGACCGGCTGCTCGAAGCGGCGACCGGGGACACCGACGACGACACCAGCGTCGTCGCGATACGTGTACGGTGCTGAACGCCCTTCGTACGTACGGGAGTTGGTCACCCCCTTCTTGCCCCTCCCGGCTCACTCCGCCTTGAGGTGGTCGTGGATGACGGCCAGCAGCCGGTCCGCGTCGACGGGTTTGGCGACGTACTCGTCGACCCCGGCCGCGAGTGCCTTGGCGCGCTCGCCGGGCATCGCCTTCGCGGTCACCGCGATGATGGGGAGATGGGCGAAGCGGGGGTCGCGGCGGATCTCGGCCGTGGCGGCGTAGCCGTCCATCCCGGCCATCATCACGTCCATCACCACCAGGTCGACGTCGTCCCGGGCGGTCAGCAGATCGATCCCGGCCTGGCCGCCCGCCGCCGTCAGCACCGCCATCCCCGCGTGTTCGAGGACCTGGGTGAGCGCGAACACGTTGCGGGCGTCGTCGTCGATCACCAGCACGGTGTGCCCGGAGGGCGCGGGCAGGACGTCCGGTGCGGGCCGCGGTACGGGCGGCTCCTCGGTGAGCCGGTCCGGGCGCCGGCCGGACGGGCCGCCGAGCGGCAGGAAGAGCGTGAAGGTGCTGCCCCGGCCCACCGCGCTCTCCGCGACGATCACCCCGCCGAGCAGCCGGGCCACCTCGCGGCTGATCGACAGACCGAGGCCCGTGCCGCCGTAGCGCCGTGCGGCGGTGCCGTCGCCCTGCTGGAACGCGCCGAAGACGCTCTCCAGCCGGTCCTCGGGGATGCCCACCCCGGTGTCGGTCACCCGGAAGGCCAGCGCGGGCCCCGACAGGCCGAGCGCCGGCGGGAGCTCGTCGGCGGCGGTGGTGTGGATGTCGAGCTGGACATGGCCGGTCTCGGTGAACTTCAGGGCGTTGGAGAGCAGGTTGCGCAGGATCTGGCGCAGCCGCGCCTCGTCGGTGGTGAGCTCGTCGGGGATGCCGGGGGCGGCCACCACCTGGAAGTCCAGGGCGCGTTCGGCGGCCACCGGGCGGAACGTCGCCTCCAGGTATTCGAGCAGCTGGCGCAGGGAGAACGGCTCCGGCCGGATGTCCATCTTCCCGGCCTCAACCTTGGACAGGTCCAGGATGTCGTTGATGAGCTGGAGCAGGTCGGAGCCCGCGGAGTGGATGACCTCGGCGTAGTCCACCTGCTTCTCCGTCAGATTGCCCTCCGGGTTCTGGGCCAGCAGCCGGGCCAGGATGAGCAGGCTGTTCAGCGGAGTGCGCAGCTCATGGCTCATGTTGGCGAGGAACTGCGACTTGTACATCGACGTCCGCGACAGCTGCTGGGCCCGCACCTCCAGCTCCTGGCGGGCCTGCTCGATCTCCAGGTTCTTGCCCTCGATGTCACGGTTGCGGTCGGCGAGCAGCGCGGCCTTCTCCTGGAGTTCGGCGTTGGAGCGCTGGAGCTCCTGCTGCTGCTCCTGCAACTCCTGCGAACGGGCCCGCAGTTCGGCGGTGAGGCGCTGGGACTCCCCGAGCAGCTGGTCGGTGCGGACGCTGGCGATGAGCGAGCCGACGTTGACGCCGACCGTCTCGATGAACCGGTCCAGGAAGTCCCGGCGCAACTCGTCGAAGGGGCGCAGTGCGGCCAGTTCCACGACGCCGAGCACCTGCTCCTCGACGACCACCGGCAGGATGACCAGCTGTCCGGGTTCGGCGTGACCGGCCCCGGAGGCGATCGTGGCGTAACCGGGCGGCACCTGGTCGACCACGACCGTACGCCGTCTGCGGGCGGCCTCGCCCACCAGCGACTGGCCGAGGAGGAAGCGGCGCGGCGCCGCGGCCGGGTCGTCGGGCGAGCCGTAGGAGGCGGTCATGACCAGTTCGGTGCCGCGCCGGTCCTCCTCGGTCAGGAAGAAGGCGCCGTACTGCGCGCCCACCAGCGGCGGCACCTCGCTCATGATCAGCTCGGCGAGGTCGGAGAGGTTGGCGGCGCCCTGCACCAGCCCCGAGACCCGGGCGAGGTTGGTCTTGAGCCAGTCCTGGGCCTGGTTGGCCCGGGTGGTGGCCCGCAGGGACTCCACCATCGCGTTGATGTTGTCCCGGAGCTCACCCACCTCGCCCGGCGCGTCCACGGTGATCGAACGGGTCAGGTCGCCCTCGGCGACGGCGCTGGTCACCTCGGCGATCGCACGGACCTGACGGGTGAGGTTGCCGGCCAGCTCGTTGACGTTCTCGGTGAGCCGCTTCCAGGTGCCGGAGACGCCCTCCACCTCGGCCTGACCGCCGAGCCGCCCCTCCCTGCCGACTTCCCGGGCGACCCGGGTGACCTCGGCGGCGAACGACGACAGCTGCTCGACCATCGTGTTGATGGTGGTCTTGAGCTCCAGGATCTCCCCGCGCGCGTCCACGTCGATCCTGCGGGTGAGGTCGCCGCCCGCCACGGCGGTGGTGACCTGGGCGATGTTGCGCACCTGGCTGGTCAGGTTGCCCGCCATGAAGTTGACGTTGTCGGTGAGGTCCTTCCAGGTGCCCGACACCCCCCGTACGGTCGCCTGGCCGCCCAGCTTGCCCTCGGTGCCCACCTCCCGGGCCACCCGGGTGACCTCCTCGGCGAACGAGGAGAGGCGGTCGACCATCGTGTTGATGGTCTCCTTCAGCTCCAGGATCTCCCCGCGCGCGTCCACCCGGATCTTCTGGGTGAGGTCACCGCGCGCCACCGCCGTGGCCACCTGCGCGATGGAGCGCACCTGGGAGGTGAGGTTGTCGGCCATGGTGTTCACACCGGAGGTCAGCTCCAGCCACACACCCCGTACCCGTGGCTCCCTGGCGTGGCCGCCGAGCAGCCCCTGGCCGCCCACCTCCCGGGCCACCCGGGTGACCTCGGAGGTGACCAGGGACAGCTGCTCGACCATGCCGTTGTAGATGGTCGCGATCTCGCCGAGCAGGCCGCCCTCCTCGGCGGGCAGCCGGGCCGACAGATCCCCGTCCCGTACGGCCGTGAGCCCCGCGAGGAGTCTGCGCAGCGCGTCCTCGGCGGGCTCCGCCGGGGTGTCGGGGGAGCCGTCGCCGGGGATGCGGGCGGGGACGTCCATCGCAACCTCGCATCGAGCCGTCAGGGCGCACGGCCCGTGAGCGGCTCGCGCGTGCGGAGGTCCGCGCGTGCGGCGCACTCAGCGGGCGCCTCCACTCTGGCACGATCGGCCCGCACCGACATCCCGGGGGCGCCGCGTCCCCTTTACTGCGGCCGGTCCCTTTACCGCGGTCTCAGTGGGCCGTTCCGGGCGTGCGGGGCACCGGCACCTGGAACCACACGGTCTTGCCGTGCCCCCGTGGCACCCAGCCCCAGGCCGAGGACAGCCTCTTCAGCAGATACAGGCCGTGCCCCGAGGAGCGGGCGGCGCGGTGTCTGCCGTGCGGGTGCGGCCGCTCAGGGTTGTTGTCACTGACCTCCACCCACAGTTTGCCGTCCGTGCGGTCGAGCCGAAGCTCGTAGGGGCCGTCGCCGTACGTGCACGCGTTGGTGACCACCTCGGAGACCAGCAGCAGGACGTCCTCCACGGCGGCGCGCTCGTGCGCGCCACGGGGGCCCAGCCACTCCTCCAGGACCTGACGGGTCAGATCACGGCACTGGCCCACCACACCGGGCCCTGCGGCCAGGCTGAACCGGCGGCTGTCGGTCACACGCTCCTTCGTATGTCCGCTATACATACCAAGACGCGTGCCCCCGCCCTCGACAGATGAACCACCTTCGGCATCAAACAGCACGAAAACGGGCATCATGCTCTCAGGACGCTCGGCCGACGGACCCGCCGCCACCCGGCGGCGCAGGCCCCGCCCCGTCGAAGGAGCCCCATGTCCACCGCCCGTGAAGCCATGATCCGCACGCAGCCGCCGACGGCACCCGCGTCAGCGGTGCGGCGCCGTGCGCTGGACGGCATACCCGAGACACCCCGGCCCCAGGACCTCGGCACCGAGGCCGCGCAGTCCCTCTCCCACGCCATGTTCCGCCGCCTCGCCGCACTTGACGAGGGCACGCCGGAGCACGCGTACGTACGCAACACACTGGTCGAACTCAACCTCAGCCTGGTCAGGTTCGCGGCCCGCCGGTTCCGCAACCGGGCCGAGCCGATGGAGGACATCGTCCAGGTCGGCACCATCGGACTGATCAAGGCGATCGACCGCTTCGACGTGGAGCGGGGCGTGGAGTTCTCCTCTTTCGCGCTGCCGACCATCACCGGCGAGATGAAGCGGTTCTTCCGGGACACCAGCTGGGCGGTCCAGGTGCCGCGCCGGCTCCAGGAGCTGCGGCTGCGGCTGACCGGGGCCACGGCGGCGCTCGGGCAGGAGCTGGGGCGCCCGCCGACGACGGCGGAGCTCGCCGCCCGCCTCGGCGTCTCCGAGGCGGAGGTCGTCGAGGGTGAGAAGGCGGCCAACGGGTACATGGCGCGCTCCCTGGACCTCCCGGACGAGGACTCCGGAGCCGGACACGGGCCGCTGCGCGGGCTGGGCGAGGAGGAGGGTGCCTTCGAGGTGATCGACTCGCTGGAGTCCCTCAAGCCGCTCATCGCGGGCCTCACGGACCGCGAGCGCACACTGCTGTCGCTGCGCTTCGGCGAGGAGCTGACGCAGGCAGAGATAGGCGCCAGGGTGGGGCTGTCCCAGATGCACGTCTCGCGGCTGCTGGCGCAGCTTCTGGAGCGGCTGCGCGGGGCGCTGCTGGAAGACGCACCCGAGACCGGCCCGGACCCGGGAGGGGCCGGGGCGGCCCCCTCAGCGAGTCCGTGAGAGCCGAGTCCCCGACAGCCGCTCAGTGAGTTTCTGAGTCCCCGCCGGGCGCTCAATCAGCCGGCACGTGCGGGATCAGCGCCCTTCGGACAGGTGCGCCCGCTCCACCCACGACGGCAGTGCCACCTCCAGCCAGACCACCTTGCCCGCCCCCACCGGCGTCGACCCCCACTCCTCGGCGAGCCGGTCGAGCACCATCAGACCGTGGCCGCCGGGCAGCGAGGGGGCACGGGGGCGGCGCGCCGGGACGAGGGGGCTGCCGTCGGCCACCTCGACCCGCAGCCGGCCGTCCTGGTGGCGCAGCACCAGCTCCCGGGGCCCGCCCGCGTGCAGACAGGCGTTGGTGACGACCTCGGAGACCAGCAGGAGTACGTCGTCCACGCGCTCGCGGTCGTCCCTCGCCGGTGTCGTGGTCCACCCCCAGTCGGCCAGTGCGACCGCGGTGAAGTCACGGCAGCGGGTCACCACACCCTTCGTACCGAAGAGCTCAAGGCGGCGGATCTGGCTCCGCCCGGCCCGGCTGGTCTCACCCATCGCCTTCTCCGCTACCCCGGTGGAGTGCCCGCGAACGCCTCGTCCAGATCGGCGTGGACACGGAACACCGCGTCCGCGCCAGTGATCTCGAACATCCGGGCGACGGGCGGTTGGAGGGCCGCGAGCTCGATCTCGGCGCCCTCGGTCTGCGCGGCCGCCGCACGGGCCCGCAGCAACGCGTTGAGTCCGGTCGAGTCGCAGAACCGCAGACCTGCGCAGTCGACCACGATCCGTGCCGGAGCGGCCTCGATCTGCTGCGCCAGGGCGGTGCGCAACGGCTCGACCGTGTCGTGGTCCAGCTCGCCGGTGAGCGAGAGCACCGCCGCCCCGGCGACCTGCCTCGCCGCGACGGCGAACCGTCTCTCCTCGGCGGTGTTCCCGCCGTGCGAGTCGTCGGCCGTGTCCGCTGCCATGGGTTCACCCGTCCTTCGCCACTGCTCGGTGGTGCTTCGCACCGGGGCGCCCGACGGCGCCTGTAGGAGAAGAGTGCCCAATGATCGGCACTCTAGTGCGCAGGGCGGGGCCCGGCGCGGCCCCGGCCCACCCATCCTCCCCGGCGCGGCCCGCTTCCGCGATCGGTGCGGCCGGGCCGGTGGAGCCCGGCGCGACACGGTTTGAGCCGCTGTCACCGGGTGACCCGGCAGAAAGCGTGACAACCGAGAACGAGAGAAGGGGACCATGGGCATCAGCGACAGCGCGGCCCGGCTCGCGGCCGAGGCGGACATGAAGCAGCGCGCCGAGCACGCCACGCACCACACGAGCACGGCGGCGGGCGGGGCCCAGCGGGCGGTCGGCCAGGCGGCCCGTACGGTCCGGGACCACACCCCCGCGCCCGTACGCCGGGTGACGGCCGCGGCGGCGATGGCCGGGCGCGCCCGGCCCCGGCAGCTCGCCTCGGCCGCGGTGGCCGTGACGGGAGCCCTCCTCGTACTGCGGCGCCGGCGCGACCGGAAGAGGTGACCGCGGGCGGCTCACCCCTTCCGGTCCCGTCGACGGCACCCGGCCGGAGACCCGCCCGGGCTCGTTCGGCGTACCCACCGGAGACCCGCTCCGCCCTGTTCGGCGTATCCGGCCGGAGACCGAACCGTCCCGTTCGGCGTACTTGACCGCAGAGCGCGCCCCCGTACCGCTCGGCTTGTCCGGGAGGCCGCCCAGCCGCCCCGACCGGCCCTCCAGGCCGCCCCGACCGGCGCTCCAGCCGCTTCCCGACCGGCCGCCCGGCCCCTCCCGCCCCGCCCGACCGCGCCCCCGGCCCCCGCCCCGGTCGCACGCCGGGGCCCGTGGGCGCAGCATGGAAGGCGGAAAGTCGTGCCGATCGGCCTGGGCCTGGCCAGCGGGCGTGTCCCGCGCAGGGGCGTACGGGTGAGGAGGCCGGTGATGGCTGGTGCGCAGTCCTACCCGGCCGGTGCGGGGGCGAGAGACCCCTCGCTGGTGGCGGGCGGCCTGCTGGACGTGCTCGGGGTGGCCGCGGTCGTCCTCGACGACGAGGGCCGCATCCGGCTGTGGAGCCCGCAGGCCAAACGGGTGTACGGGTACACCGCCGAGGAGGCACTCGGGCAGTACGCCGCGAAGCTGCTGGTGTCCGAGGAGCACCGGCACGTCGTCCTTGAGCTGTTCGCCCAGGTGATGTCCGGCGAGGGCACCTGGGCCGGGGTGTTCCCCGTCCGCCACAAGGACGGCAGCACCCAGCTGGTGGAGTTCCGCAACGTACGCCTGGAAGCCGGCAACGGCCGGATGTTCGCGCTCGGCCTGGCCTCCGAGCAGGCCACCGTGCGGCGGGTGGAGCGCGATCTGGCCCTGTCGCTGCGGCTCGTCGACCAGTCGCCCATCGGCCTCGCCGTCCTCAACACCGAGCTGCGGTACGTCCTGGTCAACCCCGCCCTGGAGCGCATCAACGGCATTCCGGCCGACGAGCACCTCGGACGCCGGATCGTCGACGTCCTGCCCTTCCTGGACGGGACCGCCGTCGAGGCGCGGATGCGCGACGTGATGGCGAGCGGGCGCCCGGTGCTCGACGAGTTCACCACCGGCCGCACCCCCGCCGACCCCGAGCGCGACCACGCCTGGCTGGTGTCGGTGTACCGGCTCGACGACCAGGCCGGACACGTCCTGGGCGCCGCGGTGTCCGTGGTCGACGTGACCGAGCAGCACGAGGCCGCGGTCTCCGCCGCCCAGGCCCGCCGCCGCCTCTCGCTGATCGCGGACGCGTCGGTGCGTATCGGCACCACCCTCGACCTGGAGGTGACGGCCCGTGAGCTGGCCGACGTCGCCGTCCCGGAGGTCGCCGACATCGCGGCCGTCGACGTGCTCGACACCGTGCTCGCCGGGCCCCGGCCGGAGGCGGACGGCGGCGCGGTGCGGTTCCGCGCGCTGGCGCTCAACGCGGCCTATCCCACCGAAGCCACCGCCGCCGCCGACCCGGTCGGGGACGTCGCCCTGTACGGGCCCACCCGGCTGGTCACCCAGTGCGCCCGCACGGGCCGCCCGGTGCTCGTCCCCAAGGTGCGCCCCCAGGACCTGCCGCGCATCGCCCGCAACGAGGACGCCGTCCATCTGCTGGCCGCCGCCGGGGTCCACTCCTATCTGGCGGTGCCCCTGATCGCCCGTGGCCAGGTCCTCGGCGCGCTCGACCTCAAACGCGCCCGCAACCCCGCCCCCTTCAGCAAGGACGACGTCCTGCTCGCCACCGAGCTGGCCGCCCGCGCGGCGGTCTCCATCGACAACGCCCGCTGGTACCAGCGCCAGCGCGACACCGCCCTGCTGCTGCAACGCCATCTGCTGCCCCAGCGCCCCGCCGCGCCCAGCGGGCTGGACATCGCCTACCGCTACCAGCCGGCCGCCGCTGACGACGAGACCGGCGGCGACTGGTTCGACGTCATCGCGCTGAGCGGCGACCGTACGGCCCTGGTCGTCGGCGATGTGATGGGCAGCGGCATCAACGCCGCCGCCACCATGGGCCAACTGCGCGCCACGGCCCGCGCCCTGGCCCGTCTCGACCTGGACCCCGCCACCGTACTGACCCATCTGGACGCGGCCACCGCGGACCTGGGGGACGCGACGGCGACATGTGTGTACGCGCTCTACGACCCGCACACACGGCTGTGCCACATCGCCGTGGCCGGTCACCCGCCGCCGGTGCACGTACGGCCCGGCCGCCCGCCCCGGCTCCTGGAACTGCCCACCGGGGCGCCGCTGGGGGTGGGCGGTGTGCCGTTCTCGACCACCGCCGTCACCCTCGACCCGGGCGAGGACCTCGTGCTGTACACCGACGGTCTGATCGAGACCCGCGACCAGGACATCGACACCCGCCTGGCGACCCTCACCGATCTGCTGACCGGGCCCAGCCGCCCGCTGGAGGACACCTGCGACTTCCTGCTCGCCGCGCTGCGCCGCCCGGACACCCACGACGACGTCGCCCTGCTCATCGCCCGCGCCCACGCACTCGCGCCCGCCTGACCGGCCGCCGGCCGTGTCCCAGAGCCTGCTTCCGCGCAGAGGCTCTTACATCCGGGTGCCGAAGTCCTGTGTCCACCAGGGCCCGCCGGAGCCGTAGTGGATCCCGACCCCCAGCTCCTTGAAGGCGCAGTTGAGGATGTTCGCGCGGTGCCCGGGGCTGTTCATCCAGGACTTCATGACGTCGGCCGGGGTCTGCTGGCCCCGGGCGATGTTCTCCCCGTAGGTGGACCACTGGTAGCCCGCGGCGTGGATGCGCTCGCCCGGGCCCGCCCCGCTCGGGTCGGTGTGGTCGAAGAACCCCTGGGCCGCCATGTTGTCGGAGTGGCGCTGGGCGGCCGTGGCGAGCTGGGCGTTGTCGGTCACGGGGCCGCAGCCGTTCCTGGCCCGCTCGTCGTTGACGAGGGCGATCACCTGCTGGGCGCCGGACCCCTGCTTGGCGAGGCCGTTCGGCGTGCTGGGGGTGTGCTTGGCGGGAGGCTGTGCGGCGGCGCTGTGCGGCGACGGGCTGTGCGCGGACGGCTTCGGCGAGGCGGCCGAGCGGCTCGGCGAGGGCGAGGAACTCGGTTTGGCGGAGGGCGAGTTGGTCGATCGCACGGGCGACGGACCGGTGGCGGTGGCGCTCTCGGGGGTGGCGGAGGCGACGGCGGCGTCGGCCGGGGCGTCCGCGACGGTGTGGCCGGGCCCGGCCGGGTCGTTCGAGAGGTGGATGACCACGGCCAGGCCGCCTATCGCGGTGGCGCCCGCCAGCACCGCGGCGGCCCGGCGCCGCCGTCTGGCCCGGTCCCGGTCGCGCCGCAGCTCGCTCCGGGTGGCCGCCTCGGACTGGGTGCCCCGGCCCCGGGGAGCCTGCCGGTGGCGGCCGGGCGTCTGCGGGCGCGGGGGTTCCGTCGCACCCGCTTCGGCCGTCCCGTACGCCGTGGGCGCGAGGCCCGGCCCCCGGTGGGCGGCCAGCGCCGCGAACAACCCGGCGACCGGGGCCACCGGCACCAGGGCGAGCCCCGCCAGCAGCCCTTCCGGCGGTACGAGTCCGGCGCCCAGCCCCGAGCACGCCGGGCACGCCCGGGTGTGCCGGGTGATGCGCTTGCGCCACAGGGCCGAGGGCACCCCGTCCCAGAGCGCGAGCAGACCGGTGAGCTCGTGGCAGCGCGGGGCGACCGCGAGGGTCCGCACCACCTGGCGCGAGGCGTCGAGCCGCTCCTTCATGCGCTGGACCCGTACGGCCGTGTGCTGCGGGGACAGTTCAAGCGAGTCGGCCACCTCGGCGCGGGTCAGACAGCCCGCCGTCTCCAGCCACCACAGCGAGAGCAGCCCCCGGTCCTCGGGCTCCAGCCAGCGGGTGGCCTCGGCGGCCTCCCGGCGCTGCCCGGAGAGCCCGAGCCGCAGGATCGTCAGGTCGACGAAGTCGGCGCCGGGGTCGGGCAGGTCGCTCGTCTCCTGGATGCCGGTGGCGTCCTGGCGGGTGCGGGCGCGCTGCCAGTACTGGCGCAGCTGGTTCATGGTGATGGCCACCACCCACGACCGGAAGCGGTCGGGGTCCCGGAGCCCCGGCAGGCCGTCGAGCATCCGCAGCACGCTCTCCTGGACCACGTCGTCGACGTCGGCGTGACCGTTCAGCGCCCGCCCGACGATGTTGTAGACCAGCGGCAGACAGGCCGCGACGAGCTCGTCCTGGGCCTGCTGATCACCGGCTCGCGCCGCCGCGACCGTCGCCGTCCCGTACTCCATGTCCACGCCTCGTCCACTCTCCCCGGGCCCCGGTGGTATCCGGGCTCCAACCGACTGCTTCTCCACCGTGGGAGAGGGGCGGGCGAGGGGCGGATAACGAAAATCCGCGGAGATTTTCTACTGTCACGTCACGTCATGTGCCGTCACGCCGGGCCGGGTCGCACCGGCTGGAGTCGCGTCGGTCGAGGAGTGGGTGGCGTCGGGTGGCGCGGGGCTCGGCGGACAGGTGCTGTCCGCCGGGCTCCATGCTGCTGATGCCGTATGGCGAGAAAGCCATCGACCCGGTCCAACCCCCGACGGACGAGAGGTGTCAGGCCTTCACGGGCACGGCGTCGGCGGTGGGTGTGCCGGTGGCCCGGCCGCCCGGCTTGCCGGGACGGGCGGTGTAGAAGACGGAACCCTGCTTGCGCTCGCGCTCGAGCTCGCCCTTGGCGACGAGTGCTTCGAGGGTGTTGCGCACCACCTGCGGGCTGGTCGTGCGGTCGGGGTGGGCGGCGGTGAGTTCGGTGAGGATGTCGGCGACCGTACGCGGCTCCTGGTGGCCGGCGAAGAGGCCGAGGACGACCTCGCGCAGGGTGGGACCGGAGGTCTCCGCCTTGGCGCGGGAAGTGGCCTTCTTCGCCGGAGCGGTGTTCTTGCGCGGGGTCCGGGCGGGCTTGGCCGCGGACTTGACCTCGCTCTTCTTCGACCGGGGGGTGGGCACCTTGGCCGGTGCGGCCTCGGTGGCCGCGGCCTTCGCGGTGTCCCGGTTGCTCGTGGTGCCGCGCGCGGCCTTCGGGGTGCTCGCGGGGGTGGGGGCCGCCGCCGCGGCGGCGGCACCGGTGAGGGTGTGGTGCATGGTCTGGAGCAGACCGTGGTCCTGCTCCAGGGACTCCAGTCGGCCCTTGAGCGCGTCGAGTTCGGCGCGGATGCGTGCCTGGTCCTGCTGGTTGGCTTCCAGATCGGCGGTGACCCGCGCCGCGTACTGGTCCTTGAGTGTGTTGGTGTCCGGCTCGTCCGCCATGGGAGTTCGCTTTCCTCGTGCTGGATGGTGCCGCCGGGTGCCGGCCCTTGCTGCGGGCACAGCACAGGCGATTACGCAAAAAGATACACACGTTGCCCAAACAACCGCAGCCCGTCTGAATCGCCTGCACACTAAAGAGTTGATGAGAGAAACCCCCGCCGAGGTCGCCGCGAGTGCCGTTGACAGTTGCCGGGTGAGTGGGATCACAGGGTGTGCGGGGGAACGGTGTTGGGGTGGGGCGCATCTGTTTGCCCGGAGCGGGGATTTCGATCGGCGTGTGTGCGGAGGTACGGCGCGGGTGTTCCTTTCCCGCCCGGTGCCGTCTTCCGCGGTGCACCGCCCTTCGACTTTCGGAGTTTGTGATGAAGCGCCTCTCCACGGGACCGGCTGCGGTGCTGGCTCTCTGCTCGGCCCTGCTGGTCGCCGGTTGTTCCAGCGACAGCGAGCCGGTGAACTTCGGCAAGGAGGACGGCAAGGGAGCGAGCCGGAGCAGTCAGCCGCCGAAGAACAGCAGGGTGCGGTTCCCGACGAACCCGCGCGAGTGGAGCACGCAGCGCGAACTCAAGGACGGCACCAAGGTGGTGCGCACGACGCTCAAGGGCCCGAAGTCGGGCTTCGAGGGCAAGGTGTGGGCGTGGGCGCCGAAGGAGTACTTCGAGGACAAGTACAAGGACAGTGCTTTCCCGGTGCTCATCGCGCTGCCCGGCAGCAACGGCTATCCCAGCAACTACTGGTACGGCGGTGACCTGAAGCTCCAGGAGACCATCGCCGAACAGGCGAGGAAGGGCAAGAGCCTGCCGTTCGTCGTGATCATGCCGGTGCTGAACGCGGACAAGAAGAACTACTACGACGGCAGCGACATACCCGGCCGGGCGAAGATGGGCACCTGGATGTCGGACGACGTGCCGGACCTGGTCCGGGAGAACTTCCGCACCTTCAAGGACCCCAGGGGGTGGGGTTTCTTCGGCTCGTCGTCCGGCGGATACGTCGGGATGAAGATGATGCTGCAATACCCCGACCGCTTCGGCGCCGCGATCGCCGGTGGCCCGGACACCCGCCCGGACTCCCCGCTGTGGAACGGGCACGAGAAGGAGAAGCAGGCGAACAACCCGGAGAAACTGGCCCAGGACCTGATCAACAAGGGCGGCCCCACGGTGAATCTCTCGATCATGCTCGGGACCAAGGAGTCGGGTCAGCGCAAGGTGAAGGACTTCCTCACCACCTACGGCAAGGGTCCGGTCAAGACCAGTCTGCATATGATCCAGAACGGTGAGCACAGCGGACGCCAGTACGCGAAGTCGCTCGCGGACGGCCCGCTGGAGTGGATCAGCAAGCGGATGCTGGCGCCGTCGTCCTCGTAACGGCTGCCGCACCGCCACCAGGAGTGTGACCGGCGTCACGGGCATGGACCGGTCGCCCCGGGGCATTCGCACGTCAGGCCCCGTCGCGTCCCCCGTCGCGACGGGGCCCACCCCCCTCCCGAAAGCGAGGGGATTGACTTGTGGGAACCCTGGGCAGGTGCGCAGGGGTGAAGGCGGGCGGTTCCGCACGCAGGACGGGGGCAGTGAGGTGAGTGAGGAAACGGCTCCGACGTGGAGGACCGGACTGGTGCCGGTCGACGCCGCCGAGGCGCGCCGGCGCGTGAAGGCGCTGCTGGGCGCGGCGCTGGGCCGTCCTTCCGTGTCGACGCAGGACCCGGTGGTCGCGGACGCGCTGCTGGTGACGTCCGAGCTGGTGACGAACGCGCTGCGGCACGCGGGCGGCGTCACCGCCTTTGAGGCGATGGCCGACCGCGTCGGGCTGCGACTGGTGGTCGAGGACGCGAGTTCCGGGCTGCCCTCGATGAAGGAGCCCGGCGGTGACTTCACCCCGGGCGGCTACGGATGGCCGATGATCTGCCGACTGGCGACCAGCGTCACCGTGAGCCTGATGCCCGCGGGCGGCAAGCGCATCCAGGTCTTCCTGCCGCTGGGATCGGCCTGAGTGCTGGACGCGCTGTTGCGCGTGCCGGCCGCGCTGTGAGTGCGCCTCTACCTCTGCTTTGAGCCCGTTTTGAGCGCGTCTGAGCGCGGTGATGAGCCGCACCAGGCGGTACGGCTTCGCCATTGCACGGCGACTCCACTGCGTGTCCACTGCGCGGCGAGCCGGTGCCAAGGTGCTCTGTCGCACCTTGGCACCGGCCCGGAACAGGGGCGTCGCGCGTCAGTCCGCGACGACACCCATCCCGGTGCGCAGCTTGGTGAGGATCCGGCGCAGGATGCGGGACACCTGCATCTGGGAGACGCCGAGCGCCTCACCGATCTCCGCCTGGGTGCGCTCCTCCACGAACCGCAGATGGACGACGAAGCGCTCGCGCTCGGTCAGGGTGTCCATCGCGGGTGCGAGCGCGTGGAAGTCCTCGACCAGCTCCATCGCTGGGTCCTCGCAGCCGATGATGTCGGAGAGGGCGGCCTCGCCCTCCTCCTCGTTGCCGGAGAGGGCGGCGTCGAGGGACGAGGAGTGGTAGCCGTTGGCGGCCAGCTGGGCCTCCAGGACCTCCTCCTCGCTGATGTCCATCAGCTCGGCGAGCTCCTTGACGGTGGGGGAGCGGTCCAGGCGGCTCTCCAGCTCGGCCCGGGCCTTGCCCAGCTCCGTGCGGCGCTCCTGGAGCCGGCGCGGGACGTGCACGGCCCAGGTGGTGTCGCGGAAGAAGCGCTTCATCTCGCCGACGACATAGGGCACGGCGAACGTGGCGAACTGGGTCTCGCGCGACAGCTCGAACCGGTCGATGGCCTTGATCAGACCGATCATGCCGACCTGGACGACGTCCTCGATCTCGTCCGCGTACTGGCGGAAGCGCCGCGCGGCGAAACGCACCAGTGACATGTTCATCTCAATGAGGGTGTTACGCGCGTACTGATAGGCAGGCGTTCCCTCCTCCAGTACCGCGAGTTGCTCGAAGAAGAGGCGTGACAGCTCCCGCGCGTCACGCGGAGCGAGCTTGTCGGGGCACTCCACCAGGGGCAGCTCGGGCGCCACCTGGGTCCGCTGACCCGCCATGGTGCTGACCTCGACCGTCGTCATGATCTCTCCCTGGATCGACCTAATGGCTTTCACGCGTACCAACGCGAGGAGCGTGTACCCGGTAACCCACTTTCCACACGGACCTGTTCTCGAGCGGCTGAAATTCGGTGGTCGGGGGCCGCGCCGACGGGCTCAGAACCTGCGCCAGCGTGCCATCGCGAAGGAGAACAGCCCGAAGAGCGCCAGGCCCGCGGCCACCGCCATCAGCAGCCAGGGCCCCGCCGGGGTGTGCGCGAAGGAGCGCAGGGTGTCGTCCATGCCCTTGGCGCGGCGGGGGTCGAAGCCGACAGCCGCCCACAGCGCGAAGCCGCCGGCCGCGGCGAAGACGGCGCCCCGGGCGACCCCGCCCGCCACACCCGTGCAGTCCACCGCCAGACGGGTGCGCGGTGACATCTCGGTGAGCCGCATGCGGTCGTGGTACTTGCGCAGCGCCGCCCGTGCCGCGAGCCATCCGCCGACCCCGATCGCGACGACTCCGGCCGCCCCCACCATCCACCGCCCGCCCGGCAGGTCCAGCAGCCGGGCCGTGAGGTCCTGGGAGGTGCGGTCGCTGGAGCCGCCCTCGCTGCGGCGGTCGCCGAGGGCGTACGTCGAGACGGTGTACGCGACGAAGCCGTAGAAGAGACAGCGCCCCCCGGAGACCAGCCGTTTGCGCGCCTTGCGGCCATCGGCTCCAGCGGCGCCGAACAGCGCCTCGGACAGGCGCCACACCGCCATCCCGGTGAGCCCCACCGCCAGCGCCCACAGCGCGACCGTGCCCAGCGGGCGGTGGGCGATCTCCGCCAGCGCCCCCTCCCGGTCGGCCTGCCGGCCGCGGTCGCTGCCCATGGCGACCCGCGCCGCCAGCAGTCCCACCAGCACATAGATGGCCCCGCGCGCGACGAACCCGGCCCGTGCGGCCCCCTCGACCACCGGACCCCGAGCCGCCCGCCGGGCCCGGACCCGTCCGGACACCGTCACCGTACCCACCTTCACGGCACCTCCCGGGGTGCGGGTTCCCCCGGCCGACGACCGCAATCCCGCCATGCGCCGGGCGGGGGCGTTCACGGTCCGGACCGGTTGTCCGCGTCTTTCGACGGACAACCGCCGGCTGTGCCGTGACTGCTCCACAGTGGTGCTCCGAGCGAGTACGAGGAGAGCGGATGGCAAGCCGGGGCGGCCGGCCGTGGGGGCCGTTACGGGGGACGACCCCCCAGGAGAACCAGACGGCGGCCCTGCTGCGGAGCTGGCTGGAGGAGACGGGCGTCACCGTCGCCGCTCTGCACGCCGCGCTGCGCCGCGGCGACGTCCTCAGCGGGCCGGTTCCGTGCCGTACGACGGTGGCCGAGCGGCTGGCGGGCCGCCACCTCTCCGGTGAGTTCGTCGACGCGGTGGCGACGGTCTGCTTCGACGCCGCCGACCGGCCCGACCGCGTCACACAGGCCCGCCGGCTCCTCGCCTCCCCCGTCCGCCCGCCCGAGACCTACGTTCCGCTTCCGGCGCCCGGTGGCCGTGCGCCGGGCGCGCCGCCTCCCGTGGCCGGGGCGGCCTCGCCCGAGGAGGTCGCGCAGCTGCGTCTGAATGTGGTGGAGATGCGCCGACGGATGCGCAGGGCTATGGACGACAACGCCGTCCTGATGTCCGAGCGCGACGAGCTGTCGCGGCGCTGCGCCATCCTGGCCCGCGCCCTGTCGGCGTCGCAGTCGGCGGTACGGGGGTTGACCGAGCGGTTGGAGAAGCGCGCCGCGGCGGATGATCCCGGCGACGAGGACTCCGGGGGGCCCGAGCCGCCGGTGGAGGGTCCGGGCGGTGGCCCGGGAGGCGTGGGGAGCTCCGGCGGTGGCCCGGGAGGCGTGGGGAGCTCCGGCGGTGGCCCGGGAGGCGTGGGGAGCTCCGGCGGTGGCCCGGGAGGCGTGGCCGGCTCGGGGCGCGGTGGTCCCGTACCGCATCCGAGCTCGGCCCCCGCCCCCGCGCGAGGCCCGGTCGCCACCCTGGTCGCCGACACCCGCGCGCCCGGTCGGGGCCCCGGCCTGCCGACGGGCGCGGCCGGTCTGCCGCCCGCCTTCGAGGCCTTCTTCGCCATGAACGTCTCCCGCTACGCCGCCTACGCGCGGCTGCACCTGCGCGAGGCAATGGCCGAGACCGCCGTCATGGCGACCTTCGAGGCGATCCTCGGGGACTGGCTGCTCTTCCTCCAGCAGCCCCACCCGTCGGCCTGGGCGTGGCAGATACTGCGCCGCCACGTCACGGAGCAGGCCCGCCGGGTGTCACCCCAGCAGGTGCTGCGCCAGGCGATGCGGGACGCGCGGGTGTCCCTGGGCGGGATGGACAGCGAACTCGGCCTCTACGACGCCATCGCGCAGCTCCCCGAGCGGCAGTTCGACGTGATCGTGCTGCGCTTCGTCCTCGGCTACTCGACCGACCAGGTCGCCCACGTCATGGGCCTGTCGCCGGGCACGGTCCGCAGCCATCAGCGCATGGCCCAGCGGTACCTGGCCGCGCGGATCGGCGTGCGGGAGGCGGAGGTGGAGGGGTGAGGCGCACGAGATGGACGCGGAAGTCGACGACGTTCCCAGAAGGAGACCCCGTTGAGCGACCAGAACGACGACGGCCACGGCCGGGCCCCGCACCACGTACCGCCGCCGGTCATCAGCATCGTCGCCCACCGGGGCGCCCAGGTCCGGGTGGACGCCGCGATCACGAGTGCGGACCTGCTCGGCCGTACGGCCGTGCCGCCGAGCGGAGAGCCGGCGTCCGGGGACCGGCCCTTCTGGCACCGCACCTCGGTGGTGTGGAGCGCGCTGGCGGCGGTCGCGGCCGTCGCGGCGGTGGTCATCGGCTGGGCGGCGGGCCGGTGAACGCGGTGGTCCGTACAGAGCAGGGACGCGGTGAGGTCCGACCGCCGGGAGTGGCTGTGGCTCGCGGTCAGGTGAAGGTGGCCGCGTGGTCGGCCGCCCAGCGCGCGAAGGGCAGCGGGGGGCGGCCGAGGACGCGGCGCGCGGTCCCTGTCGCCGGGGAGCCGCCCCGGGCGGCGGCGACGATGAACTGCACGACCGAGGCGGCGACCCGCGGCGAGCCGAAGCGCTCGAACTCGCGGCGCGCCTGAGCCTCGGTGAGCTCCTCGATACGGATGCGCCGACCCGCGGCCGCTCCGATCAGCTCGACCTGGCGGCGCTGCGACACCAGCTCGCCGCCCGTGAGGAGGTCGCTGACCGCGGCGTCGGGGCGGCCGGTCAGCGCGGCGACCGCGGCGGCGGCGACATCGCGCTCGTGGATCGGCGCGGTGGCCGCCTCCGGGTGCAGCAGCCGCACCACGCCCTCCGCGCGGATCGAGGACGACCAGGCCAGCGCGTTGCCGGCGAGGACGAGCGGGCGGATGGGCGTCCAGCGCAGCCCGGAGGCGGCGAGTGCCGCCTCCGTCGCCCGGTGCTCCTCGGCGATCGCGTTGCCGCGCGCGTACGGCAGGAGCACGCTCCCGGAGGACAGCACCACCACGTGCTCGACGCCCGCCGCACGGGCGGCCGCGGCGAAGTCGGCCATGCCCGTGGCCGTGGCGTACACGAACACCTTCCGTACGCCGTCCAGCGCGGCCGGGAGCGTCCGCGGCCGGGTGAGGTCGGCCGCGACCACCGGGACCTCGGCGGGCAGGTCGGCCTTTCGCGGGTCGCGGGCCGAGGCCCGGACCGGCTCGCCGAGGGCGAGTAGCTGGTCGAGCACCTGCCGTCCGACGCTGCCGCGCGCCCCGATCACCAGGGTGGTCATGGGTGTCCTCCTCGGTCGCCTTCGTCACCTCGGTCGCTTTGGTGGGGAGCAGTTTGGGCGGAGATTTCCGGCAGGTGCAAGCATGCCAGAACGGGGCTTACCGGGACATACGGCATAAAATGCATTTACCGACCAGTCCGCTTCCGAGGGAGGCCTCGATGCGAGCGAGCGAGGGTGACCAGCTGGTGCAGCACGGCAGGGTCGTCGGCCAGCACGACAGGATCGGTGAGATCGTCCAGGTCCTGGGCGAGAACGGCACACCGCCCTACCGGGTGCACTTCCCGGACGGCCATGAGTCGATCATGGCGCCGGGTCCCGACTGCGCGGTTCATTCGAAAGCCGGGTCGAAGGAGGAGTACCGGTAGCCGAGGTTACGGAGTCGTCCCGGGTGTCCCGGGCGGGCGTACGGCGGTGCACGACCTGGAGGCCCCGGGGTGCGTCACGGTGTGAGCGTCGCCGGGGACTGGGCGTCCTCGACGAGGACGCGGGGGCTGCCCGTTCCGTCGGCCGGGGTCTGCCAGATGTCGGCGTGGTCCCTGCCCCGGCGCAGCGCGTAGGCGACCGTGCGGGAGTCGAGCCAGACCGCCTGGTCGTCTACGCTGTGCTGCTCGGCGAGCGGGGTGACGTGGCCGGAGGCGAGGTCGAGCACCGAGAGGCGCCAGCCGTGGCGGGGGTCGCCGTCGCGGGCCGCCTTGAAGGCGATCCGGGTGCCGTCGGGGGAGAGGGAGGGGCACTCCACACCGTCCCGCACGGTGTTCAGCCGGCGGGTGGCGAGGTCTCCGCGCACCAGATAGCGGTGGCCCGCCGTGGACATCGTGGCGTAGAAGTGGCGGTCGTCCAAGGCGAAGGTGACGCCCCAGAAGTTGAGGTCCTTCGCGTGGTAGGGCCGGTCCGCCACCGTGACCGCCCAGTCCTCCAGGGTCGCAACGAGCGTGTCGGTGCGGGTGTCGAGGATGCCGACGCGCGTGGAGAAGCGGCCGCCGTTGTAGGAGTCGCCGGTGACGAACACCGTCCAGGCCACCAGATGCCCGCTCGGCGACACCCGGGCCCGGTTGGGCACGCCCACCAGCGGTATCTCGGTGCGGACCCCCAGGTGGGCGTCGAGGACCGTCAGCTGATAGGTCGTCAAGTTGCTGTCGAGGCGCAGACACAGGCCGGTGCCCGCCGCCGCGTGGAAGCGGGCGCAGTTCAGGCGGGCGACGGTTCGGGGGGCGGCCGCGGACACCGTGATCAGCCGGCCGTGGCTGTCGGAGGCGGTGCTCAGCGCCGCGAGCCCGGGCCGCTCCTGGACGGAGGGGGAGCCCGGGAGCAGCGTCACCGCGCCCTGCTCGGCCACCTTGGCCGGGGCGTCCGGGCGGGCCGCCACGATGGCCGAACCGGCCAGCACGGCCAGCGCGGTGAAGCCGACCGACGCGCCGATGACCCGCCGCCGGGGCGAGCGCGAGAGCCGGTCGAGCCAGGTGGTGGTCATCGGACGGTCTCCTTCGTACGGTGGCCACGCAGAGCCGTGAGCGTCACACCCGCGGCCGCCGCCACCGCCACCACCGCGAACCTGCACGCGGTGGCCGGACCCCAGGCGGCCCAGGCGAGGCCGAAGGCGACGGACGAGGTGACATAGGCGAGGGCCTGCGCGGTCTGGACGCAGGCGAGGCCGGTCGTGCGCAGGGCCTCGGGGAAGGCGGGGGCGGCCAGGGCCATCAGGACGCCGTCCGTGGCCGCGTAGAACGCCCCGTACAGACACAGGCACGCCACGGTCACCGGGGTGCCGGAGAGCGGGCTGCCGAGCAGCAGATACACCCCGCCCAGCGCCAGATAGCCCCAGCGCAGCATCACCGCCCGGCCGTGGCGGTCGGCGAGCGCGCCGAGGGGCGGGGCGAGCAGGAGGTAGACGAGGCTGGTGCCCACCGCGAGCCAGGGGAACCAGCCGGTGGAGAAGCCCTGGCGGCGCAGCAGCACCAGATAGACGAAGCCGTCGCCGACGGTGCTCAGGCCCAGCGCGGTGGCCGCGTACAGCAGGCGCCGGGTGTCGGCGCGGCGCAGCAGGCCCAGTGCCGCACGCGGTGAGGGCGCGGCGGTGGGCGACGGGCGCCGTTCCACTCGGTCGCGGGTGAAGAGGGCGAGGACGACAAGGGCCGCGGCCGCGATGCAGAAGCTGGTGAGGAAGAGCGCGGAGAACGCCTGGGACGTCGTGCTGCCCGCGGCCGACAGCACCGCGAGCGCGACCAGCGGCCCGGCGAACGCCCCCGCGCTGTCCATCGCGCGGTGCACCCCGAAGGCCCGGCCGAGCAGGGGCTCGGGCACCGACAGGGTGATCAGGGCGTCCCGGGGCGCGGTGCGCAGACCCTTGCCCGCGCGGTCCGCGACGAGCACCGCGCCGAGCGCCGGCACGCTCCCGGCGGCGATGAGGCCTAGCTTGGCCAGCGCGGACATGCCGTAGCCCGCCGCCGCGACGGCCTTGCGGGTGCGGAAGCGGTCCGCCACATAGCCGCCGACCAGGCGCAGCAGGGCGGTCGCCCCGGTGTAGAGGCCGTCCATCACACCGTAGGCGGCCGGGCCGAGGTGCAGGGTGAGGACGAAGTACAGCGGCAGCACGGCCGTGACCATCTCCGAGGAGACGTCGGTGAGCAGGCTCACCGTGCCGAGCGCCAGCACGTTGGCGCCGACGGCCGTGAGCGCGCCGCGCCGGCCCGGGCCCGCGCCGCCCCGCGACGGGCGGTCGATGGTGGAGAGATACACGGCGTTGCCGCCTCCTCGGAGGATGTACGTATGCCGGGGTGCACGGACGGGTGGTGCCGGTGCCCCGGGGGCTCTGGTGGGCGCCCCGGGGCACCGGTCGAAAGGGCCGCGGATCAGCGGCGGCCCTCACCTCCCCCCGTCAGGAGGTGGTCCAGGCGTCCGTCACCGGGGACTTGCCGGCCGCGCCGCCCAGGGCGGGCAGCCCGTTGATGTCCTCCAGGGTGCGCAGCAGGCCGTAGTGGTTGAGCTGCGTGGCCGACTTGTAGCCGGTCTTCACATGGGCGCCGACGAACGCGGTGTAGATCTGGTTGACGGAGGTGGAGTGGTCCTCGTCGAAGGTGACGACGAGGAGGCTGTTGTGCGTCTTGGCCCACTGGGCGTAGCCGTCCAGCCTGCTCTTGAGCCAGGAGTCACCTGTGCCGATGGAGCAGTCGTGCATGTCGTCGCACATGTCCGGCGTCACGAACGACACGGTGGGCAGCTTGGTGTAGTCGCTGGGGAAGGTGGAGAACGGCACGTTGTACGAGGCGCCATTGACGGTGGGGAAGTCCACCCAGGGGGCGTGCTTGCGGCGGTACTTGCCGCTGCCGCACCCGGTGTACCCGGCGCTGGGCAGGGCCTCGGAGTAGCCCTTGAAGGTCTTGCCCGCGGCGAGGAGCTGTTGCCCCAGGTTGCCGGTGCGGAAGTCCTTGGGGCAGTCGTCGTTGCTGACGCCCTGCTGGGAGCCCGAGAAGAGGCCGATGTAGTTGGGCTGGCTGGGGTGGGTCAGGGCGAAGGACTTGGTGAAGAGGGTGCCCTGGGAGGCGAGGTTGGTGAAGTACGGGGCGCTGGAGCCGGTGATGGAGCTGTAGTTCTTGTTCTCGAACAGCACGACCACCACGTGGTCGAACGCCGGGAGTGCGGCCGCCTGGGCCACCGGCTGGGTGGCGGGGGCGGACGGTGGGGAGCCGTCCGGCGCGCAGACGCCCAGCGCCAGGAGCGCGAGGGCGGGTACGCCGGCCAAAGCCGAGGTGCGCAGGAAACGCATCACTTGATCTCCTCTTGGTTGGTGTGGGGGGTGGGTGTGGGGGGTGGCGGCCGGTGGGGAAGGGGCGGCGGCTCGCTCGGCGGGGATGTCCGAGGGCCCGGTGGGTCAGTTCCGGGCGGTGGTGGCGCCGGTGTACAGAAGCCGGTTGGGGGTGCCGCTGCCGGCGTTGGAGACCGCACCCTGGGTGGCGGTGTCGGTCAGCTGCCGCTGTACGTCGGCGGGCCGGGCGTCCGGGTGCGCGGACACCCACAGCGCCGCCGCGCCGGTGACGTGCGGCGCGGCCATCGAGGTGCCGGAGAGCGCCTTGGTCGCGGTGTCGCCGCTGTTCCAGGCCGAGTTGATGCCGGTGCCGGGGGCGAAGAGGTCGGTGCAGCGGCCGTAGTCGGAGTCGGAGCGCCGTTTGTCGGAGGAGTCCGCGTTGTTGACGACGACGGCCTCGGCGATGTCGCCCGGCGAGTTGCGGCAGGCGTCGGTGTTCTTGTTGCCCGACGACACCACCCAGGTGATCCCGGCCGCGATGGACTTCTTGATCGCCGTGTCCTCGCTGCTGATCACGGACGTGCTGTTGAGGCTCATGTTGACGACCGCCGGTCGGGCCGCGTGCGCGGTGATCCAGTCGGCCGCCGCGATGATCGCCGAGGTGCCGGCGCTGTCGTGGCAGTCGGTGACGCGGACGGCGACGAGCTTGACGCCCTTGGCGACGCCGTAGTCCTTGCCGCCGACCGTGCCCGCCACATGGGTGCCGTGGCCCAGGCAGTCCTGCCCGCCGCGCCCGTCTCCCACCTCGTCCACGCCGATGCTCGCCCGCCCCTGGAACTGCGTGTGCGTGGTGCGCAGTCCGCTGTCGACGAGGTAGACGGTGACGTTGCTCGCGGTGGTGGCGTACGTATAGCTCTTGTCCAGCGGCAGGGTCCGCTGGTCGATGCGGTCCAGGCCCCAGGACGGCGGGTTGCTCTGGGTCGTGGAGGAGTGCTGGGCCGCGTCCTGCTCCACATATGCCACGGTGGGGTCCGCGGCGGTGGCCGAGGCCTGCTCGGCGGTCATGTCGGCCGCGTATCCGTGGAGAACCGTGCCGTAGGTGTGCCGTACGGTCCCGCCGTGCAGGCGCGTGAGGTGTTCGGCGGCCGCGGCGGGTGAACCGGCGGCCGCGGTCCGGTCGTCGAGGACCACGATGTACCGGCCGCCGATCGCGTCCGGTATCTGGCGCACTCCCGCCGGTGGACTCGCCCCGGCCGGTGGCCGGTTCGCCGCGTGCGCCAGATGCAGGGGCAGTACGGAAGCGGTGGCGAGCAGGGCGGTCAGGGCGCAGAGTCGGGCACGTGCGTGCACGTCAGCTCCTAGGGGGAGGCGGTGAGGGGGCGGACCTTCCGCGTCCGTTTGGTGTACTGCCGTTGCGGGACGCGTGGTGTCCCGTCGTCGCCAGTGGCGAGAACGGGCACCCGCGCCGATGGCGCAAACCGGCTCGAACGTCACCTTCCGTATCCCGCCGCGCGCGGCCGTACCGGCATGGCACGATGTCCGCCATCGACGACACGGGCCTGCCCGAGGAGCTGCGCCGGCTGGGACTGGGGCCCGGCGAGGCCGCGGTGTACACCACGCTGCTCCGGCGCGGGCGCATGCCGGTGGCCGAACTCGCCGAGCGGCTCGGCCAGGAGCCCGGGGAGGCGGAGCGCCTCACCCGCGGGCTCATCGGCCTCGGGCTGGTCGCCGTGCTCGACGGCGAGGCCGACGCCGTCTCGCCGGTCGAGCCGACCATCGCCCTGGACCAGCTCGCCCACGCCCGCGCCGCCGAGCTGCGGCAGGCGCATGTGGCGGCGCTCAACGCCTTCCGCGACTTCCGCCGTTCGGTGCACTCCCAGCCCACCGACGACCTGGTGGAGGTCGTCTCCGGGCCACGGGTCGCCGAGCGCATCTGGCATGTGGAGGGAGCCGCGGAGAGCGAGGTGCTGCGCTTCGACTCACCGCCCTACCACACGGCCGGGGGCCCGAACCCGACCGAAGTGGAGAAACTGGCCCGGGGCGTGGTGTACCGGGTGGTGTACTCCGCGTCCGCGGTGCGCAACACCTCGTACTACGCGGGCAACATCCAGCCGTGCATCGCGGCGGGGGAGCAGGCCCGGGTGCTTCCCACCGTGCCCGTCAAACTCACCGTCTTCGACCGGCGGTTGGCGATCGTGTCGATGTCGTCGGTGGAGGCCGAGTCCAATGACTCGCTGCTGCTCGTGCGCCCCTCCAGTCTGCTCTCCGCCCTCACCGGACTCTTCGAGACGGCCTGGCGCTCCGCCTATCCGATGCATCTGAGCGGTCAGGTGCCGCGCGCGCTGCGCCCCGCGCAGCGCCGGATCCTGGAGCTGCTCGCCACCGGGGTGAACGACGAGGACATCGCCGACCTGCTCGGCATCAGCCGCCGTACCCTGTCGCGGAACCTGGAACAGCTGCACCAGCTCGCGGGCTCCGTCTCCCGCTTCCAGCTCGCGCTGCACGCGGCGCGCCACGACTGGATCTGACGGGAGAGCCGGGCCCTGGTGGGGCCAGGGAAATTGACGGGACTCCGCGCCTCCCGCGTACTACCCTCCCCGGATGCCTGAACTCACCGGTGACGAGCCCCTGTCGGCCCGCTCGCGTGCGCTGTGGCGCGACCGCGACTTCGGGGTCTTCTGGGCCGCGCAGACCCTCTCCGTCGTCGGTGATTCCTTCGCCCTGGTCGCCCTGCCGCTGCTGGTGCTGCACGCGACCGGCTCCGTCGCCCAGATGGGTCTGCTGACCGGCAGCGCGGCGGCGGCCGCCGTCGTCGCGGGGGTCTTCGCCGGGATCGTGGTCGACCGGCTGGACCGCCGGAAGCTGCTGATCGTCTGTGACCTGGTGCGGTTGGCGCTGTACGCGCTGATCCCGCTGGCCTGGGCGTTCGGCCCGCGGATCTGGCTGCTGTACGTGGTGCTGCCGCTCGCCGAGGCCGTCGGGATGCTGTTCTCCGTCACCTATGTCACCGCCGTACGGGCGTTGGTTCCGGGCGACCGCATCACCGAGGCCAACGGCAGGCTGAACGCCACGGCCGCGGCGGCGGGCGTCGTGGGGCCGCTGCTCGCGGGCGTGGTGGCGGCCTGGCTGGGCCCGGCGGCCGCCGTCGCCGTCGACGCGGGGAGCTTCGGGGTGTCGGCCGCCTGTCTGAGCCTCGTACGGTTCAAGGGCCGCGCGCGGCCGTCGGGCGACGAGGCGCGGGGCCCGAGGCGGGAGTCGATGGGCAGGGAGCTGGCCGCCGGGGTGTCGTTCCTGCGGCGGCATCCGGTGCTGCGCAGCCTCACGATCCTGCTGTCGTTCTTCAGCTTCCTGACGCTCGGCCTCAACGACCTGATCATCTATCACCTCAAACACGACCTCGGCCAGGGCGACGACGCCGTCGGCACCGTCTTCGCGGTGGGCGCCCTGGGAACGGTCGTCGGGGCGCTCTTCGTCGCCCCGATCCGCCACCGGCTCGGTTTCGGGGTGACCTGGACCAGCGGGGTCGCGGTCTGCGGGCTCGCCCTGGCGGCGATCGGCTCGGCCGGGAGCGTGGCGGGCGTCGCGGGTCTGACCGCCGCGTTCCTGGGCTGCGTCAGCGTGGCGGGCACCTGCTCGATGTCGCTGCGGCAGGAAGTGACCCCGGACCATCTGCTCGGCCGGGTCACCTCGGCCTTCTGGACCATCCACTACTCGGCCGCCCCCGTCGGCGCGGCCGTCCTCACCTGGGCCGCGCAGCGGTACGGCACCGGCTCGGTGTGTCTGACGGCCGGGGCGTGCTGTCTGCTCGTCGCGGTGCTGGCGCTGTTCACCCCGGTCCGGGCGCGCCGCCCCGAGCAGGCCGGGGCGGTGGCGGGCGGCCCGCTCGGGAGCGAGCCTGGTCAGGAGTCCGCCCGTAGTGGATCATGAAGGGATGAGTGAATCCCTGTCCTCGGCGGCGCCCGCCGTGGTCCGGCTGGCCGGATACACCCGGGCCGACCAGAACGAGATCCTGGGCGACGGCGCCGACCCGTTCGGCGTCGCGGACGCCGGACTGACCTGGCTGCCCAAGGAGGACCACTTCGGCGTCCACCACGAGGGCCGGCTGGTGGCGCACGCGGGGCTGCTGCCGCTGCCGATGTCGGTCGGCGGCGTCGAGGCGCAGGTGATGGGCGTGGGCGGCGTGGCCGTCGCGCCCGATCTGCGCGGCCACGGCCTGGCGCGGCTGGTCGTGGGCGCGGCGGTCGACCACGCGCGCACGCGGGGGCCGAGGCACGCGCTGCTGTTCTGCCGGCCGCCGCTCGTCGCGCTCTACCGGCGCCTCGGCTGGCGGACCCTGGACCGGGACGTCGAGGTGGAGCAGCCCGCGGGGCCCGTGGTGATGCCGCTGCGGACCATGTGGATTCCGCTGCATGACGACGAGCCCTGGCCGGAGGGGCCGGCGCGGCTGCTCTCGTACCCCATGTGAGCCTGGACGGGCGGCGGTTCGAGGGCAGGCCCCGGGCCCGGTCAGCCGTGCTGCGGCGCGGGCTTGAGGATGGCGAAGGGGGCGCCGTGGGGGTCGGCGAGCCAGGCGATGCGGCCGACGTCCGGCACGTCCGACGCGGGCATGATGACCGTGCCGCCGCTCTCCCGCGCCCGCTCCGCCGTGGCGTCCGCGTCGGCCACCGCGAAGTACGGGATCCACCGCGGCTCCATGCCCTCCTGGGCCGGGGCGAGGCCGCCGAACGAGGCGTCCTGCTGGTCGCCCTCGGAGGTGGACAGCACGGTGTACGTCATCCCGGGCGCCGCCATCTCCTGGGAGCGCCAGCCGAACAGCGAGCGGTAGAAGGACAGCGCGGCCGGTACGTCCTGGGCGTGCAGCTCGGCCCAGCACAGCGCGTCCTCCTCGTGCGTGCGCTCCAGGCCCTTGGTGGCGGCGGGCTGCCACACCGAGAAGTCGGCGCCGCCCGGGTCGGTGAGGCACGCCATCCGGCCCGCGTCCATGACGTCGAAGGGCTCCACCCGCACGGTCCCGCCCGCCTGCTCGACCGCCTTGGCGGTGGCGTCCGCGTCCGGTGTCCGGAAGTACACCGTCCACGCCGGGCTCGCGCCCTCCTCGGTGAGCGGGCCCAGCGCGGCGACCGTCCGGCCGTCCTTCTGGAAGAAGCCGTACCCGCCGGCCTCGGGGCCCGCGGACTGGAAGTCCCAGCCGAAGACGGAGCCGTAGAACTGGGCCGAGGCCGCCGTGTCGGGGCTGCCGAGGTCGAGCCAGTTGGGTGCGCCGGTGACGAAGTCGGTGCTGAGCATGGGTGCGTGCCTGCCTTTCGCGGATCCGGCCGGGAGCGGGGAGGCCGCGGCCGGGCCGGTGTCTCCCGAGGGCGAACCGGCCCATGGGCGAACCAGCCCATGACGGATCGTATGGGCACGCTCACGCGGAGGGCATACGGAGCGGCGGAACGGGTGACGCGCGGCCGGGCCGGTCCGGTACGGGCGGGCCGCGTACCCCTCGGCGGGGCGGCCCCCGCCTCTCAGCGGCGTGCCGCGGTCCGCCGCAACCCGAGGCGCCAGGTCCGGCTCGGCTTCCGGCGCTCCCGAGGCTCTTCCCCGAGGTGGTGGAAGCCGCGGCCGAGGCGGCGGCCCAGCAGCAGATACGCCAGCAGCGCGCCGGAGGTGTTGAGGATGACGTCGTCCACGTCGAACGCGCGCCCCTCCACCAGCGCCCCCTGCACCAGCTCGATGAGGACCATCACCACGACCGTGTACAGCAGCACCCGCACCGCCCGCAGCCGTCGGCGCACCAGCACCGGCAGGATCAGCCCGAAGGGCGCGCCGAGCAGCAGGTTGCCGCCGACCTGGCGGCAGGCGGCGAGGAAGGTGTAGTCGTCGGCGTATTCGCGCAGCGAGTGCCCGGGCCGCAGGTTCGACCCCGCGATGTCGCGTGACGCGGGCGAGGGGGTGAGCGTCAGTTTGGCGAGCACGACGGCGAACGCCGCCAGCGCCGCGATCGCGACCAGCGTGATCAGCACCCGAACGGCCATGACCCGCCTGGCAGTTCGGGCCCGGGCCCGCTCGGCTTGAGTGGTCATGCCGAGCGGATTCCCCGGAACGCGGACGGTACGCCCCGGCGCGCGGGGCACGTGCCGACCGCCGCCGCGCCTGCCTTCCGGGCGGACGGCGGGGGGCGGGATCAGGCCCTCACGCGAGGAGCGTGAGGGCGCCGGGCAGGACGCGCGCGGTGACCGGGAGGACCGCCTCGACCTCGCCGTCCGCCCCGTACGGCAGCGGCCGGTCCGCCTCGATGCGCACCTCGCGGCCGCGCAGCACCTCCACCTGCGGGCGGCGGATGTGGCGGCCGTCCTCCAGCTCCCGCATGACGGTGAAGAACAGTCTGCGCGGGGAGTCGTTGAGGATGACCACGTCGAGGAGGCCGTCGTCCACGGCGGCGTCCGGCGCGATGTGCCGTCCGAAGCCGTAGTAGCCGGAGTTGGCGGCGATCACGGTGTAGCCGCTGCGCTCGTGGAGCGTGCCGTCGACGGTGACGCGGTAGTGGGCGGTGCGCCAGCCGAGCACCGCGCGCAGTCCGCCCATGTAGTACGAGGCGGCGCCGCGCAGCAGCCGGGAGGCGTTGGCGTGCCGGTTGGCCACCGCGTCGACCCCGGCGTAGACGCTGCCGAGGACGGCGACCTTGTCGTGCACGGCCGACTCGACCTCGATGGCGTCGACCTTCCTCGGCTCGCCGCGCAACAGCACCTCGGCCAGCGCGGCGGGTTCGGAGGGCAGCCCGAGCGCGCGGGCGAAGTCGTTGCCCCGCCCGGCCGGCACGATGCCCACCAGGGCGTCGGTGCCGGCCAGCGCGCCCGCCACGCACCCGGCCATGCCGTCGCCGCCGACCCCGAGCACCACCCGGCCCCGCTCGGCGGCCCGCCGGGCCAGGGTGCGCGCGTGGTCGAGGCCGCGGCTGTACTCGACCTCCAGCTCCGCACCCCCTTCGCGCAGCAGCCGGGCCAGCGGGATCAGGGCGGCGGCGCCCTGGGACCCGCCCGCGGTGGGGTTGACGACGGCCGTGAACTGTCGCATGGCTACGCTCCGATGGGCGACGACGCTGTGCTGGCGGGCGGGGGAGGAGGTGCCGCGCACCTCAGAGAGCGGGCAGCGGCGGCAGCAGGATGCCGGGGTTCAGGATGCCTGCCGGGTCGAGCCGGTCCTTCACCGCGTGCAGGACCTCGACGCCGAGCGGACCGATCTCCCGGGCGTACCAGTCGCGGTGGTCGGTGCCGACGCCGTGGTGGTGGCTGATGGTGCCGCCCGCCGCGAGGATGGCGTCGTTCGCCGCCCTCTTGGCCGGGGCCCAGTGCGCCACCGGGTCCTCGCCCTGGGCGCTGACCACCGTGAAGTAGAGCGAGGCGCCCGCCGGGTAGACGTGCGAGACGTGGCACATCACCAGCGGCGGGGTGCCCGCCTCGGTGAGCGACCGGGTCAGCGCGGTGCGCACGGCCTCGTACAGGGCGGGGATGTCGGACCAGAAGGCCGCCGTCTCCAGGGTCTCGGCGAAGGCGCCGGTGTCCAGGAGGGCGTCGCGCAGATAGGGCGCGTTGTAGCGGCCGTGGGCCCAGCCGGTGCCGGGCTCCTCGCCGAGCGGCTCGCCGCCCGCCTCGCCGAGGGCGGCGCCCACCCGCGCCCTGCGGTGGGC
Organism: Streptomyces crystallinus; assembly: GCF_039521265.1. NCBI lineage: Bacteria > Bacillati > Actinomycetota > Actinomycetes > Kitasatosporales > Streptomycetaceae > Streptomyces > Streptomyces crystallinus. The sequence continues at coordinate 365,178 of NZ_BAAACA010000009.1, read as the reverse complement.
GACCTCCTCGGGAGCGCCTTCGTACCCGACGATGGCCAGACAGCCCGCGTCGGAGGAGAGGCCGCCGCCGATGGCGTCCGGCTTGGCCAGGCCGATCATGGTCTCGGTCTCGTCGGAGAGGCGCAGCACGGTGGGTAGCGGCCCGTCCTGGGCGAGGGCGCGCAGCGCGGCCTGCCCCTGGGCGAAGGACCCGAAGCGCCAGCCCTCGTAGACCTTGGTCTCGGCGGTGGGGTGCATCCGTACGGTCACCGAGGTGATGACGCCGAACGCGCCCTCGGAGCCGAGGACGAGCTGGCGCAGGTCCGGCCCGGCGGCCGAGCGCGGGGCCCGGCCGAGGTCCAGGGTGCCGCGCGGGGTGGCCACCTGAAGGGCCGTCACCATGTCGTCGAAGCGTCCGAAGCCCGCGGAGGCCTGGCCGCTGGAGCGGGCGGCCGCGAACCCGCCGACCGTCGCCCACTCGAAGGACTGGGGGAAGTGGCCGAGCGTGTAGCCGCGTTCGGCGAGCAGCGCCTCCACCTCGGGGCCGCGCAGCCCGGGCTCCAGGGTGGCGGTGCGCGAGACCTCGTCCAGGGCGACGAGGCGGTTCATCCGGCGCAGGTCCAGCGCGACGAAGGCGTCGTGCCCCTGGGGGGCCAGCCCGCCGACGACCGAGGTGCCGCCGCCGAAGGGGACGACGGCGACCCGGTGTGCGGTGCAGGCCGCGAGGACCGCCAGGACCTCGTCGTGACCGGCGGGCAGCACCACGGCGTCCGGGGCGTCGGCGACCTCGCCGGTGCGGATGCGCAGCAGGTCGGGGGTGGACTTGCCCCGGGTGTGGCGCACCCGGCTCTCGTCGTCGTCGCGAACGTGCTCCTCGCCGACCGCCGCCCCCAGGGCGGCCCGGGCCGCCCCGGTCAGCCGCGACGGGCCGGGCGCGACGGCCGCCAGGTCCTTGGCCGGGGCGGCTGCCGGGCGTACCCCCAGCAGGTCCCGCAGCAGACCCGTCACCTCTTCGGGCAGTGGCGCCGCCTTGGCCGGATCGCCCCAGCCGCTCCACAGCATGTCCACCGAACCCACCTGATCACCCGCTTCGTCGCGCAGTTGTTCCGGTCCCACGGCGTGGGGGGCGGCTTGCCGTCGCCCGTTCCGTCGTTACACTGTGACAGATGAAGCCCATTCGTCACAACCGTCGGGACGACGAGGCGGTGCTCGACGCCGCCCGGGACTGCGTTCTCGCGGTCGGCGTCCGCCGGACGACCCTCACCGACGTCGCCCGCCGGGCCGGGGTCTCCCGGATGACCATCTACCGGCGCTGGCCCGACGTGCGCACCCTGGTGGGCGACGTCATGACACGGGAGTGGGTGTCCGTCACCCTCGGGGACGCGCCCAGCACCGACACCACCCGCCCCGTGCGCGAGCAGCTGGTCGACGGGCTGGTGGCCGGGCTGCGCGCCTTCCGGTCGCACCCGCTGCTCCGCAAGATCCTCGACGTCGACCCGGAACTGCTGCTGCCGTACCTCTTCGACCGGCGCGGGGCCAGCCAGGACGCGCTGCTCGCCTTCGTCCAGGAGGCCCTGGAACAGGGGCACAAGGACGGGTCCGTACGCGCCGACCACCCCACGCGCCAGGCCAGATCGCTCTTCCTGGTGATCCAGTCCTTCGCGCTGTCGCTCCAGACCATGGCCGACGCGGCGGACCCCGACCTCGCCGACGAAGCGTTCTACGACGAGCTCCGGCACATCCTCGAGAGGACCCTCGCCCCATGAGCCCTGCCGAACCCCGCCCGGACTTCTCCCTCACCGCCGCCCGCCGGGCCCGCGACCTGGACCGGCTGGCCGCCGGGACGACCGTCGACGTCCTGGTCGTCGGGCTCGGCGCGACCGGCGCGGGAGCCGCCCTGGACGCCGCCTCGCGCGGACTGTCTGTCGCCGCGATCGACGCGTACGACCTGGCCTTCGGCACCTCCCGCTGGAGCTCGAAGCTCATCCACGGCGGACTGCGGTATCTGGCCTCCGGGCAGCTCGGTGTCGCCCACGAGAGCGCGGTGGAGCGCGGGGTGCTGATGGAGCGCACCGCCCCCCATCTGGTGCGCGCGCAGCCGTTCGTGCTGCCGCTGACCTCCCTGACCTCCCGGCGCAACGCCGCGCTCGCCCAGGCCGGGCTGCGCGCCGGCGACCTGCTGCGCGTCGCCGCGGGCACCGCACGGCGCACGCTGCCCGGCCCGCGCCGCCTCTCGGCCGTCGAGACCCTGCGCACGGGTCCGGGACTGCGCCCGCACGGCCTGTACGGCGGGCTGCTGTCCTGGGACGGCCAACTCGCCGACGACGCCCGGCTGGTGACCGCCATCGCCCGTACCGCCGCCGGGCACGGGGCCCGTGTCCTGACCCGGACCCGCGCCCTGTCCGTATCCGGCGCCGGCGCCCTCGTACGCGACGAGCTGACCGGCCAGGAGCTGACCATCCGGGCCCGGGCGGTCGTCAACGCCACCGGTGTCTGGGCGGACCAGCTGGTCGACGGCGTGAAGCTGCGCCCCTCGCGCGGCACCCACCTGGTGCTGCGGGGCAGCACCCTGCCCGGGCTGACCGCCGGGCTGCACATCCCCGTGCCCGGCGAGACCAACCGCTTCGTGCTCGTCCTGCCGCAGGGCGACGGCCGGGTGTACGTGGGGCTGACCGACGAGCCTGTCGACGGCCCCGTCCAGGACGAGCCCACGCCTCCCGAGTCCGACATCGGCTTCCTGCTCGACGTCCTCAACACGGCCCTGGACACACCGGTCCACCGCGACGACGTGGTGGGCGCCTTCGCCGGGCTGCGGCCGCTGCTCGACGACGCCCCGGAGGAGGGCTCGGGCAGCCGCACATCGGACATCTCGCGGCAGCACGCGGTGCTGACGTCGAGCGAGGGCGTCGTGACCGTCGTCGGCGGCAAGCTGACCACCTACCGGCGGATGGCCCAGGACGCCCTCGACGCGGCCCTCGCCGCCCGGGGCATGGCGGCCGCGCCCTGCCGCACCGCACGGCTGCCGCTGGTCGGCGCCGCCGCGCCGGCGGCGCTCGCGGCCCTGCCCGTACCGCGCAGACTGCTCGCCCGGTACGGCACCGAGGCCACCGCCCTGCACGCGCTCGGCGAGGCCGACCCCCGGTTGCGGGAGCCGGTGGCCGACGGGGTGGAGACCACCCGGGCCGAACTGTGGTGGGCGGCCCGGCACGAGGGCGCACTCGACGCCGGCGACCTCCTGGACCGCCGCACCCGCGTCGGCCTGGTGCCCGCCGACCGGGTCGCGGCCCTGGACGCCGCCCGCGAGGCGCTGGACGCGGCGGCGCACGAGCCCGCCGGTCCCTGAGCACCGCTGCCGGAAGGCCAGGGCCGTCCTGGGCCGGATGGAGCAGCGCGAAGGCGGGCGGCGGCACGGCGTCCGATGCTCTCAGGGGAGACGGGCGAGCCGGACCCGGCCGCCGCCATGCCTTCAGGAGGTACCCACGTGGTCGCACACCTGGCCGGACGCCGCTCCAGGCTGCCGCTGGCCGTCGCCGCCCTGCTCGCCGCCGCGTCGGCCGGCGCCCTCGTCCCGCCCGTGCAGGCCGCCCCGGCGCCCGAGCCGTCGCACGACCGGGGGCTGCAACGCGGACTGGAGCAGCTCGTGGGCGTGCCCGGCGGCCCGCCCGGCGTCATCGCGGTCCTCACCCGTGGCGGCCGGGCCGAGGTCTACCGGGCCGGCGTCGGGGACCTCGGGACCGGGCAGCCGCCCCACGCCACCGACCACATGCGGATCGCGAGCATCGCCAAGGCGTTCAGCGGGGCCGTCGCCCTGCGCCTGGTCGACCAGGGAAAGCTGTCGCTGGACACCACAGTGGGCAGACTGCTGCCGGACCTGCCCACGGCCTGGCACAAGGTGACCCTGCGTCAGATGCTCAACCACACCAGCGGGCTCCCGGACTTCACCGGGTCCGCCGAGTTCCGGGCGATCCTCACCGAGGATCCGCACCACGTCTTCGACTCGCGCAGGCTGCTGGACTTCGCCGCCGGGCAGCCGCTCGCCTTCCGGCCCGGCTCGCGCTACCAGTACTCCAACTCCGACAACATCGCCGTCGCGCTGATGGCCGAGGCCGCGACCGGCTGCCGCTACGAGGACCTGCTCAAGCGCCTCGTGTACCAGCCGCTGGGCCTGCGGCAGACCAGTCTGCCCCCGGGGTTCCGGCTGCCGCGCCCTTATCTGCACGGCTACGCGGTCGACCCGCCCGCCCCGCCGGAGGACGTCACCGAGCTCTTCGACACCTCGGGCGTCTGGGCCTCCGGAGCCGTCGTCTCGACCCCCGCCGACCTGGGCCGGTTCTTCCGCGGCTACGCCGGAGGCAGCCTCGTCTCCCCGCACACCCGCAAGGAACAGCGGAAGTTCCTCCCCGGCGCGGCCTCCGAACCGGCGGGCCCGGGCGTCAACTCCGCCGGACTGGCCCTCTTCCGCTACGCCACGCGCTGCGGTGTGCTCTACGGCCACACCGGCAACACCGCCGGATACACCCAGCTGGCCGCCGCGACCCCGGACGGCAGGAAGTCCCTCACGTTCTCGATCACCACGCAGATCAGCAAGAGCGTCAAACCCGAGTTGCTGCCCCAACTGCGCAAGGTGCAGGAGGACTTCGCCTGCGCGCTGCTGCGCCGCTGAGCGGGCGGAGGTTCAAGGCGCGGGGGAGGCGGGGCGGTGGATCCCGGCGTTCTCACCAACGCCGGGATCCACGCGCTCACTACGAGGCGTCCCGTACCGTCCCGGTGAACTCCGGGCCCGGATGCGGCTGCCATCGCGCGTCGTACGTGATCAGACGGGCGCGCAGCGACTCCACCGGCTCGCTGACGCCGTCCGCGACCGTGGGTACGGACACGTCGGTGCTCGGCCGGCCCGCGGGCACCGTGACCGGGATGTACGGCTCCTCCACGACCTGGGAGAGCGGGCGTGCCGGGGCGGGGGACGCGTCGAAGGTGTCCTTGAGCCACTGCTTGTCGACGTCCGCCGTGGAAAGCTCCGGGCCGCCGCCGACCGGCAGCAGCGGCAGGTCGGCCGAGATCTCGGCGTCGGCGACCGTCGACAGGGACACCCGCCAGGTCAGCGGCTTCCCCTCGACCACATGGTCCGCGACGGGTGTCACGGTGACCTTCGGCATCGGGTCGTCGTCCTGCGCGGTGACACCGCCGCGGTGCGAGCCGACGACCGTGCCGTGCACCGCCTTGACGAATGCTTCCCGGGTGACGTCGTAGCCGTAGCGGGTGTTGCCCCGCACCACGACCGGGACGTCGATCTCATGCCCGCCGGGGCGGACCGTGACCGTACGGGAGGTGACCTTGTCCGTGCCCGGCTCGGGCACGAACAGCCGGACCTGGCCGCTGCCGTGGCCGACGACGCGGACCGGGACGCGGTAGGTGCGCGTACCGGAGTCGCCCTCCTTGACCGTCAGCCGGCCGAGGTCGACCCGGGGCAGCGCGGGCGCGTGCACGGCGGGTGTGCCCGGCTTCCAGCCCCAGGCGTCCATCAGCCACGCCTGCCCGTTCCCGGTGCGCGGGGTCAGCTCCAGGGCGGCGACCCGCTTCAGGTCCAGCCTGTGGGCGGCGGACAGCGGCATACGGATCTCACGCGCCCAGTACGAGGCGGTGCGCCCGGTGCCCGGGAGCCCGTCCACGCGTGCCCGGCCCAGCGCCGCCCGGCGGCCCGAGGCGTCGACGAGGGTGACATCGAGCTGGCTGCCGGTGGTGTTGGGCGGCACGATCAGCCGCAGGGCCAGCGCGTCGCTGCCCGCCAGGGAGACCGGACGGGCGAGCCGTACGGCCGTCGGCGACCCCGCGCCCGTCCAGCGCAGTGCCACCGCGTCACGGCCGGGCTCCCGAGGGGTCTCCCAGGCCGCGAAGTGCGGAGAGGCGCCCTCGGTGCCGGGTGCCAGACAGGCGCGGGCCGGGTCGGGGTCGACCTGGGCGCACACCCGCCCGCCGGAGACGCTGACACCGGGGCCCGGCAGGAACGCGGGGGTGCGGTTGGCGCCGACCGCGTGGGACAGCACCCGGGCGGGGTCCGCCGAGGGGGCGCGGCGGCCGGAGCCGTCGAGGAGCGGGCGCACCCGGTCGTCGCCCGCGACGAACAGCCGGGCCGCCGCCGCGATGTAGGTGGCGCCCGCGCTCTGCTGCCGGGTGGCCGTCAGCCGGGTCTTCGCGCTCGGCGCGCACACCCGGTCGGTGGTGTCGTCGGAGTCGAAGTCGTCCGTGGCGGGCGCCTTGGCCTGGCCCGGTGTCCACTCGCTGTTGAAGAAGTTGTGGTTGGCGCCGACCATGTACACCGCGCTGTGCAGCGCGGCGCCGCGGCTGACCCCGCGGGTGCCGTCCACGTAGATCTCGCCCTGGAGATCCGACACATCGCCGTCGCAGCCCGGCAGGATGGTGAGCGAAGGCACGTCGGGCGCGGGGTTCTGGCCGAAGACGGTCGGGCCGATCAGCACGGTGCCACGGATGTTCCAGCGCACCGGGCCGTGGTAGCCGTCCTCGGCGGCGGGCGGCGCGTAGAGGCTGTCCAGGGCCGCCCGGTTGACGCCCTCACCGCCCCGGGAGTGGCCGACCAGCAGCACCCGGGACGGGTCGGCCGGGGCGACCGCGCGCACGGCGGCCGGTGCGCCGGACCGCTTCGCGCCCCACTGTGCCCAGCGCGCCAGATGCAGCCGGACCAGGGAGGAACGGGCCTGGGCGCCGCCGTCGGCGGCGCTGTCGTCCTGCCCGTTGATGCCGTTGGCCGCGATCGACACCGTCACATACCCCTGCGAGGCGAGGAACTGCTGGGCGCGCAGATAGCCGTCCTGGCTGGGCACCGGCAGCGCACCGGCCGCACACGGCCACTGGCCGGGGTCGCCGTCGTCGGCGCGGTAGCAGGTGTAGTGGCGGCCGTGCAGGAACAGCGCCAGCGGGCGCCTGCCCGGGGCGTTCGTGGGCCCCACCACGGTGCCGCGCATCTCCACCGGAGCCTTGAAGCCCGGCAGCCGCACCGAGTCGAGCGTGTACGCGCCCTTGGCCGTGCGGTACGGGCCCGGTACGCCGGGGTCCACCCGGTTCGCGGGCAGTGGGGCCTGTGGCAGCGCCGGCGCGCTGGGGGCGAGGCCGCTGGGCGGAGGCGGGGTGCGGCCGGTCCCGGCCGCGTCCAGGCGCCGGCCGCCCGCCAGCACCTTCAGCTGGTCGGCCGCGCCGAGCCGCGCGCCGCCGAGCGCCAGCCGGAAGGAGCGCCCGTCCCGCTCGGCCACCGGGTGCCCGAGCAGCCGGTCCCCGGCGTGGAACTCGACCCGGGCGTCGCCCATCGGCACCGCTTCGGGGGAGGTCCAGACGAGCTGGCGGGCGGCGCCGGTGCCGGTGATTCGCCAGCCCGGTGGGAGGCGGTCGTCGTCGGCGGGCCTGGTCAGGGGGCCGGCGGGGCGGGTGGCGGGCTGGGCGTGTGCCAGTTCCGGTGACACCGCCGCCAGCGTGAGCACCGCCAGCGCGGCGGTCACGACGCGTTTCACACGTATCACAGTGGTCGTCCTCGTCGTCGTTCTCGATGGTTCTCGCCGGAGCGCCCCGGGCGACGCCGAGGGTCCTTCGTGATCCGGAGGACGGCAACTCCTGTGAGGGGGTTGCCCGGTGGGGTGCGAGGCACGGTGAGCATGGCCGGAACCCGGCCCGGTGGCGGATACGTGTCCGCCACCACGGGAGCGGTGCGTCCGACGGCCGGCCGGACACACCGCTCTGTCGCGGGAGCATGGCTGACTACCTGTCAGTGAAGTCAGGTCCGGTACGGGGGCGCCCCGGCCGCTCCGGCTCCGGGTCGTCCGCCTCCAGTACGGACACCGCGTGGGCCGCCGAGGCCAGCGTCACATGGCGGTGCCAGCCGGCGTACGAGCGGCCGGTGAAGTCCCGGATGCCGAGGCGGTCGGTGGTCTCCCGGAAGTCCTGGTCGGCGCGGCGGACGAGGCGGCTCAGCCGCATCAGGGTGGGCAGCCGGGTCTCCGTCATATCCGTGAGCCACAGCTCGACGGGGCCCTGGCGACGGCTCTCCGCCACACCCAGCAGGGCCAGTTCACCCGGCCCCGCCAACTGCCGTACGGCGGGCGAGGGGCGGACGCGGATCTTCGTGGTGAGGTGCATCGGGCGGCCGTTCCCGGCGCCGCGCCCGGGCACCGGCGCCGGGCGCATCCGGTCACGCGCCGCCGTCATGATCTGGAGGGCCTGCTGGATCTCGGGCGTCCGGCCCTGCGGCCCGGGGTCGGTCACGGTGAGCTGGACCGCGCCGCTGATCCGGGCGAGGAAGGGGACACCGGCGGCCCGGAACGCGGCGATGGTGGAGGCCAGATCCATATGGCGGGCGTCCAGGACGACCGGCCGCCGCGGCAGGCCCCAGTGGCTCGCCGTCTCCACGGCCGCCTCCACCGCCGAGTCGCCCAGGGTGCGGTCGCCGAGGTCGTCGGGGATGGACGCCTGGCGGCGCCGGATGCGGTCGTCGAGCCAGGAGGAGGACAGGTGCAGCCGCCAGTTGAGCGGGACGCTCATCCGCTCGTTGGCTGCCCACACCCCCACCGCCTGCTGGGCGTTGACGAGCTGGCCCAGCTCGGAGACGAACTGCCGGTCCACACCGACGGAGTTCTCCCCGGTCTTCGGGATCACCATGGGCCGCACCACATACGCCAGCGGGGGATCCAGCTGGGTGATGTGCCGGGCGAGCGAGCGGCGCACCGGGACCCAGTCCCAGGTGGAGTCGCTCACGAAGTGGTGCAGGCTCTGCTCGGTGGCCGAACCACCCAGCAGGGCCGCCATGTTCCGTATCGACCGGCGCCCCTTCGCCCCGAGGAGGCCGCGCAGATACGCGAGGCCCCGCAGGCGCTGGTCCCTGCGGCGCAGTGAGGCGAACAGCACGGTGCTCACCTCGGTGAGCACCCGCTCGTCCCAGCTCGCGGGTGTGTCGGGCACCTGGGCGCCGGGTGAGTGGATGCCGGGTGAGTGGGATTCGTCGTCCGACGGACAGTTCTCCAGTGTCTGCGCAACGGCGTTCATGAGTCCCCCGTGGACCTTGGAATGAGTGGGAGGGCGGCCCGCCCGAACCGGCGAGCCACTTGATTCCGGATCCAACGATGCTCGGCGGGCGCTCGCGCGCCAAGGTAGAGGGGGCACCCTCTGGCCGCCCCGGGGCGAGGGGTAACGCCCCTCCCACGGCTTCCAATCTTCCACCCCGCACTTCTTGCCGGAGAGACATGTCACACGGGTCGATCCGAGGTGGTGGCGGACACCACCGGGAACGGCACGTTCCAGTAAAGGACCGGGTGACCGACTGGTTCCGGCTGTCGAAGTGCCTGGTCAGGGCGGTGTGGAGGCGCCGGTCGGCGTCAGCGGAGGTGTGGTCCGGCCACACATGACACACCCGTGAGGAGGCCGCTCGGAGTCGATGCCGTGCTACCGGCGGTACGGGCCGGGGCGCTCGTCGTATGCCCGCGCTCCCGACGCCTGACACCCTGCCGAGCACGCGAGAACGCCCGGCCGCGAAGACCGTGGAGGTCTTCGCGGCCGGGCGTTCGGGGGCGCGGGAGCGGGACGCGGTGGTGGGGCGCGGCTCAGGCCGAGCGGGCTCCGCTGTGGGCCAGCAGGTCGAGCGAGAGCAGCGGGGCGGTCTTCGCCGGGGCGTCGATCACCGGGTCGCAGGCCAGCACCGCCTGATGGAGACGGTTCATCCGGGGCGACGGTTCAAGCCCGAGCTCCTCGCCCAGCATCCTGCGCAGCCGCTGCACGACGTCCAGTGCCTGGGTGCGCCGGCCCGAACGGCTCAGCGCCAGCATGAACTGGGCGTGCAGATTCTCGTGCGTCGGATACAGCGCGCACAGCGCGCTCAGTTCACCGAGCAGATCATGGTGTCTGCCGAGCCGGAGATCGGCGTCGATACGCTGTTCCTGGACGCTGATCCGGGTTTCCTCCAGGCCCGCCAGATGAATACGCAGAACGGGTCCCGCCTGGACGTCGGAGAGCGCCGAACCCTGCCACAACCCCAGTGCCGTGGAGAGCAGTTCGGAAGCGGCGGCGTCGTTCTTTCCGAGTTCCGCCCTGCCCTGCCGTACGAGGTCGTGAAAGAGATTCACATCGAGCTCGTCGTGGTGGACGGCGAGCATATATCCGCCGTCCCTCGTCTGGAGCAATTCACGCGCCGCCTTGAGGCTGCCGATGCGCGGCACCCGCTTCAGGATGCGCCTGAGCTGCAGAACGTAGGACTGAAGCGTGGAAAGCCCGGTATCCGGAGGGCTTTCTCCCCACAGTTCCTCGATACAGGTGCCGACCGTGACGACCTGATTGGCGTTGAAGACGAGCAGCGCGAGGAGCTGACGCTGTTTGGGCGCCGTGGGGGCGTAATCGTGACCGTTTTCCCGCACGCGCAGCGAACCCAGCACCGAGAATTCCATGACGACCTTCCGCTCGTTCTGGGGGATTGGTGAAACCGTCGACGGCCGACGGCCCCGTTGTTCAGCGAGACTATCCCCGGGCCCCGGTCGGCTCTCCCAGGAGAGTTCAGGATCCGTCAACTCGCTCCATCGCGGCCCCCCATCGGGAGTTCAGTCAGCCTCGCTCGGGATTCCGTAGCGTCGGCACCCGTCGACACGATCCCCGAGGAGGCACACGTGCGACTCGCAGGGAAGGTCGCCATCGTCACCGGTGGCACCAAAGGCCTGGGGTACGCGATCGCCCAGGCATACGCCAAGGAAGGGTGCCGCGTCGTCTGCGCCGCCCGCGAGCCCGACGAGGGGCGCGAACTGCCGCCGGTGGGCGAGGGCGACCTCGCCTACCACCCCGTCGACGTCCGCGACCCCGACTCGGTGGAAGCGCTGATGCGCGACACGTACGAGGCGTACGGACGCCTCGACATCCTGGTGGCCGGCGCGGGCGTCAGCCGGGCCGGACCGGCCGAGCGGCTGGACGCCGCGCACTGGTCGGACGTCATCTCCACCAACCTCAACGGTACGTTTCTGTGCGTGCGTTCAGCGGTCCCGTACCTCGTGCGCGACGGCGGAGGCCGCGTCATCACCCTGTCGTCGGCGCTGGCGACCCGGGTGGCCCCGGGTGCGTCCGCGTACGCGGCGTCGAAGGCCGGGATCGAGATGCTCACCCGGGTCGTGGCCGTCGAGCTGGCGGGCCGGCCCATCACGGTGAACTGTCTGAGCCCGGGCTTCATCGACGAGGGCATGGGGCGCCAGCTGGCCCGCAACGGAGCCGTCTGGGACTACTACCGGGGCAAGATCGCGGCCGGCCGCGCCGGGCGGGCCGACGAGGTCGCCGACGCGGCGCTCTTCCTCGCCGACGACGGCTCCGACTACGTCAACGGCCATGTCCTGGAGGTCAACGGCGGGCTGAGGTGGTGACCGACGGCCACCCCGGCCCGACCGACACCTTCGACAGGCGAGCCCCGTAACGCTCGTATCCGTAACCCTCGTATCCGTGACCCTCGTATCCGGCAGAACACCCCGCAGAACCTCACACAAGGAGAGCGACAACCATGTCCCCATGGACCACAGCGGCTTGGGCGGCGGCCTCGTGAAGGCACTCGTGTCCGGTGACGCCGGACTGCGCCTCGACTCGGTCGCCGAGCCCGAACCGCGCCCGGACCAAGCGCTCCTGGAGGTGCGCGCGATCGGCGTCAACCGCGGTGAGCTCGCCCTGATGGGGCAGCTGCCGCCCGGGTCCCGGCTCGGCTGGGACGTGGCGGGCACGGTCCTGCGGGCCGCCGCCGACGGCAGCGGCCCCGCGGCCGGCACCCGGGTCACCGCGCTCGCCGAGCGCGACGGCTGGGCCGAGCGGACGGCTCTGTCGCCCTCCCGCATGACCCCCGTGCCCGACGGCGTGGACTGGCCCGCCGCCGCGGCCCTGCCGGTGGCCGGGCTGACCGCGCTGTACGCGCTGGAGTACGCCGGGCCGCTGCTCGGCAGGTCCGTGGTGATCACCGGGGCGGGCGGGGGAGTGGGCCGGATGCTGGTCCAGCTCGCCGCCGCCGCGGGCGCGCAGGTGATCGCCCAGGTCGGCTCCCCGGCCCGGGCACAGGGGCTGCGGGAGCTGGGTGCCCGTACCGTCGAGACGTACGAGGAGGGCGCCGCCGGTGCTCCGGTGGACGTCCTCGTCGACAGCGTCGGCGGGCAGGTGCTCGCCGGTGCCTTCGGGCGGGTGCGCCCGGGCGGCACGGTCGTCTGCTACGGCAACACCGTGCGCGAGGAGCTGCGGCTGCCGATGGACTGGGGCCACGCGCGCCCCGGGCTGCGGATCAGCTATCTGCACCTCTTCGACGAGGTGACCCGCCGCGATGTGGCCCGTGATCTCGCCTCGCTGGTACGGCTGGTGGCCGAGGAGCGGCTCACCCCCGAGGTCGCGTCCATCGGCTCCTGGCACGACCCCGAGCCCGCGCTCGACGTGCTGCGGCAGCGGCAGGCCAACGGCAAGGTCGTCCTCACCCTCTGAGACCTTCCTCCCCGGGCCCGGCGGTTTGTGCGGACCGCCGGGCCCTTCCGCTGCCGTCCCGCGCCCCGGCCCCCTCCAGCCGCCGGTCACCGTCCCACCTCCGGTCCTCCAGGGGCCACGGCCACGGTGGAACGCATGAGCCTGCCATCCACGACGCCCGCCGACAGCCGCCCCTTCCGGGTACCGCCGCCCCGAGTGGAGGAGGTGGCCGACGGGATCTTCGCGTACGTCCAGCCCGACGGGGGCTGGTGCCTCAACAACGCCGGGATCCTCGCCGGCCCCCACACGGTGGCGCTCGTCGACACCGCGGCCACCGAGGCCCGGGCCCGCGCCCTGCGCGCCGCCGCCCTCGAACGCGGCGGGGCCGAGCCGCGCACCGTCCTGAACACCCATCACCACGGCGACCACACCTTCGGCAACGCCGTCGCCGCCCCGTACGCCACCGTGATCGCGCACACGCACACCCGCGCCGAGATGGCCGAGAAGGGCGAGGGGCTCAAGCACGTGTGGCCCGACACCCCGTGGGGCGACCTGGGCGGCCTCGGCCGCTCCCTGCCGATGGTGACCTTCGAGGACCGGCTGACGGTGTACGTGGACGAGCTGGCCGTCGAGCTGATGTACGTGGGCCCGGCGCACTCCAGCAACGACGTGGTGGTGTGGGTGCCCGAACACCGGGTGCTGTTCGCGGGCGACGTCCTGATGCCGGGGTGTACGCCCTTCCTCCTGGCCGGGTCGGTCGTCGGCTCCCTGGAGGCGGTCGCACGGCTGCGGGCGCTCGGACCCCGTACCGTCGTGGGCGGGCACGGGCCGGTGGCCGGGCCCGAGGCGCTGGACGAGGCCGAGGCGTATCTGCGCCGGCTCCAGGAGCTCGCCACCCAGGGAATCGAGGCGGGAGTCACCCCGTTCGAGGCGGCCCGGGACGCCCCGCTCGGCGCGTTCGCCCAGCTGCGCGACCCGGAGCGGCTGGTGGCCAATCTCCACCGCGCCTACTCGGAGGCGCTGGGCCGGCCCCTGGACACCCAGATCCGCTCGGCGCCGGTGATGGGCGAGATGGCGCGCCTCAACGGGGGGAGCGCGCTGGCCTGTCTGGCCTGAGCGCCCACACATGACTTCGCCCCGCCGGTCCGACCGGCGGGCGAAGCCGTATAGGTGCGCCGTTACAAGGACGAGGGCGCTAGCCGCGTCCGGCCGGTGTCTCGGCGGAGGGCGCGACGGTGTGCAGGGCGCCCCGGTGGAAGACCAGCGGCGGGCGGGCGGCGTCCACCCCGAGGCCCACCACCTCGGCGACGGCGAAGAAGTGGTCGCCGAGCCGCTGGACCTGGCGCACCAGACAGTCCAGCCAGGCCGTGGTGCCCGGCAGCACCGGGTTGCCGTGCGGTGACTCCCACCAGGTGAGCCCCGCGAACTTGCTCGCGGGGTCGGATGAGCCGCCGCTCTTGGCGAAGCGCGCGCACAGCTCCTGCTGGTCGTGAGCGAGGATGTTGACGGTGAAGGACCCCGCCTCGCTCATCGGCGGCCAGCTGACGGACTTCTCGTCGATGAAGATCCCCACGAGCGGTGGCTCCAGCGACACCGACACGAAGGACCCCACCACGAGTCCGGCGGGCCCGGTGGCCGTTGCCGCGGTGACCACGGTGACGGGACTCGGGACGTGGCCGAGGATGTGCCGGAACAGCTGCGGCTCCACGAACGCCCCCACAGGCGGTGCCCAGGACATGTCGACCTCCCAATGGTGTTCTCCGGTTCACCAGCCATGCTGCGGCCCGCGGTTGGGGAACCGGTCTCAGGCCGATGCAGAGCCGCCGATGAGAGCGTCGGGCGGAGCCCGGCGTCGCCGTGATCCTCCATCCGTCCCCCATCGGCCCGCTCGACGATGGGGGACACCCGTATATGGATGGAGGAGCCGGCCATGCCCGTGCCCCAGCAACGTGACCCCGAACTCACCCGGAAACATCTGACGACCTGGCTCGCCGAACGGCTGCCGCAGGCGCCCGACCTGCAAGTCCGTGTCGAGGTGCCCGAGGGCCTCGGCTTCTCCAACGAGACGCTGCTGGTGGACACCAAGTGGGGGCCGCGAGGCGCCGAGGAGCACCGGCGCCTCGTCGTGCGGGTCGCCCCCACCCGCTACCGGGTGCTGCCGGGCTCGCGGCTCGACGAGGAGTACCGCGTCCTGGACGCGCTGCGCGGCACCGATGTGCCGGTGCCCGGCGTCCTCGGCTTCGAGCCCGACCCCGGGCTGCTCGGCGCGCCCTTCTACGCCATGGACCGCGTCGAGGGCTGGGTCCCGCCGGATCTGCCCTCGTACCACCGCGACGGCGGCCCGGTGGCCGCGCTCGACGAGGCCGGCCGGGCCGCGGTGTGGTGGGGCGGTGTGGAGGCGCTGCACCGCATCCACCGTCTCGACGCCGGCGCGCTGGGCCTGGACGGCCTGCGCCACTCGGAGCACGGGCCGTACGGGCTCGGCGCCCAGCTCGACTACTACGAAGCCCACACGGACCACTTCGGCGGCGCCGACAGCGTCCCGGTCCGCGAGGCGCTGGCGCTGCTGCGCGACGGCCTGCCGCCCGAGCCGGAGCGGCCCAGCCTGCTGTGGGGCGACGCGCGGCTGGGCAACCTGATGTTCTCCGGAGTGGCCCCGGTGGCCGTACTGGACTGGGAGATGACCTTCCTGGGCCCCGGCGAGGCCGACCTCGGCTGGTACCTCTACCTCGACCGCCACCTCAGCGAGGGCGTCGGCGCGCCCCGGCTCCCCGGGCTCCCCGGGCGCGCGGAGACGATCCGGCGCTACGAGGAGCTGGCCGGGCGGCCGGTCGCGGCGCACATGGACTGGTACGAGGTGTTCGCGGGCTTCCGGTTCGCCCTGATCGCCTCCCGGGTGGGCCGGCTCCTTGTCGAGCACGGCCTGGTCGCCGCCGAGGCGGACGTCCCGCTCGCCCGCAACGCCGCCAACCTGCTCGCCCGCACCCTGCGGCCGCTGACCTGAGCCCCACGCTTCCCCCCACGCCCAACCCGCCCCACCCTTACGTAGGTTCCTACCCGTTCAGAGAGGCCGTCCCATGGAAACCCATCAGCACCGCACCGACGCCCTGGTCGTCGGCAGCGGTTACGCCGGATCGATCGCGGCCCTGCGGCTCGCCGAGGCCGGGGTCGCCACGATCGTGCTGGAGCGCGGCCGCCGCTGGCAGGTCGGCGCCGACGGCGACACCTTCGCCACCCAGCACCGGCCCGACGGCCGCGCGTCCTGGCTGAGCCCGAAGTCCCCGCTCACCGACCAGTCGCTCGACATCTACCCCGGCGTCCTGGAGTCCCTGGAGGGCGAGGGCCTGACGATGATCGCCGCGGCCGGTGTCGGCGGCGCCTCGCTGCTCAGCAACGGCACCATGGTCGAGCCCTCGCCGGAGCTGTTCCGCCGCGCCTTCGGGGACTTCCTCGACCAGCGGGAGATGCACGACGTCTGGTATCCGCAGGCCCGGGAGCTGATCGGCTGCTCCCCGATTCCGAAGGACGTCCTCGACTCCGACTTCTACCGCTCCTCGCGGGACTTCATGGACCAGCTGGAGCGGGCGGGCATCCCCTACGACCTGGTCGACCTGGCCGTCGACTGGGACGTGATCCGCGAGGAGATGGCCGGCCGCCGCACCGCCTCGCACATCGCCGGGCTCAACGTCTTCGGTGTGAACAGCGGCGCCCAGCGCAGCATGGACCTCACGGTGCTGGCCCGCGCCGAGGAGAGCGGCCACGTGGAGGTCCGCCCGCTCAGCGTGGTCACGGGCATCCGCCCCGACGGCGAGGGCCACCTCGTCTCGTACGACGAACTGGACGAGCGCGGCACGGCGGTGGCCCGGCACGAGGTGCGCACCACCCATCTGGTGCTGGCGGCGGGCACGCTGGGCACCACCCGGCTGCTGCTGCGCGCCAAGGCCCTCGGACACCTGCCCGGCCTGGACGCCTCGGTCGGCACCCGGGTCGGCAACAGCGAGGTGATCACCGCCCGGACGGGGATGGCCCCCAACAACCCGGCGCAGGGCGGTCCGTGCTCGGTCATCGTCAAGGACTGGCAGGACAACCCGCACGCCCCGGTGACCCTGCTCAACTTCCCCTGGGTGGACGCCCCGTCCGACGAGGGGTGGATCACCACGATCGGCGCATCGCCGACCGAGCCGCTGGGCTCCTTCCGCTATGACGCGGACAAGGACGACGTCGTTCTGAACTGGCCCGTCGAGGACCCGCGCGCGGTGCGGGCCACCCACGCCGTCCAGCACACCCTGGACCGGCTCAACGCGGCCACCCCGGGCAGCAGGACGGCCTTCAACCGCATCGGCACCACCGGCGGCAACGTGGTGGGCGGTGTGCCGCTGAGCCTGGCCACCACCGCCGACGGCGGTGTGCGCGGCGCGCGCAACCTGTACGTCGTCGACAGCTCGCTGCTGCACGGCTCCTCCGGCGCCGTGCCGCCCGCGCTGACCATCTCGGCGGTCGCCGCCCGGGTGGCCTCGCTGCTGGTGGCCTCGGTGACCGGCGCCTGACGCACCCGGTCCGGCCGCGGACATACGAGAGGGGCTCCCCCGATGGTTTCGGGGGAGCCCCTTCCTCGTGCCTGGCGCGGTGCGAAGTCGCCGTCCGTTACCGGAAGTTCGGGATGACCTGCTCGGCGAAGAGGCGGGCGGTACGGGCCGTCTCCTCGTAGGGCGGGTTGCCGGAGATCATCTGGAGGCTGATGGTGACGTCGCCGTACCACTCGCGGATGGTGCGCAGCCGCTCGGTGACCTCCTCGGGGGTGCCGACCAGCGTCTTGTTCTCGGCCACCGACTTGTCGAAGTCGGACTTCTTGATCTTGTCGACGATGGCCTCGTACCCGGCGTACCCCTCGCTGCGGCGGGTGCCCCACGCGGCGACGGCGTCGACCATCACGGCGTTGGTGCGCTGCGAGTACTCACGGCCCTTGGCCATCGCCTCGGCGGAGTCCTCGCTCAGGTAGCAGCCGTAGCTCAGGTGCACCTCGTCGCCGCCCGGGGCGTGGCCCGCCTCGGCGTACGCCTTGCGGTACAGGGTGAGCATCTCCTGCACCTTCTCGCGCTTGGAGATGGACGGCACCAGCAGCAGCCCGTGGCCGTCGTGGCCCGCCTGCTCGCAGGACGAGGGGGTGATGGCCGCGGCCACCAGGATCCTCGGGTGCGGGCGCTGGTAGGGCCGCGGCAGCAGGGTGACCGGGCCGAACTTGTAGAACTCGCTGTCCCAGACCACGTTCTCCTCGGCCCAGAGCTTCTGGCAGGCCCGCAGACCGTCCAGGAAGCGCGGCCGGCTCTCGTCCATGGCCAGCTCGAAGGCGTCGAACTCGTCCGGCAGGAAGGCCCGGCCGAAGCCCACCTGGAGGCGGCCCTTGGAGATGTTGTCCAGCATGGCGAGCTTGCCCGCCAGCTTCAGCGGGTGCGTGAACGCCGGGATCACCGCGCCGGTCACCAGCTTGATGCGGCTGGTGCGGGCCGCCGCCGCGGCCAGGAAGGTGACCGGGTCGGGGCTGTAGCCGCCGTACTTGAAGAAGTAGTGCTCCACGGTCTTGACGTGGTCGTAGCCGAGCTCCTCGGCCAGCTCCACGAGCCGCAGCGCCTCGTCGAAGTAGACGTCGGCCGGCTTCTCCTCGGGGCCGACGGTGGGGAAGAAATTGATACCGAATTCCATGGTCACTCCATGTCGTTGGGGTGTGCGGTGTGCGGTCAGAAGACGACACCGGCGCCGCCGTCCACCGGCAGCACCAGGCCGGTGGCGAAGGACGCCTCGGGGCGGGCGAGGTGGACCAGCCACCAGGCGATCTCCTCGGGCTGTCCGACCCGGCCGAGCGGCACCCGGGCGCGCTGGCGCGCCCGCATCCGCTCGATGCCGGCGGCGTCGAGCCCGGCGTGCTCGCCGATGGGGGTCTCCACCGGCCCGGGTGCCACGGCGGCGACCCGGATGCCGCGCGGCGCGAGCTCCAGCGCCCAGGTGCGGGTGAGGAAGTCCAGCGCCGCCTTGGTGGCGCCGTAGACGGAATGGCCGGGCCAGCCGCGCTGGTTGCCGGCGGTGGTGACGTTGAGGACGGTGCCCTTGGCCGCTTCCAGGTGGGGGAGTGCCTCCTGGGTGAGGAAGAGCGGCGCGAGCAGGTTGGTGGCGACCTGGCGGTGGGTGTCGTCCGCCTCGATGGCGCCGAGCGGGGCGGAGCGCATGGTCACCGCGTTGTTCACCAGGACGTCCAGCCCGCCCAGTTCGCGCACGGCCGCCTCGACGACCAGCCGCGGCCCCTCGGGCGTCGAGATGTCGGCGGCGAAGGGGCGGATCCCGGGGCGCCCGGCCGCGGTCTGGGTGAGCCGCGCGGCTCCCCGTCCCACCGCCAGCACCCGGGCGCCCTCGGCGGCGAAGGCGTGCGCCACCGCGCGGCCGATGCCGGTGCCGGCGCCGGTGACGACGACGCACCGCCCGGCCAGCCCGGCCTCCGCGCCCTCGGCCGGGCCGGTCACAGCTCCGTGCGCTCTCCGTCGGTGCCCACCGGCGACCACCACAGGTTGCCGCGCGTGACCCCGTCGGCGAACAGGGCGCTGCGGCCCTCGACGATCTTGCCGTTCTCCCAGCGCAGCATGTGTACGCCCTCGACCTGGAGCCGCTCGTACGGGGAGACGGTGCCCTCCTCGGCGTGCGCGCGGTAGCCGTCGAGCCGGTAGATGTCGACGGAGATGCCCTCCGCCTCGTTGATCAGGATGCTCAGCGTCTCGGCCTCGATGCGGCCCCCGCACGCCTCACCCAGCTTGCCCATCTTCTGGAGATAGTCGTCCAGGCCGTTGAACCAGCCGGCGAACTGGTGGTTGCCGGGCATCTGGAAGCGCAGGTCCTCGGACCAGTATTCGGTGATCTTGTTCCGGTCGCCGGTCATGAGGGCCGCGTAGGCAGCCTCCACCCGCTCACGTGTCAGATCGGCCATGGTGTTCCTCCTGCTGGGGGCCGGTGTGCGAACCGGCCACGCTGTCATGGGAGTTGACCCGGTGCCGAACGAGCCAGCCGTCGTCGTGACGGACCAGCTCGTCCCGCCCGGTGGTGCTCAGATGGAGCTCGCAGGGCTCGCCGTGGGGGGTCTGGACGAGCACCGCGTAGTAGCTGGTGTGCAGGGCGCCGTCGGCGGCGGGGCGCACGGTCAGCATCCCGATCAGATACCGCCGCACCCGCCCGTCCGCCCGGCGCTCGCCCACCGCCCCGCGGGCCGCCGCAGCGATCGCGGCGCGCCCGGTGCGTACGGGCGGGGCGTTCCCGGCGAAGACCTTGTCCGCCGGGGCCTCCTGCTCGAAGACGGCGTCCTCGGTGAAGGTGAGCGCCCAGCGGTCCACGTCGCCCTCGCCGAGGAGGCGCACCTGGCGGGCGTAGAACCGCTGGACCTCGTCGTAGAGGCGGCCGTCCACGCTCTCCGCGGCCCGGGGCGCCATCGGCTCAGGCCCCGTCGTGGGCGATGTCGCGGTGCTTGATCAGCCACCGGCCGGCCCGCCGGACCAGCACGTCCTCGCCGGTGGTGCTCAGATACACCGAGGCCTTGCCGCCGTGCGGGGTCTCGAAGACCACCGCGTAGTACTGGGTACGGACCGCCTCCTCGTCCCCGGCGCCGGTGCTCTCGGGGGTGGCGACCACCATGGAGAACCAGTGGCGGCGCTGTACGCCCCGCCCGGCGAGCCGGTCCACGCCGCGGCGCATCGAGGTGGCGATGTGCGAACGGCCCTTCCACGGCTCGGGCTTGACGTTCTGCGCGAACACCCCGTCCTCGGTGAAACCCTCCGCCCACTCCTCCGCGTCGCCGGCGTCCAGCAGCTGCATATGGCGGGCGTAGAACTGGAGGATCTGGGCGTACGTGTCCGCCGGGACGGCGGGCAGCTGGGTGCCGGCGGACGCCATCACCGCGGCGACGTCGGGGGTCACCGGGCCGCTCCGGCCTTGCGGGCCACGCCCTCGACCACGACGTCGCTCAGGTGCGGCTCGCCCTTGATGACGGTGCCCAGCGCCTTGAGGCGGGCCCGGAACTCGGGCTCGGCGAGCGCCGTGTCGAAGGACTCCTTGCTGTCCCACTCGGCCACGTTGAAGTAGATGCCCGGCTCCTTCTGGGAGCGGATCAGCTGGTAGCGGATCAGACCGGGCTGCTCCTCCATGAACTCGGCGACGTGCGCGTAGATCCGCTCTAGCTCCTCGGGCTTGCCGATGAGCGTCAGCTTGTTGACGAAGACGACCACGAAGACTCCTCGTTAGGGCGAACGGTGACACCCGGCCACCGGCGCGGTTCCGGGGCCCGATGGCTCCGGCCGCGGGGTGGTGGTGGCCCCGGGGCGCTCTCCACCCTCCGCCGCGCCGCTGATGCCTGGTTGGTGACTCGTTGGAGGAACGACGGCGCCGCGGCGCCACGACCGGGCCCCCAGCCCGTCGGCATCGCGCCCCGATCCGGTCACCGTCCCGGCTGCCGATGCTGAAGGCACCGTCTTGTCCACCGAACCCGGGAGTGTCCGTGTCCGAGGCATCCGTGCCCGTCCTCATCGCCGGCGGAGGTCTGTCAGGCCTGTCCACCGCGCTCTTCCTCGGCCTGCACGGCGTCCGGCCGCTGGTCGTCGAGAAACACCCCGGCACCTCCGCCGTGATGAAGGCGCGCGGGCAGTACCCGCACACGATGGAGGCGCTGCGCATCGGCGGTGTGGCCGACCGGATCACCGCCGCGTCCCCCGGCGGCACCGGCGACTTCTACATGGCGCTCGCCGAGACCCTGTCCGGCCCGGTGCTGCGCGGCATCATGACGCAGGGCGAGATGAGCATGGGCCATGTCTCGCCCGAGGACTGGGCGATGGCCAGCCAGGAGCACACCGAGGTCATCCTCGCCGAGCGCGCCCGCGAGCTCGGCGCCGAGCTCGCCTTCGGCACCGAGCTGGTCTCCTTCACCCAGGACGCCGACGGGGTCACCGCGCTGCTGCGGGACGTGGCCACCGGCGCCGAACGCACCGTGCGCGCCGCCCAGATGGTGGCGGCGGACGGCCGCAAGAGCCCGGTGCGCCGGGCCCTGGGCGTCGGCATCCACGGGCGCGGCCGCCTCGGCGAGGTCTTCCGGGTGTTCTTCGACGCGGACATGAGCGGCCCGCTCCAGGGCCTGGAGGGCGGGGTGGCCGAGGGCCGCCGGTTCGCCCTGTTCCACCTCCTCCAGCCGGTGCCGGGCGTCTTCTACACCACGGACATTCCGGGCCGCTACGGCTACATCCACGGCATGACCAAGGACCAGCCCGACTTCCGCGACTGGAGCGAGGAGCAGTGCGCCGCCCTCGTACGCACCGGTCTGGGCATGCCCGACCTGGAGCTGACGGTGGCCGGCTCGGGCCGCACCGAGATCGTGTGCGAGGTCGCCGACCGCTTCTCGGTGGGGCGCGTGCACCTGGTGGGCGACGCGGCCAAGGTGGTCCCGGCGCCCGGTGGGCTCGGCGGCAACACCGCCATCATGGACGGCTTCTACCTGGCGTGGAAGCTGGCCATGACCGTCCGCGGCCAGGCCGGTCCCGGGCTGCTCGCCAGTCACGACGCGGAGCGCAGGCCGGTCTCCGACATGATCGCGGAGCAGCAGTTCGCCAACACCGTGGAGCGCCTGGGCCCCGACCTCGACGACGGCACCGCGGCCGAGCCCATCCACCCCGTCGTCCAGGTCTTCGGCTACCGCTGTGCCCAGGGCGCCGTGGTCCTGGAGCCGGGCGACGAGGGCGAGCTCCTGGAGGACCCGACGGCCCCCACTGGCCGCCCGGGCTCGCGGGCGCCGTACGTAAAGCTCGACGGCGGCGGCTCCACCACCGCCCTGTTCGGCCGCTCCTTCGTCCTGCTCGCCGGGGCCGAGGCCACCGGGTGGCAGGACGCGGCGAAGAGCGCCGCCGCGGCCCTCGGCGTCGACATCGCCGTACACCGGGTGAGCGGCTGGGAGAAGAGCTACGGCGTGACGCCCTCGGGCGCGGCCCTGGTGCGCCCCGACCGCTTCATCGCCTGGCGCGCGGCCGACGACTCGGGCACCGGCGCCCTGGAGGCCGCCCTGCGCACGGTCCTCGACCGCCCCGCCGGCTGACCACCGCACTTCCCAACCAGCTGAATCGGAGAGAGACATGACCATTCTGGTGACCGGGGCGACCGGCAACGTCGGCGGCAAGGTGCTGGCGCGCCTGCACGCGGCGGGCCATTCCGTACGGGCCCTGACCCGCGACCCCGCCCGTGCCGAACTGCCCGCCGGGGTCGAGGTGGTGGGCGCCGACATGGGGCTGCCGGACACCCTGCCGGACGCGCTCGACGGGGTGCGCAAGGTCTTCCTCATGTCGCTCGGCCACAACAAGCGCACCCACGACGCCAACCTGGTGGCCGTCGCGCGCAAGACCGGGGTGGAGCACATCGTGCAGCTCTCCACGCTCGGCGTCGCGGAGGTCGAGGAGGAGAACGACACCCCGCTGGGCCTGTGGCACCGCCAGGCCGAGAAGGCGCTCACGGAGTCCGGCCTGGCCTGGACGATCCTGCGGCCCAACGGCTTTATGACGCACGCGCTCGGCTGGGCCCGGGCGGCGCGCGGGGACGGCGTGGTGCGCAGCCCCGTCGCCGATCTCCCCGAGGCGCTGGTCGACCCGCAGGACATCGCCGAGGTCGCGGTGCGCGCGCTGACCGAGCCGGGCCACGAAGGCCGCGTCTACGCGCTGACCGGCCCCGAGGCCCTGACGGCACGGCAGCAGGTCGCGGTGCTCGGCGCGGCGATCGGGCGGGAGCTGCGCTTCGAGCAGATCTCCATCGAGGAGCACCGCGCGGTCATGGCGGGGCTGTACGGGGAGGCGACCGCGGACGGCGTGGTGGCGGCGCTGCGCAAGGCGCTGGAGTCCGGCGACGACTTCCGGGGGCGGCTGTTCCCGGACGTGCGGAACGTGCTGGGGCGCCGGGCCCGCAGCTTCCAGGACTGGGCCGAGGCGCACGTCGCCGACTTCGCCTGAGCCTCGTTACGGCACGGTGCCCGGCGTCCCCCTCCGGACGCCGGGCACCGTCGTGTGCGCGGGACGGGCGGTCGGAGCGGCTGCGCTCCGGCCGCCCGGCGGACGGGCGCTCAGGCCGCGGCGCGCGAGAAGGCCCGGGTGCGCTTCTCGTAGCGCGGGCGCCAGACCGCCTTGAAGAGGAAGCGCACCGGCGGCGGCACCACGGCGAGCGCGGTGCGCCGGGTCTCCTCCGAGGCGCCGTCGAGCACCCAGGGGAAGTACAGGGCGCCGCCCTTGACGCCCAGCATCCGCCGCTGCTCGGCGCCGAACGTGTCGTACTCCTGGGCGCTGAGCACCTCCAGGACGACCGGCAGGGCCGCCCGCTCCTCGTGGTCGAGGTGGTGGACCAGTTTGTCGGCCACTGCGGCGACCAGCGCCGGCAGCCGCTGCTGCTGCCCCTGGGCCAGCGCGTCCTCGACGGCCTCCAGCGCCGGGTCGATGGCCTCGTGCTCGGCGTCCATGTCGTCGAGCATCCGCAGTTGGGCGGGGCTGTCGGCGAGCTTGGCGCGCATCAGCGGCCACAGCACCTTGTCCTCGGCGGTGTGGTGGATCGTCAGGAAGGTCTGGAAGGTCTCCCACCCGGTCCGGAAGGGCGAGCCGGGCGCGGTGCCGTTCTCCCGGGCGGCCGCGGCCAGCAGGCCCAGGTCGCGCCGGAAGGCGTCGTGGGTCGCGTACATCAGCGTCAGATCGGGCTGGACGCGGCCCTCGGTGGCGGTCATGGCAGGGGTCCTCTCGCGTGCGGGGTCGGTGGTGCTGCGGACAGCTGCGGCGGCGGTTCGGGATGGTTCAGGGCGGCGCGGCGGCGGGGGAAGACGCCGGGACCGGCAATGCAGCGGTGCATCGTGTTCCGTACCTATGGAACAGCATGCCCCACACAAAGTTGTGGGGCAAGTTGTTCCATAAGCTGGTTCGGGGCAGACTGTCGACAACAGGCGGTACGGGCCGGGGTGTTGTGCCGTCGACCGGCGTGACCTGCGCGGACGCCGTCGCGCTGGGGCAGGCGGGCCGGCCGCGCGCCCTACACTCGTGCCACCACGACGACAGGACGGAGCCGGATGTCCGCCCCCACCGAGCCGAGCCGCACCTCCGAGGCACCGGGCCGCGGGCCCGATCCGCGCGCCGAGCGCAGCCGTGCCGCCGCCCTGGCCGCCGCCCGCGACCTGCTCATCGAACAGGGCTGGGCGGCGGTGACCCATGTCGCCGTGGCCGCCCGCAGCGGTGTGGGCCGCACGACCCTGTACCGGCACTGGCCGGACGCCTCCGGTCTGGTCCGGGACGTCATCGCCGAGCGGATCTCCACCGCGCACACCCCGCCGACCGGCGTGCTGCGCGAGGACCTCGTCCGTGAACTCGACGGGCTGCGGCGCCTGCTGCACGACCCGGTGAGCGACCGCGGGCTGCGCGCGGTCATCGAACGCGCCGGGGTCGACCCGGTCTTCGCCCAGCTCAAGGAGGCGCTCTACCGCGAGGGCTCGCGCGTCTTCCGTACCGTCCTGGACGCGGCGGCGGCGCGCGGCGACCTGGCCGCCGACCTCGACGCGGACCTGGCCGTCGACCAGTTGGCGGGCCCGCTGATGTACCGGCGTCTGCTCGCCGGGCGGGAGATCACGGCCGAGTACATCGAGCGCGTCGTCGACGACTTCCTCGCGGCGCACGCCCCTGACTGAGGGCCTGTCTTCGCGACTGCGACTGCGCCCGCGAGTGCGACTGCGCCCGCGCCCGCCCCGGCACGCGTACCCGGGCGGGCGCGGTGAGCCCCGCGCGGCCGGTCAGCTCACACCCTGCCCGGCCACCGCGTGGCCCCGCAGGGACCCGCTGACCTTGGACAGGCGCAGGGCGAGCTGGATCTCCAGGGCCGGGCCGGGCTGCTGCCACTCGGGGCCGAGGAGCTGCGAGACCCGCTCCAGGCGCCGCGTCACCGTGTTGGTGTGCACCCGCAGCGCCTCGGCCGCGTACGTGGGACTGGCGCCCGCCGCGAAGTACGCCTCCAGGGTGGCCGCGAGATTGGTGGAGCGCCGCTCGTCGTAGGTGAGGATCGGGCCCAGCGTCTGCTCGATGAACGCGCCGATGTCACGGCTGCCGCCCAGCAGCATGCCGACGAAGCCGAGTTCGTCGGCCATCACCGGGGCGTCCGCGTCCTCCTTGCCGAGGATCGTCAGGACGTCCAGACAGGCGGCGGCCTCCCGGTAGGCGGCCAGCAGCTCCTGCGGACCGCCGCTGGCCGAGGCCGCGCCCACCGGGACCGGGCGGCCGAGCGTCTTGGCCAGCCGCTGCTTCACGTCGCGGGCGGCCTCGCGGGCGTCGGAGTGCGGCAGCAGGATCACGAGATGGCCGTTGTGGACCGTTCTGGCGCCCCCGCGGAGCCAGACGAAGGTCGACGTCCAGGTCGACAGGGCATGTCCCTCGCCGGCCGGGAACGGGGTGACGATCACAGCGTGCCGCCGGTTCAGGTCGAGCCCGAGCCCCTTGAGGCGGCGCTGGCAGCGGCGGCTGAAGGGCACGCCGTCCAGCAGCCGGTCCAGCGCCTCGTCGCGGAACTTGCGGTCGGCGGACTCGGCGCCCCGGTTGAGCGTGACCAGGATCGCCGCCGCCTGGACCGCGTACCGCACCAGGTCCATGTCCGGCGCGCGGTCCGCCCCGCAGCGCAGGACGAACGCGCCCCGGTCCTCCTCCCCGGCCCGCACGGGAGCGACCACGGTGCCGTCGTCCAGGTGGACGACGCGCTGCTCGGCGCGGGCGGTGAAGGCGGCGGCGGCCAGCTCCTGCACGTCGTCCCACCGGCCGTCGCCGCGCGCCATCGTGTCGTCGTTCTCGTCGCGCAGCCACAGGGCGCCGTCGAGCAGCCGGCCCGCGGTGGCCGCGAACGCCTTCACGTCGACGCCGCCGAGGGCGAGTTCGACGAGCCGCCGGCCGCTCTCCGCGGTATGCCGCTGGGCCCGCTCCCGGGCACGCAGCCGGTCGACCTCGGCGGCGAGGTCACCGGCCCGGCCGCGGGCGAGGTCGAGGGCCTGGACCGACTTCACGGCGGAGACGGCGTAGGTGGCGACGGTGGACATCGTCGCCACCTCGTCCGCCGTGTACGAGCGGGCGACCCGGTCGCCGCCGAAGAGCACCCCGACCACCCTGCCCTCGCTGCGCAGCGGCACCGCGAGCAGCGCCGTCAGCCCCTCTTCGAGGACGACGGCCTCGATGTGCTCGGAGCGCGGCAGGGTGTCGTCCCGGTGGCAGTCGGCGGTCCACACGGGCGACTGGCCCACCGCGTTGACGGCGTTCAGACCCTGCCAGACGGGGACGCGGGCGACCCCGCCGAGCACGGAGATCGCGCCGTCGGCGGCGCGGATGCACGACCCGTCGTCGCTGTCGAGGAGCAGCACCCAGGCCATGTCCACGTGCAGCAGCAGCCGGGTGCGGCGGACGAGGGTGGTGAGCAGCGAGTCGAGGTCGCCCTGCTCGGCCAGGGCGCGGGTGGAGTCCATCAGGAGGGCGAGCTCGTTCTTGCGCCGCTCCAGGTCGGCCATCTGCTGCTCGATGCCGAGCGCCAGCTGCTCGGCGCGCTCCAGGTCCTCCACGACGTGCGGGGGAGCGCCTCCCCGCCTCGCCTGGGAGGCCGGATGACTGAAGGCGCCGCGGGAGGCCCGCATCGCCAGCAGCTCCAGATAGGTGACGGCATCGCTCAAAGTGGCGGTGTCTTCGGACATTTCACTCCGTACTGTGCACAGGGGGGACCCTCCGTCGAGGCGTTGTGCCGACGCGACGGAGGGCATGGGGGTGAAGGAGGGGGTGTCTCGTCCGCGCCGGTGCGCGCCGCGGGGGACGGCGGCCCGGCGCCCGCAGGCGCGCATCGCGTGGCAGAGCGGCCGTGGGACCGCTGACCTGCTCTTCAGTTCTCCGGCTGCGTTCTTCGTCACCACGACAGGACCCCCCGCGGCCATTAGGACTTCATGACGATGGCGCGATCAAGTAATTTCCCGTGTTTTGGCCAGAACTATGCGTCGTCGGGGGCAGCGGTACGAACGGGTCCGCGGAACCCGCCGAAGGAGCGCCCGGCACCGGGGCCGAAGCGGCGGCCCGCGCGGGCGGCGATTAGGCCGCCGCCAAACCGTTCGCCACCCCGGCCGCCCCCGCCGTAGCCTGCGGGCATGCAGATCCCGACCCATGAACTGACCGCCGACGACCTCGAACTCATCGAGTACGCCCGTGCCATCGTCGAGGCCAACACCGACGGGGAGGCCGGTGTCCACACCATGGGCGCCGCCGTCCGCGGGGCCGACGGCACGATGTACGGCGGCATCAACCTCTACCACTTCACCGGCGGGCCCTGCGCCGAACTCGTCGCCCTCGGCAACGCCCGCGCCTCCGGCGCCCGCGAGCTCTCCACCATCGTCGCCGTCGGCAACCTCGGCCGAGGCGTCGTCGGCCCGTGCGGCCGGGACCGCCAGGTGCTCTTCGACTACCACCCCGGCATCCGCGTGCTCCTCCCCACGGCCAGGGGAGTGGTCGCCGGCGTCCAGATCAAGGACCTCATGCCGTTCGTGACGGCCTGGAGCCTCGAGGAGGGGTCGAAGACCTACGACGGCGAGCAGCCGGGAACGCCGTGACCCCGGCCGCCGCCCCGTGGCGGCCTCACCGCCCGCACAGCGCCCCCGGCGCATGACCCGGCGCATAGGTCCGCCAGGTCCCCTGGGTGATCCGGCCCCCGGAGACGACGCACGCCAGCGCCTCCCACTCCCGCAGGGCGAACGGCCAGCGCACCACCGTCGTCGCGCTGCCCGCCACCACGGCGCGTCCGCCGGGCGCGAGGGCGAGGGCGGTGACATCGCCCTCGTTGTAGCGCAGGGGGCTGCCGACCGGGGCGCCCGTCGCCGGGTCCCAGAGGCGGACCGTGCCGTCCTCCGCCCCGGAGGCCAGCAGGTCCTCGCCCCACACCAGCGAACGTACGGTGTCGGTGTGGCCCGTCAGCGTCCGTGCCGCATGGCCGGAGCCCGTCTCCCAGAGGATGACACGGCGGTCGTCGCTGCCACTCGCCAGCATCTGGCCGTCCGGGGAGAACGCCAGGGCGGGGACGTAGAGGTCGTGGGCCCGCAACTCCGCCGGCGGGGAGGTGTAGGCGGTGTCCGCCCTCCACAGGAGGACGCGTGACCGCTCCCCTCCCCCCACGCCCACCGCCAGCTCGCCGTGCGGGCCCAGCGCCACCGACCTCACCTCGCCCGACCCGCCTGTCCGCACCGGCGGGCCGTCGGCGCCCGTCGGTGTCAGGAGCAGCACCGGCCCCTCCCGCCAGGCGGCCACCGCCGTGCCGTCGGGGGCCGTGCGCACGTCCACGGCGTGCGGGTGGCGAACCACCACGTGCTGGGCGCCCGTCCGGGTGTCGAGCTCGCGCAGGGCCCCGTCGGCGGTGAGCGCCAGGAGCGCCGTGGGCGAGCGCCAGGCCAGGCCGGACACCTCGGAGCCGCCGGTGCTCCACGAGGTGGGGGTGGCGAGGAGGCGGACGCCGCCGTCGGCGGTACCCACGGCGAGTGCGCCGCCGGGGCCGTACGCGAGCGAGGTGACCGCGGCGCCGAACGTGCCCACCGGCTGGGACGCGGGGGAGCGCCGACCCGTCACGTCCCAGGACACCAGCCGGTGTTCGGTGCTGAGCGCCACCAGCGTCCGGCCGTCCGTGGCCAGGTCCCGGACCGCCTGGCCGGGAGGCCCCGTACGGGTCGCACCCTGCGGTACGGGGGAGCCGCGCAGCACCCAGCCGCGCACCCGGCCCACCTCGTCGCCCGTGTACACCACCCCCGTGAGCGGGTCCGCCACCACGGCCGTGGCCACGGGAGCAGCCGCCGTGGCGGGCGTGCCCGCCAGCGCCCGCGTGCCCGGCCAGCCGCTGATCCAGGTGCCGTCGACCGCCACGGGGCGCCGGTCCGGGCCCATGGCCAGCCGGATTCCATAGGGAGCCGCGTGGAGTTCCGCATCCGCCGCCGTCGCCTCGCCCACCGCCGCGACCCGAACCGCCACCACATGCCCGCCCGCCGCCACCGCGGCCAGATGCTCCCTCTCGTCCACGACGATCGACGACACCGAGCCGGGCAGCCTGACCGACGGGAGGGGCAGGGGCGCCTTGCCCGGCACCAACCGCCAGCGCAGCAGTGCGCCGTCGTCCGTTCCGGACAGCAGCACCCCGGCCGACTCGTCGACCGCGACCGCGCCCACCCGTACGCGTGTCGGCGACCCGGCCCGTACGGCGGCCTGTCGGCCCTCCACGTCCTGCACCACCACGGACCCCGCCTCGTCCCCGGACACCAGCCGGCCCGACCGCGTCAGGGCCACCGCCGTCACCGTGTCCTCGTGGCGCGTCCCCGCGCGGCGCACCTCCCGTCCGGTGAGCGGGTCCACCAGGCGCACGGTGCCGTCCGAGCAGCCCACCACCGCCGACCCTCGCGCCGTGAGCTCCGGGGCGAGCACGTTCGCCGCCACGCCGCGCAGATCCGGGACGAGGGACGCCAACTGGCCGTCGGGGGAGGACAGGACGTTCACCAGCGTCTCGCGCGTGGCCCGGGTGTCGCGCACCCGTACGCCGGCGAGCGCGATGAGCGCCGCCGCGTCGCGCCGCTCGCCCGCCGCCGTCCGCGCCTGGGCCGCGAGCCGCAGGGCCTCCACGGTCGTCCTCGCCTCGTCGGCGGTCCGCCACTGCCGGTACACCACCACCCCGGCCACCAGTGCCAGCACCAGCCCGAGGGTGATGAACACCTGCTGCCGGAGCACGGTTCGCGTCCGCTTCTCCGCCTTCCTGGTGCGCTCCTCGGCCTGGCGCCGGTCGTCCTCCGCCGCGCGCGAGGCCCGGACGAAGTCCCGCTCGGCCGGGTTCAACGACCAGCGGGCGCCGTCGAGCTCGTCGATGCCGCGCAGCTGCCCGGCCGGCAGCAGGAAACCGGGGTCCCTGCGCTCCTCCAGCCAGCGGCGCGTCTGCGCGGAGATCTCGTCCTGGAGCCGCTTGGCCTTGACGTCCTCGAACAGCCACTGCCGCAGCAGTGGCCACTTCTCCAGCAGCACCTCGTGGGCGACCTCCAGCGTCGGCTGTGCCGTCCGCCGCTCCCGGTCCACGAGCAGCAGCCTCGCCTCGACAAACGGGCGTACGGCCGCGAGCACCGCCGCCTCGCTGTCCGCCTCGGTGACCAGCTCCGCCGCGGGCGCCCGGTGCCGCGTCGGCCGCTCCCCGGCGCCCAGATAGGCGAGGCGGGTGAAGACCCTCCGTACGGTGGCGTGCAGATCCGGATCCAGGGCGCGCCAGATCCCCTGCACCCCTTCCTCCAGGACCGCGCCGATGCCGCCGAGCCGCTGGTACGCCGACAGCGTCAGCTCGTTCTCCGGGGTCCGCAGCTCCCACAGCCGCTTCAGGGTGTACGCGATCAGGGGCAGACTGCCCGCCCCGGCGCCGGCGTCCTCGATGATCCGCCGGACCAGCGTCTCCTCGACATGGCAGCCGACGGCCTCCGCCGGGCCCCGTACCGCGGCGCGCAGCCCGGCGTCCGAGAGCGGGAGCAGCCAGTACTGATGCTCCGTCACCAGCCGGGCGAGCGGGGCGCTCGCCGCCAGCCGGTGGTACAGGTCGGCGCGCAGCGCCACCAGCACATGAGCCAGCCCGTCCGCCTCGTCGGCGACAGAGAGCAGGGCCTCCTCCACGCACCGGCGGTCCGCCTCCAGGACCGTGGGCTGCAACAGCTCCTCGAACTGGTCGACCAGCCACGCCACCCGGCCACCGCTCGCCCGCGCGAGCCGCGCCGACCACCGCCCGAACAGCGCCGGATCGCGCCGCAGGTCCGCCGCCTCCGGCAGCGGACCGCCGCCCTCCACCGGGCCCCAGGCGTCGCGCAGTTGCTCGGCGAGCCGCTCCACCGGCAGCTCACCGGGCACGAGATGCCCCACGGTCCAGCGCGGCAGCCCGGGAAGGCCGCGATCGCGCAGTCGAAAGCGCACCCCCGCGTACAGCAAGGACGACTTTCCGCTGCCCGAGGGCCCCACCAGCGCGCTGACCGGCTGCCGTACCAGCCGGCGCAGCACCTCGTCTCTCTCCTCGGCCCGGCCGTGGAAGAACGCCTCCCACTCCTCCCCGAAGGGCTGGAGCCCCGGGTACGGGCAGCGGGCCGGGGCGGGGGTGCGGGGAGCGGCGCTCTGCTGGATCAGGAACTGCTGGAACGCGCCCACGTGCACGTCCCGGCCCGCCGCGATGCCGTGGGCCCGGATGGTGACGCTGCCGGACCCCTGGACGACGGGGCCGATGTCGCGCACGCCGAAGGGCGGCCCCGCCGGTTGCTCGGGCTCCTGCGCGTCCGCCGTCATGCCGACGGCACGGCGCTGCCCGACGCGGTCACCGTATAGGCGCGCTCGGGCAGATACACCCGGGTCGCGGTGTGGTCGGACGCCATGGAGCCGTTCATCCGGCACACTCCAAAGGCGCCGCTCGGCTTCGACGGGCGCACCTTCACCGTGACGATGGGATCGTTGACGCCGATGGTCTGCGGTGTGTCCACGAGCGCGCAGGCTCCCTCGGCGGTCACGTTCATCAGCCCGCCCTTGAAGGGGTCGGGGCTGGAGACGTGGATCCGGACGGCGACGGGCGCGGAGGGATACCTCATGGGCTGTCTGGCGTCGGCCCAGGAGAGCGAGACCACCTGGTAGCCCACGGCGAAGTCACCGCGCACCGGCCCGGCCGGAGCC
Organism: Streptomyces crystallinus; assembly: GCF_039521265.1. Classification (NCBI taxonomy): domain Bacteria; kingdom Bacillati; phylum Actinomycetota; class Actinomycetes; order Kitasatosporales; family Streptomycetaceae; genus Streptomyces; species Streptomyces crystallinus. Next base: position 332,995 of record NZ_BAAACA010000009.1, on the reverse strand, counting down.
CAGGTGGCGTCACCGTCCTGGGAGGCGAGGACGGTGCATTTGCCGGTGGTGCTGTTTCCGATGGTGACGCTGGTGGTGCCGTTCGCCGTCGTCAGCCGGCAGTCGCCGAACTCGTCGGCCAGCGCGTAGCGCACGGGCAGACCGGAGGTCGCGCAGGCGTGCAGGGCGACGCTGGTGTGCGGATAGGTATGGGCGGTGCCGGGTCCGGGGAACACCACGGTCTGGGTGCGCCGCCCACCAGTCGTGCCGGTGGGCGGGGACGGCAGACCGCAGGGGCCGGACTTGCCGCCGCTGCCGGGGGAGTGGGAGGAGCGGGTGGAGCTGCCCTTGCCCGGGCCGGTGGATCCGGTGTCTTCCGGGTCCGGGGATCTCGTACTCCCGGGACCGGACGAGCTGGTGCCACCGGAGCCGCTCCGGCCGGGGTCGGTGGTCGTCGAGCCGTCCGGTGTGCCACTCGCGTCGGGGTCGCCGGGCGACGGGGACTCCTGACCGCCCCCGTCGGTGACCGCCGTCGCCGGTGGCCGTACGGTGTCCTCGTGTCCGCCCGGGGATCCGCAAGCGGCGGCGGCCAGGACGAGGACGGCGGCGGCCAGTGCCGCGTTGACTCTTCTGTACCGCATGGCCTCAGCCGGCCGTCCGGCCGGAGTCCGCCCCAGGCGGCTCCTGCCCGTCGGTGGTCCGCTGCTGGAAGAAGCCGCTGACGGTGACGTCCCGGCCCGCCGCGATACCGCCGCCGCGGATGTCGACGCTGCCGCCGCCGACGACGGCGGCGCCGGAGTTCTCGACCCGGGACCCCTGGGTCCGCCCCTCGCGCTCGGCCGCGACGAGTGCCGCCAGCGTCCGGGCGAACTCCGCGTCCGCCGCCATGAGTTCCTCCAGGTGGTCCGCGACCGCCGCGCGGCGGTTGGTGTTGCCCGGCTGGTCCCCGAGGCGCCGCAGGGCGCCGTCCGCCTGGGGGTCGCCGCGAAAGCGCTGGGCGACGGCGTCCCACACGGACCGGGCCCGGTCGCCGACGATGCCGTCGACGGCGACACCGGCCGTGTGCTGGGCCCAGCGGACCAGGACCGCGGTGATCGCGCCGACGGTCACGGGATCGGTCATGAGGTTCGTCCCCCCGGCCATGGTGATGGGACCTGTCCATGAGGTCCGTTTCTGCGGCTCGGAGCCGTCCGGCTGTCCGGAACAGCCCGGTGGGCCACCAGGATTGTCGTCCCGCCCGGTTGCGGGCGCAGGACCTGTGCGCATCTGTCGAGCCGGAATACGTCCGCTGTCGTATCCGGGGCGAGGCCTCTCGCGTAGAGCCTCTGCTTGACCCTGTCACTGGCGGCAGGGTTGAACGATGTGCGGCATGAACACCCACACCACCGCTCACTCAACCACCGCCGACAGAGTGGTTGTCGTCACCGGCGCCGGCACGGGTATCGGCCGGGCCACCGCGCACGCCTTCGCCGACGAGGGCGCCCATGTCCTGGCTGTGGGGCGGCGGGCCGAACCGCTGCACGAGACCGCCGCCGGCCGCGGGCGGATCACGCCGCTGGTCGCCGACATCACCGCCGGGGGCGAGCCCGCGAGGATCGTGGGGAGCGCGCTGGAGCTGCACGGCCGTCTGGATGTGCTGGTCAACAACGCCGGCATCGTACGCAGCGGTGCGCTCGCCACCCTGGACCCCGGGCTGATCGCCCCGCAGATCGCCACCAACCTGGTCGCGCCGCTGCTGCTGGCACAGGCCGCGCTGCCGTCCCTGGAGGCGTCCGGCGGGGTGATCGTCAACGTCAGTACGTCGGTGGGGCAGCGGGGCTGGCCCGGGAACTCCCTCTACGCGGCCACCAAGTCCGCGCTGGAGACGCTGACCCGCAGCTGGGCCGTCGAGCTGGCGCCGCGGGGCGTGCGGGTGGCGGCGGTCGCGCCCGGAGCGATCGAGACGCCGATCGGAGAACACCAGGGCCTGACACCGCAGCGGCTGGCCGCGCTGCGCGCCTGGCAGCTGGCGCACACCCCCCTGGGCCGGATCGGCCGACCCGAGGACGTCGCCCGAGCCATCACCCACCTCGCCGCAGCGGCCGCGTCGTTCGTCACCGGGGTGGTCCTCCCGGTCGACGGAGGGGCGGTGGTGGCGTGATACATCTGGTCCGGGAGGTGGAGCGGGTGCGGATAGGCGAACTGGCGAAGGCCACCGGCACGACGGCACGCGCGTTGCGCCACTACGAGGAGGCGGGCCTGATCGCCTCGGAGCGGGCCGCCAACGGCTACCGCGTCTTCGACGAGCGCATGGCCGTCCGGGTCCGCAACATCCGCCATCTGCTGGGCGCGGGGCTCACCTTGGAGGACGTCCAGGTCTTCCTGCCCTGCCTGGACGGCGACGTGTCCGCCGCGCCCCCGTCCGACCGGGGACTGCGCGTCGCCCTGGACCGGCTGGCGGTCCTCGACGCCCGCATCGCCGCCCAGACCGAGGCCCGGAACCGGCTGGCGGCCGCGCTCGGGGAGAGGGCCGGGGGACGGATCCGCCCGGTGGCCTGACGAGCCACCCTCCCTCGCGCGCGACCGTCATCCGTCACGCCGGACGCCTCACACCGAGGAGTCGTCGAACGGCGCGCTCATCACGTCCGAGGCCTGGCAGTACGCGATGACGCCCGTGCTCACCTTGATCTTGCAGACCTCGATGTAGGCGTTGTCGATGTAGCCGCCCGGCTCCGCGTACGTCGTCCACGTCGCGGTGTCCTGGCCCGTCGGGATCGTCCGCATCCGCCAGACGATGTGGCCGTTGGCGCCGTTGGTGACCAGGCGGGCGCCGATGGCGTAGCCGTCGGGCGAGGTGTCCTGGACGCTGATCGTGACCGGGTCCAGGCGGTACGGGCTGATCCGCCAGCCGAGGCTCACGCTGCCGGCGAACGAATAGTCCGTCGCTCTCAGGCTGGACGACGTGGTGAGCGGGGCCGCGGCGGCGGGTGTGGCGGCCGCCGGGACGACCACGGCGGCCAGGGCCACCGTCGTGCAGGCGGCCAGGGCGTGCTTGAGACGCATGAATCCCCCGAAAGTAGAGCTCAGTTGAACTGAGGTGCGAGATGATCACTTTAGCGCCACTCGGCTTGTTCTGATGCACGCTCAGCCGGCGCTCACCTCGCACTCCGGCGCCGCCTCGTGTGCGGATCGCCGCCACCGGCGAGGGGGGGAGGAGGTGACGAGCAGAAGACAGTTTTACCTGGTCCTGATGGCATGCTCTGGTCAAATCTGCCAGGCTTTCCGGCAGTCGCCGCCCTGGACCGCCCCGGGGAGGCGCGGCAGAAATCTCACCGCAGCGATCGCGTCAGCGATACGCGCAGTCCGCGGCCGCCCCCGGCGAACCCGAGCCGACGAGCGGCCACCGAGCACGCCGGAATCCCGGCCGCGTCAAAGGAGTCACGTGTGAGACCCACCCCCCACAAGGCCCTCGCTGCGGGCGCACTCGCCGTCGCCGCGCTGGCCGGCCTCTCGCTGACCGGCAGCGCCGCGGCGGCCGCCCCGCAGGCCGCCCCCCGGGCCGCCGCCTGCACCCCGGCCCAGGCCGTCGCCAACGGCGGCTTCGAGAGCGGGACTTCGCCCTGGACCCAGTCCCAGACCAGCGTGATCACCAACCGCGCGGGCCAGAGCGCCCACGGCGGAAGCTACTTCGCCTGGCTGGACGGAGTCGGCCGCACCCACACCGACACCCTCTCCCAGAGCGTCACCATCCCCTCCGGGTGCGCCTCCGCCACACTCACCTTCTGGCTGCACATCGACACCGCCGAGACGACGTCGTCCACCCAGTACGACAAGCTGACGGCAAAGATCGGCAGCACGACGCTGGCGACCTACTCCAACCTCAACAAGAACACCGGCTACGTCCAGAAGTCCTTCGACGTGTCGGCCTTCGCGGGGCAGACCGTGAGCCTCGCCTTCACCGGCACCGAGGACTCCAGCCTCCAGACGAGCTTCGTCGTCGACGACATCGCCCTCAACACCTCCGGCGACACCACCCCGCCGGGCGACTCCACCCGTACGCCCGCCGCACCCGCGTACACCGTCAACCTCAGCAGTGACACGAGTGGTTCGGTCTGGAACGGGCACGAGAGCGCGACCTTCACCAACGCCTCCGCCACGCCGCTGAGCGAGGTGTATCTGCGGCTGTGGGACAACTACCACGGCACCTGCTCGGCCATGCCGATCACCGTCACCAACGTCACCGGCGGCACGGCGGGCTCGCTCTCGGTGGGCTGCACCGCCCTCCAGATCGCCCTTCCCGCCCCGCTCGCCCAGGGCCAGAGCGCCACGATCGGCTTCGACCTGGGCATCACCGTGCCCAGCGGAGCCGACCGCTTCGGCCACGACGGGGCGTTCAACAACATCGGCAACGCCCTGCCCGTACTCGCGGTCAAGGACGGGGCCGGCTGGCACCTGGACCCGTACACCAACAACGGCGAGTCGTTCTACTCCCTGGCCGCCGACTTCAAGGTGACCCTCGACCACCCGTCGTCGCTGCTCGTGCCCGCCACCGGCACCTCGGTCGACACCCCCGGCTCCAGCGGCCGTACGGTCACCACCGCCACCGCCGCCAAGGTCCGTGACTTCGCCTGGGCGGCGGGTCCGTTCAGCAAGATCTCCGGCACCTCGGCCGCCGGGACCGCGATCAACATCTACTCCGTCTCGGGCATCAGCTCCACCGACGCCCAGTCGATGCTGAGCACCGCCAAGAGCGCGGTGGACAGCCACGCGGCACGCTTCGGGGCCTACCCGTACGGCGAGCTGGACGCGGTGATCGACAACAACTACTGGTTCGGCGGCATGGAGTACCCCGGCTTCGTCCTCGACCTGGTCAGCACCACCGCGCTCACCCACGAGATCGGCCACCAGTGGTTCTACGGCATCGTCGGCGACGACGAGTACACCAGCCCCTGGCTGGACGAGTCGTTCACCGACTACGCCACCGACCTGGCGCTGAACAAGACCGGCAGCGGCTGCTGGAACAGCGTCTCCTGGGCGTCGTCGGCCGAGAAGATCACCAACTCGATGGCCTACTGGGATGCCCACTCCTCGCGCTACTCCACCGTCGTCTACGGCTACGGCAAGTGCGCCCTGCACGACCTGCGGCGCGTCCTCGGTGACACCGCGATGGCCACACTCCTGAAGGACTACGCCACCGCGCACTGGTACGGCGTCTCCACCACCGCCGAGTTCAAGGCCGCCGCCCAGGCGGCCACGACCACGGACCTGACGTCGTTCTGGACCCAGCACCGCATCGACGGCTGACGCCGCAGCCCGAAAGGTGTCTTCCCTCGCCCGTCACGGCAGCGGCTGTGGCGGGCGAGGGCCCGTGTAGTGGGCGCTCGGGCGCATCCGCAGCGGGTGCTCCTCGTACTCCTCCAGGGCGTGCGCGATCCAGCCCGCCGTGCGGGCCACCGCGAACACCGTCTCGCCCGCCTCGGCGGGCATTCCGCAGGCCACGCTGAACACCGCGAGCGCGAGGTCGACGTTGGCGTGCAGCTCGGTGTGCCGGGCGGTGGTGGCGACCACGTCCCGGGCGGCGGCGAGCGCCTCCTCGGCCTGCGGAACCTGGGCGAGCAGTGTGAACAGGGCCTGCGCGCGCGGGTCCTCGCCCGGGTAGAGGCGGTGGCCGAGGCCGGGCACCCGGCGACCCGAACGCAGGTGCGCGGCGACCACGGGGGCCGCGCCGCCGCGCTCCAGCACCTCGGCCAGCATCTGGTGGGCGAGCCCGCTGGCGGCTCCGTGCAGCGGACCGTCGAGCGCGCCGAGCCCCGCCGAGACGACGGCGTACGGATGGGCGCGCGCCGACGCCGCGACCCGGGCCGCGAGGGTGGACGCGGCCAGATCATGGTCGATCAACAGGGCGAGGGCGGTGTCCAGTACGTTGACCGACGCCTCGTCGGGGAGCCTGGGTGTGAGGCGGTGCCAGAGCTGCCAGGCGAGCCGCTCGGCGCCCCGGTGGCGCTTGCCCACCGGCGGCAGCGCCCCGACCAGGGTCGGGATCAGCGTCCGGGCGCAGCCGAGCACCGCCGCGGGCTCCAGGTCGAAGCGGAGCGGATCGGCGGCCGAGACGGCGACCGCGGCGGCCCGCAGCCGGTCCATGGCGCCGCTGTGCGCGGGCAGCGCGCCGATCGCCAGCCGCGCCGCGTCGAGGAACTGCTGGGGGGCGGTGAACCGGGCGCCGCGCGGCAGCGTGCCGGTCCACACCCACTCGGCGACCTCCTCGAAGCCGTATCTCCCGGCGAGTTCGACCGCGTCAACGCCACGGAAGTAGTAGCGGTCCCTGTCGATGAAGGTCAGTCCGGTACGGAAGGCCAGCTCGCCGGTGCGTACGGCGGGCTCGCGGCGGGCGCTGCGCCGGGCCAGCGCGTCGACCTCCTTGGCGTCGAAGGTCGAGCCGCGCCCGCCGGGCGCCCGCTCACTGCTGAGCTGGCCACGGCTGACATACGCGTACACCGTCTCCGGCTTCACACCGAGCCGTTCGGCCGCCTCGCGGGTGGTGAGTCGCGACTGATCCGTCATGAGGTCACCGTATCCAAGATCGATCAACGTTGATTCAATCAATATTGACAGGAATCTCGTCAATCATAGACAGTCGAATCAATATTGAGGGAGATCGAGGGAGGAACAGACCATGCCGACCACGACCATGCCGACCACCACCCCGGCAGTGCCCCGCGGGCTCGCGGGCGTCGTCGTCACGGACACCGCACTCGGAGACGTCCGCGGCCGCGAGGGCTTCTACCACTACCGCCAGTACTCGGCCGTCGAGCTCGCGCGGACCCGGAGCTTCGAGGACGTCTGGCATCTGATGTTCCACGGCGAACTGCCCGACGCCGCCGCCCGCGCCGACTTCACCGCCCGCACCGCGACCCTGCGCCGACTGCCCCGTGAGGTGAGCGAGGCCCTGCCCGGTATCGCCGCGGCGGGCGCGGCCTCCGGCCCGCTCGCCGGACTGCGCACCGCGCTCTCGCTGCTCGGTGCCGCCCAGGGGCTGCGGCCGGTCTACGACCTCGACGCCGAACAGCGCCGCGCGGACGCGCTCGCGGCCTGCGCCGCCGTCCCGACCCTGCTGACCGCGCTGTACCGGCTCGGCCAGGGCCTCGAACCCGTCGAGCCGCGCGACGACCTCTCGTACGCCGCCAACTACCTCTACATGATGACGGGTTCACAGCCCCAGGCCGAGCGTGTCCGGGCGATCGAGCGCTACCTCATCTCCACCGTCGACCACGGCTTCAACGCCTCCACCTTCACCGCGCGCGTCGTCGCCTCCACCGGCGCAGACATGGCGGCGTCGCTGGTAGCGGCGGTCGGGGCGCTCTCCGGCCCGCTGCACGGCGGCGCCCCCAGCCGCGCCCTGGACACGCTCGACGCCATCGGCTCGCCCGACCGCATCGACGCCTGGGTGCGCGAGCGCGTCCTCGCGGGCGACCGGATCATGGGCTTCGGCCACCCCGTCTACCGCACCGAGGACCCGCGCTCGCGGATGCTGCGTGGTATCGCCGAGGGCATCGGCGGCCCGCTGGTCACCTTCGCCGTCGAGGTGGAGCGGCGCGTCGAGGCGATCCTCGCCGAGCTGAAGCCCGGCCGTGAACTGCACACCAACGTGGAGTTCTACGCGGGCGTGGTCATGGAGCTGTGCGGGGTGCCGCGCGAGATGTTCACCCCGACGTTCTGCGCGGCGCGCGTGGTCGGCTGGAGCGCCAACATCCTGGAGCAGGCGACGGACTCCAAGATCATCCGCCCGGCGGCCCGCTATGTGGGCCCGCCCCCGCCGCAGCCCGTCCCGGCGCCCTGACGTGACCGCGCGAGGCCCGGCTGCGGGCGGGCCGGTCGCGCACCCGCCGGGGCCCCGACGGGGGGCGGCCCCGGCGGCGCGGCGGCCCCGCTCGGGCCGAGGCCTGAGCGGGCCGCCGTAGGACGGGGTGTCAGGCGGTCGGTGTCAGCGCCAGATCGTCTGGACCGAGTCGAACTGCACCCAGGTGATCGCGTTGCCCGAGTTGCCGCCGAAGATGGTCACGGAACCGGCCGTGTTCACCTCGAAGCGGCAGGAGTTGATGCCCTGGCTGTTGTTGCGGGGCGCGGTGGCCCGGATGTACGAGGTCGGCCTGGCCATGGCGGCGGGCAGCGTGGCGACCTTGGTGTCGGCGGCGAAGCTGCCGTTGATGATGCCGCGGGCCTGGAGGAACTGGGTGCCCGCGATGGTGACGAGGCGGACCTGCGGGGTCGCGCCGGTCTGCGCGGTCACACCGGGCTCCAGGACGAGGTCGGCCCAGTCGCCGGCCTCCACGCCCGCGGCGGCCGCGGGGGTGGCGGTGGCGATGTTGGCGACGGCGACGGCGGCGGGCAGCGCGAAGGCGGCACCGAGGATGCTGCGGCGGTTGTAGGACATGCTGGTTGGTCTCCTTGACGAGGCCTGGTACGAGATGACGGAGAGGTCGGGGGGCGCGGTCAGCGCCAGACGGCGCTGAAGCTGTCGAGCTGGGCCCAGGTGATGGCGTTGGTGTCACGCCCGCCGAAGAGCCGCAGCACGCCGTCGGTACCGGCCTCGACCCGGGCGACGCACGTGCCGCCGTTGTTGTTGCGCGGGACGTTGCAGCGGGCCGCCACGCTGGGGGTCAGCGCGTCCGGCAGCGTGCCGAGGTCCACGTCGCCCGTGAAGCTGCCCTTGACGCCACCGCTGAGCTGGAGCGTCGTGGTGCCGGCGACGCTGATGAGCCGGCCCTGGGGCGGGTTCACGTCGGCGGTGACACCCGAGGCGAGCGCGATGGGCGTCCAGTCCGTCATCACCTTGACGCCGTCGACCTCGACGGTGTCCGGGATCGTCAGGAGGGTGCAGGTGCGCGGGCCGGGGTCCTCGCAGGCGAAGCCGAAGTGGAGGTTGGTCACGCCGTTGCGCGTGTCCACGTGCATGCCCTCGGGCTCGCGCCACTCCAGGCCCGGCGCGGCGGTGATGAACTGGTGGGCCAGGACGTTGCCGGTGGCCCACTCCATCGCGGTGATGTAGGTGTTGCCCGGCGGCGGGTTCCTGGTGGCGGTGCTGGACTCGCCGTTGAGCATGTACAGCACGCCCCGGTGGGAGGCGTACCCCTGGAAGACGCCCAGGTCCGCGGGCAGCTCGACGCGCTGGAGCGGCTCGAAGACGCCCGCCGAGGCCTTGGCCAGGTCGTACCGCTCGAAGTGCGTCGCGCCGTCGGAGTAGAACCGCACCACGAGCTCGTTGGAGCTGCGGTCGATGGTGGGCGTGGCGAAGAGCGCGGTCGGCGTGGGGCGGTACGGCTTGGCGTGCAGCGAGGAGCCGAAGTCGAGCACCGAACCCGAGCGGAAGTCGAAGTTGGTGATGGAGGTACCGAAGCCCTCGTTCTTCGAGTTGGGCTGCGAGGCCGTCTCGGTCCACAGGCGGATGGTGCCGTTGCGGTTCTCGACGCCGAGGTTGACACCGTGGCCGAAGCCCCGCAGATACATGTATCCGGTGATGGCGCCCGACCGGTTGAGGCGGGTCACGCACATGTCGCCGCGGCTGTTGCGGGTGTCGTAGTCGACCGGAGCGGACTCCCCGCTGAGGGTGAGCCCTCCCTGCATCAGCTGGAGCACGAAGATATCGCCCGACACCGGGTCGGTGTGGAACGACTGCATCACGGTGCTGTTCTTGAGCGGGCGGCGGTGCAGCAGCTTGCCCACCGGGCCCGCGATGTCTATCTGTCCTTCAATGGTGACGCTCAACGACGCCGCTCCTTCATGCACATTTCGGTGCTGCCGTGATCGGAACGGCGTCAGTGTCGCATGGGTGTTCCCCGGAAGAGGAGCCGTGGTGCGCCGGGAAGGGCCGCAGCCCCGCCCGGCGTACCAGCAAGCCCGACATGTCAGGAATGGCTGCCTCCGGTTGTCGGTGTCAGCCGGTCAGGGTCGCCTTGGCGCGCATCGCCAGGAAGTTCGTCCGGTAGGCGTCGTGGGTCGCGGCGCCCTCGACGCGCAGCAGCGCCTCGTCGTTCTCCCTGAGCGAGGAGACGTCGAGGTTGTGCGAGCCGGTGAAGGTCCACTTGGTGTCCGGGTGCCCCGCGTAGTTCCCCTCGACCAGCAGGTACTTGGAGTGGACGAACAGGTCGTCCGCCTCGCTGTCGGGCGTGCCGTTGTCGAGGTGCAGCCGGTACGGCTTGATCCGGGCGTGGTTGCCGAGGGTGGCGAGCTGGCTGGTGTCGTTGTAGACGACCTCGATCCAGCAGTCCTGGTCGGCCAGCTGCCGCAGCTTGCTCGCCACCTCGGTGCGAGTGAAGGCGTAGGCGGCGACGCGGACGACCGTCTTGTGGGAGGCGGAGCCGACCGTCGTGTTGCCGGTGCAGGAGACGTTGTTCAGCACGTCGACCATGAGGTCGCCGGTCGACTGCGGGAAGAAGTAGTACTTCTCGCCCCCGGCCGTGCTGCCCTGCCGGTAATAGTCGGCGTTGCGCTTCTCGGCGGCGAGGTCGTTGAAGTACGCCGTGTACGCGGTGTAGAGGTCCGTGTTGCCCACCGAGGTGTAGGCGTTGTTCCAGAACCGGGAGGTGTTCGCCGCGGTCTGGTTGGCGGACGTCTGGATCACCACGTCCTCGGCGACACCGGGGTCTCCCACCCGGGAGAAGAGGAAGAACTTGTTGTGGTTGATGTGGTTCTTGCTCGGTTCGAGCGTGGTGTCCGCGATGCACGCCCGGTCCTTCGGGCACACATGGACCCAGGACGGCTGGGTCATGTCCTTGCCGAGGGCGGCGACCAGCTGGGTGGCCGCGGTGGAGGTGGAGTACGAGTAGTCCAGGACGACCCGGACCTGCACACCCCGGTCGTGGGCGCGGGTGAGCGCGTCGCTGTAGACGGTGTCGGTCAGGGCGTACAGGGCGGCGCGCAGCGTGCGCCCGCTCTGGGTGTTGTCGATCGCCCCGATGATGTGGTCCTTGATCGCGTTCTGCTCGGCCACGGTGCCCTGCGGGTCGTTGAAGACCGCGCCCGTGGTGGGCATCGGCGCCGGGTCCGCCACGGCGGCCGGGGCCGGGACGAGCAGCGCGGCCAGAAGGGACCCGGCGAGCAACGCCGCGGCACATATGCGTCTGATGTCTCTCACTCCTCGACAAAGATCGTTCCTGCTGTGAGCAGGTGCACGATAGCCCCCCGGCGCCGGTCCCCCGACGGCGCCCGGCGAAATCGGTTGCCTCGCCTGTCGTGTGTCTTGCATCACATGCGCCACGGACGTTGCGTTGCTTCCGGTTTGCGCAATCTTGCGCCAGTGCGCTCCGCCGACCGCGCGAACGGCAGGTCAGGCGCCGGGTGTCGAGACGTACGTACCCTCGCCGCCTGCCCGGACGGGCAGCGGGAAAGGCGCTGCAAACGCATGTTCGGGACGGGAGCGCAAGTGCCCGGTGACCTTTCACGGCTCCGCGGTTGCACATTCCGGCGCCGCCGGGCGTCATCTGTTCGAAGGCCCGCACCGGCGCCTTCCGGGGCCGTCGGGGGGCGGGACGGACGGGCCCCGTCGTGCACCAGAAAGGAGCCCGAGGTCTCGTGACGAATGATCGGGTAGGCGATGTGGTCCTGGCGGTTCTCGCGCTGCGGGTGTTCGGCCGCGACGCGGCCCTGTTACTGCGGCGCGCGGCCGCCGCCGGCGTACGCACCGGCGTGAGCGAGTTGCTGCGCACGGGCGGTGAGGGAGACCGGTGACCCAGGAACTCCCGCACGGCGCGCCGGGCAGACCCGCGATGACGAACCAGCAACTTCCGGTGGACTTCAGCGCGTTCCACCATATGCACCGGCCGGTCTATCTGCGCTGGGCGCAGACGATCCTCAACCACCGCGCGGACGCCGAGGAAGCCGTCGACGCCGCCTTCGAGCAGCTCCTGATGATCTGGACGGTCGTCCTGTCGAAGGAGAACCCCGCCGCGTACGCCTGGAGCGTGCTGCGCAGCCGCACCCTGGACCTGGCCCGCGCCCGCAGCCGCCGCCCGGCGCTGCTGGAGGCGGCCGCCTTCGAGACGGTGGCGCTCACCCGCACCGCCGACCCCATCGGCCAGTTGGAGGAGAGCCTCGCCCTCTTCCACGCCATGAACCAGCTCCCGCCGCGCCAGATGGACGTCATGGTGCTGCTCCACCTGCACGGCCTGACCCCCGCACAGGCCGGCGACCACCTCGGCATCACCGCGGCCGCCGTCCGCTCCACCGCCCGCCACGCCAAGCGCCGGCTGCGCCACACCCTCGGCCTGGCGGCCCAGCAGACCGAGGAGGGACACGCTGATGACATCGCCCATTGACGCAGTGCTCGCCCGGGCCCGTCTGACCCACCGGCCCTGCACCGAGGCCGAGGTCGGCGCCGCCGAGCAGCGCCTCGCCGCGTGGGTCGGCGCCCCGCCGTCCCGCCTCGCGGCCCGGCCGGGGCGTTCCCGGCCGGCGGTCTGGCGCGCGCTCCTGTCCGAGCCCGGGCCCCCGCTGGACGAGCTCAGCGCGGCCCAGGACCTCACCGTCGTCTGCGAGATGTTCGTCATCCACCCCGACGCGCTCGACGACCTCACGCTCTTCTTCGCCCGCGCGCTGCCCGAGCCGGCGGGCGCCCGGGTCCTCGGTTGCATGCTGCATCTGACCGGCCGCCCCGAGTCCGCCCGGTTCTGGTGGCAGTACGCGGCGGGAGCGGGCGACGCGGCCGCCACCTTCTGCCTCGGCCTGCACCACCGAGCCCTGGGCGAGCACCCCGAAGCCGACTGGTGGCACCACCAGGCAGACACCCTCGGCGCCCACCGGACGACCGCCGGGGACGTCGACCTGACCACCACCCTGCGCATCCTGCGCGCCCTGCGCACCGGCCCCCTGCCGGTGCCCGATCTCGTCCACGCCGTGCTCGACTACATACCCGCCGCCCTCTCGTACGTCGACGACGACCTCGACCTGCCCCTGCCCGACCCCGACTTCGCCGACCACATCACCGCCCTGACCACGCACGCGGCCACCACCACCGGCTCCCCCCGCACCCCGCCCGGCCGCGCTCCCGTCCCCCTGCCGGAACGCCCCACCCGCGACCGCCCGGCCTCCTGCGCGTCGGGCCGGTGCGTCACGGGCGAGCCGTGGCCGCGCCGTCCTGGAGGCGGGTGAGGAAGGTGAGCACCCGGCGGGTGAGCAGCGCGGCCGCGCTTTCTCTGTACGAGGGCAGGCTGTCGTCGGCGGGGCGGACCACCGAGCGTCGCCCCGGCCCCCGCGCTCAGCGGCCGACGGTGAGGAGGTGCTGGTAGAGCGCCTCGTGTCCCTCGGCCGCCGGGTGCAGGCCGTCCACCAGCAGGTCGCTCTTGCCGTGCAGCGGCTCCCACATGTCGAGGTAGTCGATGTGGTTCTCCCGGCACCAGGCGCGCAGGGACTCGCGTACGGCCAGCGCCCGGGCCTCGGTGAAGCGCAGGCCCCCGTAGTCCGTGGTGCGCTCCTCGTCGAGCCAGGTGGGTCCCATGACGACGAGCCGGGCGTTATGGGCGTGGGCGGTCGCGGCGAGCGAGTCGAGGCTGTCCGTGAGGTGCGCCAGTGCGTCGCGGGAAGACTGCGCGGGGGCGAGCGGTACGGCGGAGTCGTTGATCCCGGCGGCGACGAGGAGGGTGTCCGGCAGACGGGGAGCCAGCAGGGCCGGTGTCTGCTCGCCGACCTGGGCCAGGGTGCTGCCGGGGATGGCCAGGTTGAAGACCCGGTGGCCGGCCTCGTTCGCGGCGATGTGGGAGGCCGCCAGCCGGGCCGCCCACCCGCCCCGAGGATCGCAGCGCCCGTACGCGATGCTGTCGCCCACGATCACGATGCGCGCCGCCGGGCGCAGCGGCCGGGCGTCCAGGTAGGCCCAGGCGCTCTCCCCGGAGGAGAGCAGGACCCGCCGGCGGGTGTAGTCGTCGACCTCGTAGGCGTCGGCCGCGGCGAGGTCCTGGTCGGTGAGGCGCAGCACCGCGCCCTCGACCGAGGCGCCGTACTCGCGCTCCAGGGTCAGATGGACGTCCAGGCCGCTGGTGGCGATGACGGCCGGGTCGGTGATCGGCAGTGGCCGGGTGGTGTACCCGGCGAGCGACGCGGGGGAGGTCGGCACGGCCTGGCCGAAAAGGGCGGTCTGGACCCGCTCGTCCCTGAGCGTGCCGAAGGAGAAGAGAGCGTGAGGGCGTGAGGCGGTCACTTTGGGGTGCGGGGCCTTTCTTGACGGGTTGATCAACATCACCCTAACGGGTGCCCCGGACCCGTCCCTGGGCGCCGAGGACCGTGGCCCACCCCGCATTCATCCCGGCGTCGGCATCCCTTCACGTACCGGTCCTCCCCAAAGCGGCCCTCGGGCCCCACACTGATCCACATCCCGCACGCAACGGTGGCGAGAACCGTCCGCCGTGCCGTCGACCGGGCGCCTCACCCACCCCGCCCCTTCGCTCAAGGACGCAAGGCCCGTGCCCGAACCCGTCACCCTCCACGGCCGCACCGTCCGGCTGGAGCCGCTCGCCGAACACCACGTCGAGGCCCTGGCCGGGGCCGCCGCCGAGGACCGCGGCAGCTATGCCTTCACCCCCGTGCCGTGCGGCGTCGAGGCGACGAGGCGGTATGTCGCCGACGCGCTGACGGCTCGCGCGGCGGGCCGGGCCCTGCCGTTCGTCACCGTCAGGGTCGCGGACGGCCGGGTCGTGGGCTCGACGCGGTTCTGCGAACTGGACTACTGGCAGGGGCCGGTGCCCTGGCCGCCGGCCCCGCGCGGCCCGCTGGGACCGGTGGCCACCGCCGTCCCCGACGCGGCGGAGATCGGCGGCACCTGGCTCTCCGCCCGTGCTCAGGGCACCGGCATCAACACCGAGGCCAAACTGCTGATGCTGCGCCATGCCTTCGAGACCTGGGGCGTCAGGCGCGTCTCGCTGCGCGCCGACGCCCGCAACCTGCGCTCCCGCGCCGCGATCGAACGACTCGGCGCGACCCTCGACGGAGTGCACCGGGCCCACTCCCGGGGCCTGGACGGCACGGTGCGCGGCACCGCCTTCTACTCGATCCTCGACGAGGAGTGGCCCGGAGTACGGGAGCGGCTGCGCCGGCGCGTCGACGTGCGGCCGAGCCCCACGGACAGCATGCGCTCGCTCGTCCCGGCGTGAGAGGGGCGCGGCACAAAAGGGTTTGACGCCCTCCGCCCTGCGACGATCGGATGGTGGCCCATGAGCACCGCGCAGCCGCACCCCGACGCACACCCCGTCGACGACGCCCTCGTACGGCGGTTGGTGGCCTCGCGGTTTCCCCGGTGGGCGGGGTTGCCCGTCGTGCGCTTCCCCTCCGGAGGGACGGTCAACGCCGTGTACCGGCTGGGCGACGACATGGCCGTACGGCTGCCGCTGACCCGGGGCGGAGCCGAGGACGTGGCGATGGAGCAGGAGTGGCTGCCGCGTCTCGCGCCGCTGCTGCCCACGCCGATCCCCGAGGTGCTCGGCGCCGGGCGGCCGGCCGAGGGTTTTCCCTGGGCGTGGTCGGTGCACCGGTGGCTGACGGGGGAGAACCCCGAGGCCGGGGCGCTGACCGAGCCCCTGCTGCTGGCCGAGGACCTGGCCGGGTTCGTGGGCGCGATGCGCGGCCTCACCCTGCCCGGCGCGCCCCCGGCCTATCGCGGCGGGCCCCTCGCCGCGCTCGACGTGGCGACGCGGGCGGCCGTCGACGAGCTGCGCGGGATCCCGGAGGAGGGGATCGACTGCGACGCCGTGCTCGCCGTGTGGGAGGACGCGCTGCGCGCCCCGGCCTGGAGTGGCCCGCCGGTGTGGCTGCACGCCGATCTGATGCCGGGCAATCTACTGGTGGACGGCGGCCGGCTGACCGCGGTGATCGACTTCGGGTGCATGGGCGTGGGCGACCCGGCCTGCGACCTGTTCCCCGCGTGGAACCTGCTGCCCGCCGACGCGCGGGAGGTCTTTTGCGACGCGCTCGCGGTGGACGACGCGACCTGGATCCGCGGCCGTGGCCGGACCCTGTCGCAGGCGCTGATCGCGCTGCCCCACTACCGTACGACCAACCCGGCGATGGCGGGCAACGCCCGGCATGTGATCCGGGCGGTGCTGGGCGAGGACTGAGAGCCTGGCCGCGGGTGGGGGCGTAGGCGCCCCCACCCGCCCGCGTCAGCGCTGTACGGACGAGAAGTTGTCGAGCTGGATCCAGGTGACCGGGTCCGAGGTCTGCGGGCCGTAGACCATGACGCGGCCCGCCGTGTCGGCCTCGATCCGCGTGGCGTTGACGCCGAGGTGGTTGTTGCGCGGGCAGACACCGCGGGTCATCTTCGGCGGGCGGATGGTCGCCGGGAGCGTGCCGAGCTGCGCGTCGTTGGAGAAGTTGCAGGTGACCACACCGCGCAGCTGGAGGAACTCGGTGCCCGCGATGCTCACCACCCGGGCCTGCGCGGGGGTGTCCGCGCCGGCGGAGACGCCCGCGGCCAGCGTGATGGCCGTCCAGTCCACGACGATCTGGACCCCGGTCGGCGCGGCCGCCGCGGGCGAGGCGGCGAGCAGCGGCACACCGACGGCCGCGGTGGGTACCGCAAGGGCGGTGGCGAGCAGGGAGCGGCGGCTGGTGCTGCGCGAGGGCATGGTCGATCCTCCGGATCGCGAGAGCTGGTGAGAGGGGGAGCGGTCCGGCGTGGTCATCGCCAGGCGACCGAGAAGCAGTCGAGGTCGATCCAGGAGATGGCGTTGTCCGCGCTGGCGCCGTACGCCCACAGCTCGCCGAGCTTGTTCGCCTCGACCCGGCACACACCCACCCCGTAGTACATGTTGCGCGGGGTGTTCTGCCGTACGGTCCGCGTGGGGTAGAGCCGCTGCGGCAGCGTCGCGACGAGGGTGTCGGCGGTGAGGGAGCAGCTGAGCGTGCCACGCAGCTGGAGGTAGGTGGTGTCGGCGATGGCGACCAGCCGGCCGCGCGGCGCCTCGGCGCCCGCCTGGACCCCGGCGGCGAGGTTCAGGTTCTCCCAGCCGCTGAGCACCTTCACCCCGTCGACCGCGGGCTGCGTCGGGTACCAGCCGATGGTGACGTTGCGCCGCCCGGTGGTGCCGGGAACCGTGTCGCTGAAGCCGAACAGCAGCCGGGTCTCGCCCGTCGCGGGGTCCACCTCGACGGCCAGCCCCTCGGGCTCGCGCCGCTCCAGACCGTCGGCGCCGGTGACCACCTGCGAGTCGATCCTGGTCTTGGAGTCCAGGGAGTACGAGGTGATGTACGTGGTCCCCGGGTAGGTCGTGACCGGGTCCTTCTTCCACTGGTACACGTACAGCACACCGCCCAGCGTGGTGTATCCCTGGAAGGTGAGGCCCGTCTCCGCTCCCGCCGGGAGCTCGAAGGTGCTGCCCACCTCCACCCACTCGCCCTGCGCCGCCCTGGCCAGGTCGTAGCGGGTGAAGCAGCGCACGCTGCCCTTGAAGTAGACGATCGTGAGGGTGTTGTTGGCCAGGTCCACCGACGGACCGGTGTTGCGCCCGCCCGGCGGGCAGAACTTCTGCGCGGCGGGGACGTCGGCCTGGTCGAGGGTGGCTCCGTCGACGAAGCGGAACCGGGTGACGGCCTGGCCGAAGGCGTTGCTCACACCGTCGTTGGGGGAGACCGGACCGACCTCGGTCCACAGATAGGTGTCCGCCCCGACCGGCTGCGCACCCATCGAGATCCCGTGCCCGAAGCCCGTCAGATACATGCTGCCCGTCAGCCGGCCGGTGGTCCGGTCGATGCGGTTGAGATACATGTTCCCGAGCGGCGTCTTGGCGGCGCTCTCCATCTGGAGCACGAAGACGTGCCCGTTGACCGGGTCGGACGCGATCGCCTGCGGAGCGGGATTCTTCGTCAGCGCCACGGTCTGGATGAGCTTGCCCGTCACTCCGGACAGGTTGATCCCGTTTATGTCGGTAATGGCCATGGATTCCCCTTCTGTGGGGCGCGAACCGGCCCCACCGACCGAGATCGTACGCATGTGCCACACCGGCTGATCACCGCCGACGGCCGCGCTGCCGCGAGCGGGTGTACGCGGGAGCGGCCGCGCACCGTGGGTCACACGGGGGCGCGGCCGCTCCGCGAGGTGACCGGCCGGGGTCCGGCCGGTCGCCCTCTCACTGGGGCGCGGGTGTCAGCGAGGCCCGCCCTTGCCGCCCTTGCCGCCCTTGTCGGGCTCCCCGCGCCGGTTGCTGAGGTTGACGGTGACACCCGTCGACGCGTTGGCCGCGGTCACCTCGTGGGGGCCGCTGACCCGGTTCGCCGGCAGCACATACCCCTCCGGTACGGCGGTCTCCTGGACGTAGTACGAGCCGAGGGCCAGATCCGTGAAGGCGCACCGGCCCGAGCTCCCGGTCGCGCAGCCGGGGCCGACCGGGGTGTCGGCGTCGGTCCCGGAGGTCTGCAGCCCGAGCACCCCGTTGGTCTCGTGCCACAGCCGGAACACCGCTCCGGCGAGCGGCCGACCGGTCTCGGCGTCCGTCTTGTGCACGGTCAAGGACCCCTTCGGCACGACGTGCCGGTGGTCGGCCGCCGTCACCGAGACACCCTGCGAGGCGTTGGCCGCGGTGAGGACGAGCGGCCCGAAGTGAGCGGGGGAGGGCAGGTCGTAGCCCTGCGGAGCCCTGGTCTCCACCCAGTAGTACGTGCCCGGCGGCACGGTACGGGTGCACAGACCGGACCCGCCGGTCGTGCACGCGCTGCCCCGGCGGGTGTCCGGCGTCTGACCCGACGTCTGGAGCCCGCGGACCCCGTTGGTCTCCTCCCACAGCTCGAAGACGGCTCCGGCGAGCGGGCGGCCGGTGGCGTAGTCCGTCTTGAGGACCCGTACCTCGCCCTCGGTGGGCGCGGTGCCGCAGTCGGGCAGGTTCCCGTCGAAGGCGTAGTTGTGGAACTCCTGGCCGCCCGCGCCCGACGGCGGGCTGGTGTGCGTGAGGGAACCGGTGGTGAAGAAGCGTCCGTTGACGCCGGGCAGACTCACCGTCGCCAGGGACCCCTGGTTGCCGATCAGCACACTGCCCTGGAACTGGCCGGTGCCCTTGAGGCCGACGGAGGTCGCGTCGGGGAAGTTCCACAGCAGTCGCCCGCGCAGATGGTTGAACGGGCTGGAGTCGTCGATCGTGCCGCTGTAGGTGTTGATGGTCCGGTTGGTCCCGAGCACGTTGACCAGCACGGTCGCCCCGGCCGGGATGCGGGCGAAGCGGATGCCCTCCTGGCCGCCGTTCGCGCTCTGCATGTCGAAGTCGACGGTGAACACCTGGAGCATGGCGGAGCCGTCACCGGTGAACAGCGTCTCGCCGCCCGCGTGGACGGCGGTGCCGGTGGGTGTACGGGTGACACCGCCGGGGTGCGCGTAGCACGTGCTGGCATCGGTGAGCCGACCGCGCAGCGCGGTGTACGGCCCTGCCGCGTCCGCGTCGTGGACGGTGCGCTGGGCCAGGACGGTCCCGCTGAGGGTGCCCGCGTGGCGTACCACGCCCTGCTCGGCGAGCAGCCGCTGCCCGGTCGCGACGGTGACGTCGCCGCCGGTGGTCAGCCAGTCGGCGCCGACGGGCGGGGCGACACGGGAGCCGACGCCCGCCTCGCCCACGTTGTAGATGGCGCTCGCCCCGGCCGCCTTGCGCTGGTCGAAGGAGCCGAGCACGACGACCCGGCCCTCGGCCTCCGCGGCCTTCTCCCGCACGTGGAAGTCGCCGCCGACGTACACGTTGACGCCGTTGTCGCGGAACCGGATGGGGCCGTTGTGGACGGGCGGATAGCCGTCGGGGGGACAGGTGCCCGGCACACACGGGCCGAGCCCGCCGGGCAGCGGAGCGGCGGCGAGGGCGGCCTCGCGGGAGAGCTGGCCGCCGGGCAGGGCCATCGCCGTGACGGGGAGCGCGGCCGCGCCCAGCACGGCCGCGGTCAGCAGGGGTCTGAGGGATCTCGCGCCGGGACGGGCCAGGGAGAGACGGAACACCGGAACAACCAGCTCCTCGGAAGTGGGTTGGTCCCCCCTCGGCGGCCAGGCTCACACACCGCCGGTCGCCGAGCGGCGCGACCCGGCGGGTGTGGCGGACGAAGACCACCGCAAAGGACCATCGCCGCCTCCGTGGCCGGCGCGGTGACGGCCCCCGCCTGTCGTCTAGATGTCGTCCCAGGCCATCGAGCTCATCCGCCAGCCGCCGGGCGTCCGGACGAACTGGGTGGTCTTGCGGCCGGAGCCCTCGAACCACTCGCCGTTGAGGCACCCGGACTTGCGGTACTCGCTGAACCGGTGCGCGATCGAACCGAAGATCTCGGTCCGCTCGGCCACCTCCCACTCGGAGAAGTCCGTCAGCGTCCCGTCCGTGAGCATCTTCTCCCGGGGCGCGATGAACGACTCGACGTCGTAGACCACGGGCTCGTCCCCGGCATTGCTGATGATCATGCCCTGCGGGATGAACACCTCGCGGATCAGCTCGACGCGCGGCCGGGTGCCACCGGTGTTGGTGAAGGCACCGAGGAAGGTGCACATCAACTGGTTGAGCTCGGCTTTGACCTCGGACACTGCTGTCCCTCCCACGGGTGAACGTTCGGCGCTTGATCGTCGCCTACGCCCGGTGGGTCGGCAAGGGCCGTTCGGGAAGACCAGGGGGAACCGGCTCCGGAAAGGAGGATTCCGTCGAGGGCCGGGCCGCGCCGCCGTCCTGACATATACGATCTTGGGCGTACGAGTGCTGCGCAGGCCGGGGCACTGACCAAGTCGCCGGGGAACAGGGGTACTTCTCATATGGCTGGAATCACGATCGCGCGTTCGCTGACCACGCTCGCGGCGAGCACGGCGCTGCTGGCCGGGAGCGCCGTGTGCGCGTCCGCCGCACAGGCGCCGGCCGAGCCGGACGTCACGGCGGTGCGCGCCGCTCTGCAGCGGGTGGTGGACGCGGGGGCGCCGGGCGCGTTCGCGGTGATCCGCGACCACGGCGCCCGCGGCGCCGGGCGGACGGTGACCCTGGGCAAGGCGAACCTCGACGGCACGCCCATGAACGCCGGCTGGCGCTTCCGGGTGGGCAGCAACTCCAAGATGTTCACCTCGGTCCTGGTGATGCGCCTGGCCGAGCAGGGCCGCATCGACCTCGACAAGCCGCTGCGCGACTACCTGCCCGCCGGGACGCTCCCCGAGAGCTGGTCGATCACCGGGCGCCAGGTCATGGAGCACCGCGCCGGTGTGTACGACCACACCAACGACCTCCTGGAGCAGAGCGGGGAGGAGACCACCGACGTCTACGAGAAGCGCATCCGCAACAACGTCTACGAGCCCAAGGACCTCGTGGCGATGTCGGTGAAGCACGGCCTCCAGTACACCCCGGGCACCGCCTACGCGTATTCGAACACCGACTACGTGCTGATGGGCCTGGCCGCCGAGCACCTCACCGGGCGCCCCTACGCCGAGCTGCTGCGCGAGCAGATCTTCAAGCCGCTGAAGCTCGACCAGACGACCTTCACCGTGCCGCAGAAGACCATCAGGGGCGCGCACGTCACCGGCTATCTGACCAACGACGACCGCACCAAACCGCTCCTCGACTCGACCGAGCAGACCGCGTCCTGGGTGTGGAGCGCGGGCGGTGTGGTCTCCTCCGCCCGCGACCTCGACCGCTTCATGACCGCGCTGCTCGCCGGGAGCTCCGGCGGGCTGGTCTCCGACGAGTCGCTGCGGCAGATGACAAACGTGCTCCCCACCAGCACGGCGAAGATCAGCTACGGCCTGGGGATCCGGGAGATCGCGCTCTCCTGCGGCAAGGTGCTCGGCCACGGCGGCATCGTCCAGGGTTACCAGACGCAGACGTTCTCCACCAAGGACGGCAAGCGCACGGTCGTCCTCTTCGCGAACGCCTCCAACAACGGTACGGTCACCAGCGCCTTGACGAACACGCTGGAGCCCGCGTTCTGCGGCACCGCCCCGGCCAAGTCCCCGGCGCCGCGCAGCTCGATCACCGGGAACGGGCACGCGGACCAGGACAGCGGCCGCTGGATCCCCACCGTGGAGGACACCCGCGTCTGATGTGACGCCGGAGCCTGTCCGACGACAGGTTCTCAGGCCGCCGGGAGCTCGTCGTACGTCTTGAAGGTGTAGTACGCCGTGTACGTGACGCTGCTCTCGGCGGCCTTGGCGGGCAGGCCGAAGTGGTGGTTGACCCAAGGGGTGAGCGGGCCGCAGCCGGTGGCGGCCGGGACGGTGAGGTCCCGGTCGTACGCGCTGAAGCGGACCAGCGGCGGGTTCTTCGACAGCCAGGTGCTCGGGCCGTCCTTCCTCAGATGCAGGGCGACGGGGCGGGTGTCGGTGCCGATGGCGCACCGCTCGCCCAGCAGCGGTGAGACGAGCCGGAACTTCAGGTCCAGCGCGCCCTTGTCGGTGCCGGTGCCCAGGAAGTCCGCGTACCCGCCGTACTCCGGCTGGATCGCCAGGCCGAGGAGCGGGTTGGGGCCGCCCTGCTCCGCCTTCCGGCCCAGCAGGCCGCCCGGTACCGGCGTCGGTTCGGCCCGCAGCGTTCCGAAGACCTGACCCGGCTTGCCGTCCGGCATCGGCCCTTCGGCGTGCGTCAAGGTGATCGGCTTCATGTCCGGCACGGCGATCCCGCCCAGTGCGAAGTGGGAGTAGCCCACGGTCACCTCGCAGCGCCACTCCTTCCGGTCGACGCCGGCGGGGAGTTCGGCGGGGCAGTCTCTGTAGTCGACGCGGGAGAACACGTCGGTGGCCGGGTCGGCGGGGTCGGCCGTGCCCTGGGCGAAGGCGGGCGCCTGCGCGGCTGCGGTGAGGAGGGCGACGGAGGCGGCGACCGCCCCAAGTGCCGCTGTGGCGCGGCCTGTTCGGGTGGTCGGGACCGGCTTCCTGGGCTTGTTCGTCTTCATACCGCCGATCCTGGCGCCCGGCCGGATCCCGATCATCAGGGGGCGACCCTGACTCGGCCCGAAGGCGCCCCTGAGCGGCCGTCAGGGGTTGCCTCGGGGTGTCGCCGGGGGCAGGCGACTCCGGCCGAGCCGGTTCAGGCCCGTACGCCGTCTTCGAACGCGCCCCGGGTGCCGAAGGCCGCCTCGGCGAAGCGCTCTGCGATGTGCCGGTGGGTGGCGGCGTCGGGGTGGAGCTGGTCGGGGAGCGGCAGGCGTACCGCGTCGGCGTCGCCGTACAGGGCGCGGCCGTCGAGGTAGTGCAGACGCGGGTCCTCGGCCGACCGCTGCTCGACGATCCGGGCCAGCTCGTCCCGGATCACGCGCAAGGTCAGCTTTCCGGCCGCGCGTTCGGCCGGGTCGCCCGTGGCGGTGAACCGCAGACGTCCGGAGCCGAGCGCGCTGACGTCCACGGCGCTGGGGCCGGGGGTGTCCTCGTGGATGGGGCACAGGAGCGGTGAGACGACGAGCAGGGGTGCGTCGGGGTGGCCGTCACGGATGGTGTCGAGGAAGCCGTGGACGGCCGGGGTGAAGGCGCGCAGCCGCATCAGGTCGGTGTTGACCACATTGAGGCCGAGCTTGACGCTGATCAAGTCGGCCGGGGTGTCCCGCAGGGCGCGGGCGGTGAACGGGTCGAGCAGGGCGCTGCCGCCCAGGCCCAGGTTGATCAGCTCGACCCCGCCGAGGGAGGCGGCGAGCGCGGGCCAGGTGGCCGAGGGGCCGGCGGCGTCCGAGCCGTGGCTGACCGAACTGCCGTGGTGCAGCCACACCTTGCGGCCCCGGTCCGGCGCGGGGGCCACGGGCGCGTCGGTGCGCAGGGCGACGAGCTCGGTGGTCTCGTTGTACGGCAGCCAGATCTCGACGTCCTTGGGGGTGCCGGGCAGACCGGTGAAGCGCAGGGTGGCGGGCGGCCCGGGCCGGTGCTCGACGGAACCGGTGGCCATGTCGATGGTCAGGGTCTCGCCGCCGACCGCGCTCGCCTGCCGGGTCAGTACGCCGTCGACGAGCAGGTCGTACACACCGTCCGGACGGGGCGGCGCGCCCACGTAGGCGCGCTTGGTGGGCAGGGTGTCCAGCTCGACGGCGGTGGCGGAGGTGCGGAAGGCCAGCCGCACACCGGAGGGCTGGGACTCGGCCATGGCCAGTTGCCCGTCCGTGTTCTGCGCGCGGGCCCGGGCGGGCAGCCGGTGCGGCAGCAGGCCGCGCCCGGTGCGCTCGAGGTCGAGGGCGCCGCGCAGGAGGCCGGCGGTGACGGGCGTGTTGATCCATGTGTACTGGGTGTTGTCCATGGCCCCTGCTCGGTGGGTCGGTGTGGCCGTATGCCGGTTCGTGGGCGCGCCCGCTCAGGCGGTTCGGGCCCGGGCGCGGGGCGGGGTCACTGCGTCGGCCAGTTCCGCAGCAGCGCGTCCAGCGCGTCCAGGATCTTCGTCCACGTCTGCTGGGTGTCGGGGGCGCTGTGGCTGAAGCCGCCGCCGAGTTCGAGGGTGATGTAGCCGTGGAAGACGCTGCCCAGCAGCCGGACCGCGTGCGTCTGGTCGGCTTCCCCCAGGTCGTAGCCGCGCAGGATGGCCCGGGTCATCTGGGCGTGTCTGCCGCCCGCGCTGGCCGCCGCCGCTTGCGGGGTGAGTCTGAGCTGGGCGGCGGCGTAGCGGCCGGGGTGTTCGCGCGCGTAGTCGCGGTAGACGTTGGCCAGGGCGGACAGCGCCTCCTTGCCCGCCCGTCCGGCGAGTGCGTCGGCGCCGCGGTCGGCGAGCTCCTCCAGGGCCAGCAGGGCGATCCGGGTCTTGAGGTCCTGGGAGTTCTTCACGTGCGAGTACAGGCTGGCGACCTTGACGTCGAACCGGCGGGCCAGCGCCGAGACGGTCACCTGGTCGAACCCGACCTCGTCGGCGAGCTCCGCCCCGGCCCGGGTGAGGCGTTCCGTACTCAGTCCCACGCGTCCCATGGTCTCCCTCTCAGTCACCCGCGTCCGGCTGAAGCGATTATGCATTTGCCTAACACCTTTAGGCAAACTAGCCTCGCCCTTATGAAGCAGCTGACCGAGAAAGAGATCCGTGCCGCGTTCGTGAACTGCACGAAGGGCGAGGCCAAGCGCCTGTCCGTGCCGCGTGACCTGGACGACCACCCCTGGGACGACCTGGACTACTTCGGCTGGCGAGATCCGCAGGCGCCGGGCCGGGCGTATCTGGTCACCGAGCTGGACGGCACGCTCAAGGCCCTGGTCCTGCGCAGCCCCGGCCACACCTCCGGGCAGGGCCGCCGCAGCATGTGCTCGATATGTCTGACGACCCACGACGGCAACGTCTCCCTGATGGTCGCGCCGAGGGCGGGCAAGGCCGGACAGCAGGGCAACTCGGTGGGCGTCTATATCTGCGACGACCTCGCGTGTTCGCTGTACGTACGGGGCAAGCGGGACGCGGGCGCCGGCGCGCGGCTGCACGAGACGATCACGCTGGAGGAGAAGATCGAGCGGACCGTGGCCAACCTCGCCGCGTTCACCGCGAAGGTGACGGCGGTCTGACCGCCGGGCCGTGCTGTCCCTCCTTCGGGCGACATGCGGGAGGGGCGTGCGGCGGTGGGAGCGGACCGGAGCGCTCCGGCGGGTTCCGGCGGGTTCCGGCCGCCCCGGACGGAGCTCACGGCGCGCGGGACGCACGTGTTGCGCCGGTGTGCGCCGTAACGCGGCCCGGGGAATGACGCGATGCGTACCGCAACGGACCGGGTGAGAGGCGGAAAGGGCGTGAATGCCCCCCGTCCCGGCGGCATTTGTCGCCGGATTTCCGGAACGTTGAACGGGCGGAAGTGGCCACAGTGTGGGAAATCATTCGGTGCGCGCCGGGCGCGGTGGCAGCCCTGGGGCGGGGCCGCTTAGGATCACCGACGCGGCCGTGCACCGACGCACAGCCCGCGTGTTGCCCGAGGGCGACAGGAGAACCGCGGGGGAAGACGTGGGGAAGTGGGAATGGTGACGCGGGAGTCAGTGTGCGCCAATTCTTTATCGCCTTCGCCCATCGGCGAGATACGGCATCTGCATACGCTGGGGCCGACCGGCACCAATCTGGAGGCCGCCGCGTACGAGTGGTTCCGGCGGCGGGGACTTGAGGGACAGGGGCGGGTGACCCTGCACGCGACCCTCGAATACGCGATGGAGACCGTGCCCAGAGACGGTGCACACGCCCTCGTCGCCTGCGCCGTCTATCCGGAGCTGCACACCCTGGTCTTCGGCAATCTCCGGGTTTGCCGCATGGTGGACTCGTTCGTGTGGCCCACCCACGAGATGGTGCTCGCCGTCGCCCCGGGCGCCCGCACCGAGCCGCGCACGGTGGCCACCCACCCGGCGCCCGTGGGCCTCGTACCGCCGACGAGCGAACGGCAGTTGGTGACCAGCAACGCGCAGGCGGCCATCGACTGCGCCGACGGCAAGACCGAGGGCTGTGTCACCACCGTCGTCGCGGCCAGGGCCCATGGACTGCGGGTGCTGCGCAGCTTCGGCGAGGTGCCGATGGTCTACACCGTGCACCATGTGCGGGAGGACACTCCGTGACCGGGACGACCGGCGCCCACCGCCTCCAGGACGGCATGCTCGGCGAGGCGGAGGCGCTCGGCCGGGGGCTGCTGCCCCGGATCGACGCCTTCCGCGCCCGCCAGCGCGACGACGGCACGGTCCCCGAGCCGGGCGCGGAGGACCGGCGCGACCTGCTGGCCGTCAAGGACGAGGCCGTACGCTGGTTCGCCGGGCGCGGCAGGGCGGCCCAGGCCGACGCGCTGGCCGCCGACATCGACGGCTGGCTGGCCGCCGGACTCGACACACCGCCGCACTTCGCCCGCTGCCGCGACGCCCTGACCGCCCCGGCCGACGGTGACTGGGCGGCGTTCCTCGCCCCCGTGCAGACCACCAACAGCGTCCCGCCGGTCGGCAGCCGGCTGGAGTTCTTCCTCGTCCGCCGCAAGGAGCCGGACGCGCTCGCCGAGCTGGCCGGGCGCTATCCGCACCCCAAGAACAACTGTCAGGCCACCGTGTTGCTCGCGGGCAGCGAAGGAGTGGCCAAAGGCAACTGCATCGTCTTCTTCCCGGAGAATGTCGCGGCCCACGACAAGGTGGCCGAACAGGCTTACGCGATCTTCTTCTTCAATAAATTCCGCAGGATTCACGAGGCTTACGCGGTGCCCTCCGCGCGGGCCGTGCTCACCCCCGACTCCGTGCCGCCGGCCTCGGCCGGAATGGACCCCGAGGCGTGTTACGAGGCACGTTCCCTGTGGGGATATCTGCACGACTACTTCCACCACCAGGGGAAGTGGCCGCTGGACCGGCACATCAAACTCAAGATGAACTGGTTCATCGGTCTGCTGGAAGAGCTCAAGGTCGACGCCAAGACCGTGCTCGCCTGCCACGAGGACGCCGTTCCGTACGCCGACGAGCAGATCGCCATGATCCTGCTGGAGCGGATGTTCCGCTATCCGCTCGACGCCCGCGCGGTGCGCAACTTCGACGCGGGCACCGGGGTCTTCCTCTACTCGTGGCTGCGCGAACGCGGCGCCCTCGCCGACCACGGCAGCCGCCTGGCGCTGTCGTACGAACGCGCCCTTGAGGCCCTGCGGGAGCTGGTGGACACGATCGAGGCCATGGAGGCCGAGGTCGGCACGCCCGCGGAGTACCGTACGGCGGCCAGGGAACTGGTACGAACGCAGCTGCGCGAGGGCGCCGTGGGCGACCGCTACGCGTTCACGGCCGACCAGTCCAGACTCGTCCGCGCACAGGGCCGGCTGGCTTCCCTGCCGCCCCTGGAATTCGCGCCGGCCGAGATGTGAGCAGGCATCGAGAACCGAGGAGACGAGCGACATGGACACCGACGCCACGGGCAACGGCGGGCGGGCGCTGGACCGGGCCGCCATGGAGGCCGCGGTGCGGCTGTACTTCGAGGCCTGCAACAAGGTCGACCGCGACCTGTTCGCCCAGTGCCTCTCCGAGCAGGTCGTGCACTACCTGGCCACCGGTATGGCGGGCCCGATCGAGGGCATCGACCCGGTCGTGGAGCGCTGGGGCGCCGACGTGCGCGCCAACGACTCGCACTGGGCGGTGGACGCCGTCTACGCGGACGAGCACCGCCGTACCGCGCTCTGCGAGTGGACCGCCTTCAAACCGCGACTGGGCAAGGTGCTGCGCGGAGCGGAGGTCTACCGCTTCGACGACGCGGGTCTGATCGACGAGGTCCGGATCTACTACGCGTCCCGGCGCGACGACACCGTCGCCGTCAACGAACTGGAGGGCTTCCCGTACGCGGACCGGGGGTTCGCCACATGAGCGAGGAGAGCCGCAGGAGCCCCGTGGGCCCCGGCGGCGCCGCCCGCACGGCGGCCGTCCCGCCGCTCGACGACCGGGACGGCGCCATCTGGCTCGACGGCCGCCTCGTGCCCTGGCGCGAGGCCCGGCTGCACGTCCTCAGCCATGGGCTGCACTACGGCGGCAGCGTCTTCGAGGGCGAGCGCGTCTACGGCGGCCGGGTCTTCAAGCTCCACGAGCACAGCCTGCGGCTGGTCGCCTCGGCCCGGGAGATGGGCTTCACCCTCCCCTGGAGCGCCGAGGAGCTGGACGCCGCCACCCGCGAGGTCGTGGCCGCCGCGGGCCTGGCCGAGGGCTATGTCCGCCCGGTCGCCTGGCGCGGCAGCGACACCCTGCGGCTGGTCGCGCCGGGCAGTTCGGTGCATGTGGCCGTCGCGGCCTGGCCCTGGCCGACGATCTTCACCGAAGGGCCGCGCGGCATCCGGCTCAGCACCTCGCGCTGGCGGCGCCCCGCACCCGACACCGCGCCGGTCCGCGCCAAGACCGCGGCCCTGTACGCGCTGGGCTCCCTCGCCGGGCAGGAGGCCGAGGAGGCGGGCCGCGACGACGCGCTGCTCCTCGACCACCGGGGCCGGCTCGCCGAGGCCACCGGCGCCAACCTCTTCCTGGTGATCGACGGCGCACTGCACACCCCGCCGCCGGAGTGCGTACTGGACGGCATCACCCGCCGCACCGTGATAGCCCTCGCCCGCGAGCGGGGCCTCGGCGTGGTCGAGCGGCACATGGAACCGGCCGAACTGGCCCGCGCCACCGAGGTGTTCCTGACCGGCACGGCGTACGAGGTCCAGCCGGTCACGGCCGTCGACGCCCTGGACTACCCGGTCGGCCCGGTCACGGTCGCGCTGAGGGAGGCGTACGCGAAGGCCGTACGGGGCGAGGAGAGCGGCGGACCGGCGCGTGGGGCCGCCCCGGCGGTGGCGGGCGAGGGCGGATGACCGGCACCGAGTCCGAGCCCAGCCGTCCGGCCCCGCCCACCGGACGGCGCGCGGCCTGGATGGCGGGCGCCAGAGCCGCGGTGCCGTTCACCGTGGCGATCTTCGCGTTCGGCATCTCCTTCGGCGTCCTCGCCAAGGGCGCGGGCTTCGGCGCGCTCGGCGCGACCTCGATGTCCGGCCTGGTCTTCGTGGGCTCCTCGCAGTTCGCCGCCGTCTCCGTGATCGTCAACGGCGGCGGCTGGGCGGCCGCCGCCGTGGCGGGCACCCTGCTGAACCTGCGCTACCTCGTCATGGGCTTCGCCATCCTGCCCGCGCTGCGCGGCGGCCGGGCCCGTCGCGCGGTCGAGTCCCAGCTGGTCATCGAGGAGTCCTGGGCCATCGCCAGCGACGCGGACGGCCGCTTCGACCGCACCCGGCTGCTCTCCTCGGGCGTGGTGCTCTGGCTCGGCTGGGTCCTGGGCACGCTGCTGGGGGCGATCGGCCCCTTCAAGGCCGTCGACGTCCTCAACTACGGCCTGGACGCCGTCTCGCCGGTGCTGTTCTTCCTGCTGCTCGCACCCCATCTGGGCACGCCCCGCAAACGGGCCGCCGCCGCCACCGCGGCCGTGTGCGCGGCGGCCCTCACCGCCGCCGGGCTGCCCGACACGGCCATCGCCGTGGCCTGTCTGATCGCCGTGGTGTGGACGGCCAGGCCGACGACCCGCCCAGTGAAGGAAAGCCGTTGAGCAACGACCCCTGGATCGTCGTCGGCGCCCTGGTGGTGACCACCTTCCTCATCAAGGGCGCCGGTTCGCTGGTGATGGGCGACCGCGAACTGCCCGCGTGGTTCCCCCGGTTCGTGGAGTATCTGACGCCCGCGCTGCTCGCCGTCCTCGTCGTCACCCAGCTCGTGGGCTCGGCGGGCGCCCACGGCATGACCTTCGACGCCCGCCTCGCCGGGTTCGCGGGGGCGCTGGTGGCCTGGCGGCTCAAGGCGCCCGTGCCGCTGGTCGTGCTGGTGGCCGCGGTCGTCACGGCGGTGGTACGGGCCGTCGGCTGACGGCGTCGCGCACGGCCGCCTCGGCCTCCAGGGCCCGCGCGAGGCCCGGCCCGTGCCCGGCGGCCCGGTGCAGCCGCACGGCCCGCTCCACGGCCTGCGAGGCCTTGGTGTGGTGGCCGAGCGCCAGATGCACCCGGGCGAGTTCGGTGCGCGCCTCGCCCTCGACGAGTCTGAGCCCGGCCTGCCCCGCGGTGCTCAGCGCCCGCCGGGTGTACGCGAGGGCCTCCCGGTTCTCGCCCAGGTGCCGGTGCGCGGCGGACAGGCCCACGCACGCCGCCGCGTCCGCCCGCAGACAGCCGGTCGCCCGGGCCGCGTCCAGGGCGCGCCGGTGGTGGTCGAGGGCGCCGGGCGCGTCGTCCAGGTGCAGCAGTACGGTCCCGATGGTGTTGAGGGCGTCCGGCTCGACCAGGCGGCGGTGGGTGCGGTGGGTGATGCTGAGCGCGTCCATCGCGTACTTGAGGGCGAGCCGGGGGTCGCCGCTGTCGCGGCACACCGCCGCGAGGGCGTTGAGCGCGCCCTCCGCCGCGTACGTGGACAGCAGCCTGCCGTGGGTGGCCAGCGCCCGGGTGAGCAGGCGCTGGGCCTCCTCCAGGTCGCCCCGCGCGTGGTGGACGGCGCCCAGCCCCCACAGGGCCAGCATCACCGTGTGCTCGTCGCCCGACGCCTCGGCGCGCTCACGGGCCCCGGTGAAGTACGGCTGGGCGGCGTCCAGCTGGCCCCGGTCCAGGTGGACGGAGCCGAGCAGGAACAGCGCCCACGCCTCCCCGGCGGGCTCCCCGCCCTCGCGGTAGAGGGCCAGCGTGTGCTCGGCGTGGCGCTGGGCCTGGTCGAGGGCGCCCAGTTCGCGGTGCGAGGCGGCCAGCCCGAGCACGGCCCCGGCCCGCTCCACGGGCAGCCCGGCCCGTCCGAACAGGGCGTCGGCGCGGGCGCTGTGCCGCAGCGCCTCGTCGTGCCGGGCCAGCTCCCACAGGACGTAGCACAGGCTCCAGTGCATCACCGCGCGCGCGTGGTCGTCGTGCTCGGCCTCGGCGGCGCGCAGCCCCGTCTCCGCGGCACGCAGCCAGTCGGTGCGCTGGCCGTGTTCCATCAGATGGCCGTGGGTGGCCAGCGCGGACTTCCAGGCGAAGGCGCGCGGCCCGCTGCCCAGCGCGTGCCGGGCGCAGGCCAGCAGCGCGGCCCGCTCGTCCTCCAGCCAGGACAGCGCGGCGGCGGGCCCCTTGAACGTCAGCGGCGCCGTGGGGGAGCCGTCCGGCTCGGGCGGGGCGGCGGCGTACCAGGAGTAGAAGGTGCCGTAGAGCAGGTGACCGGCCTGCTCGGCGGTCCCCAGATACCAGGTGAGCAGCCGGTCCAGGGCCTCTTCCCGTACGGCCCTGTCGTCCTCGGCGCGGGCCCGCTCACGGGCGAACAGGCGCACCAGGGCGTGCAGATGGAAGCGGCCGGGGCGGTGCGTCTCGAGGAGGCTGCGCGAGACCAGCTGGTCCAGGAGCCGGGCCGTGGCGTTCGGCGGCGCCCCGGCCAGGGCGGCGACGGCCGGGGTGGAGACCTCG
The DNA here is from genome assembly GCF_039521265.1 of Streptomyces crystallinus. NCBI lineage: Bacteria > Bacillati > Actinomycetota > Actinomycetes > Kitasatosporales > Streptomycetaceae > Streptomyces > Streptomyces crystallinus. Next base: position 301,282 of record NZ_BAAACA010000009.1, on the reverse strand, counting down.
GTGCCGGGGGTGAGCGAGAGCAGCCGCAGGAGCCGGCGCTCCGGCGCGGGCAGCGAGCGGTAGGACAGGGCGAGGGCGCTGCGTACCCCGGTGTGCTGCTCCTGGTCGAGCGCCAGGTCGTCCAGGCGGTCCTCGCCGCGCAGGGTCTCGACGACCTCCGCCAGGGGCAGGTGCTGGTCGCCGATGAGATGGGCCGCGACGATCCGTACGGCCAGCGGCAGCCCGCCGCACAGCCGTACCGCCTCGGCGGCGGCCTCGGGCTCGCCGCGCACCCGGTCCGCGCCGATGACCCGAGCCAGCAGCGCGAGCGCCTCCTCGTCGTTGAACGCCGCCACGCTGACCCGGTGGGCGTCGTGGAACGCGGTCAGGCCCCGCAGGTCGTTGCGGCTGGTGACGACGACGAAGCAGGTGGGCGAGCCGGGCAGCAGCGGGCGCACCTGTTCGAGACCGGCCGCGTCGTCCAGGAGGATCAGCATCCGCTTGCCCGCCAGGAGCGAGCGGTACAGCGCGGCCTTCTCGTCGGTGTTCTCCGGCAGGTGCCCGGCACCCACCCCCAGGGCCCGCAGCAGCTGGCCGAGGGCCTCGTCGGCCGTGGTCGGGGGCGCGTCGGCGTGGCCGCGCAGGTTCGCGTACAGCTGTCCGTCGGGGAAGCGGTCGGCGGCCCGGTGCATCCAGTGCACGGCGAGCGCGGTCTTGCCGACGCCCGCCATCCCGGACAGCGAGGAGATCACCAGCGTCTGCCCGGGGCCCGCGGCGTACTGGGAGAGCAGGGCGTCCAGCTCGCGCAGATAGCCGGCGCGGCCGGTGAAGCTGCCGACGTCGGGCGGCAGCTGGCGGGGGACCGGCAGCGCGGCGGGCGGGGGAGCGGGCTCGGGAGCGGGCCGTGCGGCGAGGCCGGGGTCGCCCACCAGGACGCGCTGGTGGAGCTCCTTGAGCGGGCGGCCCGGCTCGATGCCCAGTTCGTCGTCGAGGAGCTGGTAGTAGTCGCGGTAGGAGGCGAGGGCGTCGGCCTGGCGCCCCGAGCGGTACAGCGCCAGCATCAGCTGGCAGCGCAGCCGCTCGCGCAGCGGGAACTCCGCCACCAGCGTGCTCAGTTCGGGCACCGACTGCTCGTAGCGGCCCAGCTCGACCAGTGCGTCCAGCCGGTCCTCGCGGGCCACCAGGCGCAGCTCCTCCAGCCGGTCGGCCTCGGCCAGCGCGAAGCTGCGGTCGCTGACGCCCTCCAGCGCGGGCCCGGTCCACAGGGCCAGGGCCTCGTCGAGCAGGGCGACGGCGGCCTCGGCGTCGTCGTCGGCCGCCGCCTTGCGGGCCTGATCGGTCAGATGCACGAAGTGCAGGGCGTCGACCTGCTCGTCGGCCACCTGGAGGGTGTAGCTGGTGTTGCTGCGGGCTCCCGCGCTGAGCACGATCTCGAAGCCGGAGGTGGCGCGCCGCCCCGGTTCCAGGACGCGCCGCAGATGCATCACATGGGTGCGCAGGGCGCTGACCGCGCCGTCCGGGGCGTCGCCCTCCCACAGCAGCTCGGAGAGGCGCGAGGTGCTGACCGGGCGGCCCCGGGCGAGCGCCAGCGCCGCAAGGAGCGCGCGCTGCTGCGGCCCGAGGCCGATGTGCCGGCCCTGGACCTCCACACTCACCGGGCCCAGCAGGCGGATCCGGACCGACTCCTTCGGTGCCGGTTGCGCCCCTGGCCCCGAGGTGCGGCTCACACCATTGCCTCTGCTTCCCTGTTCCCGCTGCCCGTTGTGCGTACCCCTGTCTCGTACGGCGCGGGGAGGCTCAGCCGGGTCCGGTGACGAAACCCCGGATGACGGGGCCGGAGACGGAGAACTCCCACGCGGTGTCGATGTCCCCCCAGATGTCGTTGTGGAAACGCGCTGTCACGGACAGACCGTCCGGTGACTCCCGTACCACCTCCATCCGGGCGTGCGAGGAGAAGATCTCCCGCTCCACCCAGGCCTGCGGATCGCGCTCGGTGCCGACGTCGACCACCGAGGCGTCCTTGGCGAGCACGGTCCACAGGGCCTGCTGGTCCTGCGCGTTGACCGCGTCGACGAAGGCGCGTACGACCGGGTGGGAGGGCATGCCTGGGGACGTCATCTCTCGTGCCTCTCTGCAGGGGTGGGGGGCGGCCGGGGGAGGGGTGCTCAGTCGTCGGTGACGGCCCGGTGCAGCGCGTGGGTGTCCTCGAAGAGGTGGTAGCGGGCGATCTTCCCGTCGACCACGGTGACATGGGCGGCGAAGGGGGTCACGAGGGGCTTTCCGGTGGCTTTGACGGTGTCCCGGAGATGGCCGATGATCACCCCCTGTTCACCGTCGACCACGATGTGCGTCACCGTGAACTCCTCGGGCTTCAGATACTCGTGGAGGGTCGTGAAGAACGTCATGACCCCCTCCCGGCCGGTCCTGAGCCCCGACCACGGCACCGCCGAGGAGCCTGGAGCGTTGAATTCCGCCGACTCGGCGAAGACCTGGACGGCGCCCTCCAGATCCCGCTGCGAAAGCCGGCTCAGATAGGCGTCGATCGCGGCTCGGGTGGCCTGCGCGGCTCCCTCGGCGGCCTGCGTGGACATCTCACCAACTCCTCGTCCGTGCTGTTCCCTGGTCGTGGGCCACCAGTGTGGTGCGCCTGTGGCGGCGAGCGTAAGTCGCTCGCCGTTTTCCGGCCATGTGCGGGGGAGCGGCGGCGAACGGGCTGCGGGCGACGGTGGGCGGTGCGGACCCGGTCCGCACCGCCCACCACCCTCCCGCCAGGGGGGTCTACAGCGCCGGGTAGGCGTTCTTCATGAGCTCCTGGAACTGGGCGGAGAACCAGTGGCCGGACAGCGGCGCATTCGGCAGCGCACCCGAGAGGTGGTTGTTGTTGCGGGGATTGCCGGTGTACGTCGGGTCGCACATCCGGTCGAAGCCCTTGCCCTCGTCGTTCGGGACCGCCGAGCTGGCGCCGTCGGACTCACCCGGCGGCTTCATCCACACGTACGCGTCGATCCCGGCGGCCGGGGCGGCCTGCGGGCGCTCGCCCAGACCCGCGCCGGACTGGTTGCACCAGTTGCCGACATGGATACGGCGGTCGTAGCGGCCGCCCTCCACATAGGTGTCGACACTCGTCCTCGCGCCGGGGCCGGTGGGCCTGGCGGTGCCGCCCCAGCCGTTGCGCGAGGTGTCGATCAGCATGCCGATGCCGGGGTCGAAGCCCACCGAGACCAGCTTGGTGCGGAACGCCTGGGCGAAGGAGAGCTCGTCGACGTACCGGTTCCAGTCGACCCACTGGGACTGGCGGACCGACACGCCGTTGACGGAGTCGTCGATGGTGAAGTTGTTCTCCTTGAGGGCGCTGTAGTTGGCGGTGTTGGTGATGAAGCCGTGGACGTCGGCGGGCGTGGCGCCCTCGGACGTGGCGGCCTTCTTGAACATGTCGGCCGAGGGCCCCAGGTTGTCGTCCCAGCCGAGCCAGCCGTGGTGGCCGGCGTCGACGTAGTTGTACACGTTGGGGACGGCGCCCAGCTTGTGCAGCGCGTAGCCGACGCCCCTGACGTAGTTGCCGTTGGCCGCCATGGTGTCGCACTGCGGGGTGGCCGTGGCGCGGCCGCCGGTGTTGGTGACGAGGTTGGGCAGCGAGTCGATCTCGACCGCGGTGACGATCCGCAGACCGGCGTATTTGCTGTCCGCGAGGATCGCCGCGATCGGGTCGATGAACTGCGTCTTGTACTTGTCGATCTCGGTCGGGCCGAGTTCGCCGTTGGAGGCGAGCGCCGAGCAGTCGCGGCCCGGCAGGTCGTAGACGACCAGCTGGACCACCATCTCGCCGCTGCCCTTCTGCTTGAGGGCCTCGTCGAGGTGGGCGCGCAGCCCCATGGTCCCGTTCGCCCCGGTGATGGCGGCGATCCGGTCGAGCCAGATCCCGGTGGGCTGGTTGGAGACCCGGGTGCCCCCGGGCTCGGCGGCCGCGTGCGCGGACCACTCGGGGTTCACGTACACCTTGGCCCCGGCGTACGGGTTGTCCACCCGGTTGCCGGCCGGGGGAGTGGTGGGCGGGGTGGTCGGCGGGTCGGTGGGGGTGTCGCCGCCGTTGCAGGCCACGCCGTTGAGGGTGAACGCGGTGGGGAGGGCGTTGGTACCGCTGTAGGAGGCGTTGAAGCCGAAGGTGGCCGAACCGCCGGTCGCCAAGCTGCCGTTGTAGCTCTCGTTGGCGGCGGTGACCGTCGCCGCGGACTGGCTCACCTTCGCGTTCCAGCCCTGGGTGACCTGCTGGTTCCCGGCGAAGGTCCACTTGGCGTTCCAACTGGTGACGGCGGGGCCGTTGTTGGTGACGGTGACGGAGGCGGTGAAGCCGGTGGACCACTGGTTCTGGACCTGATAGGCGACGGTGCAGGCGGACGTCGCGGAGGCGGTGCCCGCGGTGCCGACGACGCCGGCCGCGCCGGTGGCGGCCGCGACGAGGATCCCGGCGGCGATCAGCGCCGTTCGCCTTCGGGAGGAGTGGACGGGTATGCGGCTCATGTGGGGTCGTGTCCCTTCGGTCGGTCGAGCGGGGTGAGGTGACGCGGTTCAGTCGGCGGAGCGCAGGTGGTCGCGCAGGCCGCTGCCGTACGCGGTGGGGGTGCCGTCGTAGCTGCTGATCAGCGAGGGCCCCGAGGAGCAGTCCCAGGTGTTCCACGTCCAGCCCAGATACGAGATCCCCCGGTCGTCGAACCACTTCATGGCGCGGTCGACGAAGGAGTGCGCGCAGGTGTTCTCGCCCAGTTCGCCCGCGACGAGCGGGACCCGGGCGGCGACGGGGGCGAGCGTGGAGTCCCAGCACGACTCGCTCGCACAGCTGTTGAAGTTGTAGCCGTGGTAGGCGGCGGCCAGGTTGCCCGCCGGGTCGGCGGGGGCGCGGGCGAGCCACTGCGTGAGGTCGTTGGCGTAGGCGATGCCGCCCGCCAGGACGAGGTTGCGGGCGCCCGCTCCCCGTACCGCGTCGAGCAGGTCCTGCATCCCGGCGACCTCGTAGCCGATGCCGGGGCAGTTTCCGCCGTCCCGCCAGCAGCTCCAGGCCTGGTCGGCGGTGGAGGTCGCGCGGTCCGGATACGGCTCGTTGAACAGGTCGAAGACGACCGCCGGGTCGCTCTTGAAGGTGGTGGCGACCGAGGACCAGAAGGCGGGTGCGTACTGGGCGTCGGGCATCGGCTTCTGACAGCTGGTGTGGATGTCGGAGCAGCCGGCCGAGTTGCCGGTGTACTGCCCGTACGACCAGTGGAGTTCGACGATCGGTGTCATGCCGTGGGACTCGACGCGGTGGACGAGGTCCTGGACGGCCGCGATGTAGCGGGCGCCCGCGTAGGCGGGGTCGATGTTGGCCAGGCCCAGCCAGCACTCCTCGTTGAGGGGAACGCGTACGGTGTTGGCGTGCCAGGCGGCGATGGCGGCCACCGAGGCGTCGTCCACCGGGCCGTCGAAGACGCCACGGCCCTGGACGCACATGAACTCGCCGCCGGACCGGTTGACGCCCAGCAGCCTGCGGGTGGCGCCGCCGGCGTCGAGCAGCTTGTTCCCGGAGACGTGGAGCGCGGGCGCGCCGGTGCCGGGGGTCGGGGAGGGCGAGGTGGGAGTGGGCGTCGGGGTGGGGTCGCCGGCGCCCGTGGTGGCGCACGGCTCGCCGTTGAGGGTGAAGGCGCGGGGCGGTGTGTCGGCGCCGGTGAGGGAGGCGAGGAAGCCGAGGGTGACCGTGGCGCCGTGGGCGAGCGAACTGTTCCAGCTCTCGTTGGTGGCGGTGACGGTGGCGCCGGACTGGGACCACTTGGCGTTCCAGCCCTGGGTCACCTTCTGGTTGCCGGAGAACGCGAAGCCCAGGCTCCAACCGGTCAGCGCGGAAGCGTTGTTGGTGAGCGTGACGGAGCCCTGGAAGCCGCTACCCCACTCGTTGGTGACGGTGTACGCCACCGAACAGGACGGCTCGGCTCCGGATGCCGCGACATGAGGGACGACGACCACGGCGCCGGCGAGCACGAGCGCCGCGGCGGACAAGGACAGGGCCAAGTGCGGGGGGTGTCGCATGAGCGGATCCTTCACGGCCGGGACGACGGCGAAGGCCCGGCGTCCGACGGATGGAAGCGCTCCCACTGGTGGGGCATCACCGTAGGGGCTCGGGTGGCACATGGCAAGGGAGGAGGACCGCCAACTGCCCCAGCAAGCGAACGAGTTGGGCTCTGCGGGGCGCCTGCTGGCTTCGACTCCTCAAGCATCTTGACCGCGGGCCCGTCCAACTCCATGCTGGGAGCGCTCCCACTGGTTCAAGACTTGTGCGCAACCTCCCTTCGTCCTCCGCGCCGCGCTACCTACTGGCGGGTAGCGTAGAGAGATCCGTCGGTCGCTACTTCGCCGGGCAAGCCTGACTTGACCTTGGCGAGGTCCCGCCCCCGGCGCTGGATCTCCGCGAGCGCGGGGGACGCCCTCGCCCTCCCCGACGGCCTCACCCTCGACGCCGAGGGCCGCCCGCTGATCGCCGCCCACGCGGCCGGCGCCGAGCTGCAGGAGCCGGGCGGGGGCTCGGCGGGGCAGTGACCGGCTCCGGCGTCGTCACCTGAGTGCCTCCCGCCGACTCGAACGAGGTGTGATGGGGGTGTGTACAGACGTAAACCGGGGGCAGGGGGAAACGTATCGTGAGTGTGACCGTATCCAGTGGAGGCTTCTCATGTTGATGGCTCACCCGGCAGTGCTGCGTGATCTCCTCGACGAGTACGACGCGCTGTGCGCGCTGAACGCGGGCGAGGGCGGCGAGGCCACCCGGCGGCGGCTGGAGGACGTCTCCTACACGCTGTGTGTCGCCACGGGCACGCGGGACATCGACGCGGCCGTGATCGCCGCCCGGCACCAGCTGCCCGGGGCGCGTACGTTCGACGACTCCGTGCTGAGCGCGTGAGTGGAGCAGATGACAGGGAAAGCAGACGGCAGGGAAAGCGGCGGGAGTACATGAGTGACGGCGGTGTGTCCGGCGGCCGGGCGGTGGAGGGCGCGGGGGACGAGGCGGCGCGGCTGCGCGAGGAGGTGCGCAACCTGCGCGCCCAGGTCCGCAGCCGTCCACTGATCTCGCACGCCCAGGGCATCCTCCAGGAGCGCTACCGGCTGCCGGACGCCGACAGCGCCTTCACGCTGCTGCGCCAGTCCTCCCAGCGCTTCAACGTGAAGCTGCGCATCCTGGCCGAAGCGGTGGTGCGTACCCAGAGACCCGACGGCCCCACGGGCCTGTGGTTCCCCGGACGGGCACGAAGAAAGCCGCCGCTCCTGGACGCGGTCGGCGTGGAGGACCCCGGCCAGGTCAACCGGGGCGCGGTGATCGACGCGGTCCTGTCGCAGACCCTGGCGATCGCGGGCACGGACATGGGCAACGTCCAGATCAGCGACCCGGTCGCCGGCGGACTGCGAATCGAACACCACACGGGGCTGAGTGAGCACTTCGTGGAGTTCTTCGCCTTCGTCGGCGAGGACGGCACCTCGTGTGCGAAGGCCGCCAAGAACGTGGCGTTGACCACCGTGCACGACGTCGCCACCGACGAGGTGTTCGCCGAGGACGCCCGGCAGACCATCCTCGCGGCGGGCAGCCGCGCCTGCCACAGTGTGCCGCTGGTCAGTGCGTCGGGCTCCTGCCTGGGCATGGTCTCCGCCCACCTCGAAAACCCCACCAAGGGACTGCACCCGGCCCAGGCCAAGGCCCTCGCCGCCACCGGCGCCCAGGTCGGCCGCTGGCTGGCCTGGCACGATCGCACCGTCGTCATGGACGCGTTGGAGTACCTCCACGCGCAGGGACGGTCGAGGGGTACGGGCGCGGGTACGCGTCCTTGAGCCGAGGCGGGGAGACGGGTCGGGAACACTGAGGCCCGTACGCCCGGAGCCGGAGCCGGAGCCGAGCCGGAGCCCTCTATGCTTCCTCGATGATCAAGCCTGTTGAACTCGTCATATTCGACTGCGACGGTGTGCTCGTCGACAGCGAACGCATCGCCGCCCGCGTACAGGTCGCCCTGGGCGCGGAGCTGGGGTGGCCGCTCACCGAGGACGAGGTGATCCACCGTTTCATCGGGCGCTCCACCGCCTCCATCGGCGAACAGGTCGCCGCCCGGCTCGGTGACGAGGCGGCGACGCTGTGGCGGGAGCGGTTCGAACAGCTGCACCGCGAGGCGGTGGACGCGGGGCTGCTGCCCGTCGACGGCCTGCCCGAGGCCCTCGACGCGATCACCCTGCCGACGTGTGTCGCCTCCAGCGGCTCCCACGACAAGATGCGGCACACCCTCGGCCGCACCGGCCTGTACAAGCGTTTCGAGGGACGTATCTACAGCGCCACCGAGGTCGCCCGGGGGAAGCCGGCCCCGGACCTGTTCCTGTACGCCGCCCGGCGGATGGGTGTCGATCCGGCCGCGTGTGCGGTGGTCGAGGACAGCCGCCCCGGCGTCGAGGCCGCCCGCGCCGCCGGGATGCGCTCCTTCGGCTACGCGGGCGGCCTGACTCCCGCCGAGCGGCTCGAAGGCCCGGACACCGTCGTCTTCCACGACATGCGCAAACTGCCGTATCTCCTCGCCGAACAGTGACCGGCCGCCGGGGAACAGGGCTCGGGCGGGGCCTGCTCAACTCCCCTGTTCCCGCAAGGAGGACGCGTGCCTCGGCCCGTCGACGGCCCAGGTGAGAAGCCCGAACCGGGTGGCCGTCGACCCGTCGAAGTGGATATGCTCGCCGTCCGAGGTGGTCAGGAAGCGGCTGCCCCGCTCATCGCCGTACAGCCGATCAGTGGGAGCCATCTGTGCCCGTACCATCCCCCTCGTCCACTCTGCCCGGAGACAGCCCGCCGCCGGGACAGGGGCAGGCTCTTCTGCTGGTCGACGACCACGAGGACAATCTGTTCGCCCTGGAACACGCCCTCGCCCCGCTCGGCCGTCCCATCCTGCGGGCGACCAGCGGCGAACAGGCCCTGAAGACGGTGTTGCGCGAACCCGTCGCCACGGTGGTGATGGACGTCGTCATGCCGCGCATCGACGGCTTGCAGACCCTGTCCTATCTGCACCGCCTGGACCAGACCCGCGATCTGCCGGTGCTCCTGGTCACCGGTACCAGCCGCGACAACCAGCTCGCCCGGCTCGCGTTCGACCTGGGCGCCGCCGGAATCCTGCTGAAACCCCTCGACCCGTGGGGGCTGTGCTGCCACGTGCGTACCCTCGCCGACCTCTACACCCGTACAGCGAGGGTCGGCGCCGTGTAGGGCGTCAGCCGAGGACGAAGGGCAACCGCTGGGCCAGCCCGCCGAGTTCGGCCCGCTCCACCGACGTCGGTGCCCGGCGGCCGGTGCCGATCAGGAGGGCGTCCTGGTCGGTGAACGAGGCGGGGAAGTCCGCTCCGGCGATCTTCTCCAGTGTCGCGCGCGAGTGGGCCAGGCCCTCGGCGGGCGGCCGGGCCGCGTCCGGGAGGTGTGCGGTGAGGTCGAGGTGGTGCAGCGTCCACTCCAGGACGTACGCGCTGAGGTAGTCGGCCACGGTGAGCACCTGGTCCTGGGTGCTCACCCGGGTCGCGGGATCCGCCAGCAGGGCCGCGCGTCCGGCGGCGGAGCCCACGTCGTCGAGGTGGAACCTGAGCAGGCCCGGGTCCTCGTACGCGGCGGCCAGCCGCACGGTCAGGGCGTCGAGGGGGTCCTCGCCGCTCGGCAGTTCGCTCCCGACGTGCCAGTAGGTGACGGCGTCGACGGTCGGTTCCGCGTCGGTGGGCGTGGCCAGGGTGATCAGGACGTCCTGGGCGTCGATGACCAGGTGGCACACGAGGTCCCGGACGAGCCAGCCGGAGCAGCCGGATGCCTGGGCGAAGTCCTCGTCGGGGAGGTCGGCGACCGTGGTGAGCAGTGCCGTCCAGGAGCGCGAGAAGAGATCCACGCGGCCACGGTAGTGCGGTGCCGGAACGGCGGACAAGCCCGTAGCCGTCCGACGGCCGCGAGCCCCTCGCGGTGCTGCCGGCCCTGCGGCCCGAGACGGCCGCCCGGCGCGGCCCGGGGCCTCAGCCGCCCTCGGTACGCGGGGGCGCGCCGCTGTGGAGCCGGTCGGTGCGGTACGCCTCGTCCTGGGCCAGCAGTGCGAGGAGCGAGGCCACGGTGAGGCCCGCCTCGGCCTCGGCCGGGTGACGCAGGACCTTGCCCGGCTCGATCCGGTAGATGTTGCTCCGCCCCACACGCGTGTGGGAGAGGAAACCGGCCTCTTCCAGATCGGCGATGATCTTCTGCACGGCACGCTCGGTGAGTCTGCAGTGTGCGGCGATGTCGCGTATGCGCGCGGTCTGGTTCTCCGCGATGGCCGCGAGCACGCGCGCGTGGCTGGTGATGAACGTCCATCCTGTGTGCGGTTCCGGCACTCCACTCATGAATGGATCGTACGCCCTGTGGTTCGTGTATAGGAATAGATGAATCTCACTTCATGTATCTCTTGACGTGTCTCCGGGTTCAGGGCGAATCTGGGGGCGGAGGATTGGACCCGGAAGCGTTGAGTAACAGGAGATGGCCATGGCGCAGCCGTCGCACTCTGCCGAGCCCGTCGAGCCGGGCCCAGAGGTGGATCCGGGTCTTGAACTCGGGCAACTGCGGCGTGCGATGGAGAGCCGGGGGACCATCGACCTGGCCAGGGGGGTGCTGATGGCCGCCTTCGCCGTCAGCCCGGAGGACGCCTGGAGCGCGCTGGTCATGACGTCCCAGAACACCAACATCAAGCTGCACCGCGTGGCCCAGCAGGTCGTCGACTCGGCCGGTGGCAGGCCCCTGCCCGGGCGGGTGCAGAAACAGCTGTCGGCGGCGATCGCCAAGCTCGCCGCCGAGGCCGGCTCGCTGCCGGCGCAGCGGAACGGTCACACGCCGGACGGTCACACACCGGACGGGGAGCGGAACGGTCACACGCCGGACGGCGAGCGCAACGGCAGCGCCCCGCGCTGACCGAGCCCGCACCAGCCCAGAGCCTGCACAAGGATTCGATGTTTTCACCGCTGCGAGTGAGGTAGTCCGATAGGGCGTTGTCTTCGTACGGAGGACGTAGGCGCCGGAAGGGTTGGGACCATCAGCCACCGGCGCCGCCTACGTCGGCAGTTGTTCACCGCAGCGGGCGCAGTAACGTGCGTCCGACTCCACCGCCATGCGCCCGCACTCCGGGCAGACGCGGTCCAGCGAGCAGGGCGCCTCGCCGCCCTCGTCCACGGCGGCGGCCCGCACGCCGATCCGCAGCCCGGGGCGCCGGCGGTGGACGGAGAGGTAGGCGAGGCCGTCCGGACCCGCGCGCAGTGCGCGGCGGGCCGTTCTCGGCAGCCAGGCCACCGAGCCCGGCCGCAGGGCCTGCGGCTCCCCGCCGTCGTCGAGGTGGCCGTCGCCCTCGACCACGACCAGCAGCACGTCCAGCTCGGACTCGACGTGCTCACCCACGGCCGAACCCGGCGAGAGCCGCACCAGGTTGGCGTCCAGTTGTCTGCCGCCTTCGGCCAGCCGCCACAGCGCGCCCTCCTGCCCCGCGTCGGCAGCGGCGAGGCTCTCGTACAGGGCTACGAGCACTCGGGACGTCTCGGCTGGGGCGTGCAACGGTCTCTCCTGGCGGCACTGGCGGACGCTGACGGACGTTCAAAGACAGGCTCTGAACGAGGGACCGTACCGGATCGGGGCGGGTGTACGGGGGAGGGCTGAGCGCGACCGGAGCGGCGGCGGGCGAGGGGGCACGGGAGGGCGTGCCGCCCGTCAGCGCCGTCACCAGGTGCGTCATCCGGGCCCCTGGGCCGGCCGCGCCCGGCCGGTCAGCAGGAGGTGGTGAGCGGCGCCCCTCACGGCCGGTGCCACGTCCTGGCCGGTCACGGCGGGCCGCCCGGCCCGAACCCGACCGCCGGGCGTTTTCGGCGACCGGGGCCGGGCATGGGGGAGGAGGCTGTCTCCGTACGAGGAAGATCGCGCCGGAGCCCCGCGCCGCGCGGGAGCCGCACGAGGAACGCCATGCCGGAGCCTCACGACGAGAAGGGCTGCCATGCCGAATCCCACCCCAGCGCGTCCGGCCCCCGCCCCGCTGCCGCCGCTGCGCCGCGTCGGGTTGGGGGGCACGGGCCCCGAGGACGTCGTCTTCGACAGCTCCGGGCATCTGCTGACCGGCATCGCGGACGGTCGTGTCCTGCGGATCGGGCTGCCCGAGCCGGGCCGCCGCGACCGCCCCGCCGACGTGGTGGAGGTCGCGCGTACGGGCGGACGCCCGCTGGGCCTCGAAGCCCTGCCGGACGGGCGGCTGTTGGTGTGCGACGCCGAGCGCGGGCTGCTCCGCCTCGACCCCGGCGGCAAGGCGGACGTCGAGGTGCTGGCCGACGCAGTGGCGGGGAGGCCGCTGCGGTTCTGCAGCAACGCGGTGGCGGCGTTGGACGGCACGGTCTACTTCACCGTGTCCAGCCGCCGCCACGGCCTCGACGACTGGCTGTCCGACATCATCGAGCACCGGCCCACCGGCCTGCTGGCACGGATCGCGCCCGGCGGCGAGCCCGAAGTCCTGCTCGACGGGCTCCAGTTCGCGAACGGGGTGGCGCTCGGGCCGGACGAGTCGTACGTGGTGGTGGCCGAGACCGGGGCGCGACGGCTGACCAGGCTGTGGCTCACGGGCGCCGACAAGGGCCGCCACGACATCCTGGCCGACGACCTGCCGGGCTTCCCCGACAACATGACCCGCACCCCACGCGGCGGGTTCTGGGTCGCGCTCGCCGGGCCGCGTCAGCCTCCGCTGGAGTGGCTGCACCGGGCCGCGCCCCGGGTGCGCCGCGCGGTGGCGGCCGCGGCCCGCCGACTCCCGCCCCCGCCTGCCCTCGGCGGCGCGCGGGTGGTCGAGGTGGACCCGTACGGCCGGGTGGTGCGGGAACTGCGGGGGCGCGGGTACCGGATGGTGACCGGCGTCGCCGAACACGGGGGACGGCTGGCCCTGGGCAGCCTCCAGGAGGGGGCGGTGGCCTGGTGCGACCTCGGCGAGCCGGCCACAACCGCCGTGTGACATCGGCTGAATGACCTGCTCGCCCACCCCCACGGCCCAGCGAACCGGAGGTCGCCCCTCCGTCTCCCGTACCGGGTCCGCCGATTCGTGCTGTAGGCATGCCAACCGCTAAGGTCCCAGGTCACGACCGCACCCCGTTCGATCCACGGGGCGGTCAGGGCTCTGCCGCGGCTGGTGGCGACTCCACCGCCGCGTGCCGTTCTCTGCCTGCCCGGCCCCGGGACACGGGGGGCGTCGCACGGCGGGGCAGCGGGCCCCGGCCGACGGGCCAGGAGGAACGAGTGGCACAGATCATCGCCGAGGTCTCACGGACGTTCAACGAGTTTCTGCTCTTGCCGAACCGGACCCGGACCGACTGCTCGGCAGCCACCGTCGACCTGCGTACGCCTCTGGTACGGCACCTCGCGGGCGAGGCGCCGGCCATCGAGCTCCAGTCGCCGTTCACCTCCGCGATCATGCAGGCGGTCAGCACGCCGGAGCTCGCCATCGCCCTCGCGCGCAGCGGTGGTCTGAGCTTCCTGCACCACAACCAGCCGGTCGAGGACCAGGTCGCGGCGGTCCGCCAGGTGAAGAACTTCAAGGCCGGATTCGTCACCAGCGACACCAACGTCCGTCCCGAGGACAGTCTGGGCCATCTGGTCGACGTCATGCGCCGCACCGGCCACAGCACCGCCGCGGTCACCCACGACGGGACCGCCACCGGCCGGCTGCTGGGCCTGGTCACCTCCCGGGACTTCCACCCCCAGCGCCATGACCTGGAAGCGCCGGTCAGCGGGCGGATGAGCGCCGTGGCCGAACTGGCGCACGCCGGGCCCGACATCACGCTGTCCGAGGCCAACGCGCGGCTGTGGGACGAGCGGCTGGACTGTCTGCCGGTGCTGGACGCCGAGGGGCGTCTCCAGCATCTGGTGTTCCGTTCCGACTACACCGACAACAAGCGCTTCCCGAACCAGCTCGTGGATACGGCCAAGCGGCTGCGGGTGGGCGCGGGCATCAACACCCACGACTACCAGGAGCGCGTCCCGGCGCTGCTGGAGGCGGGCGCGGACGCGCTGTGCTTCGACTCGTCCGACGGCTACAGCGACTGGCAGGCGCAGGCGCTGACCTGGGTCAAGAAGCACTACCCGGAGATCCCGGTCGGCGGCGGCAACGTGGTCGACGGCGAGGCGTTCACCTTCCTCGCCGAGGCGGGCGCGGACTTCGTCAAGGTCGGCGTGGGCGGCGGCTCCATCTGCATCACCCGGGACCAGAAGGGCATCGGCCGGGGCCAGGCCAGCGCGGTGCTGGACGTGGCGGCGGCCCGCGACGCCTTCCTGGAGCGCACCGGCGAGTACGTGCCGATCTGCTCCGACGGCGGTCTGGTGCACGACTACCACGTGGCCCTGGCGCTGGCGATGGGTGCCGACTTCGTGATGATGGGGCGCTACTTCGCGCGGTTCGACCAGGCGGCGGGCGCGAAGGTGCCCACCCGCGACGGCTTTGTGAAGGAGTACTGGGGCGAGGGCTCCCACCGGGCCCGCAACTGGTCGCGTTATGGCCAGGGTGGCGGCCAGGGGCTGCTCTTCGAAGAGGGCGTGGACGGCTTCGTCCCCTACGCGGGCGACCTCGAGGAAGGGCTGGCGCTGACCGTCGCCAAGATCAGGGCCACCATGGTCTCCTGCGGCTCCACCACCCTGCCGGAGTTCCGGTCCACGGCCCGGCTGACCCTCGTCTCGGAGCAGAGCTTCCAGGAGAGCCACGCCAACGTGACCCTGAGGGACACCCCGACGACGGTCTCCTGACCTCGGCGCGGATGCTCCCTGCGAAACCCTTGTGCGGGCGCCCCCCCCGCGCACGCCAGCCGAAAGCCCGTCGAGCGGACCGGAGTTGCCATGCCCCTGCGGATGAAGTTGACCGCGATCACCCTGGACTGCCCCGACCCGCCGGCCCTGGCGGCGTTCTACCAGCAGGCCACGGGACTCGCACCGCACCCGAAGTCCGATGCCGAGTTCGCCGGACTCACCGGCGCGGACGGCTTCTTCCTCGGTTTCCAGCGGGTCGACGACTACCGGCCCCCGCGCTGGCCCGACCAGAGCGTCCCCCAGCAGATACACCTGGACTTCCAGGTCGACGATCTGGACGAGGCCGAGGCCCGGCTGCGGGAGCTGGGCGCGGACAAGCCGGAGCACCAGCCGGGCGGGAAGCGGTGGCGGGTCCTCACCGACCCGGCTGGTCACCCCTTCTGCCTGGTCACGAGCTGATCGGGCTACGGGCTGACCGGGTCACGGACTGATCGGGTTATGGGCTAGCCGGGTCACGACCCCGTCACCGCGGCCGCCAGGTGGTCCCGGAACCAGCGGTGGCCCGGGTCCGCCGAGTTGCGGGGGTGCCAGGCCATCCCCAGCTCCAGCGGGGCCAGGTCGAGGGGGACGGGGAAGGTGCGCAGCCCCAGCGCGGCGGTGGTGTCGGGGAGCCAGTCGGCCAGGGTGAGGGCGACGAGGTCGGTGGTCCGGGCGAGCAGCATCGCGCTCGTATGGCTGGGGACGACGACCGCGATCCGGCGCCGCAGCCCGAGGTCCGCGAGCGCGCTGTCGATCGGGCCGAGGCGTTTGCCCAGCCGTGAGATGCCGATGTGGTCGGCCGCGGCGAACCGGCGGGCGGTGATGCGCCCGTCGAACAGCGGGTGACCGCCGCGGGCGATCCCCACCAGGGACACCCGGGTGAGGGGGCGGGTGCGGATCTCGGGGTCGAGGTGTTCGAGGACGCCGAGTTCCACGTCCACCAGGCCCTGCCGCAGCGCCGGGCCGCCCTCGATCGCCTCCGGCAGGAAGACCACGTCCACATGCGGCGCCCCCGCGTGGATCCGGTCGGTCAGGGTCCCCGCCAGCCCCGTCAGGAGCACATCGGTGGCCTGCACGGTGAAGGTGCGCCGAAGGTGCACGGCGTCGAACCCGGCGCCCGGCCGCAGCAGGTCGTCGCAGCCCCGCAGCAACGCACCGACCTCGTCCCGGAGTTCCAGGGCGCGCGGCGTCGGCACCATGCCCTGGCCCGCCCGCACCAGCAGCGGGTCGCCGACGGCACGCCGGAGCCGGGCCAGCGTACGGCTGACGGCGGCCGGTGAGGTGCCGAGGCGCTCGGCGGCGCGGGTGACGCTGTTCTCCTGGAGCAGGGCGTCCAGGGCGCGCAGCAGATTGAGGTCCAATGATGCTCCTGAGCTGCATTGTTACGCCTGAGGCAATGATCAGGTGCTCATTCTTGCATTGTTGACAGGGGGTGCCGGTGGCGAGAGTGGGGACGTCCGCGAAACACCTCGCGGGACATCTTCTCCACCCCTCCAGGGAGCTTTCCGTGCAGCAGTCCCCCCGCGCCGGCCGAGACGGCGACGTTCTGGCCGTGGTCAGCCAGAGCGGCCCCACCCTCTCGTTCTTCGACGCTGCCACCGACCGGCACATCGACACCCTCGACATCCTGGCCGAGCCCCACGAGGTGTGCTTCGACCCGACGCAGCGCCTGCTGTGGTGCACCACCACGTACCACTCGGGCTACTACCACGCGAACGGCGGCCGGCGCACCCAGCTGACCGTCGTCGACGCCGACACCCGCCGGATCGTCGAGGTGGTCGACCTCGCCCCCGAACACGGGCCGCACGGCCTGGCGTTGGACACCGGGCGCAGCCGCCTCTACGTCAGCGTGGAGAGCTCGGCGGACCGGCCCGGCGGGGTCGTGGTGATCGACACGGAGACCCGCCGGCCCCTGGGCAGGATCGACACGGACGCGCCCGGCCCGCACTGGTTCGCCATCGACCCCTCGGGGACGACGGGTTACGCCACCAACAAGGAAGCCCCCTTCGTGTCGGTCGTCGACCTCGAACGGGGTGTGCTGACCGCGAAGGTCGAGGTGCCGGGCAGTGAGGGCCTCGCCGTGTCCGCCGACGGCTCGTACGCCTATGTGGCCTCGCCGTACGCCGGTTCCTTCTTCGGGCCCGAGGGAGGCGGGCGGCCGGAGACGGGGATCAAGGTCATCGAGGCCCTGACGGCGTCGGTCGTCGACACCCTGCCCACGGACGGCGTCGTCCTGCCGGTGCACCTCACCTCGACGGGCAGGCTTCTGGTGGGTGAACTGCGTACCGAACCCGACCCGGCGTCCCAGCTCGGACGCCAGGCGCCGGGCCGGCTGACGGTGTTCTCCGCCGACACCCGCGAGCGGCTGGGCTCGGTGGAGGTGGGGCTCTTCCCGCTGACGATCACCTCGTCACCGGACGGCCGGATCGGATACGTGTCCTGTGTGGTCTCGTCCACCGTCCACGTCGTCGACCTGGAGACGATGGCCGAGCTGAGCCGGCTGGACATCGCCAAGGCGGGCGAGCCCGGGGCGCACGGACTCGCGTACGTCCCGCGCGCGGACTGACAGGGACTGGATGGGGCGGCCGGGCGGCCAGGTGGCCGGGCGGGAGAGGCTGGAGCCCGCTGTCCGTACCGCGCCCCGGCTACGACCCGATCGGTATACGGAGCACCTGCCCGGGCGTGATCCTGTCCGGGTCGGTGATCTTGTCCGGGTTGGCGCGCACGATGCGCGGGTACAGGGCGGCGTTGCCGTAGTGCGCCTTGGCCAGGGCCGACAGGGTGTCGCCCTTCACCACGGTGTGCTCGCGGTAGCCGTAGTAGCCGGGCACGATGTGCGGGCCGTAGAGGACCGGGACGGTGACGACGTTGATCTCGCCGCCGTCCCTGGCCCTCGCCTCGAAAACCTGGACGAGCAGCCGGTCGGCCTGGAAGCCGGCGTGATCCACCTCGACGGTGAGGTGGAACTGCCCGTGCTCCCCGGTGCCGCCGCCCGCCGTGAACGTGCCGGTCACCTGGCGGTGGCCGTCACCGACGCGGTACTCGAGGGTCGCCTCGAACCCCGTGGCGACACCGCCGACGTGGATCGGGCTGCCGACCAGGTCGAGCGGGCGGGGCTGGTCCACGCGGTTGGTCATGACGCCTCCACGGGTGGGGAGTTGTACGGCACTGGCAGCATCGGCGGCGGACCGGCGGAAGGCAACCGAGGGCTTCGGTCGTTTTTACGTACGGCCGGGTCGCTGTCCCGTAGGGCCGCTCGCCGTTGTGCCGATCATCTCGGCCAGTACGCTCCGCCGGTCCTCGCCCGGCAGAGCCCGCAGCGGGCGGGCGAGCCGGCGGCTGTCGTAGTGCCAGCGGTGGTCGAGGTCCCGGGGGACGTCGTCCCTCTCGCGGATCTCGGCATCTGTGCCGAGCAGATCCGTGAGGTCGTGGGCGAGCTCCTGCCAGGACACATGGCCGCTCACGGCGTTGGCGACGCCGTGGACGGGGCGGTCCAGACACGCGGTCACCGCGCGGGCCAGGGCCGCCGCGTGCACCCAGGCGGCGCCGTACCAGGGGTGCCCGCCGGCGCCGGGGCGCGGCACCTCGATCGCCTCGCCCCGGGCCGCGGCCTGGTACAGCGTGCCGATGGCGCCCCAGCGCAGCTGCTCGCGCAGCCGCTCGTGCGCGCCCCAGACGATCGGTGACCGCACGGCGCTCGCTCCGCCGCGGCCACCGGTGCCCGCGGCCCGCAGCACCATCGCTTCGCAGTCGCCCTTGGCCCTGCCGTACGGGCTGAGGGGCTCGTGGGGCGGGGCCTCCTCCACCACCTGGGGTGTGCGCGGGTGCCCGTAGGCGTCGACGCTGCTGACGAAGACGAACGGCCCGCCGCTCCAGGCCTCGACCATCGCCTCCATGGCCGCCAGATCGACTTCGGGCCGGGTGAAGGTGGAGGCCGCGTGGACGATCGCGTCCGCGCTCGCGACGGCGTGGCGCAGTCCGGCCAGGTCGGTGAGGTCGCCCTCGACGACGTCGACGCCCTCGGCCGCGATCAGATGGGCGGACTCGGGCCGGGCCAGGGCCAGCACGGGGCGTCCCCGCGCGGCCAGTTCCCGCAGGACGAACGCGCCGACGCCGCCGCTCGCGCCGGTGACCAGCACCGTGCCGGGGTGCACGGCCCGGGGGCGGGCGGGCCTGGCCGTGGCCTTCGCCGCCGCCTGCCGGGCCGCGCGCTCGTCGAGGAGCGCGGTGAGCGCCGAGGGCGTACGGGTCTGGAGCACGTCGAGACCGGTGAGCGGCAGACCCAGTCGGGTGCGCAGCCGTTCCGCGAGCTGCACGGCGACCAGGGAGTGGCCGCCCAGTTCGAAGAAGTCGCCGTCGGGCGGCGGGGTGAGACCGAGCAGGGCGGTGAAGGCCTCGATGACAGCGGCGGCTCGCGGGCCGGGGAGAGCGGCCCCGGCCGGCCCGGCGGGGCCGGGGATCCGGGCCGTCGTCTCCGGCAGTTCGTCGAGCAGGGTGACGGCGGCGGGCACCTCCTCGGGTGCGAGCGAGCGGCGCAGCAGAGCGAGCAGCTCGCCCCCGGAGGGGCCGGTGCTGTCGCCGAGGACGGCGTAGGCGACGGTCGGGCCCTGGTCGGTCTTGACGACCAGGGCGTCGGCGACCTGCGGGTGGGCCCGCAGGACGCGCACCGCCGGGTGGGCCGCGGAACCGGGGTCTCCCTTACGCCGGGTTTGGCCGCTGAGACCGGACAGGGCGCTCAGGGGGAGCTCGGGGGTGGTTGCCGCCGCGTCGAGCAGGGCGGCGTAGTCCCGTACGGTCGCCTCGGCCGCCGCCTCGTCCAGCGCGTCGCGGTCGAACTGGACCAGGGCCGTGGGCCGTTCGGCGTCGGCCGGCGCCAGGCCGTACGACAGGGTGAACTTGGCGCCACCGGTCGGCACGTCCACGTATGCGGCCGAGGTCCCGGGCAGCCGCAGCACCGTGGGCTCGCCCAGCACATCGCAGGTGACGCGGACCAGCGCGGTGCCGTCGGCGCCGCGTGCCGTGGCGCCGAGGCGTTCCAGGGCCAGGTCGAAGGGGAGGTGCCGGTGGCGCTGCGCCTGGAGGAGCGCGTCGCGTACGCGGATCAGCAGCTGTACGAAGGACGGGTCACCGGAGGCGTCCACGCGGACGGGCAGGGTGTTGACGCACAGGCCGACCAGACCGCGCATGCCGATGCCGGCGCGGTGGGTGCCCGCCACGCCTATGACGAGGTCGTCGTCGCCGGTGAGGCGGTGCAGCGCCCCGAAGGCCGCCGTCAGCGAGACCGCGAAGAGCGTGGCGCGGTGCTCGGCGCCCAGCGCCCGCAGGGCGTCAGGCAGCGCCGGCGCGAGCGGCACGGTGTGCACGGCCGCCGAACCGGTGGTGGTGCGCGCCGCCGGGGCGGGCAGCCGGGGCGGGGTGGCGCCGGCCAGCAGGGCGCTCCAGCGGTCGAGTTCGGGACCGAGGCCCGGGATGCCGTCGTGCTCGCGGCGCGCGTAGTCCGCGTACTGCGGCGGTGCGGTGAGCGAGGCGGGCGGCCCGGAGCCTTCGAGCGCCGCCGTGTAGAAGGCGGCGAGTTCGTCGGCCACGGTCTCCAGCGAGCCGCCGTCGATGGCTATGTGATGGAACGTCAGCAGTACGGTGTGGTCCTGCGCGCCGTGGCGCAGGACGCGGGCGCGCACCGCCTCGCCCGCCGCCAGGTCGAACGGGCGGGCCGCCTCCTCCCGCAGCAGCGCGGGGGCGTCCGCCTCGGCCGTGTCGACGACCGGCACGGGGACGGTGCCCGGCGCCGGAAGCACCTCCTGGACGGGTTCGCCGTCCTGCTCCGCGTAGCGGGTGCGCAGGATCGTGTGGCGTTCCACCAGCGCGCCCAGGGCGGTGGCGAGCGCGGCAGGATCGAACGGGCCGCGCACCCGGGTGGCGAAGGGCACATGGTACGAGTCGCCCGCGCCGCCGAGCCGTTCCATCAGCCACATCCGGCGCTGGGCCCGGGACAGCGGGACCCGGCCGGTCCGAGCGGCGGTGTCGTCCGGGGCGGCCGTGGTGGAGCGCCGGGCGGCGTCGGCGCGGGCCCTGCGCAGCAGTTCGAGCTGGAGTCGCCGCTGGTCGGCCTGGGCCGTGGAGTCGCTGTCAGTGGACATCGCTGTGCTCCGGGGTGCGGGGGTGGAGGTCGCTGTGGGCGGCGAGCAGGGCCCGTTCGATGAGGGCGGCCTGGGCGGCGACGGTCGGGGCGGCGAAGAAGTCGGCGAGGGCCAGCTCGACGCCGAGCTCCTCGCGCAGGTCGTCGGTGACGGCGAGGGCCAGCAGGGAGTGCCCGCCCAGGGCGAGGAAGTCGGCCTCGCCGCGGGTGACCTCGCTGCCGAGGGACCGGCTCCAGATCTCGGCGACGGCCTGCTCCAGGGGGCTCAGCGCCGGGGCGGGCGCGTCCGCGTGCTCGCTGGCGGTCTCGGCCCGGTCGGCCAGCGCGCGGCGGTCGACCTTGCCGGACGGGGTCAGCGGGAGGCGCTCCACCAGGGTGATGGCGTCGGGCACCAGATGGGCGGGCAGGACGTCGGTGAGCCGCTCGCGCAGGACGGACGCGGCGGGCACCGGCCCGGGCGCGGCGACCACGAACGCGACCAGGCGCGCCTGGGGCGTCCCCGCGCCGTCCGCCGTGACGGCGGCGTCGTCCACGTCCGGCAACTGGCGCAGGGCGTGCTCGACCTCGCCGGGTTCGATGCGGAAGCCGCGGATTTTGACCTGGTCGTCGCCTCGGCCGTGGAAGTCCAGGACGCCGTCGCGGCGGGCGGAGACGATGTCGCCCGTGCGGTAGAGGCGCCCGGCGGTGGGGTGGTCGACGAAGCGCTCGGCGGTGAGCTCGGGCCGGCCCGCGTAGCCGTCGGCGAGCCGGGTGCCACCGACCCACAGCTCGCCCCGGCCGCCCTCGGGCACCGGGTCGCCGTCGGCGTCCAGGACGTGGACGGTGGCCCCGGCGATCGGGCGGCCGATCGGCAGCGGCGCGTCGCAGTCGCCCTCGGTGACGGTGTGCGCGGTGGCGAAGGTGGTGGTCTCCGTCGGCCCGTAGCCGTTGACGAGCTCCAGCCACGGGAAGGCGGTGAGCACGTCGCGGGCGTGGCCGGCGGCCATCGCCTCGCCGCCCACGACCACCGAGCGGAGCTGGGCGAAGACGCGCGAGCGGCGGGCGGCGAGCTGGTGGAAGAGCGCCGTGGTGAAGAACGCCACCGTCACCCCGTGGCGTTCGACGTGCCGGGCCAGGTCCTCCAGGGAGGGCTGCGGCACGGTGCACACCACGACCGCGGCGCCGTTGGCGAGCGCGGCCCACACCTCGAACGTCGAGGCGTCGAAGGTCATGGGCGAGTGGAACAGCACCCGGTCGCGGGCGGTCACGGTGACGTACTCGGGCGCGGTGACCAGCTCGGCGATGGCCCGGTGCGGGAGGGTGACGCCCTTGGGGCGGCCGGTGGAGCCGGAGGTGAACATGATGAACGCCGGGCTGTCCGGGTCGGCGGCGCTCGTCGACGGGCCCCCGTTCAGGGGTACTTCGGGCAGCGCCAGGACAGGTCCGGTGAGCCCGGCGGATTCCAGCAGCTTGGCGTCGCCGACGGTGAGCGTGACGCCCGCGTCCTCGATCATCGCCTCGGTACGGGGCCGGGGCTGCGCGGGGTCGAGCGGCACGCACACGGCTCCCGCTTCCCACAGGGCGAGCTGGGCGACGACCGTGCGGGCGGAGCGGGTGGTCAGCAGTGCGACCCGGTCGCCGGGCGCCACGCCGTGCTCGCGCAGATACGCGGCCAGGGCGCCTGCGGCGCGGTCGAGTCGGCCGTAGGTGAGGGTGGTGTCGCCGTCGACGACGGCCAGGGCGTTCGGCGTGCGGGCGGCGTGCCGGGCCACGAGGTCCGGCAGTGCGGTGGGTGTCATCTCAGGCTCCTGCCGGTCGCGGGGTCCAGCGCTGGTCGAGGAGGGCGGCGAAGGCGCCCAGGTCGGTGCTGCGCAGCAGTTCGTGGGCGCGCGGGCGGATGCCGCTCTCCCGCTCGACGGCCGCGAGCAGCCGTGCGGCGACGACGGAGGTGCCGCCGATGTCGGTGAAGTTGTCGCCGAGTACGGTCTCGGGCCGCCCCAGCAGGTCGCGTACCGTCGCGAGGACCAGCCGCTCGCCCGGCGTCGCGCCGGCCAGGTCGTCGGCGGGCGGCGCCGAGGGGGCGGGGGCGTCCGTGGCGAGGGCGGCCCGGTCCACCTTGCCGTTGGCGTCGAGCGGATAGGCGTCGACGAACCGTACGGTGGCGGGCACCGCCTGCTCGGGCAGCCAGGCGCGGACCGCGTCGAGCAGCTCGGCCGCCGCCGGGGTGGCGGCGGCGCACTTGAGGTGGGCGACGAGACGGGGGAGACCGGCGCCGTCGCGCTGCACGGTGACGACGGCGGTGCGCACCCGGGCGTCCTGCTCGAAGGCGGCCTCCACCTCGCCGGGTTCGATCCGCACCCCGCTGATCTTGACCTGGTTGTCGAGGCGGCCGAGGAACTCCAGACCGCCGTCGGCGGCCATACGGACCCGGTCGCCGGTGCGGTAGAGGCGCTCGACGCCCTTCAGCGCCGGGTGGCCGGCCGGGGCGGTGAAGCGCTGGGCGGTCAGCTCCGGGTCGAGGTAGCCGAGGGCCAGGCAGTGGCCGCCGATGCGCAGTTCACCGTCCTGTCCGCGCTCGACGGGCCGGCCGTCGTCGTCGGTGACGGCCACGGTGGCGCCCGGCAGCGGAGTGCCGATCGGCGGCGGAGCCGTCCCGCCCGCGTCCGCGTCGGTGGCGCGCATCGCGTACGCGGTGGTGACGACGGTGGCCTCGGCCGGGCCGTAGGCGTTGTGGACGGTGGCGGTGACGTCCGGGCCGGGGCGGCGGCGCATACGGTCACCGCCGACGACGAGATGACGCAGCTTCAGGCCCCGCGGCCACGGCCGGTCGAGCAGCGGCTCGACGGTGGGCGTCGCCGCCACGCACACGGTCACGGCGGCCTCGCGCCACCAGTCGGTGAGCAGGGCCGCGTCCCAGCGGGTGTCGTCGGGGGCGGGGACGAGGGCGGCGCCCGAGGTCAGCCCGGCCCACAGCTCCAGCAGATGCGGGTCGAAGGCGACGCCGATCAGCAGGGACTGCCGGTCGCCCGGCGCCAGAGCGGTGGCCGTCCGGTACCAGTCGAGGGCGACGGACAACGAGGCCTCGCCCACCGCGACCGCCTTCGGCCGGCCGGTCGAGCCGGAGGTGAGGACGGCGTACAGGGCGTCCTCGGGAGCGCGCCGCGCACCCTGCGGGCGGGCGGCGAACGCGGCCACCGCGCCGACCGGCGCGTTCACACCGCCGTCGGGCAGGGGCAGCGCGAGGCGCTCCCCGTCGCGGTGGGCCGCGGGCAGGACGCCCGGGTCCCCGATGAGGCAGACGACGTCGAGGTCCTCGGTGACGGCCTGGGCGCGGCGCTCGCCGGGGCGCGGGCCGAGCGGCAGATAGACGGCGCCCAGCCGGGCGAGCGCGACGGCGGTCACCACCAGGGCGGTGGACCGGTCGAGGCAGACCCCGACCAGGTCCCCGGGGCGTACGCGCTCGCGCAGTGCGGTGGCGAGGTGCTCGGCGGCGGTGTCGAGCTCCCCGTACGTCCAGGTCCGCGTGCCGTCGACGACGGCGGGGGCCTGCGGGGTGCGCCGGACCCACTCCTCGAAGCGGGCGACGACGGCGGTCGGTTCGGCGGCGGGCCCATGGGCGACGCTCGGCGCCGCGTCGGTTCCGGTGGGCTCGACGGTGGTCTCCGCGAGGGAGGGGGACTGGATCATCACGACTCCGTGGAGAGGGGGGCGGTGGCGGCGAGCGCGTCGGCCTGGTCGGCGAGCACGGGGTTGCGGAAGAGCACCTTCAGCGGCGGGCGCGTGCCCAGGTGGGGCTCCAGCCAGGCGGCGAGCTCGGCGGCCAGCAGCGAATGGCCCCCGATGTGGAAGAAGTGCGAGCCGGTGTCGAAGCGGCTGTGGCCCAGCACTTCACGCCAGCCGTTCACCAGCAGGGCCGTCATCGGATCGTCCGGAACGACGGTCTCCTCGGCGGCCTCGGAGACGGTCACGGGCGCCGCCGGAGCCTCCGGGGCGAGCGCGGCCGCGCGGCGGGCCAGCGCGGTACGATCCGGCTTGCCGCCCGCGAGGGTCGGCATCGCCTCGAGTCGGGCCCACCGGGCGGGCACCAGCGCACCGGGCAGCCGACGGCCCAGCTCGGAGTGCAGCGCCTTCTCGTCGACCTCGGCGCCGTCCTCGAAGAAGCCGACGAGCCGGGGCGCGGCCGGGCTCTCCCGGTCCAGGACGACCGCGCAGGAACGCCCGCCGAGCGCGGCGGACGCGGCCGCCTCGATCTCCTCCAGCTCGATGCGGTGGCCGCGCAGTTTGACCTGGTTGTCGCGGCGGCCCAGGAAGTAGAGCAGACCGTCCAGGCCTCGGTAGCCGAGGTCGCCGGTGAGGTAGACGCGCTCCCCGCCGAGCGCGTCCACGGTGATGAACCGGGCGGCCGTCACCTCCGCGTTGCCGGGGTAGCCCTCGGCGAGCCCCGGACCGGCGATGGCCAGTTCACCGACGGCGCCGCTCGGCAGCGGCCGGTGGTGCGCGTCCAGGACGTGCACGCGCTCGCCCGGCAGTTCGGTGCCCAGCGGGATCTCGGCGCCCTCGGCCAGGGCGTCGCGGGAGATCTCGTGGACGGTGGAGCTGATGGCCGCCTCGGTGACGCCGTACGCGTTGAGGACGGTGGCGTCGGTGTCGGCGAGGATGCCGCGCAGGGCCTCGGCGGGCAGCCGCTCGCCGCCCAGGACCAGCAGCCGGGGCGCCCAGCTCTCCTCCCGCAGCGCCGGCCGCAGCTCCTCGCGGGTGGCGAGGAAGTAGCTGGTGGGCAGGTTGGCGACGGTGACCCGGGCGGCGCCGAGCAGTTCGGCGAGCTCCGCCCCGGTGGGCACCTCGTGCTCGGGCACCACCAGGCAGGCTCCCGCGTGCAGCGCCGGCAGCACCTCCTCCAGCGCCACGTCGAAGGACGGCTGCGCGAACAGCAGGACCCGGTCGGCGCTGGTCAGCGCGAACCGGTCGGCCGCCGCGGTCAGATGGTGCTCCAGCGCCGCACGCCCGACGGCGACCGGCTTGGGCGTACCCGTGGAGCCGGAGGTGTGGATCACGTAGGTCGTACGGGGCAGGACGTCGGCCGAGTGGGCGCGGGGCAGCACCGGCGCGTCGATCCGGGCGGCGGGCAGGCCGTCCGGCAGGGCCGGACCGCCCTCACCGGTCAGCACCAGCGCCGGGGCGAGCCGCTGGAGCAGCAGGGCGAGCCGGGCGGGCGGGTCGGCGGGGGACAGCGGGCAGTAGACGGCGCCGGTGCGCAGACAGGCCAGCAGGGCGGTGACCGAGTCGGTGCCCCGGGGCAGCACGACGGCCACCGGCTGCCCCGGCGCGACCCCGGCGGCGCGCAGCCGCTCGGCGAGCGAGGCGACCCGCTCGTCGAGTTCGCCGTACGTCACCCGGCGCGCCCCGCACAGCAGCGCGGGCAGCGACGGGTGCTGGGCCGCCACCGGATCCAGCAGGTCGCGTCCGGCCGGGGCGGGCGGGACCTGGGCGGCCGCCTCCACCGCGGCCGGGGCCAGGTCGGCCAGCGCGGCCTCGGGGGCGTCGAGATAGGCGCGCAGCAGGTCCAGGAAGCGGCCGGAGAGCAGCCGGGCCACGTTCTCGCCGAACAGGTCGGCGTCGTAGTCCCACACCAGCGTCATACCGGGCGCGCCATGGCGGGTGGTGACACCGCGCCGGTCGTCCGGCAGCAGCACCACGTCCAGGTCGAAGCGGGTGGTGCCGGTGTTGAACCCCTCGAACAAGGTGATGTCCAGGCCCGGCAGGTCGAGCTCGGGCAGCGGGGCGTCGTGCGCGCTGAACATCACCGAGAACAGCGGGTTGTCGGCGCCGGAGGTGTGCAGACCGAGCGCCCGGGTCAGCTCCTGGACCGGCACGTCCTGGTGCGGCAGGGCGCGGATGAGGGTGTCGGTGACCTCGTCCATCACGTCCTGGGCCGGGGCGGTGGCGTCCAGGGCGAGCGGCAGCGGGATGGTGTTGACGAACATGCCGACGGCGTCCTCGTACCCCAGGGGCCGGTTGCCGACCGCGGTGCCGACGACCATGCGGGAGCGGCCGCTGTGGCGGCGCAGGAGCTCGGCGAACAGGCCGAGCAGCGTGGCGAAGGGGGTCAGACCGCGCTCCCGGGCGTGGGCGCGCAGCCGCTCGGCGAGATCGGCGCCGACCGTCTGGCGCAGCTGGCCGCCGTGGTGCCGGCGCCGGGCGCCGGGGCGGGCGAGGCCGGGCAGCGGCAGGTCGTGGGGCTGGTCGCGCAGTTCGGCCTGCCAGAACTCCAGGGACTCGGGGGCGTACGCGGCCGCTGCCCGGGCCTGTACGTGGTCGGCGTAGGAGGGCGCGGGCGGCAGGGTGAGGGGCTCTCCGGTCACCTGGGCGCGGTAGGTGCGGAAGACGTCGTCGAGGAGGATCGCGAACGAGTGCCCGTCGTGGATCAGATGGTGCTCGACGTGGACGAGCCGGTGGTGCCGCTCGGCGAGCCGGACGAGGGTCCAGCGGATCAGCGGTGCCTCGAAGGTGTCGAGCGGTGTCTCGGCCTCGCGGCGCAGCAGGTCCTGGAAGGCCGCCTCGGGGTCCTCCTCGCCGCTGAGGTCGGCGGTGTGCAGCCTCGGCTCGCACCGCTGGGCCACCCGCTGCCCCGGTACCGACCCGGGCCGGTCCACGAGCTCCAGCCGCAGGCCGGCGTGGCGGGCCAGGGTGGCGCCGAGGCCGTGGCGCAGGGCGTCGGTGTCGAGGGGGCCCCACAGGTCGAGCGCGGCGGTGAAGTTGTAGGCACGGCTGCCTGGCTGCATCTGTTCGTGCAGCCAGACGATCTCCTGCGAGGCGGAGAGCGGAAGCATGAGCGGTCCCTGAAGGTCGTCGGGGCGGTTTCGGGCCCGGTCACGGTGGTGCCGGGCATGTGCGTACGGGCGGCTCCGCGGGTCGCGCGGGGTCGCTTCGCAAAGGTGTGGGGTCTGGGGACGCACCGGGTGCGCCGTGGTTCCGGGGAGCGGGAAGGCTTCCCGCCCCTGTCGCCGGTGCCGGGTTCAGCCCGCCGTTCGCACCGCCGCCGGGCGCAGGGCCCGGGTGAGCGCGTCGAAGGCGCGGTGGGCGGTGGCGTCGTCGAGGACCGCGCGGTCCCACACCATCCGCAGGCGGATGTCCGCGCCCTGGGTGACGGAGACGGCGAAGGGGCCGCGTACGGGTCTGCCGTCGACGTGGACCTCACGGCCCCGCACACCGGCCAGCCGCAGCGGCGGGCGGCGGCTGTCGTCGTCGACGGTCAGCAGGCCGTCCAGAGCGCCGTTCCAGCCCGTACCGGCGGACCGCGCGGCGGCTACCACCGCGTCGAAGGGCATGTCGGCCCGGTCGAGGTCGTCCCACCAGGCGTCGGCCGTCGCCTCTGGCGCGGGCTCGTGGCCGGCGGCGGCGGGGAAGACGACGGTGTTGAGGAAGCAGCCGACGACCGGCCGCGCCCCGGCGGGCCGGCCGCCCCACGGGTAGCCGAGCGGGACGGCGCGGTCCGGTCCGTACAGCGCGCCCGCCGCGGCGCGGCAGGCGTCGAGCAGTCCGGGGAAGGGGACACCGCCGTCGTGCGCGGGCAGCAGGGCCTCGGCCGACCCGCTGGGCAGGGCGCCCGCGGGCACCCGGTCCGGCCGGGGCAGTGGGGCGTGTGCACGGACGGCGCGCAGCCGGTCCGCCCAGTAGGCGGCCGCCTCGGGCGTGTCCGCGCGTTCCTCGGCGGCGAGTTGGAGCAGCACGGCCTCGCGGTAGGCGGCGAGTTCGGCTTCCGTCTCCTCGGGCGCGACGGCCGAGCCGGCGCCCTCCTCGGTGTAGGCGGCGCCGAGTTCGTCGGCGATCCGGGCCAGCGACCGGCCGTCGCAGACGGCGTGGTCGAGGGCGATGACGAGGACGTCCTCGGTGCGGTCCTGTTCGTCGCGGGCGAGGAAGAGGCGCAGCGGCGGGCCCTGCGGCTCCCAGGAGGCCAGGGCGCGGCGCAGGGTGTCGGCGGGGCGCTCGCCCGGCGCGGGAGCGGGCAGCGTGACGCGGATGTCCGGTTCCCCTACGTCCAGGACGGGGGTGCCGCGCACCACGGTGAGCCGTGAGCGCAGAGCGGTGTGCCGTGCGGCCAGCCGTCGGGCGGCCGCCTGCAGACGCTCGGGGTCGACGGTCCCGTACGGGAAGGCGAAGAACATCGGCACCACGTCGGGCCGTCCGGCCGGGTCCAGCGAGCGCACCAGCGCGAAGCGGCGCTGTGCCCCGGTGACGGGCAGCAGGGCGCCGGGCCCGTCGGCGGTGATGCGCCGGTAGCGGGCCAGGTACTGGCTCGTGATGCTGGGCACGGAGTCCTCGTTCTGTCGTGGTGGGGTGGGGCGGGGGCGCGGCGCGCCCGGTGGTTAGCGGGACGGGCCGGCGGCCGGCTCCGCGTCGCCGTCCATGGCCGGGTTCGCGTCGGATCGCCCGGCCTGCGCCAGGTGGTCCTCCGGCTCGGGCAGGTCCCGCATCCGGCGCAGCGGGGAGAGCAGCAGCGGCAGCGGTACGGCGAGGAATCCGGCGGCGCAGCAGGCCAGGGCGGTGCGCGGGCCGAAGGACTGGGCGAGGGCGCCGCCCAGGAGCGCGCCGAGCGGCAGGGTGCCCCACATCAGGAAGCGCAGGGTGGCGTTCATCCGGCCGAGCAGCCGCGGCGGGCAGAGCCCCTGGCGGAAGCTGACCTGGGCGATGTTGTAGACGACGGCGCCGAAGGAGGTGCCCGCCGAACCGGCGGCGAACAGGATTGCGCCCCAGGTGCCGTGCCCGGACAGCGGCCACAGTACGGCGAACGGCCCGCTGAGCAGGACGGACCAGAGGATGAGCCGGGCCTGTCCCCAGCGGGCGGCGAGCCGCCCGGAGCACACGGCGCCCAGCAGTCCGCCGACGGCGGAGGCGGAGAGCACCAGTCCCAACGCGCCCGGCTCCAGCCCGACGACGCGTACGAGGTGCACGGTCTGCGTGGCCATCAGGACGGCCATGCACAGATTGCAGAGCGCGGTGGTGAGGGCGATGACGCGCAGCAGCGGATGGCCCGTGACGAAGCGGATGCCTTCGGCGATGTCCTTGCGCAGGGACGCGTCCGCCGCGACCCGGGGCGGCTCCTCGCGCTGGTCGATACGGAGCAGGAACAGGGCCGAGAGCAGATAGCCGAAGGCGTCGGCGAGGACGGCGAGATGGGCCCCGACGAGCTGCACCAGCCCGCCCCCGGCCCCCGGCCCCGCCACCTGAGCGGTCGAACGCACCGTCTCCAGGCCGCCGTTGCCCGCCATCAGCTCCTCGCGCGGCAGGATCTGCGGCAGGAAGCTCTGGTGGGCGACGTCGAAGAACACGGTGGCCACGCCGGTGATCAGCGCGACGGCGTACAGCTGGGCCATCGTCAGGGCGTCGGCGAGCGCGGCGGCGGGGATGCTGGCCATCGCCACGGCGCGCACCAGGTCCGCCCGGATCATCAGGGGACGCTTGCGCAGCCGGTCGGTGAGGGCCCCGGCGGGCAGCCCCACGAGCAGGAAGGCGGCGGTCTCCGCGGCGGTGAGCAGACCTACCTGGAAGGCGGACGCGTCGAGTTCGAGGACGGCCACCAGGGGGAGGGCCACCAGCGTGACCTGGGCGCCGAGTTGTCCGGCGGCAGCTCCCGCGAGCAGCATCCGGAAGTCGCGTCGGCGCATGGGGCTTCCCGGGGAGGCTCCGGATGTGACGGACATGTGAATGACCTTCACCGAGTCGCCGATGGAGAGTCAAAGGATCGCGGTCAGTTTCGGTCGAGTCTTGTCGTCTGTTGTCATAAAGGCATAAGAATTTTCGCCGAACTCACGGTAAGTCCGCATGAATGCCTGCCACTCGGTGTGCATGGCGCAACAGTCGCGCGCCCATGGACACAGGGGGAGGGCCGGGAGGGGAGCGGATACCCTGCACACGGAGTGACGGCCGTGATCCTGGCCGAAAACCACCACTGTGGACCGCATTGGTACGGAATCATCCATTCCGTCGAATATGGAGCCTATGCGGCGTTGCGCCCCGCCTGCACGCGGCGGCCGTCGGGGCCGAGCGACCCCGCGCGTGCAACTGCGCGGACCCGGGACGTGCGGCGATGCCGTGCGCCTCGTAGAGTCTGGCGATATGGCATCCACTCCCGTCTCTCCCGCTGACGCTCTCGACTCCCTGCTCGACGGAAACCGGCGCTTCGTGGCCGGGGCCCCGCAGCACCCGAACCAGGACGCCGCGCGGCGGGCCGAGCTCGCGCCGGCGCAGAAGCCCTTCGCGGTACTGCTGGGGTGCTCCGACTCCAGGCTGGCCGCCGAGATCATCTTCGACCAGGGCCTCGGCGACCTGTTCGTGGTGCGCACCGCGGGCCACATCCTGGGGTCGGAGGTCCTGGGCAGCATCGAGTACGGCACCAGCGTGCTGGACTGCCGTCTCGTCGTGGTCCTCGGCCATGACTCCTGCGGCGCCGTGGCGGCCGCCCGCGCCGCCGTCGAGGACGGCCTGCCCGCGGCCGGGTACGTCCGGGACGTCGTCGAGCGGGTCACCCCGAGCGTGCTGGCCGCCCGCGCCGCCGGGCGCACCTCGGACAGCGACATGATCGACTCGCACATACAGCACACCGTGGACCTGCTCCTGGACCGCTCCCGGGTGCTCGCCGACCAGGTCGCCTCCGGCCACACCGGGGTCGTCGGCCTCGCCTACCAGCTCGCCGAGGGCAACGCCCGGCTCGTCACCGCCCGTGGGGTCAGCGCACCGGAGGCGTCCACCGCCGTCGCGAGCTGATCTCCGCACGACCGGGTCCGGGCGCCCGGGGGGCATGGCCATTGCCCCCCGAACCCCCCTGTCGCTAGCCTGTGTTCGTCATTCCGGTCGTTGATCGGAGTTTCGAACACGGAGGGTGGGTGGCGGGCCATGGGACGACTCGTGCCGGCGGTGGCCAGAGCACTGGACGTGCTGGAACTCTTCCTGGAGAGCGAGGCACCGCTCTCCGCGCCCGACGTCATGCGCAGGCTCGGCCTGCCACGGACCACGGTCCATGAACTGGTCACCACGCTGGCCGCCCGCTCCTACCTGGTCGCCACGCCGGAGCAGCCCGGCCGCTACCGGCTCGGCGTGCGCACCTACCAGCTCGGCAGCCGGTACGCCGAGCAGCTCGACCTCGCCGCCGAGGGGCAGCAGGTGGCCCGCGAGGTCGCCGAGACCTGCGACGAGACCGTCCACGTGGCCATCCTGGAGGACACCGACGTCATCTACATCGCCAAGGTCGACTCCACCCACGCGGTGCGCATGGTCTCCGCGGCCGGCCGCCGGCTGCCCGCCCACTGCACCTCTGTCGGCAAGATGCTGCTCGCCTCGCTCCCCGAGGCCGAACTGGACGCCAGGCTCGCCGACGGCGAGCTCGTCGCGATGACCCCCGACAGCATCACCGACCCCGCCGCGCTGCGCACCGCGCTCGCCGGGATCCGCGCCCGCGGCACCGCGTTCGAGCACCGGGAGTCCAACCCCGACGTCAGCTGTGTGGCCGCCCCGGTCCACGACAGCGCCGGACGGGTCGTCGCCGCGCTGTCCATCTCCGTACCGATGATCAGGTGGACCGAGGAGCGCGAAGAGGAGCTCGCCGAGCTGGCGTTGAAGGGCGCGGGCGACCTGTCCGTGCGGCTCGGCCACCGGGGGGCGCGATGAAGCCGGACGTGGCGGTACGGGAGGGGGCCGAGCTCGGCGAGGGCCCCACCTGGGACCCGGCGACCGGACGGCTGATCTGGGTCGACATCCTGGCGTCGCGGATCCACACGTACGAGCCGGGCAGCGGCAGGCGTACGGTCATGGCGACCGGGCAGCACGTCGGCGCCGCCAAGCCGCGCGCGGGCGGCGGCCTGGTCGTCAACCTCCGCGACGGCGTCGGGCTCTACGGCCCCGACGGAGCCTTCCGCTGGCTGCTGCGGGACCCCGTCCCCGGGCGGCGCGGCAACGACGCGGCGGTCGCCCCGGACGGCGCCCTGTGGGCGGGCACGATGCGCTATGACGAGGCGCCGGGCGGCGGCTCGCTCACCCGGATCACGGGCGACGGCGCGACCACGGCGGTGCCGGGCCCGGTGTCGGTGAGCAACGGCACCGGCTGGAGCCCGGACGGACGGCTGATGTACTACGTCGACAGCCCGACCCGCCGGATCGACGTCTTCGACTTCGACGGCCGACTCGCCCACGGCAGAAGGCCGTTCGCGGCGCTCGGCGACGAGGACGGCTTCCCCGACGGGCTCACCGTCGACGCGGAAGGCGGTGTCTGGGTGGCGCTGTGGGACGGCGGCGCGGTGCGCCGCTACGGCCCGGACGGCACCCTCGACCTGGTCGTCGAACTGCCGGTGCGCCGTCCCACCGCGTGCGCCTTCGGCGGCCCCGGCCTCACCGACCTGTACGTCACCACGGCCCGCACCGGCCTGCGGCAGCCGCACCCGCTCTCCGGGGCGCTGCTGGTGCTGCCCGGGGCTGGGCGCGGGCTGCCGGGTACCCCCTTCGCGGGCTGAGCCGAAGGGGGTACCCGGCCCCGGAGGGTCAGCGCGTGGAGAAGGTGTGCACGGTCGACGTCCGGTAGGTCGCGCCGGGGCGCAGCACCGTGGACGGGAAGGCGGGGTGGTTGGGCGAGTCCGGGAAGTGCTGGGTCTCCAGGCAGAGGGCGTCGCCCTGGCGGTAGGTGCGGCCCGAGGTGCCGACCAGCGTGCCGTCCAGGAAGTTGCCGCTGTAGAACTGGAGTCCCGGCTCGGTGGTGGACACCCGCATCACCCGGCCGGAGCGCGGCTCGGCCAGCGTCAGCGCGTACTCCGGTTCGGCGGTGATTCCCTTGTCGAGCACCCAGTTGTGGTCGAACCCCTTGCCGTACAGCAGCTGTTGGTGGCCCTGGCGGAGGTCCCGGCCGATCGGTTTCGTACGCCGGAAGTCGAACGGGGTCCCGGAGACGCGGGCCAGCTCACCGGTCGGTATGAGGCCCGCGTCCACCGGGGTGTAGCGGGCGGCGGCCAGTTCGAGGGTGTGGTCGCTCACCGGGCCGCTGCCCTCGCCGGCCAGATTGAAGTAGGTGTGGTTGGTGAGGTTGACGACGGTCGCCCGGTCGGTGGTGGCCGCGTAGTCGATACGCCACTCGCCGCGCGCCGTGAGGGTGTAGGTGACCTGGACCTTCAGCGTGCCGGGATAGCCCATCTCGCCGTCCGGCGAGGTCCGGGAGAGCGTGATCCCCGTACGGGAGCCGTGGGTGAACGGCTCCACGTGCCACATCTGCTTGTCGAAGCCCTTGGTGCCGCCGTGCAGGCTGTTCGCGCCGTCGTTGAGCGGCAGTTGGTGGGTGTGGCCGTCGAGGGTGAACCTGCCTGCCGCGATGCGGTTGCCGTAGCGGCCGATCAGCGCGCCGAAGTACGGGGACTTGGCGACGTAGTCGGCGAGGTTGTCGAAGCCGAGCGCGATGTTCGCCAGGCGCCCGTGCCGGTCGGGCACGTCGAGGCGGTGCACG
Source organism: Streptomyces crystallinus (assembly GCF_039521265.1). Taxonomy (NCBI): domain Bacteria; kingdom Bacillati; phylum Actinomycetota; class Actinomycetes; order Kitasatosporales; family Streptomycetaceae; genus Streptomyces; species Streptomyces crystallinus. Next base: position 266,875 of record NZ_BAAACA010000009.1, on the reverse strand, counting down.
ATCCCGCCGTACGACAGCACGCCCAGCCGGATGCCGCCACGGGCCAGGGTCCACAGGTGTACGGGCGTGCCGTCGTCCAGGGTGCCGAAGAGCGTCCTGGTGGGGGCGCGGCCGGTCGTGGCGCGGGCCGTGCCCGCGCTCGTCGCCGCCACACCCGCGGCGAGGCCCGCGGCGATCACCGTACGTCTGCTGGTGTTCATGTCCACTGCTCCTTGGTGGTTCCTCGGGGAAGATGACGGGGTGTCATGAGCCGACCTTGCGTTTGTTCCAGACGTCGAAGCCGACGGCGGCCAGCAGGACGAGTCCCTTGATGACCTGCTGGTAGTCGGTGCCGACGCCGACCAGTGACATACCGTTGTTGAGCACACCGAGCACCAGGCCGCCGATGATCGCCCCCAGTACCGTTCCCACGCCGCCGCTCATCGAGGCGCCGCCGATGAACGCCGCCGCGATGGCCTCCAGTTCGAAGTTGACGCCCGCGTTGGGTGTGCCCGCGTTGAGACGGGCGGCGAAGACGACACCGGCGAGCGCCGCGAGCACCCCCATGTTCACGAAGACCAGGAAGGTGACCCGCTTGTCCTTGACGCCGGAGAGCTTCGCCGCCGCCTGGTTGCCGCCGAGCGCGTACACATGCCGTCCCACGACCGCGTTGCGCATCACGAAGCCGAGCCCGATGAGCAGCACCGCCAGCAGGAGCAGCACCACCGGCACACCCCGGTAGCTGGCCAGGGTGAGCGTGAAGGCGAGCACGGCGGCGGCCATCGCCCCGCACTTGGCGAGGAACAGCCCCCGGGGCAGCACATCGAGGTCGTACGCCTGCTCGCGCCGCCGCGAGCGGACCTCCTGCACCAGGACCACGGCGATCAGTGCCAGCCCCAGCAGGACGGTGAGGTTGTGGTAGTTGGTGTCGGGGCCCACCTCCGGGAGGTAGCCGGTGGAGATCTTCTGGAAGCCCTCGGGGAACGGCCCCAGCGAGCGGGATCCGAGCAGGATCTGGGTGCCGCCCCGGAAGAGCAGCATCCCGGCGAGCGTGACGATGAACGACGGTATGCCGACGTACGCGATCCAGAATCCCTGCCAGGCGCCCGCGACCGCGCCGATGGCCAGCGCCACGGCCAGCGCGAGCACCCACGGCACATGGTGCTCCACCATCATCACGGCGCACGCCGCCGAGACGAAGGCCGCGAGCGAGCCCACGGAAAGGTCGATGTGACCGGCGATGATGACGATGACCATGCCGATGGCCAGGACCAGGATGTAGCTGTTCTGGAGCACCAGGTTGGTGACGTTGTTCGGCTTGAGCAGCACGCCGTCGGTCCATATCTGGAACAGCACGACGATCAGTCCGAGCGCGACCAGCATCCCGTACTGGCGCATGTTGCGGCGGGCCGCGTCCAGGAGCAGCGCCCCGGTGGGCGGGCGCGGTGGCCCGGGAGCCCTCGGGGTGCTCGGCGCGGCGTCGGTGGTGACCGGACCCATAGCGGCTACCTCTTGTTCGTGGTCATGTCGTGCGTGGTCATGAGGCGCATCAGCACTTCCTGGGTGGCGTCCGCGCGGGCGGTCTCGCCGGTGAGCCGGCCGGCCGCCATGGTGTAGACGCGGTCGCACATGCCGAGCAGTTCGGGCAGTTCGGAGGAGATGAGGACGACGGCCTTGCCCTGGGCGGCGAGCCGGTCGACGACGGTGTAGATCTCGTACTTGGCGCCCACGTCGATGCCACGGGTGGGCTCGTCGAGGATCAGCACATCGGGCCCCGCGAAGATCCACTTGCTCAGGACGACCTTCTGCTGGTTGCCGCCCGAAAGGCGCCCGACCGGCTCGAAGACGGTCGGCGCCTTGATGCCCATGGAGGTGCGGTACGACTCGGCGACCCGCCGCTCCTCGTGCTCGTCGACGATGCCGCGCCGGGACACCTTGTCCAGCGCGCTCAGAACGATGTTGCGGCTGATGCTGTCGATCAGGTTGAGGCCGTAGTGCTTGCGGTCCTCGGTGACGTACGCGATACCGTGCCCGACCGCCTCGGGGACGGTCCTGGTACGGATGCGATGGCCGTCCTTCCACACCGTGCCGCTGATGGCCCGGCCGTAGGAGCGGCCGAAGACGCTCATGGCCAGTTCGGTGCGGCCGGCTCCCATCAGTCCGGCGATGCCCACGATCTCGCCCCGCCGCACATGCAGCGTGACGTCGTCGACGACCTTGCGCTGCTGGTCGATGGGGTGGTGCACGGTCCAGTCCCGGACCTCCAGAGCGGGGTGGGCGCCCGGGTCGCCCGTGTACGGGGTGCGGGGCGGGAAGCGGTGGTCGAGGTCGCGGCCCACCATGGCGCGGATGATGCGCTCCTCGGTGGTGTCCGGGGACTTCACGTCGAGGGTCTCGATGGTCCTGCCGTCCCTGAGGACGGTGACCGAGTCGGCGACCGCCGCGATCTCGTTGAGCTTGTGCGAGATGACGATGGAGGCGATGCCCTGGGCCTTCAGCTCCAGGACGAGGTCGAGCAGATGGGCGCTGTCCTCGTCGTTGAGGGCGGCGGTCGGCTCGTCCAGGATCAGCAGCCGGACCTCCTTGGAGAGCGCCTTGGCGATCTCCACGAGCTGCTGCTTGCCGACGCCGATGTCCGCCACCCTGGTCTGCGGATGCTCGCGCAGCCCCACCCTCCTCATCAGCCGCGCCGCGTGTTTCAGCGTCTCGCCCCAGCTGACGATGCCCCGGGTGGCGTGCTCGTTGCCGAGGAAGATGTTCTCGGCGATGGAGAGGTAGGGGACGAGCGCCAGCTCCTGGTGGATGATGACGATGCCGCGCGCCTCGCTGGCCCGCATGTCCTTGAAGGCGCAGGGCTCGCCCCTGAAGAGGATCTCGCCCTCGTAACTGCCGTGCGGGTGGACGCCGCTGAGGACCTTCATCAGGGTGGACTTGCCCGCGCCGTTCTCGCCGCAGATGGCGTGCACCTCACCGTCGGCGACGGTGAGGGAGACGTCGGAGAGCGCGCGGACGCCGGGAAACGTCTTGACGATGGAGCGCATCTCCAGGACGGGCGCCCCCGTGTCCGGGGTGCTCACTTCAGGTCACTCGCCTTGATGTAGCCCGAGTCCACCAGGACGGCCCGGTAGTTGGACTTGTCGACGCTGACCGGGTTGAGCAGGAAGGCCGGGACGACCTTCTTCTCGTTGTCGTACGTCTTGGTGTCGTTGACCTGGGGCGTCTTGCCGGTGAGCACCGCGTCGGCCATCTGCACGGCCTGCTTGGCCAGTGCGCGGGTGTCCTTGTAGACGGTCTGGGCCTGGTTGCCCGCGATGATGGACTTCACCGACGCCACCTCGGCGTCCTGTCCGGTGACGACCGGGTACGGCTTGGCCGCGGTGCCGTAGCCGCCGGAGCGCAGGGCGGACAGGATGCCGATCGAGATCCCGTCGTACGGCGAGAGGACGGCGTCCACGTGCTGGGTGGAGTACGCCTTGGTCAGCAGGTCGTCCATGCGCTTCTGGGCGGTGGCGCCGTCCCAGCGCAGCGTGGTCACCTGGTTGAGCCGGGTCTGGCCGCTGCGCACGACGAGCTGCTTCTTGTCGATGTAGGGCTGGAGGGTCTTGAGGGCGCCCTGGAAGAAGTAGCGGGTGTTGTTGTCGTCGGGCGATCCGGCGAACAGCTCGATGTTGAAGGGGCCTTCCTTGCCGCCGCCCTGCTGGGGGTTCTTCAGGCCGAGCTTCTCGACGATGTACGTCGCCTGGAGCACGCCCACCTTCTCGTTGTCGAACGAGGCGTAGTAGTCGACGTTCGGCGAGCCGAGGATCAGACGGTCGTAGGAGATGACCTTGATGTGCTGGTCGGCTGCCTGCTTGAGGACGTCGCCGAGGGCGCGTCCGTCGATCGCGGCGATCACCAGGGCGTCCACACCCTTGGTGATCATGTTCTCGATCTGGGCGACCTGCTGGTCGACGCTGTCCTCGCCGTACTGGAGGTCGGTCTTGTAGCCCAGCGCCCGGAACTGCTCGGCCATGTTGTTACCGTCGGCGATCCAGCGCTCCGACGACTTGGTCGGCATGGCGATGCCGATCGTGGCTCCCTTGCCGCCCTTGGGCGTCGCCTTGCCGCCGCCCTCGCTGTCCTGTCCGCAGGCGGTCAGGGCGAGGGCGAGGGATCCGGCGACGAGGGCGAGTGCGGCTGGTCGGGTGCGGCGCATGGTCATCAGTCCTTCGGGTTCGCGGGGAAGCGGTGCAGGGGGCCGGGGCGGCGGGAGCCGAGCGGGGACATACCGCCCTCGGCGCCGAGGCGGGCGAGCAGGTCGAGGACGAGCCGTCCCCGGCGCACCCGCTCGCGGGCGGTGTCCAGGGCGGTGTCGCGCAGCTGGGCGCCGTAGGGGTAGATGCCGGGCGCCCTGGAGAGGCCGAACTTGAGGTAGAGCGGGGCGGCGCGGCGGATCAGCTCGGCGGCCTCGTACATCCGCACATAGCCGCCGAGGTCGTCCGGAGCCTCGATGTAGAGGTCGAGGGGGACCCGGGAGACCCGCCGTATTTCGGTGAAGTGAGCGGCCGTCAGATCGGAGGGTACGTTGACCGAGTCGGCGCCCAGCTGCTCGTACACGGCCACCGAGGCCGGGTTGACCGGGCCGATCAGTGCGGAGACCTTGAGGGTGGTGTCGGCCGGCAGCAGCCCCCGCTCGCGCATCCGGTGCAGGCTCCACAGCACGCCCTCGTCCCCGACGAGAAGACAGCGCACCCCCAAGGCGGCCGCCCGCAGGGCGTCCTCGACGCATCCGGCGAGCGCGTCATGGCCCCGGGCGCGCAGGCCCGCGCCGCCCGAGTCGGTACGGGCGGAGGCGCCGGTGTCCCAGGTGCCGCGCGGCCCGGTGAACAGGCAGAGCTCGATGTCGCGCTCGGCGCAGCCCTCCACCATCTCGGTGATCTCGGCGTCGGAGAGCATCCACACACCGCTGCCCTGGCTGACGCGGTGGACCGGCAGACCGAGGCGGGACGACTCCTTGAGGACGACGGCGAGCGCCTCCGGCCCCTCGACGGAGGGGATCTCGGTGCGCCAGGTGCCACCGTCGGGGAAGGTGTGCGGGGAGGAGTCGGCGGGGTTGTCGCGGGGGGCGGCGAGGCCGAGGCTGGCCAGGGCGGGTTCGCCGGGGCGGCGGGGGCCCTCGGGGCCCGGGGCGGGGGCTGGTGCGTCGGTCACAGGCGGGTTCCTTGTACGGGAGAGGTACGGGAGAGTCGAGTTCGTTCGATATCTCGAACGAGGTTCGGGTCATGGGGAGTGCGAAAGGCGCTGCGGCCGCCCGGCTTCAGGGGCGCAGCAGCACCTTTCCGGTCTTCGGGTCACCGCCTCCGACCAGTGCGAGAGCGTCGGTGTACCGCTCCAGCGGGAGCTCGTGGGTGATCAGCTGCGCGGGGTCGATGAGGCCCGTGCCATAGGCCCGTACAGCGAGCGACCAGGCGGCGGACGGGGCGCCGAACACGCTCCGCACGGTGAGCTGGCTCACCGAGAGGTGCACCGGGTCGATGCCCACCGCGCCCCGGGCGAACATCCCCGTGAGGACGACCCGGCCGCCGCGCCGGGCCAGCAGACAGGCGTCGGCGGCGGTGGTGCGGGCCCCGGCCGTCTCCACGACGAGGTCGTAGTAGCCGTGCGCCTCGGGGGAGTCGGCGGGAGTGCGGGCCTCGGTCGCGCCCATCCGGCAGGCCAGCTCGGCCCGTTCGCGCCGGGGGTCGATCACCGTCAGCTCCGCCGGCGAGTACGCGGTCAGGAACTGGACCGCGAGCAGCCCGAGCGTTCCCGCGCCGACCACCGCGATCCGCTCGCCCGCCTCCGGTGCGCCGGCCCTCACGGCGGCGGCGACCACGGCGGCGGGCTCGAGCAGGGCCGCGCCGCGCGGGTCCGCGTCGTCGGGCAGCAGATGCAGCAGCCCGGCGGGCACCACCAGGTGGTCGGCGAAGGCGCCGGGGTGGGTGAAGCCGGTCTCGGCGTACGCGGCGCTGCACAGGGAGGTGTCCCCGGCCCGGCACCGCTCGCAGGTCCCGCAGCGGCGGAAGCCCTCGGCGACCGCCTTGCGTCCCACGAGCGCGGGGTCGGTGCCCGGCCCGGCCGCGACGACGGTCCCGGACCACTCATGGCCGGGGGTGACGGGGTAGCGGACATAGCCCGGGGCGCGGCGGCCCTCGTACACCTCGCGGTCGCTCATACAGACCCCGGCGGCGGCGACCTCGACGAGCACCTCGCCGGGGCCGGGCTCCGGGACCGGCCCGGTGACCAGGCGGTGGGTGCCGGGCGCGTTGACGACGATCGCGCGGCTGCCCGCCGGGGCGCCGCCGGCGGCCCCGGCCGCGCGGCCGGTCATCCGGCCGCCCCCGAGCTCTTGGGGGCACGCTTCTCCCAGCCGTCCGCCCAGAGGTCGAAGCGGGCCTGCTGCTGGGGGAACTCGGCGGCCGCGTCCACATCGAGCTCGACGCCCAGACCCGGGGCCTGGGGGAGGGCGAAGTAGCCGTCCACGACCTGGGGGGCGCCCTTGACGACCTTCTTGATCTCGGCGTCCGCGAAGTCGTTGAAGTGTTCGAGGATCTTGAAGTTCGGTGTGCAGCCCGCCACTTGGAGGCTGGCGGCGGTGAGCACCGGGCCGCCCACGTTGTGCGGCGCCACCAGCATGTAGTGCGTCTCGGCGGTGGCGGCGAGCTTGCGGGTCTCCAGGATGCCGCCGATGTGGCCCACATCGGGCTGGATGATGTCGGCGGCCTGCGACTCGAAGAGCTCCCTGAATTCGATGCGGTCATGGATGCGTTCGCCCGTCGCGACCGGGATGTCGACCTTGGCGGCGACCTTCTCCAGCGCCTTGAGGTTCTCCGGCGGCACCGGCTCCTCCAGCCAGGCGGGCTCGAAGGGCGCGAGGTCGCGGGCCAGGCGCACGGCCGTGGAGGGGGAGAACCGCCCGTGCATCTCCAGCATCAGCTCGGTCCCGGGGCCGATCGCGTCCCGTACCGCCTCGATCAGCGACACGGCGTAGCGGGTCTGCTGGTGGTCGAGCTCGTAGTGGCCGGTGCCGAACGGGTCGATCTTCAGCGCCCGGTAGCCCCGATCGACCACCGCCCTGGCCGCCTTGTGGTAGGCCTCCGGCGTCCTTTCGGTGGTGTACCAGCCGTTGGCGTAGGCCTTGACGCGGTCCGTCACCTTGCCGCCGAGCAGTTGCCAGACGGGGACGCCGAGCGCCTTGCCCTTGATGTCCCAGCACGCCATCTCCACGACCGCGATGCCGGACATCACGATCTCGCCGGCGCGCCCGTAGTCGCCGTACTTCATCCGGCGCACGAGGTCCTCGACCGCGAACGGGTCCGATCCCGCGATGTGGTTGGTCTCGGCCTCGCGCAGATAGCCGAGGAGTGCGTCGGTGTGGCCGAGCATCCGGGTCTCGCCGACGCCGGTGAGGCCCTCGTCGGTGTGGACCTGGACATAGGTGAGGTTGCGCCAGGGCGTCCCGACGACATGTGTGCTGATTCCCGTGATTCGCAAGGCGGTTGCTCCCGAGGACGCAGGCTGGACCGTTCGATATTTCGTCACACGTTCGAAATGTTGGCGTGACGGTAATGACCTGCGGTCGCGGGTGTCAATGGGTCGTACGGGAACCGTTTCCGGAGGCGGTGGCGGACAACGCCTGTGCCATGGCCCGGGTGTTGACGTACGGGCGGGAGAAGCGGAATGCTCCGGCGACGTAACAGCGACGAAATGCAGAACACTGTCCGAAATCTCGAACCCTCCTGGAGAGATGAGGAGTTCAGCATGACCCCACGCACCCCCCACGGACCGGCGGAGCAGCCCGAACCCGGGCCCAGCCGCAGAGCGGTCGTCAGCGCGCTCGGCGCCGTACCCCTCGCCGGAGCCATCGGCCCCGCGCTCGCGGCCTCCCCGGCGCGGGCGGCAGCGGCGCTCCCCGCGCCCGTCGCCCACTGGGCCTTCGACGAGACGGCCGGATCCACCGCCGCCGACAGCGCCGGCGGCCCCGCCCTGACCCTCGCCGGGGGTGCGCGCTGGGGCGCGGCCAAGTCGGGCGCGTCGAGCCTCGACGTCTCGGCGGGCGGCAGCGCCACCGCCCGGGGGCCCGTCGTGGACACCACCAGGAGCTTCAGCGTCTCCGCCTGGGTCCGGCTCACCGCCACCCACGGGTACCAGACCTTCGTCTCCGTCGACGGCGCCCAGGTCAGCGGCTTCTTCCTGCAACTGCGCGACGACACGGGCGCGTTCGCCTTCACCCGGCTGCCCTCCGACGCCGCCTCCGCGAACGGCGCCGCCGCCGTGGCCGGCGCGTCCTTCGCTCCCGTGACCGGGGTCTGGTACCACCTCCTCGGAGTCGACGACAGCGCGGCCGGAGTGGTCCGGCTCTATGTGAACGGGGTCCTGGAGGGCGAGGTCCCGTATCCCGGCGGCTGGCGCGCCACCGGTGCCACCGCCGTCGGGCGCGGCTTCTTCGGTGGCGCCGAGGTCGACCAGGCACACGCCCTCATCGACGACGTCCAGGTCTTCGACACCGCTCTCACCGCCGCCCAGGCGGCAGCCCTCGCAGGAGTGCCCGTGGACTCCACCCTTCCGCTGCTGACCGTCGACACCACCCGGCTCGGCCCCGTGGTCAGCCCGCAGCTCGGGGGCATCTTCTTCGAGGACATCAACCACAGCGGCGAGGGCGGCCTGTACGCCGAACTCGTCAACAACCGCAGCTTCATGGCCGCGGCCACCCCCCTGCACTGGTCCACGGTGGGCGGGGCGACCTTCGCGGTGGACACCGCCCAGCCACTCAACCAGGCCCTCACCCAGTCGCTGCGCGTCACCGCGGCCGCGGCCGGGGACGGCGTCGCCAACGAGGGCTTCTGGGGCATCCCGGTGCGCCCCTCCACCACCTACCGCGCCTCCCTCCACGTCAAGTCCCCGTCGCTCACCGGCCGGTTGACCGTCGCGATCGTGGGCACGGACGGTACGGTCCACGCCACCGCGACCACCGGAGCGCTCACCGGTTCATGGCGCGAGCACGAGCTGACCCTGCGCACCGGACCCGGCGCCCCCACCACCCTCAACGCCCGGCTGGTCGTCACCGCCCCGGCCGCCGGCACGCTCTGGCTGAGCCAGCTCTCCCTCTTCCCGCCGACCTACAAGGGCAGGCGCAACGGCCTGCGGGTGGACCTGATGGAGAAGCTCGCCGCGCTGCGACCGGCGTTCCTGCGCTTCCCCGGCGGCAACTACCTCGAAGGCAACGTCATCGCCGACCGGTTCGACTGGAAGAAGACCATCGGCCCGGTCGAGCAGCGGCCCGGACACCGCAACTCCGCCTGGGGATACTGGTCCACCGACGGCCTCGGCCTGCCGGAATACCTCCAGATGACCGAGGACCTGGGCTGTGTGCCGCTGCTGTGCGTGTACGCCGGGTACTCGCTCCAAGGTGCCCATGTCACCGGTGACGCCCTGAAGCCCTTCGTGCAGGACGCCCTCGACCAGATCGAGTACATCACCGGTCCCGCCACCTCCACCTGGGGCGCCCGGCGCGCCGCCGACGGGCACCCGGCGCCCTTCCCGCTCACCCATGTGGAGATCGGCAACGAGGACTGGTTCGACCGGTCCGGCTCGTACGAGGAGCGCTACGCCGCCTTCCACGACGCCATCAAGGCCCGCTACCCCGCCCTGAAGCTGATCGCCACGACACCCGTGACCTCCCGCCCCTACGACCTGATCGACGAGCACTACTACCAGTCGCCCTCAGCCTTCCAGGCGGGCTCCCACAAATACGACGGCCGGGACCGGAGCGGTCCCAAGGTGTTCGTCGGGGAGTGGGCCGCGCAGGAGGGCCGCCCCACCCCCGACCTCGACGCGGCCCTTGGCGACGCCTCCTGGCTGGCCGGGCTGATCCGCAACTCCGACCAGGTCCTGATGGAGTGCTACGCGCCGCTGTTCAGCCACGTCAACGACAACACCTGGGCCACCAACCTCATCGCCTACTCCGGTCTGGCCAGCTACAACTCGCCCAGCTACTACGCCCAGCAGATGCTGCGCACCCACCGGGGCACGGTGGTGCTGCCCACCGAGGTGCGCGCGCTGCCCGGCCTCAACGTCGTCACCACCCACGACCCGGCCGCCCGCCGGATCTACGTCGCGGCGGTCAACACGAGCGGCACGGCCCGCCGGACGGCCGTCTCGCTCAAGGGGGTCGCCCGCACGGCGCCGTACGGTACCGTCACGGTCCTCGCGGCCGCGGACCGCAAGGCCACCAACACCCTGGCAAACCCGGACGCGGTGGTGCCGCACAGCCGGTCCGTCAGTGGTATCAGCCCCACCTTCACGGCGACGTTCGCGCCGTACTCGGTCACGGTTCTGGAGGTGCGGACGATCTGAACAAGGGGGCGGCGCGGTCGCACGCCGGGAGATGACGCTGTATCAGGAGTGTGACAAAGCGTGTGACCCATCCCCTTGCCCGGCAGGTCGGTCCACTGATCAGCTGGGCGCATGCGTCCCGCCGCCCTCCTCGCCGTCTGCGCCCTCGCCGTGAGTCTTCTCGTCGCCGGGTGCGGCACGGAGGAGGCACCCTCCGTCGGCCGCGCCGCGGACGGTTCGCCCACGTGCCGCTCGCGCCCGTCCACGGCCGAGCCCACCGACATCAAGCGGGACGGTGTGAGGATCCTGCCGCCCGGCTGCGACACGGCATCCGGTGCGCCGATCGACTTCGAGGTCACCAACTCGCGGACCGAGCCGCTCACATACACCGTCACCTTCGAGATCCGCGACAGCGCGGGAGCAGTCGTCTCCAGCCCGCGCCGGACGGTGGCGGCCGTGGCCCCGGGGCGGACCGTCCGCGACACCGTCCAGCCGGGTGAGGTTCTCGGCGCGGGGGCGGCCCTGCGGGTACGTATCGCCAAGGTGCGGGCGGTTCCGGCCGGCGAGGACACTGCGGACTCGGCGACGTGCCCGCCCTCCGGCATGCGCGTCACCACCGACCGGGGTGACGCCGCCATGGGGCTGCGTGCTGTGGGGCTGCACCTGGCCAACTGCGGGACCGCGGCCGTCCGGCTCCACGGCTATCCCCGCCTCCAGGTGCTCGACGAGGAGCTGCGGCCGGTCACCGGCGTACGGATCCTCGACGGGACCGGTGCGATCTCCACGGCGGGCGGCCCGGACACCCCGCCTCGGCCCGTGACCCTGCGGCCGGGAGAGACGGCGTCCGCGTCCCTGATGTGGCGCAACACCACCGAGTCCGGCGAGCCCGTGAACGCCCCCTACCTCCGGGTGACCCCGAAGCCCGGCTCGCCCCCCGCCGTCGTCACCCCGGAACTCGACCTCGGGACCACCGGCAGGCTCGGCGTCGGCCCGTGGGTGAAGGACAAGGACAGGGCCCCCGGCAGCGGCGAGCGGCCCTGACGGCCCGAGGCGCCGCCCGACTGCTGGAGGAATATCCGGATTGCCCGCCCACATCACGTTCGGGCAGGGGCGCAAAGCGGCGAGTCGCTCACATCGGACGCACAGGGGACCCGGTGTCACCTGTCAGCCACCCCTGACTCATGATGGCGCGCATGTCCCACACTTCCAGGCGCAGCCTGCTCGGTATCTTCGCGGCCTCCGCCGCCTCCGTTCCGCTCGGCGGTCTGGCCGCCGCTCCGGCCCGCGCCGCCACCACCGCCGTCGCGGGTGCCCCCACCGGGGTGCCCGCCGGTCTCACCTCACCGCGCTCCTCGGTGACCCTGCCGACGCTGGACGCCTCGTACTTCAGCCAGCTGACGCTGAACACCCCGCTCACCGCGACCGTGCTGTCGGGCACCCCGAACCGCACCGAGGTGACCTCCGGCGGCAAGCGCGTCGCCCTGCTGACGCACGGCGCCCGCACCGTCGTCCTGCCCGGCCCGGAGCGCACCTTCACGGAGAACAAGCAGTCCTTCGAGGACCTGTTCAAGCGCACCCTGCCGGACACCACGCTGCCCGTCGCCGACCGCTCGTACTGGGGCAGCTCCCCGGGCGGTGGCAGCTGGTCGACGCTCGGCCCCAACGACACCGACTACTCGGTCGTGCCGAACTCCGGCATCATCAACCTCACCACCGACTTCGCCAGCCGTCACGCGACGCTGCGCGACGGTGAGATCACGGACTTCGACGTGCAGTCCGTGGCGCACTTCGACAAGGTGCCCACCGGCCAGGCCTGCTCCTACGCGCTGTCCTTCGGCTACCAGGACACCAGCAACAACTACCGCGCCCGGCTCTCGTTCCTGACGACCGGCGCGGTCGAGCTGCGCATCGAGAAGGAGGTCGCCGACGCGGTCTCCGCGCTCGGGACCACGTCCGCCGTCACCCTCGCCACCGGTGTGCCCGCGGGCACCGACTGGACGATCCGGGTGCGCCGCGAGGGCACCCGCATCCAGGCCAAGGCCTGGCGCACCCTGTCGAGCGAGCCGGACAGCTGGACCTTCGACGTCACCGACAGCAAGTTCGGCAAGGGCCGGGTGGGTCTGCGCGCGCTGGCCAACGACGGCTGCACCAACCTGCCGGTCAAGCTCGTGGTCAGCAAGTTCAAGGTCACCGAGTCCACCTGGGCGACGCCGCCGAGCGTCACGCACAGCGACTGGGTGCGGGTGCTGCCCGAGCCCTTCGACGGCACCTGGACGCCGGAGCTGGAGAAGACCATCCGCGGCTGGGCCGGCTCCACGGCCCCGGACGTCCTCGCGTACGCGGCCATGTTCCTCGCCGACGCGCCCCAGGTGGTCAGCGGCTCCGGCCCGGCCAAGGACAAGCAGGTCCTCGGCAAGGCGCACTACGGCTACCTCGACCCGCAGGGGTACCTCTACGAGGGCGCCGACTTCCACGAGTACATGGGCATCGGCTGGACCTTCCCCGACGGCTACACCGGCCCGTCGAGCCAGCAGGTCGGCAACCTCGACTGCTCCGGCTACACGCGCATGGTGTACGGCTACCACATGGGTGTGCCGATGGCGAAGGCCACCGACACCTCCCACACCCGGCTGCCGCGCAAGTCCCGCGACATGGTCGACTACGCGCCCGGTGCGCGCATCGACCGGACCGATGGCACCAACCCGCCCGCCGCCGCGCTGCTCCAGCCCGGTGACCTGCTGTTCTTCAACGCGGACTCCAGCGACGACCACCCGACCGTCACCGTGGACCACGTCGGTATCTACCTGGGCAAGGACGCGGCCGGACAGCGCCGCTTCCTGTCCAGCCGCAAGACGAACAACGGTCCCACCATGGCGGACATAGGCGGCGCCTCGCTGCTGGACGGCACGGGCACCTACGCCACGAAGCTGCACACCGTCCACCGCGTCTGACGGCGCCGGGCCCGGGCCGTGCCCCGCACGGCCCGGGCCTCGTCACCGGACCGGTGAGCCGGGTCAGTACGGGAGCGGGCGTCCACTGGGCGTACGCAGGTCCAGGGGCGGCCGCGGGGCCGGGGGCTTCGGCTTCCTGATGACTGTCTGTCGCATCACGCTCACCACCTGAACCGGACCGCATCCTCGGCCCCTCGCGTTCACCCCCGTTCCGCAGAGGCGAATACCCGCAATCCCCGAGCGCAGTCATCCGTACCCACGGGTGGCGAGGGGAATGACCCACCGTCGCCGGGGCACCCGGTGGGGACCGCAGGGGCTCTGCGGGAGCGGCGGGCGGAAGGCGGTGGACGACCGTGGAGCAGCAGCACGGCCCGTGGGTGGACGGTGTCGAGACGGCTGTCTACACCGTGCCCACCGACCTTCCCGAGGCCGACGGCACCCTGGCGTGGAACTCCACGACCCTGGTGCTGGTCCGGGCGCGCTCCGGAGACACCACCGGCCTCGGCTACACCTACGGCGCGGCTCAGACCGCCGCCGTGGTGGACGGCCTGCTGGCCGACGCGGTCACCGGGCGACCCGTCTGGGACATCCCGGCCGCCAATGACGCCATGAACCGGGCCGTACGCAACGCCGGCCGCCCCGGGCTGATCGCCGGGGCGGTCTCCGCCGTCGACATCGCCCTGTGGGACCTCAAGGCGCGCCTGCTCGGACTGCCGCTGGTCCGTCTGCTGGGCGCCGCCCGCACGGAGCTGCCCGTCTACGGCAGCGGCGGCTTCACCACGTACGACGAGGACACCCAGGACCGTCAGCTGCGCGGCTGGGTGGAGGAGCAGGGCATTCCGCGCGTCAAGATCAAGATCGGTGAGTCGTGGGGGCGCGCGGAGGAACGCGACCTGGCGCGCGTGGCGCGGGCCCGCGCCTGCATCGGCGACGGCGCGGAGTTGTACGTGGACGCCAACGGCGGATACACCGCCAAGCAGGCCGTGCGGGTGGCCGAGCGGCTGCACGCGCAGGGCGTGACCTGGTTCGAGGAGCCCGTCTCCTCCGACGACCTGCCGGGCCTCGCCCTGGTCAGGGCGGCCGTCCCGCTGGATGTCACCGCCGGTGAATACGGCTATACGCTCGCCTACTTCGACCATATGCTGCGGGCGGGCGCCGTCGACTGCCTCCAGGTGGATGTGACCCGGTGCGGCGGCATCACCGTGTGGCTGCGCGCGGCGGCCCTCGCGGAGGCCGCGGGGCTCGAGGTCTCCGGACACTGCGCACCCCATGCGCACGCCCATGCGGCGGCGGCCGTACCGAATCTGCGCCACCTGGAATGGTTCCACGACCACGTCCGCATCGAGAGCCTCTTCTTCGAGGGCGCCCTTGCCCCGGACGGCGGGACGATCAGCCCCGGCGAGAGCGGCGCCCCCGGCCTCGGGCTGACCCTGAGGGAGGAGCAGGCGGAGAAGTACCGCGTCGCCTGACGCACGGTCAGGGACGCGATACGGCACGGCGGTTGGCGCCCGATATGCCGGAGGCCGCCTCCGCGACCTGGTCAGGCGGGCTGGTTGGTGACGTAGAAACCGGGGTCGTGGATAGGGGTGATCTCGGCCTTCTCGCCCTCCGCGGCCAGCCACTCCGCACGCAGCCGCGCGGCCTCGTCGTCGGCCTGCGAGGCGGGCACGAGGCGGCCGTCGGGGGTGAGGCGCATCGGTGTGTCACCGGCGGGGCGCCAGTCGAAGCGGGCGGCGATCTTGAAAAGGTCTTCCTGGGTGAGCGGGCCGCCGTTGTCCTTCTCGGCCTGGAGCGCGGTCGGGTGGTAGTCCTCGTAACCGCCCGGCATGTGCAGGGTGAGGAAGTGGCAGCCCTCGCCGGGCGGGGTGGCCCAGGTGTGGCGGGTGCCACTGGTGATGTGGGCCAGGGCGCGCGGGCGCAGCTCCACGACCTCGTCGTCGACCTGGACCAGAAGGGTGCCGGAGACGACGTAGTAGGTCTCCGTCGACTCGGCGTGGGTGTGCAGCGGAGGCCCCGACCAGGCCGGGCCCTGGCGGGTTTCCACCCAGGAGGCCGCTTGGCCGGTCATCTTGCTGGAGAGGACGATCTCGAACCCGCGGCGGCCTTCGGGGCGTTGGCCGGGGAGGACGATGTGCGTCATAAGAGGGCTTCTCTTTCCGCTTGATAATGGCTTGAGTTCTGATCTACCCCACATCAGGCCTGTTCGTCTGCGGGCGCCCGTCCGCAGTCGAACGCGGGCGCACCACCGCCGCGCGCCCGTGCGCCGTCGGCTGGGGCTGCCGTCACCTCCTGGGACTCCGTGCAGGTGGCACGGCTGCCGGTGGGGGAAACTCCCTGCGTGCCGGGCAC
The DNA here is from genome assembly GCF_039521265.1 of Streptomyces crystallinus. Taxonomy (NCBI): domain Bacteria; kingdom Bacillati; phylum Actinomycetota; class Actinomycetes; order Kitasatosporales; family Streptomycetaceae; genus Streptomyces; species Streptomyces crystallinus. Next base: position 251,243 of record NZ_BAAACA010000009.1, on the reverse strand, counting down.
TCCTGTGGTGAGGTGGGACTCCTGCCCGTCCGGCCTGTCCAGGGAGCCCGCCGTGTCCAGTACGCCCCGTTCACCGCAGGAAATCTTCCAGAGCCTCGTCCACGCGGGCACCTTGACGCGGAACGCCGAGGCTCTTGCCGAACTGTTTACCGAGGACGGCGTGCTGGAGGCGCCGCTCGTACCGGCGGGCGCGGCCTTCCCCCGGCGGATGGAGGGGCGCGAGCAGATCCGGACCGCGATGGCCGCGTACTACGAACGGCAGACGAAGGACGGGGGCGCGCCGAACGCGGAGAAGTCCGGGTACGTGCTGCATCTCACCGACGACCCCGAGGTGTTCATCGTCGAGATCGACGCGGTCTTCGACGGGGACGAGGACGGGGGCGACGGGGACAGGTCCGTCTCGCTGGTCCAGATCTTCCGCATCCGCGACGGCAGAATCGCCCGCCTGCGCGACTACTTCGCTCCGGACCAGGTGAGTTGAGCGGAAGGTTTTCAGGGGCGCGGGGAACTGCGCGAGCAACCGGCCACGGCCCGCAGACGAACGAGGGTTTCCAGGGGCGCGGGGAACTGCGCGAGCAACCGGCCACCGCCCGCAGCCGAAAAGCGTGCCCGGGGGCCTGGGGGCGCAGCCCCCGGGAACGCCTAGTGCGGGAAGGACCCCGCGTCCCTTCACGCGTTCCGCGCCACCGGTCGCAGCCACAGCAGCACCGCCGTGGTGGCCGCCAGCGCCGCCACACACGCGGTGAAGATCAGACCCGAGGTGCGCAGGCCCAGGGTGACGGCCATGATTCCCACGCCCACCACGGGGATCGAGATCGCCACGTACAGCACGACGAAGAGGGCGGAGGTGATCTCCCCCCGCCGCTCCGGCGGGCTGTGTTCGCTCACCTCCGTGACCCCGGCCCTGAACGACAGACCCTGCCCCGCGCCCGCGGTGACCGCCCCCACCACCAGCAGCGGCAGCGAGGCCGCCAGCAGCGCGCCGGCGATCACGGCCATCCCCACCACCAGGACCACACAGCCCCACGGCAGCGCCCGGCGCACCCCGACCCGCCCCATCAGCAGCTGACCGGCCGTCGACGCGGCGAAGACCGTGAAGACCACCGTGCCGGACACCGCCGGCTCGCTCACCCCCACCACCTCGCTCAGAAAGCTCGGCGCCACCGAGGTGAACAGCCCCATGGTGGCGAACCCGGCGAAACCCGCCATCGCCGCCGGGACGAACGCCGGGCGCACCGACGCCGGCACGCGCAGCCGCCGGGGCCGGCGCGACCCGCCCTCGCGGTCCCGTACCGTCGCCGGGATCAGCAGGACGCCGACCACGCCCGCCGCGACGAGCACCAGGTCGACGATGAACACCTGGCGCAGCGGGTCGGGGGCGAACTGCGCCAGCAGGCCCGCCAGCAGCGGGCCGCTGCCCAGGCCGCCCATGTTCGCCGCGGTGGCGACCAGCGTGGCGGAGGCGGCCCAGCGCGGCGGGGCGAGCTCCACCACGGCGGCGGTCGCGGTGCCCGTGAACAGACCGGCGGAGAGCCCCGACAGCACGCGGCCCGCGAACAGCTCCGGCAGCCCCTGCTCGAAGAGGAAGCACACCGCGCTCAGCGCCGACGCCACCAGCCCCGCCAGCAGCACCGGCCGGCGGCCCACGGCGTCCGACAGCTGCCCCAGCAGAAGCAGCGCCACGATGACACCGACGGCGTACACCGCGAAGATCACCGTGACCATGAAGGAGGAGAAGCCCCACTTCTCCTGGTACATGCGGTACAGGGGAGTGGGCAGGGTCGTGCCGCACATCGCGACGGTGAAGGCGTAGGCGGCCATGGCGAACGGCAGGCCGCGCCCGGCGCCGCTGTGGCCGGGGCCGCTGTGGCCGGGGCCGCTGTCGTCCGCTCCGCGTGCGGACCCGTGGTTGCTCACTCGCGACTGCCTATCAGGAAGACCCTGGTGAGAGCCGCGCGCCCCGCGCAACGGCGGTGATGACTCACCGGCTGGGCGAAGGCGGGGGCGCGGCGCCGGTACGGGAGGGCGCACCCGCCCGGGACCGGTGATGGGGCCACGTCGGGGCCGGGGCCTCATGCGTCCGGGGCCCGGGGGCGCCGACGGTGGGAGGGCAATCGATCCCGCGTCGGGCAGTGCCCGGTCTGTGAGTCCCTCATGCTCTCCTCCTCTCTCCCCGTGGCCTCGCCGGCCGTGGCCATCGACCGGAGCGTCGGCTCCGGCCCCGCCCACTTTCCCGTGCAGATACGGGCCGGCTCCGCCTCGTGGGACGAGCTGACCGCTATCGCCCGGGGGCTCGACGCCGACCGTTTCGTGGTCGTCTCCGACCAGGGCGTCCCCACGGCCCTCACCCACCGCGTCCTGCACCACCTCGGCGCGGCGGCCCCCGCCCGCTGGGTCGGGACCTCGGGGCCGGACGGCGTCGGGGCCGAGGAGATCCCTTCCGAGGCCGTGATCGTCGCCCTGGGCGGCACCAGCGTCCTCGACGCCGTCGGCCGGGCCGCCGCGCACACCCGCCGGGGCCCGCTGCTGCTGCCGACCACGCTGCCCGCCGCGCTCGACACGGCGCTGTCGCTGGTCGGCCCCACCGGGCCGCGCCGGGTGCCGGTGCTGGTCCGGGCGCAGCTGGAGTTCCTCGACACCCTGACACCCGGAGCCGTGCGGCCGGGGCTGTACGCGCTGGTCAGGAATGTGCTGTCGGTGTGTCCGGCCTCGTACGACCAGATCTGCGCGCGGCTGCGACCCGACGGCCGGTACGACCGGAGCGCGCTGGCTTCCTTCATCGCGCTGTGCGCGGACGCCCGGGCCGCGCTCACCTGCTACGACCCGCTGGAGGACGGCCCGGCCGGGGTGTTCCGCTACGGGCACACCGTGGCCGACGCCCTGCGTGTGCTCGGCGTCGGAGCCCTGCGGTACGGCGACGCCGTCGCGCTGGGGCTGCTCGTGGCCGCCCGGTGCGCGCGCCGGACGGGGCTGCTCGACGCGGCGGGGGAGGCCGCACACCGCGAGCTGCTGGCGCGCTGGGGCGCTCCCGACGTCCTTCCCGCGCCCGTCACCGCCCAGGACGTGCTGGGCGTTCTGCGGACCTCCGCGACCGGCCCCGGCGCGCACGACTTCACCGCGCACGAGTTCACCGGCGAGCCGGACCGCAGCCTCGGCATGGTGCTCCTCGACACCCTGGGACAGCCGCATGTGTGCGGTGGCCACACCGTCGCCACGGTCGGCCTCGACACCCTGCGGGCCGGCCTGGAGGCGGTCGCGGCGGCGGAGGACGGTCTGGTGCCCCGCCCCGGCGGCCGGGACCGGGCCGGGACCCGGTCGGGACCGGCGCCTCATGTGCCCGGGGCACCGGGAACCGCAGCGTGGTGAGGGACATCCCGAACCGGGCCACTGGCCTGATCGCCCCACCAGACCCACCAGACCCACCAGACCCACCAGACCCATAGGACCCACCGGCCCCCGCCCCCCCACTTCCTGTGAGGAGACCCCCCGTGACCACCCTGGCCCCTCGTTCCTCCCACGGCCTGTTCACCTCGGGCGAGCCGGTCCGCTCCTGGATCGTGAGCACCGCCAAGCCCGTCCGCTACGAGGTGGGCTTCACGCCGGACGTCCTGGATCCGCGCAATCCCGCGCTCGCGGGTGCGGGGGTCCCGGGCGACGGCCCGGCCCCGCCGCGCCGGCTCCTCGTCGTGGAGAGCACGGTCGACGAGCTGTACGGCGACCGGCTGCGCGCCTACGGAGCCGCCCGCGGCCTCGACTACGAGATCCATGTGCTGACCGCCCATGAGCAGCTCAAGACGATGGACGCCGTCTTCTCGGTGGCGCGGGCGATGGACCGGTTCGGCATCGCCCGGCGCAGCGAGCCCGTCGTCGCCCTCGGCGGCGGTGTCCTGATGGACGTCGTCGGCCTGGCGTGCAGCCTCTACCGCCGCAGCACCCCGTACGTCCGCGTCCCCACCACGCTGATCGGCCTCGTCGACGCCGGGGTCGGGGCGAAGACCGGGGTGAACTTCGGCCCGCACAAGAACCGGCTCGGCACCTACCACCCCGCGGCCCAGACGCTCCTGGACCCGCGCTTCCTGGCCACCCTCGACCGGCGGCACCTGAGCAACGGCATGGCCGAGATCCTCAAGATCGCGCTGATCAAGGACCGTGAGCTGTTCGGTCTGCTGGAGACGCATGGCGCCCGACTGGTCGGCGAGCACTTCCAGGGCGGCCGGCGGCTGAGTCCGGTCGTCCGGGAGGTACTGGGCCGGGCCGTGCACGGGATGCTGGAGGAGCTCCAGGGCAACTTGTGGGAGAGCGAGCTGGAGCGGGTCGTCGACTACGGCCACTCCTTCAGCCCCACGCTGGAGATGCGCGCCCTGCCCGAGCTGCTGCACGGCGAGGCGGTCTGCCTCGACATGGCCCTGACCACGCTGATCGCCGAACGGCGCGGCCTGGTCCGGCCGAAGGAGCGACGGCGGATCCTGGACGTGATGCGCGGGCTGCGTCTGCCCATCTGGCACCGGCTGTGCGAACCGGCCGTGCTGGGCGAGGCGTTGGTGGACACGGTCCGCCACCGCGACGGCAGCCAGCGGCTTCCGCTGCCCGCCGGCATCGGCGACGCCGTCTTCGTCGACGACGTCACCCCCGGCGAACTGGCCGACGCCGCCGGGCGCCTGAAGGCCTCTCACACCGCAGACGAGGAGGCCGGTCATGCGTGAGGCAGTCGTCGTCGCGGACGTCCGCGAACCGGCCGACGTCCACGGCGTGCACGCGGCGGGCGGCCACTCGCGCTGGACGTGCCTGGCCCGGCGCACCGGACTGCACGGCCGGTGGGAAGCGGTCGAGTGGGCGTGGCTGCCGCCCGGCGGCGTCAGCGGCGAACACCGGCACACCCGCACCGAGGAGCTGTACTTCGTCCTCGAAGGCGAGGGCGAGATCACCCTGGACGGGCGCCCCCACGCCGTCCGGCCGGGCACGGCTGTCCTCACCGCCCTCGGGCGCCGCCACGGCCTGCGCAACACGGCCCAGCGCCCGCTGTCCTGGCTGGTCATCGAAGTCCCGGCGCCACCCGGCCCGACAACCGGGCAGCCCGACTCCCGGAAGGACACCGCCATGCACCATGCAGCCCGCACCGGCCACGCCGTCATCGCCGACCTGCGCCGGGCCGGCCCGGTGGACGCCGCCACCGTGCTCAGCGGCCCCCTGCGCACCGTGCGCGTCACCCGGCTGCTCCCGAACGACATGGCCGAACTGGCCGCCGAGAGCGTCGAGCACACCGTGTACGTCACGGACGGCGCCGGGACGGCCGAGGTCGGGGCCACCGGCGTGGCGCTCGGCCCGGGCGTCTCGCTGACCCTGCCCCTGGGCACCAAGACCCGCCTGCGGGCGGGCGCCGAGGGCCTGGAGTACTTCCACGCCCTTCTGGACGTACCGAGAGAGGACCACCCGTGATCATCAACGCGAGCCGCCGCACAGCCGCTCTCCACACCGACGGGCAGGACCCCGTCCGCGTCCGCTGTCTGGCCCGGCGGGGCATGCTGCACAGCGAGTGCGAGGCCGTCGACCGGATCAGCCTGCCGCCGCACGCCCAGTACGACCTCGTCGGCCGGGGCGACGCCGAAGCGGCCTGGTACGTCCTGAGCGGCCCGCTCACCGCCCGGTGGACCGGCGCCCGCCGACCCGCCAGGGCGCTGGGCGCGGGCGGCCTGCTGCTGGCCCGCACCGCGCGGGACATCAGCCTGCGGGCCGGACCCCGGGGCGCCGAACTGCTCTGTCTGACCGTCACCCCGGCCGCCGTCGCCCGGCGCCTGCCACCCCGTACCCCCGACACGACCAAGGAGCGGACATGACCACCAACGTCCCTGCCCCCGCCACCACTTCGCGCGTCCCGGGTCTGCGAGGCGCCCACCACATCGCCTTCACCGTGCCCGACCTCGATGAGGCCGTCGCCTTCTTCACCGGCGTCCTGGGCGCGGAGGAGGCCTACCGCACCGGGCCGATCGCCGCCGACGACGACTGGATGCGCCGCCAGCTCGGCGTCGACCCCAGGGCCACCGTCCAGATCGCGATGCTGCGTCTGGGCGCCGCCCTCAACGTCGAACTCTTCGAGTACACCGGGCCCGGCCGACGTCGGCAGATGCCCCGCAACAGCGACGTGGGCGGCCACCATCTGGCGCTGTGGACGGACGACTTCGAGGGCAGCGTCCGCCACCTCACCGCGACGCCCGGCGTACGGATGCTCGGCGAGCCGCAGGAGGTCGGCGAGGGACCCATCCGCGGCACGCGATGGGTGTACCTCACCACCCCCTGGGGCCTGCACCTCGAACTCGTCCACGCGCCCCCGCACCAGCCCTACGAGGACCACACCGACGTACGCCTGTACCGACCGAGGGCACCGCACGAAGGGAGAGGGACATGACTGGCATCTGGGGACCGGGCACCCCGCCCGTGGTCCGCCACGACGCCACCCGCTACGACGCCGACGTCGTCGTGATCGGCTCCGGCGCCGGGGGAGCGACCGTGGCGTGGGCCCTCGCCCGGACCGGCGCCCGCGTCCTGGTCGTCGAGCGCGGCGGGTTCCTGCCGCGCGAGGAGGCCAACTGGTCGCCGGAGGCCGTCTTCGGCGACGGCCGCTACCGCAACGCGGAGACCTGGCGCACCACCGGCGGCCGGCCCTTCACCCCCGCCGCCCACTACTACGTCGGCGGTACCACCAAGGTCTACGGGGCGAGCCTGCCCCGGCTGCGCGAGAGCGACTTCGACGCGGTCGAGCACCTGGACGGCACCTCCCCGGCCTGGCCGTTCGGCTACACCGACCTGGAGCCGTTCTACGCCGAGGCCGAACGCCTCTACCGGGTGCACGGCCAGGGGGGCCACGACCCCACCGAGCCGGACCGCTCCGGGCCCTACCCGCACCCGCCGGTCGCCCACGCGCCCCGGATCGCGGAGCTGGAGCAGCGGCTGCGCGCCCAGGGGCTCCACCCCTACCCGCTCGAACTGGGCGTGGACCTGGCCGAGGGAGGTACGTGTGAGCGCTGCGGCACCTGCGACGGCTTCCCGTGCCGTGTCGGCGCCAAGAGCGACGCGGAGACCCGGGCCCTGTGGCCGGCCCTGCGCTCCCCGACGGTCCGGCTGCTCACCGACACCTATGTCTCGCGGCTGCGCACCGACCCGTCCGGGCGCCGGGTCACCACCGTCGAGGCCGCCAGGAACGGCCACCCCGTCACTCTCACCGCCGGGACCGTCGTCGTCTCCTGCGGGGCCGTCAACTCCGCCGCGCTGCTGCTGCGTTCGGCGGACAGCGCCCACCCCGAGGGGCTCGGCAACGGCAGCGGCCTGGTGGGACGCAACCTGATGCTGCACCACAACAGCATGCTGATGGCCGTCGATCCGCGCCGCCGCAACCCGGCGGTCTTCCAGAAGACCCTCGCCGTCAACGACTTCTACCGGGCCGGCGCCCGCACCCCGCACCCGCTGGGCAACCTCCAGCTGATGGGCAAGGTGCACCCGGCCGCGATGGCGACCGCGCACCCGCGGGTGCCCCGCCGCGTCCTGGGCGAGCTGGCGGCCCACAGCGTCGACTGGTGGCTCATCTCGGAGGACCTGCCGCGCCCGCAGAACCGGGTGCTGCTCGGGCCCGGGGGAGGCATCACCCTCCACTGGCACCCCGCCAACGCCCGCGCCCACCGGCGCCTGGTGCGCGAAGGGGCCCGGATGATGCGCCGTGCCGGATACCCGCTCGTCCTCACCCACCGCATGGGCGTCGAGCACACCGGCCACCAGTGCGGCACGACCCTCGCCGGGCACGACCCCGCACGCTCGGTCCTCGACCCGTACTGCCGCAGCCATGAGGTGCGCAACCTGTTCGTCGTCGACGGCGGTTTCTTCCCCTCGTCCGCCGCCGTCAACCCCACCCTGACCATCGTCGCGCAGGCCCTGCGCGCGGCACGCGGCGACGCCGTCCTGCCCTGACACCACGAAAGGAACAGCGCCATGTCACTGCACCGCCTGTCCTCCGTCACCATCGGCGTTCCCGACCCCGAGGCGACCGCCCCGTACTACACCGAACTCGGGCTGCGCGCCCAGGACAACGGCTGGTTCGCCACCCGCGACGGCGGCCGCCAGCTGAGGATCGTCACGGCGCCCACCCGCCGCCTCGTCGAGATGCGCGTCGGCGTCGACGACCCCGACGACCTCGACGCGGCCGACGCCCGGCTGCGCCGGATGGGCATCGTGGCCGTCCGCGGGCCCGGCCCCACCCTGAGCGCGGCCGAACCCGTCACCGGGGCCCGGGCCGTCCTCCAGATAGAACCCCGCCCCGCTCCGGCCCCGACGCCCCCCACCCCGTACAACGGGCCGGGGCGCACCGAGCGCACGGCGGGACGCGCCCCGGGCATCCTGCGCCCCGACCGGGTGCGGCCCAGCAAGCTGGGGCACGCCGTCCTCGGCACACCCGACCCCCGGGCCACCGCCGCGTTCTTCGGCGACGGCCTCGGCTTCAAGACCAGCGACTCGCTGGGCGACGCGGGATCCTTCCTGCGCTGCACCACCGACCACCACAACCTGCTGGTCCTGAAGGCGCCGGTGCCCTTCCTGCACCACACGTCGTGGCAGGTCGACGACGTGGACGACATCGGGCGCGGCGCCATGGCCATGCTGGAGGACCACCCCGAGCGCCACATCTGGGGCTTCGGCCGGCACCACATCGGCTCCAACTTCTTCTGGTACCTCAAGGACCCGGCGGGCAACTTCACGGAGTACTACTCCGACATGGACTGCATCGTCGACGACCAGCTGTGGGACCCGGAGGTCTTCGACGTCAACGAGAGCTTCTTCAGCTGGGGCCAGCCGCCCCCGCCCTCGTGGATCGCGCCGGAGGACATGGCCGCGCTGATGACCGGTACCCACCAGGCCTGACCCCGTCCCCCCCGGCGCCTTCGACGGCGCCGGGGCGGGCGACAAAACGGGAGATCGCCCGGGGCGGCCGCTAACGTCGCCCTGTGAGCCAAGAAGACGAGGACGCCGCCGTGCCCCGTGTCCTGATCGTCGACGACCACCCGCTGTTCCGCAGCGGCCTGAGGGCCGCCCTGGAGAGCACCGGCGCCACCGACGTGGTCGCCGAGGCCGCCACCGGCGCCGAGGCGCTGGAGGCGGTGGCGCGCCGGACCCCGGACGTGGTCGTCATGGACCTGTCGTTGCCCGACGCCTCCGGCATCGACGTCACCCGCCGGCTCGGCGGCCTCCACCCCGGGCTTCCGGTGCTGATGCTGACCATGTCCGACGACGACGGCAGCCTGCTGGCCGCCCTCCAGGCCGGTGCCCGTGGCTATCTGGTCAAGGGCGCGGGCGCGGCGGAGGTGCTGCACGCGGTACGCACGGTGGCCGCCGGCGGTGCGGTCTTCGGCCCGCAGACCGCCGAGCGCCTCACCGCGCTGCTGCGCGAGGGCCGCCACCACGACGCCGAGCAGCTCTTCCCGGCGCTCACCGCGCGCGAGGCGGAGGTCCTGGAGCTCATCGCCCGGGGCCTGGACAACCGCCATATCGCCCGGCAGCTGGTGCTGTCCGAGAAGACGGTCCGCAACCACGTCACGCACATCTTCGACAAACTCCAGGTCACCACGCGCGCCGAGGCGGTCGCCAGAGCGCGCGACGCGGGCCTGGGCGACGAGGACTGAAGGGGCGCTCGCGGTGGACGAGAGGGCGAGCGTACGAAGCGGGCGGGCGGCTCCGGCCCTCGCCGCGTACGGCCTGACCCTCGCCTCCGCGGTGATCTGGGCGGTCCTCGCCCTCGCCCATCTGGACGACGCGCGGCTGACGCCGTACATCCTTCCCCGCGGTGTCCCGGTCGTGGCCGCCACCGGAGTCGTCCTGCTGGGCGCCTTCATGACGGCCCATCGCCCCCGCAGTGTGCTGGGGCCGCTGCTGGTCGCGGCCGGCACGTCCAGCGTCCTCTCCGACGCGGCCCTGATCGCCGTCACCGTCGCCGGCGCCCCGCACGCCCTGGGCGTCACCGTGGCCCTCTTCTCCCGGCTCTCCTACGCGCTGGCCGCGTTCACCTTCTACGCGCTGCCGCTGTACCTGCCCAGCGGCGAACTGCCGCACCACCGGGTGTGGCGGCCCTACCTCGTCCTGGTCGCGCTGTGGAGCCTGCTGCCCGCCTACACCGACCCCGTCCCCTACACCGTGCCCGACCCGTTCGCCCAGGGTGCCTGGCAGCGGCTGCGGGTCGCCCTGCTCGACCATGTCTCCGTCACCCCCGTCACGACCGTCCTCCTGCTGACCGGTCTCACCGTCATGGCCGTGCGCTGGTGGCACACCCCCGACCGGCGGCAGATCGTCCCCGTACTGCCGTATGTGCTGTGGCTGGTGTTCCTCTACGTCAACCGCGTCGCCCCGCCGACCGGCGCCCTGTGGACCTACGCGTACGCCGTGGCGTTCCTCTGGCCCTTCTGCGCGATCTACGGCATCAGCCGGGACCGCTCGGGCCAACTGGACCGCGCCACCCGCAAGATACTGGCCTCCCTGCTGCTCACCGCCGCCCTGATCGCCGTGTACACCCTCGGTTCCCTGCTGGTGCTGCGCGCCCTGCCCGGCGGGCTGAGCAGGCAGGCCCTCGTCTCGGGCGCGGTGGGCCTGGCCTGCGGCGCGCTGCTCTACCCCTGCGCCCGGCTGGCCGTACGCGTGGTGGACCGCGTCTACTACGGCGACCGCGCCCGCCCCTACCAGGTCGTCCGCGCCCTCTCCCGACGGCTCAGCCAGGCCGCCGCCCCGGCCCAGGCCCCACGGCTGCTGTGCGACACCGTGGTGAGCACTCTCAACCTGCCCGGGGCCGAAGTGGTGGTCGACACGCGCGGCGGCCCGCGCACCCTGGCCGCCGCCGGGGAGCCGGTGCCCGACTCCTACGGGTTCCCCCTCACGTACGAGGGCAATGTCGTCGGCGAGCTGCGCGTCGCCCCGAGGGCGGGGCAACGGGTGCTGGACCGCCAGGACCAGGAGGTGCTGCGCTCCCTCGCCGACCAGGCGTCGCCCGCGCTCGCCTCCGTACGCCTCTACGAGGACCTGCGGGCGGCCCGTGAACGCATGGTGGTGACTCGCGAGGAGGCGCGCCGCGCCCTGCGGCACGATCTGCACGACAGTCTGGGGCCCGCCCTGTCGGGGGCCCGGCTCCAGATCGACACCGCGCGCTTCGCCGTGGCGGACGGCTCCGCCGCCGCCAAGCCGCTGGAGACGGCCTCCGAGGGCATCGGGCAGGCCATCGCCGAACTGCGCCAGATCTCCGCCGGCCTCGCGCCTGCGGCGCTGGACCGCAACGGGCTCGACGGCGCGCTGCGGCAGCTGGCCGACCGGTTCGGGCAGCGGCTGCCGGTGGACGTGTGCTTCGCCCCCGACCCGCTGCCCGGGCTTCCGGCCGCCGTCGAGGTGGCCGTCTACCTCATCGGGGGCGAGGCGCTGAACAACGTCGTACGGCACTCCGGGGCCGACGCGGCCGTGCTGCGGGTGCGGGTGGTGCCGGACGAGGTGCTCATCGAGGTCAGCGACGACGGGCACGGGTTCGTGGAACACCGCTCGGGCGACGGGGTGGGCATCCGTTCCATGCGGGAGCGGGCGACCGAGCTGGGCGGGCAGTTCACCCTCGCCCGGCGCCCGGGCCGGGGCACGGTCGTCAGGGCGTCCTTCCCGCCGGTGGCGGGCCCCTTCCCGGGGTGACCACGCCCGGGTGCACGGTCGTTCAGGTGTGCCCCTTTCGGGGGAAGGAAAGCCGTCCCGCGCCCGGGTAGAGACCTCTCATGGCCTCTCCACGCAGCCTGTTCGCGTCCCTGCTCGCCCTGCTCTGCCTGACCGCGGCGGTACCGGCCCAGGCGGGTGGGCGGGCGCCGGACGACCCGTCCGTCGTCGCCACGGACACCGGACGCGTACGGGGAGTGGTCACCGACCGCGGCCGGGCCTTCCTGGGCATCCCGTTCGGCGCGCCGCCGGTGGGGGAGCGCAGGTGGCGGCCGCCGGCGCCCGTCACCCCGTGGTCCGACGTCCGCGACGCCACCCGCTTCGCCGGGGCGTGCGCCCAGCAGGCCCGGCCGGTGCTCGGCGCCGCCGAGGTCACCAACGAGGACTGCCTCTACCTCAACGTCTTCACCCCGCCCGGCGGCGGCGGTGGCAAACCCGTCCTGGTGTGGTTCCACGGCGGCTCGTTCGTCTCCGGGACCGCCGCCCACTACGACGCGTCCCGGCTGGCCCGGACGGGCGACCTCGTCGTGGTCACGGCCAACTACCGGCTCGGCGTCTTCGGATACCTCGCCCACCCGGGGCTGACCGCCGAGGCCCCGGACACCGGGTCCGGCGACTACGGCCTGCTGGACCAGCAGGCCGCGCTCCGGTGGACCCGGGCCAACGCGGCGGCCTTCGGGGGCGACCCCGGCAAGGTCACGGCGGCCGGCCAGTCCTCGGGCGGCCTCAGTGTCTGCGACCACCTGGTGGCGCCCGGCTCGCGCGGCCTGTTCGCGCGCGCCGTCGTGCAGAGCGCGCCGTGCGGAGTGGCGGCCCGGCCGCTGGCCGAGGCCAGTTCGGCGGGCACCGCCTTCGCCCGGGGCGCGCACTGCCCGGGCGGCCCCGCCGCAGTGGTCAGCTGCCTGCGGGGCAAGTCCGCCGCCGAGCTGCTCAAGGCGCCGACCAGCGGCGCGGCGCCCTGGTGGCCGGTCTCCGGCACCCCCGTCCTGCCCGTGCCGCCCGCGCGGGCCATCGCGGCGGGCGACCACGCGAAGGTCCCGGTGCTGCTCGGCAACACCCTGGACGAGGGCACCATCGGCGCCCTCATCGTCGAGTCCGGCGGGGTGCGCCTGAACGCCGTCACCTACCCCGTCGTCCTCGCCACCCTGTTCAAGCGGGACGGCCTGCGGGTCGCCGCGCGCTACCCGGCGTCGCGGTACGGCAACGACCACCGGCTGGCCTTCGCGGCCGCGTTCGGCGACTACCTCGTCGCCTGCCCCGTCCGCGAGTCGGCACGGCAGCTCGCCACGGCGACACCGGGCCGGGTCTTCGCCTACGAGTTCGCCGACCGGTCCGCGCCCGTCCTGTACAACGTGCCCCCGGACTTCCCGCTGGGCGCCTACCACGGCGCCGAGATCCCCTACCTGTTCGGCTATCTCGCCGCGCCCGAGGTGCATTTCGACCCGGCCCAGACACGTCTTGCGCAGACCATGACCACCCTGTGGGCCCGGTTCGCCACCACGGCGGCCCCCGACCCCGTCACCTGGCCCGCCACCGCCCCGGGCCCCTATCGCCCGCTCTCCCTGGCCCCGGACGCGGTGACCCTTCGGGGCGACTTCGAGGCGGCCCACCAGTGCGCCTTCTGGGCCACGGTCGCGGCCCCGACGTCGCAGGGACCGCTGAAGGCCTGACGGCGGCTCAGTTGGCGCTGTCGGCCGGTCGCCGTGGGGGCCGCGGGGACGCCCCGGCGGCCGGTGGCGGTGTACCACTGGCGGGCCAGTACGGCCGCCAGGGCGATCTCCACCAGGTCGCCGCCGTAGTACATCATCTCCGCGGCGCGGGCCAGGTCGGGGCCGGTGAACGCGGTGCCGGGCGGCGGGGCGCCGTAGAGCGTCTTGGCCAGCACCCCGTGGGCGGTGCCGGCGGCGACCAGGGTGGCGGCGCGCAGCGGCAGGCCGTAGCGGTGGCGTACGGGGTCGAGTTGGCACAGGGCGAAGCCGAACAGCAGACCGGCGGCCAGAACGTGGGTGTGGACGGCGGCGTGCAGCCAGGGGTGGTCGTGGACCCGGGCGAACAGCCGGGTGCGGTACAGCAGCCACAGGCCTCCCACGTCGAGCAGCGCGGCCACCGGCGGCAGGAACAGCGGCCCGAACAGCCGGGTGCGGACCACCGCGCGCAGAGCGCGCCGTACCGGGCCCGCCGGCAGAGCGCGCAGGGCGAGGGTCACCGGGCGCCCCAGCACCAGGAGCAGCGGGGCGGCCATGCCGACGACCAGATGGCGGACCATGTGCGCGGTGAACTCCCCGCCCGGTACCGGTGCCAGCGCCACCGCGGCCAGCGCGGCCTGGCCCGCGCCGAAGAAGGCGTCCCGTGACCACGGCCACTCATCGCCTCGGCGCCGCAGCCGTCGCGCCGCCAGGAGGTAGGCCGCTCCCGCGCTCACGGCGAGCACGGCGGCCAGCCCGGCCGGGGCGCCCAGGGCGTGTGCCGAGTGCGGGGACGCGGACACCATCAGCCCGGCTCCGGGCCCTCGGCCGCCTCGGGCCCGTGCGCTTCGCGGGAGTGGGCACGCCTGACCAGCAGGGCGCCCACGATCAGGAGGACCACCGCCAGTACGTTCCAGGTCCAGTCGTAGGGGACGAGGTCGACGTGGTAGCGGATCTGGTGCAGTTTGAGGAGCTTGTGCTGGATCGTTCCGTCGTAGAGCTGGAAGAACCCCGCGCCCAGCAGGATCCCGCCGGTCAGACCCACTCCGGTGAGCGCGCCGCACCGCCGCAGGTCCGCCACCAGGACCAGCCCGAGGACGACGGCCAGCCAGCCGAAGGCGTGGAAGAGGCCGTCGGAGACCAGGCCCACGCCCGGGGTGGACTTGTCGTAGAAGTGGTGCCAGTGCAGGAGTTGGTGGAACACCGTCTCGTCGACGAACGCGGCGATCCCGACCCCGATGAGCACTCCGGCCCACAGGGAGCGCTTCGGGCGGACCGTCCCGTAGTCCGGGGGCGGCCGGCGGCGAGGGGGCGAGGTGGTGGCCATGGGCGGCCTCCTGACGGGACGGGGAACCGGGCTCTCTCCCGTGCGCCTACCCTCACCGCCCCCGCCAACCGCCGTCCTTCGGCCGTTGTGGCCGCCCGGTCCGACGACGGCCCTGCCTGATCCGATCCCTGATCAGCTCTTCTTGGTCTGGTCCATGCCGACGACCTTGAAGTAGGCGCGGTCGGTCGCCGTGTCCTCCAGACAGCCGCGCAGCCGCATCCGGTCGTGGTCGGTGAGGGCGGGGCGGACGGCCCCCGCGTAGAGGCCGTCGCCGAGGCTGCCGAGCGTGGTCTCGTACAACGGTACGGCGGTGGAGTGGCGGCAGCGGTTCCAGATCTCGTCGGCCAGCAGGGCCCGGTACTCGTCGCCGACGACGCCCCGGGTGGCGAGGCGCACCACCACGGAGGTCGCCACGGTGTCGGAGGGGTGTTTCTCGGGGCGGGTTTCGGTCAGTTCACCGAGGCCGAGAACGAGCGCGGTCAGTGCTGTGGTTCCGGCGATGAAACCGGTGACGCGGTGGCGGGTCTGCCGCCGGTCCGGGCGGGTCGGCGGCAGGGTGTCGAGGTCGGTGCCCAGCGGCGGCGCGGCGAGGATGGCGAGACGGCCCGCGGCCCGGCGGTCGGCGGCCGGGCGCACGGTGCTCTGGGCGATCTTCTGGACGAGCCGCGCCAGGCCCGAGAGCACGGCGCCCGCGGCCATCAGGACGGGCACGAACACATGGGTGCGCTCCACACGCACGTCGTCCAGCCAGCGGAAGCGTGCGGCGGGGTGCTGGGCGCGGGGTTGTTCCAGACGCGCCAGGACGTCGGCGTGACGGCGGTCGCCCTCGCTGATGCGCTGCTCGATACGGCTGAGCCGGCCCAGGACGATCAGGCCGAGCAGCAGCACCTCGGCGACGAGCAGCAGGACACCGCACATGATCGCGCGCTGCCACTGCCAGCGGTAGAGGTAGATGACGACGTACGAGCCCGCGCCGAGCCCGGCGGCGCCCGCGAAGAGGTGGGCCAGTCGCTTCATCGGTCGGCCGCCTCTCGGGTGCGGGTGTCCTCGGCGCGCAGCTCGCCGCTGGTGCCGTCGACGGCCAGCCGGGTTCCGGGCGCGAAGCGCTGTACGGCGTCGGCGGCGCCCACCACGGCGGGCACCTTGAACTCCCGTGCCAGGACCGCCAGATGGGACAGCGGGCTGCCGGTCTGGGCGACCAGGGCGGTCAGATGCGGCAGCAGCGGGGCCAGGGCCGGGTCGAGGGTGCGGACGACCAGGACGGGGTCGTCGGGGCGCTCACCCCGCCCGTCCCAGACGGTTCCGCTGGCGCGCCCGCCGGAGACGCCCTGGGCCGGCGCCCCGCCCTCGCGCGGGCGTTCGGCGACGACGACCGAGTCGTCCGCCACACGGAAGGCGTCCGGCAGCGGCGGCGCGTCGGGGCGGGGGAGCCGCTGGGCCACGTCGGCCGGGAGACGGCCGCCGTCGAGCGCGCCGAGCAACTCGGGCCAGCGCAGCAGCGCGACGGCTCGGCGGGACAGGGCGAGGCGGCGTGCGGCGTCGTGGACGAGGTGGGTCTGGAGCTGGTGGACCCAGCGGACGCGCAGCCGCAGGGACTCCCGGGCCGGCAGGGCGGGGAGAGCGGAATCCGCAGCCGTGCCTGCGGGTCTGTCGCCGTCATGCGTCGTCGGTGGCAGCCGTAACGGGGTGGTGAGGCTCGGCGGAGTGAGTGCCAGGACCACCGGTGCCACCGCCACGGTCTCGGCGTCCGTGAGTCCTCGGTCTCGGCACTCGGCGAGTGCGGCGAGCGCCGCGCCCGCGGCCGTACGGGTGTCGCTCTCGCGCAGCAACGCGCCCGCCAGCGCCTCCTGGGCGTGCAGGGCCACCAGGGCGGAGCGGGTCCAGCGCAGCAGATCGGCCAGCTCGGTACGGGAGAGCTCGGCCGGTGCCGGGGTCTCGGCCAGCCGCCGGTCGATGTCGGCCGTGAGATCGAGGGCGAGGTCGGGCAGGGCGCGGGTGAGTCGTCCGGTGCGCCAGGCGGCCGCGAGCCGGCGGGCGCCGGGCAGCGGGTTGAGCCGGGCGAGCAGCCGGTGGCGTGGCGGCACCGCACCCAGCAGCCGCAGGTCCGCCGCGGCGCGGCCGGCGACCGTGGTCACCACGGGGTGGGTGCGCAGCAGCCGGCGCGGTGCGCTGCCGCCGATGTCGAGCGCCGCGCCGAGCCCCCGGGCCATCGGCGCCACCCACAGGTCCTCCTCCAGGGGTTGCAGGGTGCCGGGGAGGGTTTCGGCGACGGGGCCGGGGCCGAGCAGCCGGGCGCCGCGTGCGGGGCGCGCGGTCATGGCGGTGATGGGCCGGGCCTGGAACAGCCACAGGCGACCTGCCGCGTCGAAGCTGAACTCCATGTCCTGCGGGCCGCCGAAGAGTTTCTCCACCTGTCGGGCGAGGCGCGCGAGGCGGTGCAGCTCGGTGCGGGTCAGCAGGTGTTCACCGGCGGGGTGCGGGGGAGTGGGGCGCAGCCGTCGGCCGGAGCGCGTCAGGTGGTAGCTGGTGCCGTCCTGTTCCCCGCTGACCAGCGCATCGGGCCCGCCGCGCACGGCGCTGACCAGCATCCGGTCCAGTCGGCCCTCGACGGGGTCGGCGCCGAAGAGCACACCGCCCACGCGCGCGTCGAGCATGGGCTGGACGAGGACGGCCATGGGGACCCGGGTGCCGTCCGGCCGGTCCGCCGAGTCGAGGACCGTGCGTACCGCCGCGCGGAACGCGGGCCAGCCGCGGACGTCGAGCACCGAGGCGAACTGCCCCGCCAGGGAGGACTCCTGGGTGTCCTCCTGCGGCGACGAGGAGCGTACGACCAGCGGGGCCGTGCCGTCGTGGGAGAGCTCGCGCCAGGCGTGCCGCAGGGCCTCGGCGTCGTCACCGGCGTGGTCCGGGATGACGAAGCCGGGCAGGACGGGCAGCCCGGCGGCCGCGGCCCGCGCCAGGTTGGCGGCCTTGGAACCGGCGGACAGCGGGAGCAGCGCGGCCGGGTCGTCGAGGGCGACCGCCGCGCCGGTGCGCAGGGCCGGGTCCTCGTCGTGCTCCCGGCCGCGTTCGTCGAGGGTGGTCATCGGGCACCGTCCGCAGCGGGCGCCGAGGGGCGCTGCCGCACGGTGGCTGGGGAGTGCGGTGCGGATGTCGGGCTGGTCCACGGCAGTGCGAGCATGGTTCTCCCCCTCGGCCCCGGGCCCGGGATCCGGCGATCCCGCGCAGCGGGTGCGGTGCGGCGTGCGTCAGGAGCGAGACACCGGTGTGCGACCCGGTCGGTGGTCGAGTCGGGTGTCCTGCGGTGTCTCGGTGGAGTCCCCTGGTGACGACCCCGCTCCTTCGCTGTTCATGTCAGCTTTCGCTTGAGTCTGCCTTGCCTTGTGGAGGAGGTGAGGGCGGAGCAGTGCGGAACAAGCCACCGGGCAGGACGACGTCCGCGCCGGGGCCGCGGCGGGCGGCCCCGGCGCGGTGCGGGCGTCGGTGTGCGCCCCGGGGGCGCGGGGTCCTACTCCTCGAAGTACGCGTTCAGCACTTCTTCGAGCTGCTCGGACCACTGCGCGAGACTCGCCCGGTCCGCGGCCTGGATGTCGTTGCGGAACCAGCGCGGCCGGGGCAGATGCACGGTGATGGTGAACCGCCGGTTCCAGCGCGAGGTCGCGTACTCGACGGCGCTCAGCTCGTCCCAGCCGAACTCGGCTTCCTCGCCGTCCAGGCACAGCCGGATCCCGGAGCGGTCGGCGGTGATGGATCCCCGCCGGTCGGAGGCGGAGAAGACGGGTCCGTCCCCGGCCGCGTCGGCCTCTTCGGGGGCGGGTTCACCGGCGGCGGCGTCGCCGTCCGCCGCCCGTGCGGCCGGGACGGTGGCACCGGTCGGCGCGTCCGCCACCTCCGCGGCCACCTCCTCCGTCTCGGGTTCCCGCTCGGGCTCCGGTCCGGCCGCGCCCTGCCGGTCCGCGGGCGCCTCGGGCGCGGCCGCGGGGGCGGGGGTGAGCCCGGGGATGTGCGCCGGGTTCAGTGCGGCGGCGTTGAGGGCGGCGGCGTTGAGGCCGGTGTGTTGGTCATCTGTTCGCTGGTCCACGGCGCGAAGTATGGCGAACAGAGCTGTGTGAGAGCCATAAGGGGTCGTCATATCCGGGTCGGCGGCCATCTGATCATGTCCTGGAGTCGACGGTCCCACAAGGCGTCCACGGGTCCGGCACGGGTGTTCCACGCGCCTTCCACGGTTGACGTGCCCTGCGGTCCTACGGTCCCGCCGTCCCGCGGCGGCCACTGGCCCGCCCGGGCGTCTCACCCGCCCGTCCCCGGCGCGCCCGGTCCGTACCGCCGGGCGGGCCTCGCACAGTGGGCGGGTGAGCGAGATGGCAGACGCCGGGGCCGCCGACGGTATGGGCAGTGCGTCCGAGGAGCACCGCGCGGGCTGGTTCGAGCTGTTCTTCGACCTGGTCTTCGTGGTGACGGTGAGCGTGCTCGCGCACGGGTTGCACGGGGACCCGGGCGCGGCCGACTTCGGGAAGTTCCTGGTGCTGTTCTTCCCGGCCTGGTGGGCGTGGGTGAACCTGACCGTCACCGTCAACCTCTTCGGCTCGGCCTCGGCCCGGGTGCAGGGGATGCTGCTCGCCGCGATGCCCGCGCTGGGGCTGATGGCCGCCGCCTCCCCGGCCGGGCTGGCGGAACGGGCCTGGGCGTACGCGCTCGGGGCGGCCTGGGTGCGGCTGGTGCTGTTCCTGATCTGGTTCGGCCACGCCCGCCGCCCGGGCAGCCCGCTGCCGCTGTGGCGGCCGCTGCTGTACTGCCTGGTGCCCGCCGCGCTGTGGGCGGTCTCGGCCGTGCTGCCGGGGGCGGGGCGGTTCGTGGTGTGGGGGCTGGCGATCGTTCTGGAGATGGCGCTGCTCGCGATCCGGGCGGGGATGGGCACCGCGCCGTACGAGCGGATGTCGGTGGAGCATCTGGTCGAGCGGATCGGCCTGTTCGTGGTGATCGTGCTCGGCGAGAGCGTCTTCACCGTGGTCGTCACCTTCGAGGAGCACTTCACCGCCGCCTCCGGCCTGACCGCGCTGTTCTCCTTCGTGGTGGCGGCCGAACTGGCGCTGATCTTCTTCGTCTGGGGGACGGGCAACGCCGAGCGGGGCCTGAGCCGGGCCCAGTCGGGCCGGGCCACCCAGGTCATACGGGACACCGTGATGTATCTGCCGTTCGTCCTGGTCTGCGGCATCACGGTGATCGCGGCGGCGCTCGGCACGGCGGTCGCCGAGCCCCACCACGTGCTGCCCCGGGGCGCCGGATGGGCGCTGTGCTCGCCTTCTACAGCGCCAACGCGGCCATCTCCACGCGCTACGGCGACGGGCTGCGCTACGTGCTGCGCTGGTATGTGCCCTGTCTGGTCCTCACCCCGGGCATGCTGCTGCCCGCCGCCCTGCTGCTGCCCGCGTGGGCCGCGGTGGGGTGTGCGGCGGCCCTGGTGTTCCTGCTCGCCAAACTGTCCCGGTGGCGCACCCGGGGGCGGGTCGTGGCGGGGTGAGGCGGACTCACCCGGTGTGGGCGCGCCACTCGTCGGCGAGGACCGCCCAGATCTGCGTGTCGTGGCGGGTGCCGCCGTACGACCAGGACTCGCGGCTCACGCCCTCCAACGTCATACCGAGCCGCTTGGCCACGGCGGCGCTGCGTGCGTTGTCGGCGCGGCAGTGCCACTCGGCGCGGTGCAGCCCACGGGTGGTGAAGGCCCAGTCCAGCAGAGTGTGGCAGGCGCGGGTGACGACGCCGTGGCCCTCGGCGGCCGGCTCCAGCCAGCAGCCGACCTCGCAGGAGCCCAGGGCGGCGTTGAAGTCCGTGAACATCACTCCCCCGACCAGCGTGCCCTCCAGCCATATGCCGTAGAGGCGGGCGCCGTCGGCGGCCTGGCGCTCGGCGTAGCGGCGCAGTGTGCCGCGTGCCCCCTCGACGTCCTGGCTGATGAACCCCGCACCCACCCAGGGACGGATGTGCTCACGCGCCCGGTCCATATGGGCGGCGAACTCCTCTGCGTGCCACACCTCCAGCGGACGGAGGAGGGCGTTGTCCTGGACGGGGAGGGAGAACATGATGACCTCATTCACATAACAAGCGTTACGGTTATGTACCGTAGCAGCATGCCACGTACCAAGGGTGATCACGAAGCCCGTCGACGCGAGGTCTCCGAGGCGGTCTGGCGGGTGCTGGCCGCGCAGGGCTTCGGCGGACTGACCCTGCGCGCCGTCGCCGCCGAGCTCGGCGCGACCACCGGCCTGCTCACCCACTACTTCCCCGCCAAACGCGATCTCGTGGCGCACGCCCTGGAACTGCTCGACGAGCGGACCACCGCCCGCCCCCGGCGTGCGCCCGGCACGGGTCTGTCCGCCGTGCGGGCCGCTCTGCTCGACATCCTGCCGCTGACCGCCGAGGCCACCGCGACCAACCGGATCTGGGTGTCCTCCTGGGACGCGGCCCTCGCCGACCCGGCGTTGAGCGGGGAGTACGCCCTCAAGTACGGGCGGAGCCGCGAGAGGCTGCGCGATCTGGTCGCGGCGGCCCAGGAGCTCGGCGAACTGCCCGCCGGCGACCCGCTGCGCATCGCCGAGGGCGCCCAGTCGTTCGTGCTCGGTCTGGTGGTCCAGGCGCTCTTCGCGCCCGAGGCGTTCTCCCCCGTACGCCAGACGGAGCTGCTCGACGACTATCTGACGGCCCTGACGCATTGATTAGCCGCCCGGACAGGGGCTGCGCATCAATCGGCGGGACGCTGGGATCGATGGGTCACACCGGTACCGCCGCCCACGGGGGTGGTCGCGGTACCCCGGCGGACGGTGTGCGGCGGCCGGTGCTCCTGATCCGCCGCCGCACACCGCCGGCCCTCCGCGCACACCTGGCCGGGGCCCTCCTTGCCGGTCCCGGCCACCGTTCGTAGCCTGACGACTACGCGATCACTGAATGGGGAGACAGTGGGACGCTGTGAGAAGCCGCTCGACCCGGCGGCCGGTCCCGTACAGCAATTCGCCGAGGAGCTGAGGCGGTTGCGCCAGGAGGCGGGCGGTCCGACCTACCGGGACATGGCCCGGGAAGTGGAGTACTCCGCCGCCGCGCTCTCCCGTGCCGCCTCCGGCGACACCCTGCCCTCGCTCGCGGTGGCGCTGGCCTATGTGAAGGCCTGCGGCGCCGATCCGGCGGGCTGGGAGGAGCGCTGGCACGCGGCGTCCCGGCAGGACGCCGGCCGGATCGGCGCCGAGGACGAGGACGCCGTCCCGCCGTTCCGGGGTCTGGCGCGGTACGAACCCGCTGACGCGGACCGGTTCTTCGGGCGCGACCGGCTCACCGACGAGCTGGTGCGGACAGCCCTGGACCACCGCGTCACGGCGGTCCTCGGCCCCTCGGGCAGCGGCAAGTCGTCCCTGTTGCGCGCCGGGCTGATCCCCCGATTACGGGCCCTGGACGAGACCGGCGGGCGCCCCGCCGCCCTCCGGATCCTGACCCCGGGTCCGCACCCCGGCCGCGTTCACGAAGCACTCGTCGCCCCGGACGCGGCGGCCGGGGACACCTGGCTGATCGTGGACCAGTTCGAGGAGGTCTTCACGCTCTGCCACGACGTCGAGGAGCGCAACCGGTTCATCGCCCTGCTGATGGGCGCGCGCGATCCCGCGAGCAGGCTGCGCGTGGTGCTGGGCATCCGCGCGGACTTCTACAGCCACTGCCTCGAACACCCCGACCTCGCCGCCGTCGTCCACGAGGCGAGCCTGCCCGTCCGGCCGCTCACACCCGCCGAGTTGCGCGAGGTCGTCCTGAAGTCCACGGCGGCCGAGGGGCTGATCGTGGAGCGGTCCCTGACGGCCAGAGTGCTGGAGGAGGCGGCCGCCGAGCCCGGCAGCCTGCCCCTGCTCTCCCACGCCCTGCTGGAGACCTGGCGCCGCCGCCGGGGGCGGACCCTCTCCCTCCAGGCGTACGAGGTGGCGGGCGGACTGCACGGCGCGCTCGCCAAGAGCGCCGAGCACACCTACGGCCAACTGCCGGACGGCCAGGCCGAGGTGGCCCGGCAGCTCCTGCTGCGGCTGATCACGCCCGGGGACGGCACGCCCGACACCCGGCGCCCGGTCGCCCGCGAGGAACTGGACGCCGTCGACCCCGTGCACGCCGCTCCGGTCCTGGAGCGGCTGGCTCGGGCCCGGCTGGTCACCCTGGACCAGCGGAGCGTCGACCTGACCCACGAGGCGCTGATCACCGCCTGGCCACGGCTGCGGCAGTGGATCGAACGGGACCGCGACCGGCTGCGCGCCCACCGCCAACTCGCCGAGGCCGCCCAGGACTGGCACGACCTCGGCCGCGACTCCGACGCCCTGCTGCGCGGCACCCGCCTCGCCCAGGCCCGGGCCGCCTTCGGCGCGGCGGACCGGCGGATCGGCCTCACCGCCCTGGAGGAGGCCTTCCTCAGCGCGAGCGGGCAGGCGCACCGCCGCGCCCGCCGCATCCGGCACACGCTCGTGTCCGCCGTCTCCGTCCTGGTGGTGCTGGCCGTGGTGGCGACCACCGTCGCCTGGCAGCAGGGCCGGGCCCGCGACCAGCAGCGCGACGAGTCGACGGCCCGTGGCACCGCCGCGCTCGCGCAGAGCTACCTCCAGTCCGACCCGCAGACCGCCATGCGGCTGAGCCTCGCCGCCTGGCGGCTCGCGCACGTACCGGAGGCGCGCGCCGCCCTGGTGGCCGCCGCCTCCCGCCCGGACGTGGACACCGACCCCGGCCCGGATCCGGACGCCGACCCCGACACGCCGCGCTTCCTCGACCGGTACGGACGTACGCTGACCACCGGCGGCAGCGGCATCGAGCGCCGTGACGTGGACGGCCATCGCACGCTCTCGTCCGACTCCGTGGACGGCGCGGCGACGGAAGCGAGTCCGGACGGCCGGACCGTGCTCCTCACCGGCGGCCCGGGCACCCGGCTCTGGCAGCCCGGTCAGCGCCGGAGCGACCGGCCGCCCGCCTTCGCGGGATCCGTCCTGACCGTCGGCGCCTTCCGGGCCGATGGGCGGGCCCTGGTGCTCACCGACCCCTACGACACCCCGTCCCTCCAGGTGTGGAGCGTCGCCGACCGGCGCCTGCTGTTCAAGACCACCGCCGACCATCCGCTGGACGCCCGCCGCACGGCCGTCAGTACGGACGAGCGCCTCCTCGCCACGTGCGCGGCCGGCGCCCCGCTCGAAGTCCGAGACATGGCGGCGAAGCGGCGGCAGGCCCTGCCCCGCGCCCTCGCAGCGGCCGCCCGCTGCCCGGGCGAGGGCGAGTTCCACCGTATGCGGTTCACCTCCGACGGGGAGGGCCTGACCGTGATGAACAGCACGGGGGTCCGGACCTGGAACCTCACCACGGGCCGCCGGGAGTTCGCCATCGAGCAACACGACATGAAGGAGGCCGAGTTCAGCGCCGACGGACGGCTGCTCGTGGCCGTCGTCGGCACCGAGATCCTGATGTGGCGGACGGCCGCCCCGAAGGTCCCCGTGTTCCGCTACCGGCTGGTGGACGAGGGGGCCAAGAGCCTGCGGCTGGACGTGGAACGCGGCCTGCTGCGCTTCCTCGGCGGCCGCCATATGACGGCGGTCCGGACGCTGGACGTGCGGGGCGTCGTCCGGGCGGCGGCCGTCAACGACCCGGTGGACGCCTCGGTGTTCAGCCAGGACACGCGCGTCCTGGCGACCTCGGTGCCCCAGGGGACGAGGATGACGTTCCAACTCCGTGATGGGGCGAGCGGGAAGGTGCTGGTGGAACTCCCGCCCCAGCCCTGCCCGGTGGGCACCGAGCGCTGTCGCGGCGACATGGCGTTCAGCGCCGACGGCCGGACCCTCGCCTACGGGGTGCTGACGTCGGACCAGCCGCGCCCCCGCCAGGACATCACGCTGTACGACGTGCGCGGGCGCCGGACGAAAGCCGTCGTCGACCTCACCTCCCCCGGCAAGCCCCGCCAGCGGACCCTCTCCCTCGCCCTGGACCCTTCGGGCGAGAACCTGCTGGCCATCCGGGAGACCGAGGAGCGCAGATCCCTCGAAGTCCGCAATGCCCGAACGGGCAAGCTGACCACGGTGTCCGACAACGCGGGGTACTACTTCCTGCTGCCGCCGACCAAGGACCAGGCGGTCACGGCGGCCGGAATCGTCGTCGACCTGCGGACCGGACGCACCAGCCTCCACCCGCACGCCTCGGACATGGCTGCCGTCGCGGCGGCCGGCGGCGGCCTGGTGGCCTCGGAGAGCGCGATCGACCAGATCAAGGTGTGGGACGAGAGCGGGCGGCGGGCCACGAAGCGCTTCTCGCTCAGGACGGACGACAACCCGGCGCCGAGCGACGACTTCACCCAGGTCTTCGCCCTCGCCCTCTCCCACGACGGCCGCATCCTGGCGGCCTCCGGCTCCGACGGATCGCTGCAGTTGTGGGACACGTACACCCAGCGCCCCCTCGGCACGGCCCTGCCCACCGGGGGAGACGTGATCAGATCGCTGGCCTTCAGCCCGGACGGCAACGCCCTGTACGCGGCGGGCCTCCTCACACCCTGGCGCTCCTACCCGCTCGGCCCCCGCGCCCTCTCCGCCGACCTCTGCCGCCGCGTCCACCACGAGTTCAGCCGGAAGGAATGGCACGATCTGATCCCCGACGCCGGCTACCGCAGGCTCTGCTGAGTCCACACCCCGCAGAGCCCGTCAGCTCGTCCCCAGGAACGCCGCCACGCCGAATCCCATCGCGGCGAAGAGCAGCCCCACGCAGGTGAAGAGCACCATCGCCGCGCCGAAGCAGCAGGTGATCGCGCCCACCCCCGGGGCGGCCTCCGCCGCCATCGCCCGGTCGGGGCGTTCGGGCGGATACCGCACCGGCACGACGTCCCCGGCCACATACGGGTGCCGCGAGACGACCTCGGCCCGGGCCTCCCGGCCGTCCCCGGTGCGGAACGCGACGATCAGACGGCGCTGGCTGGTGCCCGGCCCGTCGCCGGAGTGGCGGTGCACCACGTACGTCTCCAGGCAGCGCGCCTCGGCGAACCGCCCCTCGCGCAGGACCCGCCGGTACTCGGCGCTCTTGCGCGCGCCCAGCACGAGCATGGTGATCCCGAAGGCCGCGAAGAGGAGTCCTACCGAGCCGAACACCACCCCGAACGCCCCGCCGACTGCCAACATCCCTCGTCCCCTCGCCGATCCGGCCCGGGCCCCGCCCGGATCTGGCGCACCTCGCGGGCGCCGATGCCCGTGAAGATGTACCGGGGGAGCGGGTGGTTCCCTCTCGGGTGGGCCGGATCAGGAGGAGGCGCAGGTCAGGCGGCTGACAGCGGGGTGTCGGGGGCGAGTGCGTCCGCGATGCGCTCGGCGATCCGCTCGGCCATGTTGCCGTCCGGGGTGGTCGCGGTCTTCGTGGCGGAGACCGCGATGGCCAGCCGGTCGGAGGGGAGGTACGCCTGGATCGCCGCATAGCCCGAGAACGACGGGTTCTGAACCACCCAGCCGTTGACGACGATGACGCCCACACCGAAGTGGAAGACCGGGGTCTGCTTCACGCAGACGGTGGCCGGGCATGTCCTGGTCGCGCCGCCGAGGCCGACCGTGCCGGGGTCGAGGAGGGTGCGGTAGGAGTGGCGCGAGAGGAGCTCACCACTGCCGATCGCCCGCGCCGAGCGGGCCAGGTCGCAGATGTGGGTGGTGATGACCGCGCCGGGCGCCGTGGTCCAGGACGGGTTCCAGAACGTGGACTCCTGGTATGTGCCGCGCTCGGAGGTGAAGGCGTGCAGGACCGGGGTCGGGATGTCGGGGGTGAAGTTGTTCCGGGTGTCGTGCAGGCCCAGCGGGCCGGTGATCCGCTGCTCCAGGAACTCGTCGGTCCGCATGCCGGTGATCTTCTCCAGCGCGGCGGCCAGGAGGACGTAGTTGGCGTGCGAGTAGCTCCAGCTGGTGCCCGGCGCGTACCAGAAGGGGTGGCGCAGCGGGTACGCGACCAGCTCCTTGGGGGTCCACTGGCGGAACGGGTGCGCCGTCAGCTCGGCGAGGAAGGCCGGATCGGTGACGTAGTCGTGCAGACCGGTGGTGTTGGTCGCCAGCATCCGCAGGGTGATCTTGCGGGCGTTGGGCAGGCCGGGCAGCCAGCGCTCCACGGTGTCGTCGAGACGGACCCGCCCCTCCTCCACCAGCTGGAGCAGGGCCGTGCCGATGTAGGAGAAGACCACGGAACCGGCGCGGAAGTGCATGTCCGGTTCGGCCGGGACGTTGGTCATGGACTCGCCGAGCGCGTCGGTGAGCACGTCGTGCCCGTCGACGGTGACCCGCAGTTCCACGGCCTTGAGGTGGAGTTCGGCCTTGGCCCTGCGGGCGATGTCCCGGACCTCGCGGGCCTGGTCGTCGAGGTGGCCCCCGGTCTTCACACAGCCGCGTTCCTCATGGCCGGGCCCGCCCGCGAAGGCGGGGGAGACGGCCGCGGTCTGGACCGTGGCGGCGAGGAGCGCGGTGCACAGCAGAGCCGTACGGGCGCGGGCGCGCAGACGCGCGGACAAGCGGGTTGGTGTCATGACCGCACTATGGCGAGGGCGACCGCGGGAAATCAGCCGAACACTCCGCAGAACATGACAGAACTGCCCATGTGGTGCAGGAGCGTCGTCGGCTCCCGGCGGTCGAGGACCCCCGGTCAGCCGCGGCGGCAGTGGAAGATGCCCCAGCGCAGGTGCCCGCGGCGGGCCGCGTCCACCCACAGGGGGAGATTGGCCAGCACAGTGTCGACGTAGGCGGGGCTGATGATCTGCCGCAGCTCCTCCTCCCGTCGACGGGTCTCCGCGGTGAGGCGTTCGTAGTGGGTGACGACCTGGCGGCCCCGGTCGTCGAAGTCGGTGCGGGCCAGGTCCAGTCCGGCCAGCGTGCGGCGGTAGAAGTCCACGGTGGCCAGGGCGTCCACGCCCAGCCGAGACACGGCGGGGTACAGGGTCTCGGCGGGGACGTCCTCGGCGGCCATCAGGTCGGTGAAGACCAGCGCCCCTTCCGGCTTCAGCACCCGGGCGGCCTCGCCGAGCAGCCGGATGCGGTCGCCGCTGTGGCAGAACGCCTCCTGGGACCAGACGGCGTCGAAGCCGCGGTCGGGGAACGGGATGTCGTGGAAGGAGCCCGTGACGACCTCGATCAGGTGGTCGAGACCGCGCTCCACGTTGGTGGCGCGGTGGCGCTCGTTCTGGGAGGCGCTGAGGTTGAGGGCGACGACCCGGCACCCGAAGCGCTCGGCCAGATACCGGGTGGCGCCCCCGTAACCGGACCCGAGGTCCAACACCGTGCTCTCGGCGGAGAGCAGACCGTCCAGCCTGTCGGCGGCCTGCTCGACGGTACGGCGGGAGGCCGTCGCGATCGACTCCTGGTCGTGGGTGTAGATCCCGGTGTGGATGTCCTCGCCGCCCCACACGGCGTCGTAGAACGCGTCGACGTCGGCGGTGTCGTAGTAGCTGCGGGTCGCCTGCTCGGAATTCGACGCGCGGTCGTACGGCATGGGTGTCGCTCCTTGCCCGTGGTGGCGGTGCGGTTCGCAGACCAGCTCAACGTACGCGCCGCCGCCGTCACAGAGCGCGAACAAGCCACCCGGCCAGGTCGTCGTGAACTGTTCGCCCGGCCGCCGATGAGTTTCGCCGGCCCGCGCCGTCTTCATGGAGCAGACCGCGACGGCGACCCTTTCGGAGGAACATCATGCGTAAGATCACGGCCGGCCTCTTCATCTCCCTCGACGGAGTCGTCGAAGCCCCCGACCAGTGGCACTTCCCGTACTTCAACGACGAGATGGGCGCGGCAGTCGGCGAGATGCTCGGCAC
Source organism: Streptomyces crystallinus (assembly GCF_039521265.1). Lineage (NCBI taxonomy): Bacteria > Bacillati > Actinomycetota > Actinomycetes > Kitasatosporales > Streptomycetaceae > Streptomyces > Streptomyces crystallinus. The sequence continues at coordinate 222,712 of NZ_BAAACA010000009.1, read as the reverse complement.
GGCGGACACGGTGCTGTTCGGCCGCAGGACGTACGAGAGCTTCGCCGGGGCGTGGCCGGAGCGCGAGGCGGCCGGCGGCGAGGACGCGGGCTTCGCCAAGACGCTCGGCGACCAGCGCAAGATCGTCGCGTCCAGCCGGAAGCTGGAGTTCACCTGGCGCAACTCCGAGCAGCTGGAGGGCGACCTCGTCGAAGCGGTCACCGCCCTGAAGAACGGGCCGGGCGGTGACATCGCCCTCAGCGGCTCGATCTCGGTCGTCCGCCAGCTGCTGGCCGCCGGCCTCCTGGACGAACTGCATCTGCTGGTGCACCCGCTGGCCGTACGCAAGGGAATGCGCCTGTTCGACGAGGGCGACACCGCGATCCCGCTGAGGCTGACCTCGTCCCAGGCGTTCCGGACGGGCGTGCTGCATCTGGTCTACGCCCCGGCCGAGCGGGCCGACGAGGCCGACTACGACGACGCCAAGCCGCATCTTCCCCAGGAAGACCAGCGGTGACAGCGCGGCGCCGCGCACCTCAGACGGGCGGGACCAGGGTGAAGTAGCGTTCGAGGAGCGCCGCGTCACCCCGCACTTCCAGGCCGTCCACGGGGATCCGGCGCCAGAGGAACAGCATCAGGTCCGACGCGGTGGCGGTGAGCTCGACATCGCAGCACCCGCCGCCCGGGTTCAGCAGGACCCCGTCGGGGTCGGTCTGCACGATCCAGACGCGGGAGCCGTCGGACTGCCGGAAGCGGAGCCGTTCGCCGGCGCCCGGCGGTGCATTGTGCCGGGCCCGGCCGGCGGGAGCCATCACCTCGAACGAGTGGGTGACGGCGTCCGCGGCCAGTTGACGGTCGACAGGTCCGGGGGCGCCGATCGCGTTCTCGGCGTCCCAGCGGTGCAGGGCGGCCTCGATGGTCTGCATCCGCTGCCAGAACCCGACGGACTGGTCCCGCGACCAGGTCCACACCGGCTCGGCCGCGTCCCGGGTGGCCAGCAGTCCGGCCAGCGAGGAGGCCCCCTCGGTGAACCACTCGACGAGCCCCGGCGGAAACGGGACGCGGTTCGGGGCGTCCTGGGGGAGCGGCCAGTGCGCCGCCGCGGCCGGGAGACCGAGGACCGAGAGGTCGTCCGCGCGCGGCGGCTGCCGGCGCCGCCCGCCGATCACCTCGCTCACATGGCGGTGCACCGACCCCAGGTGGATCACCAGGTCGACCACCGACCACTCGGGACACGACGGGACCAGCGCGGCCCCGTCGCCTGCCGCCGCCGACGACGCCTCGCGGATCGCCGCCTCGAACGCCTGGATCTCGCGCTGGAAGTGCGCAACGTAGTCCATGCTCCATCCTGTTGCGCTCCTCGCCGCGGGTGCAACCACCCCCACGCCGCCCCAGGCCCCGCCGTACGCGCTCAGTTGCCGACGAAGGTGAGGTTGGTGGCGTCGTAGCGGGTGCCGGCGATCCGGTCGGCCGGTGCGGCGGACTCGATGGCGGCGAGGTCCTCGGGGGAGAGCTCGACGGTGAGCGCCGCGAGGTTCTCCTCCAGGTACTTCTGGCGCCGGGTGCCGGGGATCGGCACCACGTCGTCGCCCCGGTGCTGCACCCAGGCCAGCGCCAGCTGCCCGGCGGTGACGCCCTTGGCCTCGGCCAGCTCGTCGAGCTTCGCCACGATCGCCAGGTTGCTCTCCAGGTTGCCGTCGGCGAAGCGCGGCTGGGTGCGCCGTATGTCGCTGGCGGCAAGCTTGTCGACCGAGCTGTACTGGCCGGTCAGGAAGCCGCGGCCGAGCGGTGAGAACGGCACGAGGCCGATGCCGAGTTCCCGGCACACCGGGGCGATATCCGCCTCCAGGTCGCGGGTCCACAGCGACCACTCGCTCTGCAGCGCCGCGATCGGGTGGACCGCGTGCGCCCGCCGGATGGTCCGCGCACCGGCCTCGGAGAGCCCGAGGTGGCGCACCTTTCCTTCCCGTACCAGCTCGGCCATGGCGCCGACGGTCTCTTCGATGGGCACGTTCGGGTCGACGCGGTGCTGGTAGTAGAGGTCGATGTGGTCGACGCCGAGCCGGCGCAGCGACGCCTCGCAGGCCTCGCGTACATAGGCGGCGTCGCCGCGGATGAGGGTGGGCTCGCCCAGCTTGTTGGCGAAGCCGAACTTCGTGGCCAGCACCACCTCGTCACGCGGGCGCCCGGCGATCGCCCGCCCGATGAGCTCCTCGTTGTGCCCGTGGCCGTAGTAGTCGGAGGTGTCAAGCAGGGTGACCCCGAGGTCCAGGGCGTGGCGCAGGGTCGCCGTCGACTGGGCGTCGTCCGTGTCGCCGTAGCCGTGGCTCATGCCCATGCAGCCCAGGCCCTGCGCGGAGACCGCCAGGTTGCCCAGGTGGCGGGTGGGGAGTGCGGGAACGGTGGTCATGGTGGTGCCTCCTGAACTCGAAGTGATCTGTTCAGGACGCTAGGTGCTGGAGTGCGCTCCAAGTCAACCGGGCGCCGGATCCCGGACTTGGCGTCACAGGGCGGCCCGGCCGTACCCGAATCGCGTCCGGCCCCACCCGTCCGACGATCCGACCAAGCCGTCAGCTCGTGTCGCACCGGGCCGAGCGTCGTTGTGAGGGTGGTGAAGCACTTCCGCTTCGCCGTCCGTCGTCCGTTGTCCAGCAGGGGATCAATGATGCGTGTTATCCGTCCGTTCGCCGTCTCTCTCATCGGGCTGGGCATGGCCCTGACCGTGTCCGCGGGGACGGCGGTCGCCGCGAAGGGCCCGTTCACCTTCCAGAGCGGGGGCCGGCCGTTCTTCGTCCAGGACCTGCCGGACGGCAAGTGCTTCACGATGTCCCAGCCGGCTGCCGCCCCGCACAACGGGACGGGCACGGCGGCCTTCGTGTTCCCGGGCAAGCAGTGCAAGGGCAAGGCGACGCGGATCGCCCCCGGCCAGAAGGCGCCGGCCAGGCTGCGCTTCGCCAGCGTGCGGTTCGGCCGCTAGAGCTGGGATGAGCGGGCGGGGTGCGGGGCGC